>RZZW01000024.1 GCA_009929695.1 Clostridia bacterium
TCGTCGTGCCCTACGTGGTGTATGTGTAAACGGCACGCCGAGTCGTCGTGCCCTACGTGGTGCATGTATAAACGGCACGCCGAGTCGTCGTGCCCTACGGGGTGCATGTGTAAACGGCACGCCGAGTCGTCGCGCCCTACGGGGTGCATGTGTAAACGGCACGCATAGTCGTCGCGCCCTACGGGGTGCAAATGCACATAAATTTAAAAGGGGCTGTTCCGAATGTGCAACAGCCCCTTGCAGCTTTTAGGTGTTATCCTCGATATACTGCGCTACATCGCCGACAGTGTGGAAGTTTTCGATTTCATCATCGGGTACTTCAATGCCGAACTCGTCTTCAATAGACATTACGATGTCAACAATATCAAGGCTGTCAGCGTCAAAATCCTCCAAAATATTTGACTCTAAAGTCACTCTCTCTTCGTCAATATCAAGCTGGTCGCAAATAATTTTGCGCAGGCTAATGAATACATTGTTGTCTATGCTGTCCATGAAAAAAATCCCTTCCATAATTTAATGCGGCTGACTTGCAACCGTTTATCTATATAAAATTTATAACGTGTTTTGCATACAATGTCAAGGCATTTGTAAAATAAATTTTTTAAAAACATTAATGTTAGCCGTAAGGTGGTTTTGTCCTTGCTGTGCGGACGCCATGTATGGCGTCCCTACAATTTTACAAGGTGTGTAGGGGCGATTCACGAATCGCCCGAAAACCAATCGCGTGCGCGTTGCTGTAAATTTGTGCAAACCTGCGCGGGCGATTCGTGAATCGCCCCTACAAATACTCCGCATCGGCGTGCACAAAAAATGACAAACGGCGTATGCTTTTACACATACGCCGTTTGTCTATATAGGAGAATAAGGAAAAGGCGGTTAGTTTACCGAGAACAAAAGCTCGGAATATGTGGGGAACGGCCAGTAGTCCTTGCCGCATATAGTCTCTAGTCCGTCTGCGGCGGCGCGAAGCTTTGCCATGGCGGGCAAAACGTGCTCTTTGTAATACACGGCTTCTTCAAGGCTCTCGTATTTGTCGCCATTGACGGCTGCTTCAAGCGTGTCGATGGCTTCTGATACTGCGTCCGCGCCCGCCGAAAGCTTTATGAGCAGCGCTTCCTCGGCTTTGCAGGATATCGCCTCCGACACAGCCTTTTTGCTGCATGCAGTACCCGCGATGTCGCCCATGTATGCGGAGACTGACGGTACAATCTGCTTTTTCGCCATGTCGAGCATTGTAAGCGCTTCAATGTGCAGCGTTTTTACATAGTTTTCAATGTGCACTTCATAGCGGGCTTTTACCTCCGCCTTGCTGAAAATGCCAAACTCCTCAAACAGCGCAACGTTTTTGTCCGCAATCATGCACGGCAGCGCTTCGGCTGTTGATTTAAGGTTGTAAAGCCCGCGCTCGGCGGCCTCTTTTTCCCACTCGTCTGTGTAGCCGTTGCCGTTGAAGATGACGCGCTTGTGGTCTTTTATTGTGCGTTTTACAAGCTTAATCACGGCCTTGTCGAAATCCTTTGCACCCTCAAGCTCGTCGGCGTAGCCTTTTAGCTCCTTTGCGACGGCGGTGTTGAGGACAATATTTGCGTCGGCTATGCTCTGCGCACTGCCCGGCATACGGAACTCGAATTTGTTGCCCGTGAACGCAAAAGGCGAGGTGCGGTTGCGGTCTGTTGTGTCCTTGCTGAACGTCGGAAGAACTTCGACGCCAAGCTCCATTTTGGCCTTTAGCGGCGCGACATAATCTGTGCCGGAGGCGATTGCGTCGATGATGCCCTCAAGCTCCTCGCCAACAAATATCGAGATAATCGCGGGCGGCGCTTCGTTTGCGCCGAGGCGGTGGTCGTTGCCGGCGGACGCAACTGTCACGCGCAGCAAGTCTTGATACTGGTCAACAGCCTTTATTACGGCGGCGAGGAAAAGCAGAAATTGCAGATTATCCATCGGCGTTTTGCCGGGGTCAAGCAGGTTTGCGGTGGGGCTGCTTATGCTCCAGTTATTGTGCTTGCCGCTGCCGTTTACGCCGTCGAACGGCTTTTCGTGCAAAAGGCACGCGAGGTTGAGCCTTGTCGCGACCTTTTTCATTATTTCCATCGTCAATTGGTTGTGATCAACCGCGATATTCGTCGTTGAAAAAATCGGCGCAAGCTCGTGCTGTGACGGTGCAACCTCGTTGTGCTTTGTCTTTGCCGCGATGCCTAGCTTCCATAATTCGTCGTCGAGCTGCTTCATATATTCGGACACGCGGGGCTTTAAAACGCCGAAATAGTGGTCGTCAAGCTCCTGACCCTTTGGCGGCATTGCGCCGAAAAGTGTGCGCCCGCAAAGGCGCAAGTCCTCGCGCTGTAAATACTGCTCGCTGTCAACAAGAAAATATTCCTGCTCGGGGCCGACGGTTGTCGTCACCTGCGGCACGTCCTGCCCGAATAATTTAAGTATGCGGCACGCCTGTGTGCTGATGGCCGCCATTGAGCGAAGCAGCGGCGTTTTTTCGTCGAGCACCTCGCCCGAATAGCTGCAAAATGCCGTCGGAATGCACAGCACATCATCCTTTATAAAGGCGTAAGAGGTTGGGTCCCACGCTGTGTAGCCGCGCGCTTCACACGTTGCGCGAAGGCCGCCCGATGGGAACGAGGACGCGTCCGGCTCGCCCTGAACAAGCTCCTTGCCGCTGAACTCCATTATCACGCGGCCGTCCTTTGTGGGGCTTATAAAGCTGTCGTGCTTTTCGCTTGTCACGCCTGTCAGCGGCTGAAACCAGTGTGTGTAATGCGTCGCGCCGTGCTCAATGCTCCAGTCCTTCATCGCGTTTGCGACGACGTTCGCCAGCTCTACGTTAAGCGGTGCGCCGCGGCGGACAGTCTCGTGCAGGCTCTTGTAGGTCGCGCTCGGCAGGCGCTCCTTCATAACGTGATCGTTAAAAACCATGCTGCCGAAAATTTCCTGTGTGTGTGACATAAATATCGCTCCTTTTCAGCTTCTCCAAAATACTTTTCCCGAAAACAGCCAACAAAAAAAGCGCTGTGAACCCGATTAAGGTTCACAGCGCCTTTGCTGTTTATGCGCTTATGATACACCCTGAGTTTTTGAATGTCAAATATTTTTTATGATAGCATTTAATTTTTGATGTTTTTAACTATCTTTTATGCTCTGCGAAATCATGTTTTGTGTATGTCTACAAAAAGTGATGCGCATATTGACTTTGCACGCCGTTTCTTATACAATGTTTTTATGAACAAAGGCGTTCACCAAGGGATCATTGTCTCTTGGTGAACGCCTTTTTTGTTGCGGTATAAAAAGAAGAAAGAAAAGTGGTGGAAAGTGCTTTCTCTTTTCTTTCTTCTATCTTCTTTAGCCGCTTGCGTATATATTTAGGAGAAGCCGCTAATTTGGGCGGCTATGGGGGAAAGGAAGGGGAGCTGTATGTTAAGGGAAGGCGAGGTGCGCATACCGTCGGGGTGTGCGATATCGGGCATTTTCAACAAGGATGGCAGGCGCGTGAACGGCAGCCGAATTGTCGCGTCTATCGCAACTATGCACGAGCGCTCAAACGGCTTGGGCGGCGGGTTTGCGGGGTATGGAATTTATCCCGAATACAAAAACGACTACGCTTTTCACGTTTTTTACGACACCGTTGAGGCGCAGCACAAATTTGAGGCTGTTTTATCGGACGATTTCGACGTCGCAAACAGCGGCACACTGCCAACAAAGCCTGTTGAAAGTATTTCCGACGCGCCAAATTTAATGCGGTATTTCGCAAAGCCGAAATCGCAGATTTTAATCGACTCAAAGCTCGACGAAAAAGAGTTTGTCGTGCGGTTTGTCACAAAGGTCAACAAGAAAATCGAGGGCGCTTATGTGTTTTCGTCGGGCAAAAACATGGGCGTTTTCAAGGCTGTGGGCTATCCCGAGGACGTTGGCGAGTTTTATAAGCTCGACGAATACGACGGCTACTCTTGGACGGCGCACGGGCGCTACCCAACAAACACCCCGGGCTGGTGGGGCGGCGCGCATCCGTTTTCGATACTCGATTTTTCAATAGTTCACAACGGCGAAATTTCGTCATACGACGCTAACCGCCGCTTTATCGAGATGTACGGCTACAATTGCAGCCTGCTCACAGACACGGAGGCGATAACATATATCCTCGACTTTCTTATCCGCCGCAAAGGTCTTACATATGAAGAGGCGGCAAGCGTGATAGCCGCGCCGTTTTGGAGCACTATTGACCGTATGCCCGAGGCTGAAAAAGCGCGCATGACGTATCTTCGCGAGATGTTTTCGTCGCTTTTAATCACAGGCCCATTCTCAATTTTGCTCGGTTTTTCGGGCGGAATGATGGCGCTTAACGACCGCTTAAAGCTCCGCAGTATGGTCTGTGCCGAAAAGGGCGAGACTGTATACTTTGCGAGCGAGGAATGTGCGATACGCGTCATTGAGCCTAATTTGACAAAGCTGTGGGCACCGTCGGGCGGGCAGGCCGTCGTCGTGCGGCTTAACGAGGGGGTGAAGGCATAATGTATGCAGATTTTATATATCCCGATTATGAGGTTGTGCGCAACGCAACGCGCTGTATAGCCTGCCGTGCGTGCGAAAGACAGTGCGCCAACGAGGTGCACAGCTACGACGCCGATGAGGGCAGAATGGTCGCTGACGATTCAAAATGCGTCAACTGCCACCGCTGCGTTTCGCTGTGTCCCACTCGCGCTTTGAAAATAGTGCGCACCGACCACACGTTTAAAGAAAACGCAAACTGGACTAAGGACAATATCCAAAACGTCTATCGCCAAGCGGCAACAGGCGGCGTGCTGCTCTCAAGCATGGGCAGCCCCGAGCCGCTGCCGACGTATTTTGACCGCATTTTGCTAAACGCCTCACAGGTCACAAACCCGCCCATAGACCCGCTTCGCGAGCCTATGGAGACAAAGGTTTTCCTCGGCAAAAAGGAAATGGAGATAAGGCGCGGCGCAGACGGCAAAATCGTCCCGCACGAGCTGCCGCACATCGAGCTTTCGGTTCCAATCATGTTCAGCGCAATGAGCTACGGCTCGATAAGCTACAACGCGCACGAAAGCCTTGCCAGAGCCGCAACAGAGCTTGGCATATGCTACAACACAGGCGAGGGCGGCCTGCATGAAGATTTTTACAAGTACGGAAAAAACACGATAGTGCAGGTCGCGTCAGGGCGTTTTGGCGTGCATAAGGCTTATCTAAACGCGGGCGCGGCGGTGGAAATCAAGATGGGGCAAGGCGCAAAGCCGGGCATAGGCGGACATCTGCCGGGCATAAAAATAGTGGGCGACGTGTCAAAAACGCGCATGATACCCGAGGGCAGCGACGCGATTAGCCCCGCCCCTCACCACGATATTTACTCTATTGAGGACTTGCGTCAGCTCGTCAACAGCCTCAAAGAAGCCACCGACTACAAAAAGCCGATTATCGTCAAAATTGCCGCAGTGCACAACGTCGCGGCAATCGCAAGCGGCATAGCGCGTTCGGGCGCTGATATAATCGCGATAGACGGCTTTAGGGGCGGCACGGGCGCAGCGCCAACGCGGATAAGAGACAACGTCGGCATACCTATTGAGCTCGCGCTTGCGGCTGTCGACACGCGGCTTCGCGAGGAGGGCATACGCGGAAACGTGAGCCTAGTCGTCGGCGGCTCAATGCGCTCTTCGGCTGACGTTGTAAAGGCTATTGCGCTCGGCGCGGACGCTGTTTACATAGCCACAAGCGCCCTGCTTGCGCTCGGCTGTCACCTCTGCCGCACATGCCAGCTCGGCCGCTGCAACTGGGGCATTGCCACACAGCGCCCCGACCTTGTAAAGCGTTTAAACCCCGACTTAGGCACGCAGCGCCTTGTGAATCTCGTCACGGCGTGGCAGCACGAAATCAAGGAAATAATGGGCGGCATGGGCATAAATTCCATCGAGTCGCTCAAGGGCAACCGCCTGATGCTGCGCGGCGTCGGAATGACGGAAAAAGAGCTCGAAATTCTCGGAATTTCTCACGCGGGACAATAGCACTTTTCTCTATAATATGGTATTATATAAAGGTGAAAAAAATTATGTTTGCAATGTGCATATTCCGTAGGGCGCGACGACTCGGCGCGCCGTTTACCGATGCTTTGTGCCGCGCTTACGGCACGCCGAGGTCGTCGTGCCCTACGATGTGCCATGTCAAATATTTTTGCTTTTCATTATTTTGGCGAAAAACCATATGTGCGGTGTGAAAACACACCGATTGAGAAAAGGAGAAAACAGAATGTTAACAGCAATTACAGGTATCAACTGGGGCGACGAGGGCAAGGGACGCATGGTCGATTTGCTTAGTGAGGATTATGACATCGTAGTTCGTTATCAAGGCGGCAACAACGCGGGTCACACCGTGGTAAACGAGAGAGGTAAATTTATCCTCAATCTTCTGCCGTCGGGCATTCTGCGCGAAAATATCGTAAACGTCATGGGCAACGGCATGGTCATCGACATGCAGCACCTTGTAAACGAGTGTGCAAAGCTGCGCGAGGGCGGCATCAAAATCACGCCTGAAAACCTCAAAATATCCGAGCGCGCGTGCATCTGCATGCCCTATAACGTCATGCAGGACGCATATGAAGAGGATCGTTTGGGCGACGCAAAATACGGCTCAACACGCCGTGGCATCGCGTATATCTACGGCGATAAATATATGAAAAAAGCCATCCGCATGGGCGATTTATTCCACCCCGAAACGCTCAAAAAGCGCCTTAAAGAAATCATCGACTACAAAAACCTAACAATCGTCGGCGTGTACGGCAAAGAGCCTGTCAGCTTCGACGAGATGTGGGCGTGGGTCGAAAAATACGGCGATATTCTAAAGCCGTACATCTGCGACGCGGGGCTTTACCTCGACACAGCCGCCAAAGCGGGCAAAAACATCATGTTTGAAGCACAGCTCGGCGCGCTTCGCGATATCGACTTCGGCATTTATCCGTACACCTCATCGTCAAACGTCATAGGCGCATACGCACCTGTCGGCGCAGGCGTGCCGAACCATAAAATAGACTTAAACATCGGCATCATGAAGGCGTATTCGTCATGCGTCGGAGAAGGCCCCTTCACGTGCGAATTATTTGGTGAAGAAGCAGAAGAGCTTCGCCGCGCAGGCGGAGAATACGGCGCAGCGACAGGTAGACCGCGCCGCGTGGGCCCGTTTGACGTCGTCGCAAGCCGCTACGGCTGCCGTGCACAGGGCGCGGACGAGATAGCCTTGACAAAGCTTGATATACTCGACACGCTGAATGAAATTCCGGTAACTATCGCGTATGAGCTTGACGGCAAGCGCATCGAAAACTTCCCCTACGGCGACGTTTTGGAGATGGCAAAGCCCGTCAACATCAAAATGCCGGGTTGGAAAACAAGCCTTGCAAATTGCCGCAAAAAGGAAGAATTGCCGAAAGAAGCAATAGATTATATCTTGTTTATTGAAAAATCAGTGGGCGTCAAAATAAAATACGTCTCGGTAGGCGCCGAGCGTGACGCATATATTGTTATGTGACGCCCCATAGCGGCGGAGAAATAAGCTTTCACCTCATCAGTCGGCTGCGCCGACAGCTTCCCCTCAAGGGGAAGCCTTCCCCCTCGGGGGAAGGTGGCACGCAAAGCGTGACGGATGAGGGGTGAGTTTTGCAAATTGCAAAATTTTTTCCGCAACAAGAATGGGGAAAAGTATGAAGCGAGTTTATGTAAATGAAAAATGGTGCTTAGGCTGCCATTTGTGCGAGTATTACTGCGCGTTTGCCAATTCGGGCAAAAGCGACATGGTAAAGGCGTTAAAGGGTGTCACCGTGCACCCTAATATCAAAATTGAAGAAGCCCCTAACGGCATAAGCTTTGCCGTCGCGTGCCGCCATTGCAAAGAGCCAATCTGTGTGCGAAGCTGCATTTCGGGCGCGTTAAGCGTCACGGACGGCGTTGTCACGATAGACGAAAGCAAGTGCGTCGGCTGCTACACCTGCGTTGCAAGCTGCCCTTATGGTGCGGTTTTGCCCGGTGAGCACGGCGCAGTGCAAAAGTGCGAGCTGTGCACCCAAAACGGCGGCGTGCCGTCGTGCGTTGAGCACTGTCCAAACAAAGCGATAGTGTTTGAGGAAAGGGGGCGCGCATAATGTACGTTATAATAGGCGGCTCGGCAGCGGCAATAGGCTGCATAGACGGCATTCGTCAGGTCGATAAACACGGCGCAATAACGCTTGTGACAGACGAGGCAAAATTCAATTACTCGCGCCCGCTCATCTCATATTTATTAGAGGGAAAAACAACAGAAGAAAAAATGTGCTACCGTTCAGATGAATGGTTTTTGCAAAATAACGTGAACATCATATCGGGCGTAAAGGCGCAAAAGCTCGACGCTAAGGCAAAGACGATAGCGCTCTCAAACGGCGACACACTGCCGTATGACAACGTGCTAATCGCCACAGGCAGCCGTCCGTTTGTGCCGCCAACGCAAGGGTATGACACAGTTTTGCAAAAGCACACGTTTATGACGCTCGAAAGCGCAAAGGCTTTGGCGGCTTCATTAAATAAAGACAGCCGCGTGCTGATTGTCGGCGCGGGCTTAACAGGCGTAAAATGCGCCGAGGGCATTCGCTCGCTGTGCAAAGAAATCACAATAGTTGACCTCGCGCCGCGCGTTTTGCCCGCTGTGTTAGACGAAAAAGGCTCGGCAATGGTGCAAAAGCGCATGGAGGACAACGGCGTAAAATTTTATCTCGGCGACTTGGTTGAAAAATTTGACAAGACAACGGCGACCCTGAAATCGGGCACTGTGCTTGATTTTGACGTGCTTGTTATGGCAGTTGGCGTGCGTCCAAACACGCAGCTTGTCAGCGACGCGGGCGGCGAGGTAAACAGGGGCATAATCATTGATAACGCTTGCCGCACAACGCTGCCGTTTGTATATTCGGCGGGCGACTGCACAGAGGGGTACGACGCTGTCTCGGGCGAAAAGCGTATGCTGCCGCTGTGGCCAAACGCCATGCTTCAAGGCGAGACGGCGGGGCACAACATGGCGGGCGGCAACGCCGATTTCACACAGGGCATGGCGATAAACGCGTCGGGTGTGTTCGGCCTGCACATGGTGACGGCGGGCAGCTACGACGGCGAAAGCTATGTTGAAGAAAAAGACGGCAGCTACAAGCGCCTTATAACCGCAGACGGCGTTTTAAAAGGCGTTATAATGGTGGGCGACGTCGCGCGCGCGGGCATTTACACAAGCCTTATCCGCAAGCGCAAGCCGCTCAGTGAAATCGATTTTGAGCTTATAAAGGAGTCGCCGCAGCTGATGGCATTTTCAAAGGGCGACCGCGCAAAACAGCTTGGGGGTGAGGTATGATGATAGACGCAAAAAATATGCCCGCAAAGGAGCTTTGCGAAATTGTTAAGCACGAGGCGGGCAAAGCGCTTGTGCTCGACAACGTGAACGGTCAGCGCTACATTGCGGCGGGGCTTGGCAGCAAAAGCATAACGATAAACGGCACGGCGGGCAATGCGCTCGGGGCGTATCTTGACGGCGCAAAAATAACCGTCAACGGCAACGCGCAGGACGCGTGCGGCGACACAATGAACGACGGCGCTATCATCATAAACGGCTCGTCGGGCGACGCAACAGGCTACGCCATGCGCGGCGGACGCATTTATGTAAAGGACGACGCGGGCTACCGCGCGGGCATTCACATGAAGGCGTATAAAGAAAAACAGCCGGTGCTGATAGTCGGCGGCAAGGTCGGCAGCTTTTTGGGCGAGTATCAAGCGGGCGGCATAATAATTGTGCTCGGGCTTGACGGCGACGGCGAAAAAGCACCTGTGGGGCGCTTTGTCGGCACAGGCATGCACGGCGGCAAAATGTTTTTGCGCTGTAAAGAGCTGCCTGACGATTTGCCCGCGCAGATTATCCCGCATAAAGCAACAGCCGCAGATATGGATTACATCGACAAATATCTCACCGAATACTGCGAAGCGTTCGGTGTTGAGCGCGATAATTTAAAGCAAAACGATTTCTTTGTGCTCGAACCCGACACAAAAAACCCGTATAAACAGCTTTATTGTTATTCTTAACTCTTGCGGATACGTGCAACTTTTGTAGGGGACGGCAGACTATTACGAACTTAAATAAATCGCTATACAATGGTAATGCACCGTAGGGCACGACGACCTCGGCGTGCCGTAATTGTCGCACAAGCTCTCGGCTTGCGGCGTGCCGAGGTCGTCACGCCCTACGTCCCGCTCCTGCGGAGACGTGCAACCTTTGTAGTGGCGAGCATTGCGCGTCCGGTTCGGCAGCACATTTTAAAATTGTAGGGGCGATTCACGAATCGCCCGCGTAGTTTCGCACGAATACTTACCATAAATAATGAAACAGCGAGGTAAATCAAATGAACTCCACTGCGCAGGATGTGCTTAAATTTGTAGAGGAAAACGACGTAAAATTTATACGTCTTGCTTTCTGCGACATTTTCGGCACTATGAAAAACATTGCCATAATGCCCGCGGAGCTGCCGCGTGCGTTCGAGACAGGCATTTCATTTGACGCTTCATCAATCGCGGGCTTTGCGCCTGTGGATAAATCAGATTTATTCCTCTTTCCCGACGCCGCCACGCTCTGCGTTTTGCCGTGGCGTCCGCAGACAGGGCGCGTCGTGCGGTTTTTTTGCGACATCAAAACTGCCGATGGCGAGCCGTATAACGCCGACGCGCGCCATATTTTGCGCCGCACGCTCGACGAAATAGCCGCCGCGGGCTACGAGTGCAAGGTGGGCGCTGAGTGCGAATTTTACCTTTTTGAGCGCGACGAAAACGGAAACCCGACGCAAAAGCCGCAAGATAAAGGCGGATACCTCGACGTAGCGCCGCTTGATAAAGGCGAAAACGTGCGCCGCGAAATCTGCCTGACGCTCGAAGAGATGAACATTCGCCCCGAATCAAGCCACCACGAGCAAGGGCCGGGGCAAAACGAGGTCGATTTCAAATATAATCTGCCGCTCAATTCAGCCGACGACGTTGTGACGTTCAAGGGCGTTGTGAAAACAGTCGCCGCGCGAAACGGACTCTACGGCTCGTTCAGCCCAAAGCCGCTCGCGGATAAGGCGGGCAACGGCATGCACATAAATTTGTCGCTTTCGCAAAACGGCAAAAATGTTTTTGCCAAAAACGACGACGGCACAGACAGCGAAATAATGTTTTCATTTATCGCGGGCGTGCTTGCACATTCAGCCGAGTGCTGCGCGTTCACAAACCCTGTGCCCGGCAGCTACGAGCGGCTCGGCAAGTTTGAAGCGCCGCGCTACATCGCGTGGAGCCATCAAAACCGCAGCCAGCTTGTGCGCATACCCGCGGCGGCAAGCGACGAATTTTCACGCATCGAGGTGCGCACGCCGGACGTTGCGTGCAATCCGTACTTCGCGTGCACGCTGTTGCTTGCGGCGGGCTTTGAGGGCGTTAAAAATAAAATGCAGCTCAAAAACGAAACTCCGTATGACTTGTACACGCAAAACACCTCCGCGCTTGAGCAATTACCCGAGACGCTTGAAAAGGCGCTCGACGCGGCAAAAACGTCTGATTTTGTGCGCCGCGTGCTCGGTGAAGAGGTCACGCGCAAATATATTTCACTAAAGCAGCAGGAGCAAAACCGTTATTTCGCGGCAGCGGACAAAGAAAAATATCGCCGCGAGGTGTATTTTGAAATGCTTTAAGCCGGTAAAAAACCTTACAAGGGGGTGAGGCGCTTTGGCAGGTGCGCTCATTGTTTCAGGCGGCGAAAAAGGGCGCGATATGCTTGCCGAGGTGTTGCGCGGTATGCAGATGGAGATAACCTCTGCGTGCTGTGGCGGCGGAGAGGCGCGCCGCCTGCTTATTGAAAACGACTACGAGCTCGCGGTGATAAATTCGCCGTTGAGCGATGAATTTGGGTATGAGCTTGCGTCCGACGCGGCTATGCAAACAGGCGCGGGCGTTGTTTTGATTGTCAAGGCGGAGCTTGCGGATGAAATAAGCGTCAAGGTTGAGGACGCGGGAGTGTTCGTTGTGTCAAAGCCTTTCAACCGCGCTTTGCTTTTCAGCGCGATAAAAATGGCGTGTGCCGCGCATCGCCGCCTTAACGCCTTGCAGCAAAAAAACACACAGCTTCAGCAAAAAATCGACGATATCCGCCTTGTGGACAGAGCCAAATGTGCGCTTATACAGCACCGCCAATTGACAGAGCCGCAAGCGCACAAATACATCGAGCGCGAAGCAATGGATTCAAGAAAAACCCGCCGCGAGGTGGCGGAAAGCATTTTGATTAGCTGCGAAGGGAAAATTTAAAATATGTAGTGGACGGCGTCCTTGACGTCCCGCTCTTGCAGAGGTCAATATGTCCCCCATGACGCGATTTTTATGGTGAAACAGTAACCTTTGTAGGGGCGCGCATTGCGCGTCCGCAAATTTCCGCACAAATTCACAAAATGCACCGTAGGGCGGGGGCTTGCTCCCGCCGCTGTAACCTTGTGCCGTAAGTTACGGCGGGAGCAAGCCCCCGCCCTACGGTGCGCCGTTATATTTCGCATCCATATAGGAGAAATTTTATTAAGGAGAGGGAAAAATGAAGCTTGATTTTACTAAAATGCAGGGCTGCGGGAATGATTATGTGTATATAAACTGCTTTGAGCAGACCGTCGCTGACCCCGCTGCGCTTGCTGTTCGGTTGTCTGACAGGCACACAGGAATAGGCGGCGACGGCGTTATTCTCATTTGTCCGTCTGATGTTGCGGACGCGAAAATGCGTATGTTTAACCTCGACGGCTCGGAGGGGAAAATGTGCGGCAACGGCGTGCGCTGTGTGGCTGAATATCTGTTCACGCACGGCATGAATAAACGCGCCGACTGTGTGGACATCGAGACGCTTTCCAGTATAAAGCACATCGTCCGCGAAGCGCCGCAGCTTTACACCGTCGACATGGGCACGCCGATATTAAAGCCGTCCGACATACCCGTCACAGGCTTTGATGAAAACCCTATTATCGACCGCCTTGTCGAAGTGAACGGCGGCGGCGTGCGCATCACGTGCGTCAGCATGGGCAACCCGCACTGCGTCGTGTTTGTCGATGATGTAAACAAGCTAAATCTCCCGATGCTCGGAAATCAGTTTGAGCACGCTAAAATATTCCCCGAGGGCGTAAACACCGAGTTTGTTCAGCGCATCGACGAAACTCACCTCAAAATGCGCGTGTGGGAGCGCGGCAGCGGCGAAACCCTAGCCTGCGGCACAGGCACCTGCGCGTGCGTCGTAGCAAGCGTTTTGTGCGGCTATTGCCCCATGAACGCAGACGTTGAGGTGGTGCTTTTAGGCGGCGTTTTGACAATCCGATACACCGGAGAAACAGTGTATATGACAGGCAACGCGGTGACGGTGTTTGATGGAACGGTTGAAGTGTAAACGAATGTTTATGGGCGGATATTTATAAAATTCACAACGTAGGGAACGCATTGTATGCGTTCCGAATCCGATGGTTTGCGCGAACCCAACGGAACGCATACAATGCGTTCCCTACGATGCATGTTGTGAGTGAGTGGAAACCAAATGTGGAAAGAGGAAGAGTATGACTAAGTATATTTTCGTGACAGGCGGTGTTGTTTCGGGGCTTGGCAAGGGCATCACGGCGGCGTCTTTAGGGCGTTTGCTCAAAAGCCGCGGGCTTAAAATCGCAGCGCAAAAGCTTGACCCTTATATAAATGTAGACCCCGGCACAATGAGCCCTTATCAGCACGGTGAGGTGTTCGTCACCGACGACGGCGCTGAAACCGACCTCGATTTAGGCCATTATGAGCGCTTTATCGACGAAAATCTCAACAAATACTCAAACCTCACCACCGGCAAGGTGTATTGGAACGTGCTCACAAAAGAGCGCCGCGGCGAGTATCTCGGCGAGACGGTGCAGGTCATTCCGCACATCACAAACGAGATAAAAAGCTTTATATATTCCGTCGGCAAAAAGACAGATGCCGACGTTGTCATAACAGAAATCGGCGGCACGACAGGCGATATCGAAAGCACGCCGTTTCTTGAAGCGATACGTCAGGTGTCAATTGAGGTCGGGCGCGAAAACTGCCTTTTCATGCACGTCACGCTTGTGCCGTATATTAAATCAAGCGGCGAATTTAAGTCAAAGCCGACACAGCATTCCGTCAAGGAGCTGCAAAGCGTCGGCATTCAGCCAAACATCATTATCCCGCGCGTGGACGAGCCGATGGACGACTCTTTGCGACAGAAAATCTCTCTTTTCTGTAACGTAAAGCCGGACTGCGTCATTGAAAATCTGACCGTCCCCGTCCTCTACGAAGCGCCGCTCATGCTCGAGCGCAGCCACCTTTCCGACATCGTGTGCCGCGAGCTTCACCTCGACTGCCCGCCGTGCGAATTGACAGAGTGGAACGCGATGCTTGAGCGTATCGCAAACCGCAAGCGCAGTGTCATCATCGGGCTTGTCGGCAAATACGTCAAGCTTCACGACGCGTATTTGTCGGTTATGGAATCGCTCAACCACGCGGGCTTTGAGACAGGCACAGTCGTGCACATAAAATGGGTCGAGGCCGAGGATATAAACGATTACACCGCAGACGAAATGCTGCGCGAGTGCGACGGAATACTTGTGCCCGGCGGCTTTGGCGACAGAGGCATCGAGGGCAAAATCCGCGCGTGCCAGTATGCGCGCGAGCATCATATCCCGTATTTCGGCATCTGCCTCGGCATGCAGATAGCCGTTATAGAATACGCCCGCCACGTCGCGGGGCTTGTCGGTGCAAACTCAGGCGAATTTGAGCCGGAGGGCAAAAACCTTGTCATTGACATAATGGCAGACCAGAAAAATATAGACGAAAAGGGCGGCACAATGCGGCTTGGGCAGTATCCGTGCACCATCAAGGACGGCACAAAAATGCTCGCCGCCTACGGCAAAAACGAGATAAGCGAGCGCCACCGCCACCGCTATGAGTTTAACAACGCCTACTGCGAACAGCTCGAAGCCGCAGGGCTGACGCTAGCCGGCTCGTCCCCCGACGGCAGGCTTATCGAAGCCGTCGAGCTTACAGACGAGCGCTTTTACATCGGTGTGCAGTACCACCCCGAATTCAAAAGCCGCCCCAACCGCGCCCACCCGCTTTTCAAAAATTTCGTCCAAGCGGCGATTGATTATCAGAAGCAGGATAAATGAAAGAAAAAAGAAGATAGAAGAAAGAAGAAAGAAGAAGTAAGGAGTTACCGCTTTGCGGTAACATTATAATAAGTAGTGCGTCTACGTTGGTCTTATATAAAGCTTGACATAGACGCACTAACTATTTTAATGTGACGGCGTAGCCGGCACTCATTACTTTTTCTTTCTTCTATCTTCTATATTCTTTCACGTTGTGTTATAATAAACACATCAACTTTGCATAGAGAGTGGGAACCAATATGAAAATCAATAAAAATTATGCGGCGCTCAATGAGAGCTATTTATTTTCGACTATTGCGAAAAAAGTGGCGGCGTTTCAAAGCGCTAATCCGGATAGGGAGATTATCCGCCTCGGCATAGGCGACGTTACGCTGCCGCTCGCCGCGCCTGTCATCGACGCACTGCATAGCGCTGTTGACGATATGTCGAAAAAAGAGACGTTCAAGGGCTACGGCCCCGAGCAGGGCTACGGCTTTTTGAGGGACGAGCTTGTGAAATATTACGCTAAACGCGGCGTTTCGCTCGATTCTGACGAGGTTTTTGTCTCTGACGGCGCAAAGAGCGACATCGGCAATATCCTCGACCTTTTCGACAAGGACAACACCGTGCTCGTGCCCGACCCTGTGTACCCTGTCTACGTCGACACAAACACGATGGCGGGGCGCAAAATCGTCTATGCGCAGGCGACGAAGGACAACGGCTTTCTGCCGATGCCGCAAAGCGATGTCGCGGCGGATATAATCTATATTTGCAGCCCAAACAACCCCACAGGCGCGGCGTACACAAAAGCCCAGCTTGAAAAATGGGTCGAATACGCGCAGAAAAACGACGCTGTTTTGCTTTTTGACGCGGCGTATGAGTGCTTCATCACAGACGACGCGCCGCACAGCATTTATGAAATCGACGGCGCAAAAAGCTGCGCGATAGAGTTTTGCTCGTTCTCAAAAACGGCGGGCTTCACAGGCACGCGCTGTGGATATACGGTAGTGCCAAAATCGCTCGCGCGCGACGGCATGGTGCTAAACGCGATGTGGCTGCGCCGCCAAACAACAAAATTCAACGGCGTGCCGTACATCGTCCAAAAGGGCGCGGCGGCTGTGTTTACAGACGAGGGTCAGGCGGCAATTAAGCAAAATATCGACTATTACCGCCAAAATGCGGCAGTAATTGCGGCGGCGCTAGACGAGTGCGGCACATGGTATTGCGGCGGCAAAAACAGCCCCTACATATGGATGCAGTGCCCCGCCGGCATGAAGTCGTGGGACTTTTTTGATTATTTGCTCGAAAACGAGGGCGTAGTCGGCACACCGGGCGCAGGCTTCGGCACACAAGGTGAGGGCTTTTTCCGCATGACAGGCTTCGGCGACGCAGAAAAAACCAAAACCGCCGCCCAAAAACTAAAAAAGGCAATCCTCGCACTTGAAAAGTTAACAAATTAGAGGTAATATGAAATAAGAGATAATAAAGAAGAAAGAAAAAGTAAGGTGTGATACCTTTGGTATCACATTGCGACAAATAGCCGCTTTTTATTAAAATGTGATTGCGTAGCAATCACTCATTACTTCTTATATCTTCTTTTTTCTTTCTTCTTTATTTGCATAAATAGATTTTGGAGGTAACATATGTCTGTCACAAGCACACTATTCGGTCGCACTCAAAATGGGGAGGACGTTTACAGCTATACGCTTGAAAATTCAAACGGTATGCGTGTCTGCATCATTGAATATGGCTGCGCCGTAACAAATATTTTTGTCAAAAATAAAAAAGGCGAGTTCAGCGACGTTGTGCTTGGCTACGACAACCTCGAAGCATACGAAAACGCGTCCGGCTGCCTCGGCAAATTTGTCGGGCGTTACGCAAACCGCATCGAAAACAGCACCTTTACAATAGGCGACACAACATATAACCTCACGCCGAACAACGGCAAAAACCACCTGCACGGCGTGCTGATGTCAACTGTGTTCAAGGGCAGCGTCGAGGACGACAAGCTTGTCCTTACATATAAAAGCCCCGACGGCGAGGAGGGTTTCCCGGGTAACCTCGACGTCACCGTCACCTATTCGCTCACCGACACAAACGCGATAGTCATGGACTACACCGCCACAACCGACAAGCCGACAATCGTGAATTTCACAAATCACAGCTATTTTAACCTCGACGGCGTAGGCTCACAGAGCGTTTTAAAGCAGACGCTTCAAATCGAAGCCGAAGCCTACTGCGAGGGCAACGCGGAAACATGCCCGACAGGCAATATTCTGCCCGTAAAAGGCACGGCGTTTGATTTCAGCACGCCGAAAGCCATCGGGCGCGACCTCGATATGGACGACCCTCAAATTAAAATGGCAAACGGCTACGACCACAACTTTATTCTTGACAAAGGCATAAACGGCCTTGCGCTTGCCGCCACAGTGCGCAGCGCAAAAACAGGCATAACTATGGAAACCTACACAACGCAGCCGGGCGTCCAGCTTTACACAGGCAATTTCCTCGCAGGCAGCGAGTATGCGGGCAAAGACGGTAAGCCGCACGTAAATTATCAGGGCTTCTGCCTTGAGACGCAGCACTACCCCTGCACGCCGTCGCACCCCGAATTTCCGTCTGTACTGCTGATGCCCGACGAGGAATATCACGAGACGACAGGCTATAAATTCATCACGGACGGCGAATAATGGCGAAGCTTTATAAAAGTCATAATTCAAATACCGACAAGCGCACAGCGCTGCTTGTCGGTATTTTCCTTTGCGCCTTGGCGTGCGCGGCGTTTTTGTTTTTCAAGCTTTGGATGGCTGCGGCGGTGTCTGCTGTTGCGGGCGTCGCGGCATTTTTTGCTTTTTATAACCGCATAAAGGTGCTTCAAAGCGGGCTAGATGGCGAGAATAAAACGGCAAAAATGCTCGTGAAGCGCCTGCCGAGAGGGTGTGCAGTGTGCCAAAATTTCACCGTGAAATGCGGCCCCACAGCCGAGCTTGACGCGATAGCCATAACCCCGCAGGGCGTGAGCGTCATTGAGGTGAAAAACCAAGCGGGCGAGATAACAGGCCGAGCGGACGCACAGTATTGGCGCCACACACGCAGCGGAAAGCGCGGCAGCGTCATCGAAAAGCAGATGCCAAACGCGCTTGTGCAAAGCTCGCGTCAGGTGCAGGTTATCAAAAATGTGCTGATTAAAGCGGGCATAAACGCACCGCTAAAGGGCTGCGTTTACTTCTCAAACAGCTACATTTCGGTAAACATCAGCGGCGCAAACGTTTTCACAAATGAGGGCGCGTTGCTCGCCTTTATCCAAAAAGGCCGCGCGGTACTTTCGCCGCAGGACATAAAGCAAATTGCCGCGGAAATAAAAACCCACACAATTAAATAGCAAGAAACGCACACTACAAAGCACCAACCGCATTGCAATAATTTTACATTTGTATTACAATTATATAATGTGGGTTTTATGGTGAAACAGCAGCCTTTGTAGGGGCGCGCATTGCGCGTCCGTTTAATTTCACTAATTTACAAACAACACCCACCAAAAGGAGGCGGCGAATGGAAAATATACAGGCAAAGGGCTTTGACCGTCCGTTGCGTTTTTCAAACAGGGACATCGCGCGGCTGCTTATTCCGCTTGTAATCGAGCAGCTTTTGCTCGTTCTTGTCGGCATGGCAGATACCGTCATGGTGTCAACTGTCGGCGAGGCGGCGGTGTCGGGTATTTCGCTCGTCGACCAAATAAGCGTATTATTAATTCAGGTTTTCAGCGCCCTCGCGACGGGCGGCGCTGTCGTCGTCAGCCAATATATCGGGCGCAGCGACAGGCAAAACGCGTCGCGCGCGGCAAAACAGCTTTTGTGGCTAGCGATGCTGCTTGCGTTCCTCGTTATGATGTTTGTGCTTGCGTTCAACCTCCAAATGCTCAGGTTTATCTTCGGCAGCGTCGAGAACGACGTCATGCAGTCCGCCCAAACGTATTTTTGGATAACCGCGATTTCATATCCGTTCCTCGGCCTTTATAACGGCGGCGCGGCGGTGTTCAGGGCTATGAACAACAGCCGCATATCGCTTTTTGTGTCCCTTTTAATGAATATTATAAACATCGGCGGCAACGCGATACTCATTTATGTTTTCAACATCGGTGTCGCGGGCGCGGCTATTTCAACGCTTTGCGCACGCGCGGCGGCGGGCGTAATAATGGTCGTCATGCTGCTCAATAAAAATAATACTGTATTCCTCACAAAGCTTCACAAGCCGCAGTTTAGCAAAAAAATGCTCGGCAGCATTCTTTCCGTCGCCGTGCCAACAGGTCTTGAGGGCGGCATGTTTCAGGTCGGCAAGCTGCTCACAGGCCGTCTTGTCGCAAGCTTTGGCACAATGTCCATCGCCGCGAATGCCATATGCGGCAACATTGCGTCGTTTTCAAACGTGCCTGGCGCGGCCATCGGCTTGTCTATGGTGACAGTCATCGGCCAGTGCATCGGCGCGAAAGACTATAAGCAGGCGCAATATTACACCCGCAAGCTCATGACGATAGCTTACGTCGGTATGGGCGCGCTGAACGCGGTTTTGCTGTTCACAAGCCCGACGCTCATAGCGTTTTTTCACGTTTCCACCGAGACGGCGGCGCTGTGCGAAACAATCATGATTTACAGCTGCATCTGCACGGCAATAGCGTGGGTGCCAAGCTTCGTTTTGCCAAATATGCTTCGCGCCACAGGCGACGCAAAATACACGATGGGTGTCAGCATGGCGTCAATGTGGCTGTGCCGCGTCGTGCTCGCTTACGTGCTAGGGCAGTACATGAACATGGGTCTGCTCGGCGTGTGGGTCGCGATGACGCTCGACTGGGTTTTCCGCGATATTTTCTTTATCATACGCTATTTTTCCGGAAAATGGAAAAACGCGCGCGTGATATAAATTTCGGCTAAATATGGATAAAAATGCGTTTTCTAAGGACGGCTACATGATAAATCAGCCGCTTTTGACAGATATAAAATACGGCAGACTGCCGTCGAGTGTCAACGGCTGCGGCTGGATGGCGGCGTATAATCTCTTTCGCGTTTTCGGCATAAACAAAAGTCCGCAGGCAGTGCACGACGAGCTCGAAAAAGGTTTAAAATACAATGGGTATATGGGCACAGGGCCAAACAGTCTTTTTCGATATATAAAAACGCTTGTGCAGGGAGCGGAAATATCGTATTCCCGCCGCGCAATTAAGCGACATGTGAGCGGTGCGAAAGCGGGTATCGTGCTTTATTTAGAGTGGACGGGAGCGCATTACGTCACGTTTTCAAGAGTCGATGACGATGGACGATTTAGGTTTTTCAACGCCGATGTCGGCAACGAAATGCACGTCGACACCTTTTGAAAACTTTCGCCGCAAATATTGCCGCCTGCCTGTTGTGTGCGTTATTACAGTGCAATAATTTATACGGAGGGTATAATAATGATTATAGATTTTGACAAGATGGAGCTTCAGCATTTGACAAGCTTTAAGGGCGGAGAAAAAGAGCTTGCCGCAAATATGTTTTTTGACGGCGAAAACCGCGTTCTGCGCGGCACGCTCGTTCCTGGCGCAACGATTGGTCTGCATAAACACGAGGGCAACTGCGAGATGATTTTTATCACAAGCGGCACCGGCACAGTGCTTATGGACGGCGCCTACGAGACCGTAAAAGCCGGCGTTTGTCATTACTGCCCCGAGGGCCACGAGCACAGCCTAATAAATAATTCAAACGCAGACTTAACATTTTTGGCAGTTGTACCAAAGCAATAAAAAACAGCCGTTTCTCGTGTTTAATACAAAGAGACGGCTATTTTTTCATTTGTGAACAACTGGCGGTGCACAATAGGGCGGGGGCTTGCTCCCGCCGTTGCAACTGTCCGCGTAAGCTTTCGGCGGGAGCAAGCCCCCGCCCTACTGTGCAATGTGAATTTTCAGCGGATTGTAGGGACGCGCACTGCGCGTCCGCATGGTTTACGCAATTTTACAACGTGTCTTGTAGGGGACGGCGTCCTAGACGTCCCGCAAGCTTTAAAAAAATTTAGGCTGTTGCAGATGTGTTTTGAAACACATCTGCAACAGCCTATAAATTTATGCGAGATTAAACGCGGTTTTTGCGTTTTCTTCGGTGATGTCAAGCACGTCACTTATCGTTACGCCTTTTATTTCGGCGATTTTGGCGGCGACGTATTTTATTAGGGCGGAGTTGTTTTCCTTGCCGCGAAACGGCTCGGGAGCCATGTAGGGGCAGTCGGTTTCTAGCAAGATGCGCTCTAGCGGCAGGGCACTGACTGTCTCTTGCAGGCGGCGCGAGTTTTTAAACGTCACAACGCCGCCGATTCCGATGTATAACCCCTGCTTTGTGAGCCAGATAGCGTCGTCGGCGCTGCCGGAATAGCAGTGCACAACGCCTTTTGGCTTGTACTTTTTTAAAAGCGCGTAGGTGTCGGCGTGCGCTTCGCGGTCGTGCACTATTATCGGCAAATCGTGCGTGAGCGCGGTCTTTATCTCCGCTTCAAACAGCGCCTGCTGTTCGTCCTTTGGTATTTCCCAGTGGTAATCAAGCCCCGCTTCGCCAACTGCGACAACGCGTTTATTTTCATAAAGCGGCTCAATTTCGACAAGCTCCGCTCGCCAATCGCCGCCAAAACGCGTGTTTGTGGACGCCGTTTCGTCCGTTATGCTCTCGGGGTGTATGCCCGCCGCGACGTACAAAAACGGATATTTTTCGCTAAGTTCAAGCGATTTTACCGCGCTTTCAAGGTCAACCCCGCAGTCAACAATCCCCACAACGCCGTTTTGCGGCAAAGAAGATAAAAGTTCGTCACGGTGTCTGTCAAATTGATGGCTTGTGTAATGTGCATGAGTATCAAAAATCATTGGGTGTCCTTTGTGAAGCCGCTATTTATAAGCTTCCGATTGCCTTTCTGCATTCGGCGCAGATGTTTCTGCCTTGATACTGCTCTACATCGTCGGCGCTGCCGCAGAAGATGCAGGCGGGCTGATATTTTTTCAAAATAACGCTGTCGTCGTCGACGTATATTTCCACAGATGAATCCTTGTCGATGTCGAGCACTCGTCGCAATTCTATAGGCAGCACCACACGGCCGAGGTCGTCTATGCGCCTTACTATTCCTGTCGATTTCATAAAATTATCTCCATTTCTCCATAAAAACAAAAGGTATTATTTATCTTGTAGAAATTATACCAAAAAAAGAATTTTTTGTCAATATATGGTATTTATGATATTTTTATGGAAAATTAGGAATATTTCCCCTTATTTGTCAAGCTGTAGAAAGCCAACCTTCTTATACACCTTGTTTACGGTGCGGTTTGCAATTCGCGCCGCGCGTTCTGCGCCGTCCTTAAGCACACCGTCAAGATAATTTTTGTCGGCAAGTATGCGCTTATATTCGCTCTGTATCGGCTCAAATGCGTCTGCGACTGTCTCGCCGACGGCAAGCTTTAAGTCGCCGTAGCCTCTGCCCGCAAACTCCGCCTCAATTTCAGCGTAGGTTTTGCCTGTGAAAACGCTGTAAATGCTCATCAAATTCGTCACGCCGGCTTTTTCGGCACAGGCGCGCACGCAGCCGTCGCTGTCCGTCACGGCGCGCTTAAATTTGCGGATAATCGTGTCCTTATCGTCGAGCATAAGCACAAAGCTGTTCGCGTTTTTGTCGCTTTTGCTCATCTTTTTGTCAGGCTCTTGCAGGCTCATTATTTTTGCGCCTGTCGTCGGAATATATCCGTCAGGCACGACAAATGTCTCGCTGTAATTTCCGTTAAAGCGTATCGCGATGTTGCGCGCAAGCTCAAGGTGCTGCTTTTGGTCAATGCCAACAGGCACAAGGTCGGCGTTATAAATAAGGATGTCCGCCGCCATGAGCACGGGGTAGGTGAATAGGCCGGAATTTATGTCCTCGGGGTGCTTTGCACTTTTTTCTTTAAACTGGTGCATGCGGGTCAATTCGCCAAACGGCGTGCTGCACCCAAGCACCCAAGATAATTCCGCGTGCGCGGGCACGTGGCTCTGCACAAAAAGTATGCTTTTTTCCGGGTCGATGCCGCACGCAAGCAGCAGCGCGGCGGCTTCACGCGTCTGCGCGCGCAGCTTTGCAGGCTCTTGCTTCACGGTTATGGCGTGCATATTTGCCACCATGTACACGCACTCGTACTCGTCCTGAAGCCTGCCCCAATTGCGCACAGCGCCCACATAATTGCCAAGCGTAAACGTGCCTGTCGGCTGTATTCCACTCAAAATTCGTTTTTTATTTGTTTCCATATGCTCATTCCCCAATTTTAATATATATATTATATAATATCACAAAATTAAGGTTTGCGCAAACTCACCTCATCCGTCGCTCCTTCGTCGCGCCACCTTCCCCTAAAGGGGAAGGCTTTAAAGTCTTCTCCTTTAGGAGAAGCTGTCGCCCACAGGCGACTGATGAGGTGAAAATTAGCGCAAACCGCCACAATAACCCTCTTTGCGACATACACTCACCGACAAAAAAAGCTACGCTTATGATTTATAATGCAGACAAGCTGTTTATATAAGGAATGGAGAAATACATATGTCTGCAAAATCACAGATTCCGTTTTTGGACACAAAGCGCGCGCAGACGCTGAGGGGTGTTTATGAGAAAACTCAGCCCGTTTTGGCGGTTGCCGCGTGCGCCGCAGCGGGCTTTTTGATATCGGGCGCACAGATATTCGGCACGCTGCGTCCGTTTGGCATAGCCTTTGCCGCGTGCGTAAATGCGCCGTATGCGCTTGCCGCGGCGGGGTGCTTTGTCGTGTCGTCCGTCATAACAATTCTTGACGGCGGGGGCGCGTCCGACGTAATTTACGCGGCGGGACAAGCCCTCATCATCTGCGCTTTAGCATATTTAATGCACCCTGCGGCGGGCGTGAGCGGCATTTTGTCGTCGGCAAAAACAGACGCCGAGAGCCGCGCGTCGCTCTTGACGGTCCTCGTTGTCGCTGTCTGCTCGCTCGCG
Source organism: Clostridia bacterium (assembly GCA_009929695.1). Taxonomy (GTDB): domain Bacteria; phylum Bacillota; class Clostridia; order Oscillospirales; family Ruminococcaceae; genus Ruthenibacterium. Next base: position 24,203 of record RZZW01000024.1, read on the forward strand.
CCTTATTCGTTTGGGCTTATACGCCCCGCGTACATATTGGGCGCGGCAGCGGTGCTGCTTTCGGTGTACAGCGCACGTGAATACGGCGCGGCATTAAGCGGCGCGGCGGTGTGTGCGGCGATAGCGTATGTTATCCCGCAAAAGCGCATAGGCAAAATCGCGGGCGGCGCGATAGTCTCGTCGCAAAGGGCAAACGCGACGGCGCTGTCGGCACGGCTCACGGAGATGAGCGACGCGCTTTCGTCCATCGGCTCAACGCTTGAGGCCGTTTGCACGCGCATGCCAAGCCGCGAGCAGTCGTTCAGCGAGGTGTGCGACGCTGTTTCGTCGTCCGTGTGCCGAAGCTGCGCGCGCTGTGGCATATGCTGGGGCAGCGGCAGGGGAGATGTGTATGAGGCGTTCAACAAATTGCAGTTTGTCTTGACGCGCGGCGTTGTCACCCCCGAAGAACTGCCCGAGCCGCTGCGCACCTCATGCCTTCACCCGCGACGGTTAGCGGAGCTTTTCACAGTCAACTGGCAGCGTCTTTTAACAAGAAGAAAAACAATCGCCGCAGGCAAAGCGATGCGCGGCGCGTTATCAGAGCAATACGCCGCCCTAGCCGCAGCCCTCGGCAGCGCGGCAAAGCAGTCGCAAAGGGAAGAAGCACCCGACGACCGCCGCACAAAGCGCGTTGAACGTCTGTTTTTATCGCTCGATTTGCAGCCGACCGAAACCCACGTCTCAACAGACAGCACAGGCCGTGTTTATGTAAATGTGCGCATGCCGCGGACGGAATTTACGCGCGAAACGCTGCTTGCCATCTCAAAAGAAGCCGGAACGCTGTGCCGCTGTGTGCTAGATTATCCCACCTGCACGCAGACGGCGATGTTCACGCAGCTTGAATTTAAACAGCCGCCACAGCTTAAAACTATGCTCGGCGTTTGCACAAGACCCGCCGTCGGCGAAATTTCAGCCGACGCTGTAAAGACGTTCACGGACTCCTGCGGGCTTGCGCACGTGCTGATTTGCGACGGAATGGGCACAGGCAAAGCCGCGGCGGTGGACGGCGCACTTGCGGCGACGCTGTGCGAAAAGCTGCTCGCGTCGGGCTTCGGCGCGGCGGAAACTGCGCCGCTTGTCAACATAGCGCTGTCGTTTAAGGGCGACACAGACGCGGGCGCGGCGCTCGACGCATTGACGGTGAACCTTTTCACAGGCGAAGCAAGCCTGTTTAAAGCGGGCGGTGCGGCGTCGTATTTAGTGCGTCAAGGTGTTGTTACGCTTCTCGGCGGCGACAGCCTGCCCATAGGCATCCTCGGCACAGTGACAGGCCGCACAGACACATTCGGCGTTCAGCGCGGCGATATGCTCGTCCTAGTCTCCGACGGCGCAATATGCGGCGACGCAGACTGGCTACTTGAAAAATTATCCGGCATAAAACAAAAAGCCCCGCAGGACATAGCGGGCGCAATAGTGGCAGCCGCAAAAGCAAAAACCGCAAGACCCGACGATATCACAGCAGTGTGCGTCAGGTTTGAGGCGGCATAAATAAAAGAAAAAAGAAGAGAGAACGGACGGCTGCGCCGCTTCGTTTTAATATGAAATGTAGGGAACGCATATAATGCGTTCCCTACACTGTCCATTAGAATGTGAAATCCGCAGATTTCACTCCATACTTTTTCTTTTTTCTTTCTTCTCTTTTCTTTTCGCTGTTTTTCATTAAACAGCTTGAAACCCGCACGATTTATGATAAACTTATATAAGTAAAAGGGGAGAGGTTCATGGAAAATCATGTAAAGGCATATCTTGTGCGCTTGCGGCTTTATTCGATGACGTTTTTTAAGTGGCTTGTGATAGCGCTTTCGGTGGGCGCGGTGTCGGCGGTTGTCGGCGTGGCGTTTTCGTGGGTGCTCGTTTGGGTCACACAGCTTCGCACGGACAATGCTTGGCTGCTGTTTTTATTGCCTTTAATCGGCATAATCATCACGTTTTTTTACCAAAAAACAGGCATGTGGGAAAATCAAGGCACAAACGGCGTTTTCACAGCCGTGCGCGAGGGCACAGGCGTTCCGTTTAGGCTCACTCCGCTCATTTTCGTCAGCACTGCGCTAACGCATTTAGGCGGCGGCAGCGCGGGGCGCGAGGGCGCGGCACTTCAAATGGGTGGCAGCATAGGCGCGACGGCGGCAAGGCTTTTTAAGCTCGATAACTACGAGCTTCGCATCTGCATGATATGCGGCATGAGTGCCGTTTTCAGCGCGCTTTTCGGCACGCCTGTCACAGCGGCGCTGTTTTGCATAGAGGTCATAAACGTGGGTGTTTTTCATTATTCAACGCTCGTCCCCGCGCTTTGCAGTGCGCTAACAGCTTATCGCCTCGCCGTCGCAATGGGGCGCGAGCCGATAATTTACGCTCTGCCAAACGCGCCCGCAACCTTTAATTTCGACATGGGCACGCGCACAATAATCCTCGGTGCAATGTGCGCCGCCGTCAGCGTTTTGCTTTGCATGGGTATGCACGCAAGCAGCAAAATATATAAAAAGCTCATCCCGCGCCCATATCTGCGCGGCGTTGTGGGCGGCGTGCTTATAATTATTTTGACGCTTGCAGTCCATAAAATTTTCGGAAATTACGACTATAACGGCGCAGGCATGGAGCTTGCTGTTAAGGCGATGAGCGGCGAAAAAATATTTCCCGCGGCGTTTTTGATAAAGCTTATTTTCACAATGATAACGCTAGGCGCGGGCTTTCGCGGCGGCGAAATAGTGCCCACGCTTTGCATTGGCGCAAGCTTTGGCAGCGTGGCGGGCGCGTTTTTAGGGCTCGACCCCGCCTTCGGCGCGGCGCTTGGGCTTGTCGGCGTTTTCTGCGGCGCTGTCAACTGCCCGATTGCAAGCATATTTTTGAGCATCGAGTTTTTCGGCAGCGATTATCTTTTGTATTTCGCGGTAATCTGCGCCGTCAGCAATATGTTAAGCGGTCGCTTCAGCCTATATTCAGCCCAGCATTTTGTGGTGTCAAAGCTATTTCCGATGAATAACCCAAATGACAAAATTAACGCGCATTAGGTTTACATAATTTCACAGCGTGCACAGTAGGGCGGGAGCAAGCCCCCGCCCTACTGTGCGATGTAGCTCAAACTTGATAGGAGATTATAATGGAAACAATACCCCGCTGCAAATGGGCGCAAAATGTGCCGCCCATTCATGAAAAATATCACGACACCGAGTGGGGTGTGCCTTGCCGCGACGACGAAAAGCTGTATGAAATGCTGCTGCTTGAATGCTTTCAGGCGGGCTTGTCGTGGCTTATCGTTTTGCAAAAGCGCGAGGCGTTCAGAGCCGCGTTTGACAATTTTGACGCTCAAAAAATTGCAAAATATGACGGCGAAAAAATAGACGAGCTGCTTCAAAATAAGGCCGTTATCCGCTGCCGGCGCAAAATAGAAGCCGCCATCGGCAACGCGAATGTCTATCTTGACATAAAGCGCAGCTTCGGCAGCTTTTCGGCTTATTTATGGGGCTTCACGGACGGCAAAATAATATTCGGAGACGGCGAAAATTTCCCGACAAGCACGCCGCTTTCAGATAAAATCTCAAAGGATTTGAAAAAACGCGGCATGAAATACGTCGGCACAGTGACAATATATTCATATTTGCAGGCGGTCGGCATAGTCAACGACCACGAAAAAAATTGCATTTGCTACAATGAAAGAGGGCGGACTTAAAAATGGACAAACTGATGAGGAATAGCAAAATCTCATTTTTTCTAAAGCTGAATTTAGGGCTTTTCATAACGGCGGCGGGCATAACTATTTTCAAAAGCCCAAACCATTTCGCGTTCGGCGGCACAAGCGGGCTTTCGATAATTCTGGCAAGCTTGTTTCCACAGCTCAACGTCGGCGCGTTTATGTGGATAGTCAACGCCGCGCTAGTCGTTATCGGGTTCATTTTTCTCGGCAAGGACTGCATGGGCTGGACGGTGTATTCGTCGTTTGCAATGTCGGCATATGTGTCGCTTTTTGAGATAATTTATCCGCTCACAAAGCCGCTGACAAACGACACCTTTCTTGAAATGTGCTTCGCCGTGCTTTTGCCCGCGATAGGCAGCGCGATAGTGTTCGACATCGGCGCGTCGACAGGCGGCACGGATATTGTCGCTGTCATTTTAAGCAAGCGCACAAGCGTCGAGATAGGCAAGGCGCTCATGATAAGCGATTTTGCGATAGTTCTCGCCGCAATGGTGCTTTTCGGCGCGCGCACAGGGCTTTATTGCATACTCGGCCTCGTCGCCAAAGCGGCAGTCGTCGACAGCGCAATTGAGAGCTTTAACCTACATAAGGTGTGCACCGTCGTCACCTCAAAGCCCGACAAAATAAGCAGCTTTATTATAGACAAGCTCCACCGCTCCGCCACCGTCGAAAACGCCTACGGGGCATATTCAAACGCAAATTTAAAGGTGATAATGACCGTCCTAACAAGGCGCGAAGCCACCCTTTTGCGCAACTTTTTACACTCGACAGACGACCACGCGTTTATCACAATCGTAAACAGCAGCGAAATAATCGGCAAAGGGTTCAGAAGCGTTTAAGCAGTTATTCATAATCAATATTCAAGGTCGCAATGCCGTTTAAGCTTAAATCGGCGGTGCGGCCTGTTTTATATTCGTAGTACCCCTGCGCGGCAATCATGGCGGCGTTGTCTCCGCACAGCTTTAAATCGGGCAAAAACACGCTTGCGCCAAGCTTTTTTGCGCCTTGCTCAACGGCTTTGCGAAGCTGTGAGTTAGCCGCCACGCCGCCCGCTATGCAAAGCTGCTTTGAGGAATAATCGCCCGCGGCAAGCAGCAGCTTATTTGCTAAAATGTCCGTTATACGCCACTCAAAGCTTGCGCATAAATCGGGCACATTGACGGCTTCGCCCTTTTGCTCGGCGTTATGTACGGTGTTTATAACGGCGGTTTTCAGCCCCGAAAAGCTCACGTTATATTTCCCTTCAACGCGCGGGATAGGCAGTGGATATGCCTTAGGGTCGCCGCTTTTTGCCGCCTTGCTCACGGCGGGGCCACCGGGATATCCAAGCGAAAGAGTGCGCGCAATTTTGTCAAACGCCTCGCCCGCCGCGTCGTCAATTGTTCTGCCAAGCACTTTAAATTTCGTGTAATCTTCCACAAGCACAATGTGGCTGTGCCCGCCGCTCGCGACAAGGCACATAAACGGCGGCTTTAATTCGGGGTGCGTCAGGTACAAAGCCGCGATATGTCCGCGCAGATGATGTACGCCGATAAGCGGCTTTTTTGCGCTGTACGAAAGCCCTTTCGCAAAATTAAGCCCCACCAAAACAGCCCCGATAAGCCCCGGCGCAAACGTCGCCGCAACGCCGTCAATGTCGTTCAGCGTCAGCCCCGCGTCGCTAAGTGCCTGCTTTGTCACCTGCGAAATATGCTCAATGTGGCGGCGGCTCGCGATTTCCGGCACAACGCCGCCATATAAATTCTGCTCATCGGCGCTCGACGCGATGCAGTTAGATAAAAGCACGCGCCCGTCACGCACAACAGCCGCGCAGGTGTCGTCGCAGCTTGATTCAATTCCAAGTATGTTCATTTTAATTCCCCATTTTAACCTGCGAAGTATATGTAGGGGCGATTCACGAATCGCCCGAAAACCAATCGCATGTGCAAAGCCGTAAATTAGCGCAAATCTGCGCGGGCGATTCGTGAATCGCCCCTACAATTTTTAACCATGCAATAATAATTTCTTGCTCATCACAATCGCGTCGTCGCTCGGCTTTTCGTAAAAATTTTTGCGCAGCCCTGCGGCTTCAAACCCAAGCGAGGTGTAAAGCGCAATTGCGGGCGCGTTTTGGCGGCGCACCTCTAAAAATACATTTCGCACGCCGTCTTTGTAAATATCGCGCAGTGCAAACGACAATAAATCCCGCGCCACGCCTTGCCTGCGCACGGCTTCGCTCACGCTTAACGCGTCGAGGTTTGCCTCGTTGGCAACAACCGAAAACGCGCAAAAGCCTATTATCTCGCCACCGTTTTCAGCCACAAAGCACCGCGACGCGTCCGCTTCAAGCGCGCCGAAAATCCCCGACGCGCTCCAGCCGTCAAGCACCGTCGCTTCAAGCTTCGCCGCGCCGTCAATGTCGGCACGCGTCATTTTGCGCGTTTGCATCAGCCCTTGGCCTCATACCACGTCTCGCCGCAGTTTACGTCCGCGGGCAGTGGGACAGCTAATGTCACCGCGCCGCGCATTTCATCGCCGAGTATCTTCGCCGCAACCTCTTTTTCTCTTTCCGGCGCTTCGACAATCAGCTCATCGTGCACCTGCAAAATAAGCCGTGCAGACAGCTTTTCAGCCTTAAACCGCCTGTAAACGCGCACCATTGCAAGCTTTATGATGTCCGCCGCCGTGCCCTGAATAGGCGTGTTCATCGCCATTCTCTCGCCGAGCGCGCGTATGTTGAAATTGCTGTTATCAAGCTCCGGCAAAGCGCGTCTGCGGCCAAACATCGTCACGGCAAACCCGCGCTCGCGCGCCGTGCTTATCGCGTCCTTCATATAATTGTCAACGTCGGGATATTTCGCAAGATATGTCTTTATAAATTCGTCCGCCTCGCGCACCGTCACGCCGATATCTTTAGCAAGGCTGAACGCGCCGATGCCGTACACAATGCCGAAATTAACCGCCTTTGCGCTAGAGCGCTGGCGCGGCGTGACGTCCTCGTCATCTATGCCATACACCTTTGCGGCGGTGCTGCGGTGAATGTCCGCGCCGTTTATAAACGCGTCCTGCATCGCCTTGTCGCCCGAAATATGCGCGAGAATGCGCAGCTCAATTTGGCTGTAATCGGCGTCGAGCAGCGTTTTGCCCTCGGCGGCTATAAAATATTTTCTGAAACGGCTGCCAAGCTCCGTGCGCACAGGTATGTTTTGCAAATTCGGCTCGCTCGACGATATTCTTCCAGTCCGCGTCTCGGTTTGGTTGAACGTTGAATGCATTCGCCCGTCCGGCGCAATGACCTTTAAAAGCCCCGCAACGTAGGTGGAATTTAGCTTTTGATACGTGCGGTATGCGAGGATATGCTCGATGACAGGGCTCTCGTGGCGCAGGCTTTCAAGCGTCTCGGCGTTCGTCGAGTAGCCGGTTTTTGTCTTTTTGCGCGTCGGCAGCTGCAAATCTTCAAACAGCGCTTTGCCAAGCTGTTTTGGGCTGTTTACGTTAAATTCGTAGCCCACAGCCTCGTAAATAATTTTAAGCTCGGCGGCAATAACCTCGTCAAGCTCCTTGCCAAACTGCTCAATGCCGCCCTTGTCGACAAGTATGCCAACGTGCTCCATCTCGGCAAGCACCTCGCACAGCGGCAGCTCAATCTCGTCGTGCAGCTTGCTCATTTGCTCCTCGTCAAGCTGCTTGCGTAAAGCTCCGCAAAGCGGCTCAATCAGCGCCGCGTCTACGTTTCCACAGTCAAATTCAGCCGCCACGCCATACTCTGCCGCAAGGCGCTCAATGCCGTATTCGCTCGCCGATGGGTTCAGCAAATACGCCGCAAGCTTTGCGTCAAAAACAATATTTTTCGCTTCTCTGCCCGCCGCAAATGCCGCTTTGTAGAATATTTTCGCGTCAAAAGCATATTTTTCGGCGCTCTCGTCGCAAAGCAACGCAAGGCTCTCTTCGCTGCCTATATTAGCCGTATAAACCTTATCATTTTGTACTACAAGTATATTATTTTCGCTTGCAAAAATATAAACCTTACCGCTCAAATTCGTAAGCGGCGCGATATCTTTGCTCACAAGCTCGGGCGCGTCAGCCGCCGCTTTTGCGTCGGCAGGCGACAGCGCAAGCTTTTTTAGCGTCGCGTACATCTCAAGCTCCGTCAAAAGCTTTGCGGCGTTTTCGGTGTCGGGCGCGGCCTTAACATACGCGCTGTTTTCTGTTTCAACAGGCGCGTCAAGGCGTATTTCGGCTAAAACGCGGCTCATTTCGGCCTGCTCTTTGTCGCGCAAAAGCTTTTCGCGCACGCCTTTTTTAATGCTCGCGTCGTCAATATTTTCATACACGCCGCCAAGCGTGCCAAAGCTTTGTATAAGCGCAAGCGCCGTCTTTTCGCCCACGCCCGCAACGCCCGGGATGTTGTCGCTCGTGTCGCCCATCAGGCTTTTCACTTCAATAAGCTGCTTAGGCTCAATGCCGTACTTTTCGCGCACGGCGGCGGTGTCCATAACCTTTGTTTCGCCTGTGCTCGCAAGCAAAACAGTCACGTCGTCGCACACAAGCTGCAAGCTGTCTCTGTCTCCTGTCGCAAGCAGACATTTATCCCCGCGCTTTTCGCACGCGGCGGCAAGCGTGCCAAGAATATCGTCAGCCTCAAAGCCCTCACACGTCACCATTTTATAGCCTAAAAAGCCAAGCAGCTCCTTCAAAACAGGCATCTGCGCGGCCAATTCCTCGGGCATTCCTTTGCGCTGTGCCTTGTAGCCGTCGTACATTTTATGGCGAAACGTCGGCGCTTTAAGGTCAAACGCCACAGCCACCTCGTCGGGCTTTTCGTCCTGTTCAAGCTTCGATAATATATTCATAAAACCGACAATTGCGTTAGTGTAGCGCCCGCTTTTTGTTGTGAGCAGCTTTATGCCGTAAAAAGCGCGGTTTACAATGCTGTTGCCGTCTATAACAAGCAGTTTCAAAACAAGTACCTCCATGTGTATATTAAATTTAGTATACCACAATTTCGGTTTTTATGGTATAATTATAAGGTTAATAAAACAAAATTATAGGATACAAATAAATGAAATTAGGCGACATCGAAATAAAACTCGGCGCGGCGCTTGCGCCAATGGCAGGCGTGACAGACCTCACAATGCGCATACTTTGCGCGCAATACGGCGCTGTGTATACCGTCAGCGAAATGGTGAGCGCAAAGGCGCTTGTTATGGGAGACAAAAAAAGCCAAAAGCTAATGGCGGGCGGCGGCGGAAACGCGCCCTACGGCATACAGCTTTTTGGCGGCGAGCCTACCGCTATGGGCGGCGCGGCAAACAGCATAACAAGCGGCGAATATCGCGGCGTGACGTGCGATTTTCTCGATATAAACTACGGCTGCCCCGCGCCAAAAATCACCGGAAACGGCGCAGGTAGCGCACTTTTGAAAGACCTTCCGCTTTTATCGGAGACGGCGGAAGCAGTTGTGAAAAATTCAAACGGCACACCTGTCACCGCCAAAATGCGCATAGGGTGGGACGAGGAAATAATGACAGGCGTCGAGGCCGCAAAACGCCTTGAGGCGGCGGGCATTCAAATGCTCACAGTTCACGGCAGAACGCGCAAGGAAATGTATATCCCCGGCATACACGCAGACGAAATAGCAAAAATAAAAGCCGCCGTGAGCATACCTGTTTTAGCGAACGGCGACGTGACAAGCGCGCAAACGGCGCTAAATTTATTAAAAGAAACAGGCTGTGACGGCGTTGCGATAGGCCGCGCCGCAATGGGAAATTCGTGGCTTTTCGCGGAAATTTCAGCCGCCTTAAACGGCGAACCCGCGCCCGAGCCGCCGACACTAAAACAGCGCTTTGCCACCATGCGCAAGCAGATATACGACATGTGCGAGGACAAAGGCGAGCGCATAGCCATGCAGCAAGCAAGAAGCTACGCCACATGGTACATGCACGGTTTGCGCGGCGCGGCGGCATTAAGAAGAGAATGCTGCTCGCTGACTTATTTTACGGATGTGGATAAGTTGATTTCAGCGGCGTGGCGCGTGCAGGAAATGCAAAATAAAGAAGAGAGAAGATAGAAAAAAGAAAAATGAAGGAGTGATTGCTTCGCAATCACATTTAAAAAAGCTGACTTTGGCTCCCTCTGACGAAGCCGTCACCTGCACTTTTCTTTCTTCTTTCTTATAGCTTCTTTCGATGAATTATCGCCGCTACTGCGAAGATAATTCATCGAGCGTCCACCTATAGCAAGGCAGCATATGCTGTTTGAAATATTCGGCTTCTTCAAGCTGCATTGCGTCTAGGGCTTTTTGCTGCTGTACTATTGCGCCGCTAAATTCCTTGTTGCCGCTTTGCTCCTCCTCGATGCATTTTATAATCGCAGAGAAGTGGTCAGCCGCTTTAAGCAGCTTTTTTTCGCGGTCATTAAGGCTGTCTACGCGCAGACATTCACCTATTTCACCTTGTAATTCATCAGGCAGCAGTGTCGCGAGCGTCGTGCACGCCTCGGCTTCAAGCGCCTTGTACGCGCGGCGCAGTGTATCGTTTTTATATTTCACAGGCGTTGGCATATCGCCCGTCATAATCTCGCTTGCGTCGTGATAAAGCGCCGCTACAGCCACCTTTTCGGGGCGGATATCTGTGCGCTTATTAATATTCACCGCAATTAGACAAAGAGTATGTGCTATAATAGCAGTTTCGGCTGTGTGCTCGCTAAGGCTCTCTTGCCTTGCCGAGCGCATCAAGCCCCATCTTGAAATGTATTTCATTCTCGAAGTGAGCGCGTTAAACGGATAAAATTTCATCTTTGTACGCCTCCAATTAAATTAAGTATAACATAGTAGAGGGCTTTTATGAATAGCAGATTATTAAATAAATTCCAAAGCGGCTATTTTATATCGTTTGCGCTTTGTATGGCGTGCGGGCTTATAATTTTTATGCCGTTCGCGATAGTCGACGGCGGGCTTTTCCATTATGCGGGCGATTTTAACAGCCAGCAGATAAGCTTTTATCAGTACGTCAATAATTTCGTAAAAACAAGCGCGGGGCAGTATAGTTGGGAGACTGACCTCGGCGGCTCGATAATAAATTCCTACTCGTTTTACCTTATAGGCAGCCCGTTTTTTTGGCTGTCAACGCTGTTTCCCGCGCGGTGGATGCCGTTTTTGATGGCTCCGTTTTTGGCGCTTAAATTCGGCGTCGCAGGCTTTGCCGCATACGGCTGGCTTCGCCGCTATGCCAAAAATCGCAACTGGGCAATCCTCGGCGCGTGCCTTTATTCACTCAGCGGCTTCACAGTTTACAACACGTTTTTCAACCATTTTCTCGACTGCATAGCGCTTTTCCCCTTTATGCTGTGGGCGCTGGACGAATATATGTACAATAAACGCCGCGCGCTTTTTGCATTAACAGTCGCCGTAAATGCCGTAAACAACTACTTTTTCTTTGCGGGTCAAGTCGTTTTCTTGCTCATATATTTCTTTGTCAAGCTCGCGTCAAAAGAGTACAGAACAACTGTCAAAAAGTTTTTGTGGCTGCTTTTTGAGGCAATTCTCGGATGTGCAATGGGCAGCATTTTGCTTTACCCCGCGTTCATCAGCCTTATGGACAACCCCCGCACAATCGACCTTTCAAGCGGCTTTGGCTTTTTAATGTATTATAAAGTACAGCAATATTTTGCTATATTCACCTCGCTTTTCCTCCCGCCCGACCCCACATATCTGCCGTCGATATATACCGAGGGCACGATAAATCACACGAGCCTCACGGCGTGGCTGCCCGTTGTTTCCTGCGCCGCGGCGTTAGCCTTTATGCGCGCAAAGCCGAAATCTGCCCACACGCGCATAATGAAAATCTGCTTTTTCATGGCGTTTGTGCCAATACTCAACTCGGCGTTTTATATGCTAAATTCAAGCTACTATGCGCGTTGGTTTTATATGCCGATACTCATTATGTGCTGCGCGTCAATGCAGGCGCTGCAAAGCCAAAATATCGACGTTTTCCCCTCGATTAAAACAGTCGCGTGGATAACAGCCGCGTTCGCGGTGTTTGGGCTTGTGCCCGCTAAGGTTGACGGCGAATGGACTATCGGCGTGGCAAAATCTCCGGCGCAGTTTTGGGTTATGCTCGGCATCGCGCTTGCGGGCTTGCTGCTTTTTGTGATTGTGTTAATGGGCAGCCGCACGCGTGAAAAGCTCGCCACCTCACTGCTCGCCGCGGTGCTTGCGTTCAGCGTTTTTTACTCGCTCGTGCACGTCGGCATCGGCAAATTCGGCCAGTGGAACACCGACAAAAACTACACTCAGCAGTGCTACACCGCCACCGAAAATATCGCGTGGCCCGACGGCTTTTACAGAACGGATTCGTATAAAAGCTTCGATAATCTCTCGATGTGGGACGGCAAATCGGTTTTGCAATATTTTAACAGCACCGTCACGCCGTCAATAATGGAGTTTTACCCCTCGCTAGGTGTAAAGCGCGACGTTTCAAGCAAGCCCGAGATAAATAAATACGCGCTGCGCGGGCTTTTGAGCGTAAAATATACAATGACGCCAAACGAAAACGCCGCCGATTTTGAGACGGAATTTTCGTCAATAGGCTGGTCACTCGCATGGAGCGACGACACGTATTCTTATTTTGAAAACGAAAACTTTATCCCGATGGGCTTTGCGTACGACAATTATATCTCGCTCGACGCGCTCTCAAGCGCAGCAGAGGACAACCGCGCCGATATTTTAGTGCGCGCGATAGGTCTTTCAACAGAGCAAATCGCAAAATACGGCGAGTATCTCACCCCGCTTGACCCCGCCGACACCTCCGCCGAGTACACCCGCTATACCCTCGACGCTGCCGAGCGCAGGGCGATGTCCGCAAGCACTTTTGACGCGGACGGCGCAGGCTTCACAAGCAAAATAACGCTCGACGCGCCAAATCTCGTCTTTTTCAGCGTGCCGTACGACGCGGGCTTCACAGCAACAGTAAACGGCAAAGAGGTCGAGGTCGAAAAAGTGTCAAACGGCATGATGGCAGTGCTCGCAGACGCAGGCGAAAACACGATAATTTTCAAATATAAGACCCCGGGTTTTGCGCTGTCAACAGCAATTTCGCTGTCAGCGTGCGCCGTGTGGATTATTTATGCGGGCGTGTTTTATGTTAGAAGGAAGAAAATTGTGAAATAATGTAATACACCTCATCAGTCGCCTTCGGCGACAGCTTCCCCTCAAGGGGAAGCCTTACGAAGAGCCTTCTCCTTTAGGAGAAGGTGGCGCGACGAAGGAGCGACGGATGAGGCCGGTTTGCACCAACTACAAATACAGGAGAACAAAATGACAAACTATTCAAAACTACTTGCAGACGAATTTAAGCTTGACGAAAAGCGCGTCGAGGCCACTATCGCGCTCATCGACGAAGGCAACACAATACCGTTTATCGCGCGTTACCGCAAAGAGGTGACAGGTAGCATGGACGACCAAATGCTGCGCGAAATGGACGAGCGCCTTTCATATCTGCGCAAGCTCGATGAGCAAAAGCAGACTGTCATAAACACAATAACCGAGCAGGGCGCAATGACGGACGAAATCGCCGCCGCGCTCGAAAAGGCGAAAACTCTCGCCGAGGTCGAGGACATTTACCGTCCGTTTAAGCCAAAGCGCAAAACCCGCGCAAGCATCGCAAAGGCAAAGGGCTTGCAGCCGCTTGCAGACGCACTGATGCAGCAAAACACAGGCGACGACCCGCAAAAGCTCGCCGAGGCGTATATAACAGACGAAGTTGCCGACGCAGACGCGGCGCTCGCGGGCGCAAGAGACATAATCGCCGAGAGCATATCCGACGACGCGTCCATGCGCGCCACACTGCGCAGCCTTTACAGGGTCACCGCCGTCATATCTTCAAAAGCCGCCAAAAAAGACGAGGACAGCGTGTATTCGGGCTACTATGAATATTCTGAGCCTGTCTCAAAAATCGCCGACCACCGCGTGCTTGCACTCGACAGAGGCGAGCGCGAGGGCTACTTAAAGGTCAGCGTTTCAGTCGATGAAGCGCGCGCTGAGGACATGATATGCCGCAAATTTCTCAAAAATAATTCACTCTCCGCACAGCAGGTTAAAGAGGCCGCCACAGACGCATATTCGCGCCTTATCCACCCAAGCATGGAGCGCGAGGTGCGTGCAGATTTAACGCAAAAGGCCGCCGACGGCGCAATAAAGCTGTTCAGCAAAAACCTACAGCAGCTTTTATTGCAGCCGCCCATCAAGGGCAAGGTTGCGCTCGGGCTTGACCCCGGCTACCGCATGGGCTGTAAAACGGCAGTCGTCGACGCGACAGGCAAGGTGCTCGACACCGCCGTGATTTTCCCCACGCCCGAATTTAAGCGCGTCGACGAGGCAAAACGCACCGTGAAAGCGCTCATAAAAAATCACGGCGTGGAGATAATAGCCATAGGCAACGGCACCGCAAGCAAGGAGACAGAGATTTTCGCCGCCGACGTCCTGCACGAAATCGACACCCCGGTGCAGTATATGGTCGTCAGCGAGGCGGGCGCAAGCGTTTATTCAGCGTCAAAGCTCGCCGCCGAGGAGTTTCCACAGTTCGACGTAAACCTGCGCAGTGCTGTGTCAATCGCGCGCCGTTTGCAAGACCCTCTCGCGGAGCTTGTCAAAATCGACCCGAAGGCCGTCGGCGTAGGTCAATATCAACACGATATGCCGCCCGCACAGCTAAACAGCGCGCTCGACGGCGTTGTCGAATACTGCGTTAATACAGTCGGCGTCGATTTAAACACAGCGTCAGCCCCGCTGCTCTCACGCGTCGCGGGCATAAGCGGCGCAACTGCAAAAAACATCGTAAAATACCGTGAGGACGCAGGCGCGTTCAAAACAAGACGCGAGCTTTTAAAGGTCGCAAAGCTCGGGCCAAAGGCGTTTGAGCAGTGCGCGGGGTTTCTTCGCGTGCCGGGCGCTAAAAACCCACTCGACGCAACAGCCGTCCACCCCGAAAGCTACCCCGCCGCCGAAAAGCTGCTTGAGCTTTGCTCGCTTACGTCAGCCGATATCGGCACCGAAAAAGCGGCAAATCTGCCCGAAACCGCAAAAAAACTCGGAATGACTAAGCTTGCTGAGCAGCTAAATATCGGCGTGCCGACGCTTGAGGACATGATTGCCGAGCTTATGCGCCCGGGCCGCGACATGCGCGACAGCCTGCCAAAGCCGCTGCTTCGCACAGATGTTATGGATATGAAGGACTTAAAAGCGGGCATGCAGCTCACAGGCACAGTGCGCAACGTCATAGATTTCGGCGCGTTTGTAGACATCGGCGTTCATCAAGACGGCCTTGTGCACGTCAGCCAAATAAGCAACAAATTTATCCGCCACCCAAGCGAGATATTAAAGGTCGGCGACGTGGTTACAGTGTGGGTCATCAGCGTAGATATCCCCAAAAAACGCATTGCTCTGACAATGAAAGAACCGAGGGTGTAGCTTTTCGCGATACACCTCATCAGTCGCCTGCGGGTGACAGCTTCCCCTAAAGGGGAAGCCTTAAAGCCTTCTCCTTTAGGAGAAGGTGGCGCGACGAAGGAGCGACGGATGAGGTAAGTTTGCACAAACCACAGAAATAATGGTCAATACGCACCAAACAAACACCATATATCTGTATAAATATACAAAATAATATTACAGATTTAAATTTATTCTTGACATTACTTGTGTAAGCATTTAAAATAAAATGGTATCTAAGTAACAGAGGTTTTTATGGATTTTTCCGTGTCAGAGCAGCTTGCGAAAGCGCGGGCGGGCAGCGAAAATGCCCTTGCCGTAATTATCGCAAAGCAAATGCCGTCAATCCGTGCACAGGCCGCCCGCATGGTGCGTCCGGGGCTAGATTTTGACGACGCAGTGCAGGAGGGGCTTATAGCGCTTTTCCACGCAGTGCAGACATTTGACGAGGCAAAGGGCGCGGGCTTTGATACGTATGCAAATGTGTGCGTGCAAAACGCGCTCGTTTCCGCGGCAAAATCCGCCGCAAGGCTAAAGCATTCACCGCTGAATAACTTCGTCCCGCTCGACGAAGTGCAGTCGGACGAATGCCCCGAGGACATTGTTTTGCAAAGCGAAAGCTATTCAAAGGCTATGGAGGGCATCGAAACGCTCCTCTCGCCGTTTGAAAAGCAGGTGCTTTTGCTGTTCATCGATGGGCTTTCGTATGCCGATATAGCCAAAAAGCTTGCGTCCACCGAAAAATCAGTGGATAACGCCTTACAGCGCGTGCGCGCAAAGCTTAAATAGTTTCCCGATGCAGGTGCATCATCATATATGCCCCAAGTAGCTTAAAAACAGAGCGTTGGTCCTAACCAAAGGTGTCGGTTTAAATCCTTCTGCGGGCAAATACTATTATTCCGAATGGAGAGTCCAAAATGTACGAAGACAAAACATTAGTATGCAAAGATTGCGGTCAGGAATTTACTTTCACCGCCGGTGAACAGGAATTCTATGCAAGCCGTGGCTTCGAGAATGAGCCCCAGCGCTGCAAAGCCTGCCGTGACGCCCGCAAAAACGCTACCCGTGGCACACGCGAGATGTTCGTAGCAACATGCGCATCCTGCGGCAAAGAAGCCAAGGTACCGTTCAAACCCCGCGAAGACCGCCCTGTTTATTGCAGTGAGTGCTTTGCAAAAATGAAAGAAGAAGGCTAATCGCCCCATCTTTTTCCGCTCCCTCCGTATTTTCGGAGGGAGCTTTTTTGTTTTTGCGGATTACACACATGCTTGTTGATTAAAATAAACCGTGCCCCTACGATGCGTTGGTGGTTTTGCACGCCTCTTAACCTCCCTTGTCAAAGGGAGGGGAACCGCCGCAGCGGTGGAGGGATTCTTGCGCTCTTTGTCATTCTGAGCGAAGCGAAGAATCTTAAAACCTGCGCCAACGCACAAAAGATTCTTCGCTTCGCTCAGAATGACAATAGGATAGTTTACGCGAAGCCTTTAAAATAAACCTCCCCTTGATACAAATTGTACATAATTTCGTGCTAGAGTGCAAATATACGCAAAGAGTAATTTTTTCATAAGCGAAAATTATTTAAGAAGTGATTTATATGAATTTTGCTCTATTTATAACGCCTTGCGCCATCATATTAGCGGGCATATGCTTAAGCTTTTTTCGGTATAGTAAATATATCCCGCCCGATAACGTGCAAAGCTATGTGAGCCATAACGGAATGAATTTATCGTGGATAGATTTAACGAAAAACAGTGGGCGCACTGGCAAAAGGTTTTGATTAAAAGATATTTTCTGATATTCGCGGGCGCGGATTTTATCATCAACCTGCTTGTCCTGCTTTTTGTCGTTCCGTTTGACACAAATTTTGCAATCATAGTGGCGATATGTATGGCGTTAGCCGCTTTAATAATGAGTGTTATTCGAGCCGAGAAATATGCGGCTTAAGTTATACAAAAAGAATATTTACGCAGCTTTCCAAGTAGCTTGCTTTAATTGCGCATTTGCGGTAATATAGGTATATAAATTTACTGACTTGGAGGTTGCACTATGATATGCAGCAAATGCGGCGCGAAGCTTAAAAAGGGCTCTAATTACTGCCATATCTGCGGCACGCCGCAGCTTGTGTCTACACCTGCCGAGGTCACAGCGCAGCGGCTTGCGGATGCGGCGAGGAAAAAGCCAGCGCAGGCTGTCGCGAAAAAAAGCAAAAAAAGAGCTTATCTTGTAATATTTTGCATAATTATACTTATGGCAATGATAATAACGCCCACGGTGCTTGTGATCACAAACCCCGCTATGGACGTTGCACGTGCGCTTGGCAAGGACGATTTCGCCGCGACTGCCGAAATTTTCGGCACTAAAATAAAAGGCGACACCCTCACGCAGAAGGCGGCGTTTGCGGCTGTGTCGGCATATGTCGAAAATCAGCGCGTCGGATATATCAGCGAGGAGATAGATTTCGACACTGCGTCCGCGAATATTTCAGCCGTCGCCGCAATGAATGTCATCGACGAAAAAATCACCGACGCGGCGCTTTCGTATGTGCAACGGCTAAATATTTCACGCACGGCGTGGCAGGCGGCTGAAGCGGCGTTTGCGGCGCAAGATTACGTCACCGCCATCGCTCAATATGCGCTTGTGACGGATGTGAATTATTCAAATGCGCAGGAAAAGCTGACGCAGGCAAAGGACGCCTACCGCGAGCAGATTTTGGCGCAGGTTAACACGTTAACAGACGCGCAAAGCTTTGACGCAGCCGCCGCGCTGATAAATCAGGCGCTCGCTGTTTTGCCAGAGGACGGACGCTTGCAACAAAGGCTGTCGTACATCACCGACGGCAAAAACGCCGAAACGCTGACGGCGATACTTGAAGCCGCGACAACGCAGGCTTCACAGCGCGACTATAAGGGCGCGTTTGACACACTAAGCGACGCAAAGAGCGTCTACGGCGAGGACGCGCTTTATAAAGAAAAGCTGCTTGAAATTCAAAACATCTGCCGCACAGACACGCTCGCGCAAGCGCAAGCCGCAAGCGCGGAAACCGGAGCAAAAGCCGCGGCGGATATAGTAGAGGGCGCTCTAATCCTGCTGCCCAACGACGCAGAGCTGACAAAAGCGCTTGAAACTTATCGAGCACAGGTGGCGGTGTCAAGTTCGTCAACTACGTCAAGTTCAAAAGCGGCGTAAATTTGTTATATATACTTAAAAGTATGTGTAGGCACTAACCAAAGTCATGGCGATTTCCGCATTCAATTCCCATTTTTTCAAATAAGCAAATAATTTCTTCAATTCTCTGAAAACATTCTGTATCGTCAAGGCCATCGTTTGAAACGATGGTCTTGATTTCGTTTAACGCTTTATAACATTCCAATTCAAAAACTTGGCTGAAATTAATATCGAGATTTTCAAAAGTAATTTTAATGTGTTCGTTTTCTAAAAGTCTTATCAATATATCTTTGTATAATTCCACGGCAACCTACATACAGTACTTATAAGTACTGTATCAAACAGTGTACTCCAAATATATTGTAATGTCAATAGTACATAAAAGTACTATTTGGAGGTTGCAATGTATTTTCAAAGATTAAAAGATTTAAGAAATGACAAAGATTTATTGCAAAAGGATATAGCGGACATGTTAGGGATAACGCAAACTGTGTACTCTAGATATGAGCGGGGTTTTCAGGCAATTCCGATAGAGCATTTGCTACGTTTGGCTGATTTTTATAATGTGTCTACTGATTATATGTTAGGACGCACAAATAACCCAAAACGATATTGATGAGATAAGGTTGTGCAAACCTTACGGGACGTCGAGGACGCCGTCCCCTACAATTAACGCGCGAAGCGTTTACGTGCGCTGCGTGCGTCAGCGGGACTTCTTTGCTCATTTATAAAATTCACAACGTAGGGAGCGACGCCCTCGTCGCTCCGTAGCCGATGGTTTGCGCAAAACTATCGGGACGATGTGGGCATCGTCCCCTACACGGTCACAATAAAGTAACAGGATGTGCACAAAAGCAAAATATAGCATAAGCCTAAGCGGGACGGGAAAACCGTCCCCTACAATGTGCCTTGCGAATTTGCGCAAACCGAAGCGGTGCGCCGAGTCGTCGCACCCTACGGTGCAATTTGCGAATGTGTGTGGAAACCGTGCGAGACGTCGAGGACGCCGTCCCCTACAAATGGAACTTGCAAATTCATGTGAAAACCCCCTCGCAGCTTTTAAACTGCGAGAGGGTTTTGGTTTTTATTATTCGCCCTTAAATGCTCTCACATAAAGGTCTTTGATTTCGCTTACGAGCGGGTAGACGGGGTTTGCTGTGGTGCACTGATCCTCGAAGGCTTTGTAGCTAAGTTCGTCTAGCTTGCTCATGAACTCGCCCTCGCTGATGCCGCAATCCTTGATGCAAAGCGGACGCTCGGTGTCCTTCATCAGCTTTTTGATGGCCTTGATAAGCGCGTCAACTGCCTTGTCTGTCGGTGTGTCCATGCTGCAAACACCTACGCGGCGTGCAATTTTTGCATAGCGCTCGTCGGCGACGTATTCCTTATATTTCGGGAACGCCGCAAACTTTGTCGGCTTTGTCGCGTTGTAACGAATGACATACGGCAGCAAAATTGCGTTTGCGCGGCCGTGCGGAATGTGATATTCGCCGCCGAGCTTATGAGCCATTGAGTGGTTGAGGCCGAGGAATGCGTTTGTGAACGCCATGCCCGCGATGCAGCTTGCGTTGTGCATTTTCTCGCGTGCAAGCTTGTCGCCCTTGTACGAGGCTTCAAGATATGTGAACACCATTTCAATCGCGTGCAGTGCAAGGCCGTCGGTGTAGTCGCTTGCCATAACTGATACATACGCTTCAATAGCGTGTGTCAAAACGTCAAGGCCTGTGTCGGCGACAATGCTCTTCGGCATTGAATATGTGAACTGCGGGTCGATGATTGCAACGTCAGGTGTGAGCGAGTAGTCGGCAAGCGGGTATTTGATGTTGCCGTTCTGCTTATCGGTGATAACAGCAAAGTTTGTGACCTCGCTGCCTGTGCCTGATGTTGTGGGGATAGCCACAAGCTTTGTCATTGTGCCAAGCTTCGGGAAGCTGAACGCGCGCTTGCGGATATCGAGGAAGCGCTGACGCAAACCGTCAAAGCTTGTGTCCGGATGCTCATAGAACAGCCACATGCCCTTTGCCGCGTCGATTGCGCTGCCGCCGCCGATTGCGATGATAACGTCCGGCTTGAACGCGCGCATTGCTTCAACGCCGCGCATGATGCACTCTACGCTCGGGTCGCTCTCAACGTCAGAGTAAATCTCGCTGTGGCAGTAAACGGGGCGCTTGCGCAAGTAGTAAAGGATTTTATCAACGTTGCCAAGCTTCACCATCATTGGGTCTGTTACGATGAACGCGCGGCTGATATCCTCCATTTTTTCAAGATACTGAATGGAGTCCTCTTCAAAATAGATTTTGGGCGGAATTTTAAACCACTGCATATTGACTCTCCTCTTCGCGATGCGTTTCTTGTTGATGAGGTTGACGGTGGTAACATTCTGCGAAACGCTGTTTTTGCCGTAGCTGCCGCAGCCGAGTGTCAGTGACGGTGTGTTTGTGTTGTAGATATCGCCGATAGCACCTTGGCTTGACGGGCTGTTTACAATTATGCGTCCAACGCGCATTGCAACGCCGTAGTCGTCGGCAATCTTCATGTCGCCTGTGTGGATAACTGCCGAGTGGCCTAAACCGCCAAGCTCAAGCATTTTGTTTGCATACGCAAAGCCTTGCTCCATGTCCTTTGCAACAAAATATGCAAGCACCGGTGAAAGCTTTTCGTGTGAAAGCGGGTATTTGTCGCTCGGCTCGGGCAGGGGAGCGATGAGGATTTTTGTCTTTTCGGGAACCTTAAGACCTGCCTGATCGGCAATCCAGTATGCGCTTTTGCCAACGACGGCGGCGAATACGCCCTTGTTGGGGTCTGGGAACATATATTTTGTAAGCTGCTCAACCTCGTCCTTGTTGAGGAAGTAGCAGTTGTTTGCCTTCATGAAGGCTTCAAAATCTTTTGCGATTTCTTTTTCAACGATGACAGCCTGCTCGGAGGCGCAAATCATGCCGTTGTCAAAGGTTTTGCTCATCATAAGGTCTGTGCAGGCGCGGTGTAAATCAGCTGATTTCTCGATGAAGCACGGCACGTTGCCGGGGCCGACGCCAAGCGCGGGCTTGCCGCAGCTGTATGCAGCCTTAACCATGCCGGGGCCGCCTGTCGCAAGGATAGTTGCAACGTCGGGGTGGTTCATCAAAAGACCTGTCGCCTCAACGGACGGAACGCTAATCCACTGAATGCAGTTTTTCGGTGCGCCCGCTTTGACGGCGGCATCGTATACGCACTGTGCGGCGGCGGCAGAGGATTTCTGTGCCGACGGGTGGAAGCCAAAGATGATCGGGTTGCGAGTTTTAACGGCGATAAGGCATTTGAAAAGTGTGGTAGAGGTGGGGTTTGTTGTGGGCGTAACGCCCGCAATTATGCCGACGGGCTCTGCAACCTCGACATAGCCCTCCATCTCGTTCTCTTCAAGAACGCCGACGGTCTTTTCCTTTTTGATGTCGTGCCAGATGTACTCTGTCGCGAACATGTTTTTGATAACCTTGTCCTCATACACGCCGCGGCCTGTCTCTTCAACGGCCATGCGCGCAAGCTCCTGATGCTGGTCAAGGCCGGCGAGTGCCATCTCGTGCACTATTGTGTCGATTTGCTCTTGGTCAAGCGTGAGGTATTCCTTTAGGGCTACCTTTGCGTTTGCAACAAGCGCGTCTATCATTTTCTGGTTGTCGTTTTGTTTAGTTTCAATCTTTGTCTCTGCCATCTGTCTTACCCTCCAAAATTATAAAGGTTGCTTCGATGTTTTTATTATACACGACTGTTAAAAAATTATCAATGTCACGATTCAACAAACCTTTTCAAGTAAAATCGGTTCTTTTGTACACATTGACAAGTTTTTAACAAATTGTGCAAATTGCCCTCATCCGTCGCTCCTTCGTCGCGCCACCTTCCCCCTCGGGGGAAGGCTTCCCCTTGAGGGGAAGCTGTCGGCGAAGCCGACTGATGAGGTGAAAACCAACGGCTTAATAAAATATACCTAATTGCGCGCTGCCACCTTTTTGTGTATAATGTATATAATAAATCAAAGGAGCAAAAATTATGCAGTGGACTGATATTCAAACGATAGTTTCCGCCAAATATGCGGAGGTGGCCGAGGATATTGCGACGGGCATTTCGGGCGGCGGAATATATATAGAGGATTACCGCGACCTCGAAGCGCAGGTGCAGGAGATAGCGCACATCGACCTCATCGACGAGGACTTGCTAAATAAAGACAGAACAAAGGTGATTGTGCACCTATATATAGCGCCCGACGAAAACCCCGCCGAGATTGTTGAGCTCATGAAGGACAGGCTTGCCCGCGCCGAAACGCCGCATGAAATGCAGCTCGTCGGCGTTGAGCAGGAGGACTGGGAGACAGGCTGGAAAGCATACTACCACCCCATGACGATAGGCAGCCGCCTTGCGATAGTGCCAAGCTGGGAGGATTTCGAGACGGACAGAGTGAAAATCACGCTCGATCCCGGCATGGCGTTCGGCACAGGCACGCACGAGACCACGGCGCTGTGCCTCTCGGTGCTCGACGATATCATCAAAGGCGGCGAGCGCGTGCTCGACATTGGTACAGGCAGCGGCATACTCGCGATAGCCGCATTAAAGCTCGGCGCAGCCGAAGCCGAGGGCGTCGATATCGACCCAATGTGCGTGCGCACCGCAGGCGAAAACGCCGCGCTAA
This sequence comes from Clostridia bacterium, assembly GCA_009929695.1. Taxonomy (GTDB): domain Bacteria; phylum Bacillota; class Clostridia; order Oscillospirales; family Ruminococcaceae; genus Ruthenibacterium. The sequence goes on from RZZW01000024.1 coordinate 47,228, forward strand.
ACGGCGTAGAAAATAATTTCAAAGTGCTCATAGGCGATTTATCCGACAAAGCGAGCGGAAAATACGACGTTATCTGCGCAAATATAGTCGCCAACGCAATAAAAATGCTAGTCCCGCACGTCCCCGACCTCATGAAAAAAGACACGATCTTCATGGCCAGCGGCATCATCGACACCCGCAAGGACGAGGTGATAGCCGCCATAGAAGCAACAGGGTTGACGGTTGTTGAGGTGAAAGAGGACAACGGGTGGGTGGCGCTAATCGTTAAAAATAAAAAATAATAAAGAAGAAAGAAGAAGTAATGTGTGATTGCGTTGCAATCACATTCTAATGATTTGAGCGTTTTAATAAAATGGCACAAATCATTAGAATGTTACGGCGCAGCCGTAACTCATTACTTCTTCTTTCTTCTATCTTATTTCTTCTTTTGTTATCTTATTTTGTAATAATAGAAGTTCCCGTCATTTCCTCCGGCTGCTTCAAATCTAGAATTTTCAGCATTGTGGGGGCAATGTCGGCTAGAACGCCGTCGCCGCGTAAATCTACGTTGCCAAGACCGGCAACCAGGAACGGCACGGGGTTTGTTGTGTGTGCGGTGAAGGGGTGTTCCGCGTCGGGGTCGTACATTTTGTCGGCGTTGCCGTGGTCGGCTGTCAACAAAACTGCGCCGCCCTTTGCAAGCACCGCGTCAATGACCTTGCCTGCGCACTCGTCAACCGCTTCAACAGCCTTGACGGCTGCGTCAAACACGCCTGTGTGGCCAACCATGTCGCAGTTTGCGAAGTTTAAGATGATGACATCGTATTTGTCTGAATTTATGCGCTTGACGCACTCGTCCGCGACGGCATACGCGCTCATTTCGGGCTGCAAATCGTAGGTGGCAACCTTCGGGCTTGACACAAGCGCTCTGTCCTCGCCCTCAAACGGTGCTTCTACGCCGCCGTTGAAGAAGAAGGTTACGTGCGCGTATTTTTCAGTTTCGGCAATGCGAAGCTGTGTCTTGCCGTTTTGTGCAAGGTATGCGCCCATAACATTGTTAAGGCTCTGCGGCTTAAACGCAACCTCGACGTTCGGCATCGTGACATCATACTGCGTAAAGCAGACGTATGTCAGCGGGAAGCGCCCGTTTTTGCGCTCAAAGCCGTTGAACTCGTCGTCGACAAATGTGCGTGTGATTTCGCGCGCGCGGTCTGGGCGGAAGTTGAAGAATACAACGCTGTCGCCGCTCGAAATGCGCCCGCCCTCGCACGTGACACTCGGAATTACAAATTCGTCAGTCACGCCGTCAGCGTAGCTTTTTTCCATGATTTCGACAGGCGTGCCGTGGTTGCCCTCGCCGTAAACGATGGCGGCATATGCTTTTTCAACGCGCTCCCAGCGGTTGTCGCGATCCATCGCGTAGTAGCGGCCTGTTATCGTGGCAATTTTGCCTACGCCAATCTCCGCCATTTTCGCTTCAAGCTCTTCAACAAAGCCCTTGCCCGATGACGGCGGAACGTCGCGTCCGTCCATTATCGCGTGCACGTAAACGTCCTTGACACCCTTCTTTTTCGCAAGCTCTAAAAGCGCAAAAAGATGGCCGTTGTGGCTGTGTACGCCGCCGTTTGATAAAAGACCCATCAAATGCAGCGCCTTGCCGTTTTGAGCCGCCTTGTCGCAAGCGTCGCAAAGTGCTTCGTTTGTGAAAAAGTCGCCGTCCTTGATTGATTTTGTTATGCGGGTGAGCTCCTGATACACAATGCGCCCCGCGCCGATATTTGTGTGGCCGACCTCGCTGTTGCCCATCTGACCCTCGGGCAGGCCGACATCCATGCCGGACGCGCCGATGGTCGTGTGGGGATAGCTCGCAAAAAGCTTGTCGATATTAGGCTTTTTGGCGGCGATGATTGCGTTGCCGTATTTTTCATCCGGCACCCAGCCAAAGCCGTCAAGTATGCAAAGCATAAGTGGTTTTACGCTCATATTTCACCGTTCTTTCATAAAATGTGTGTTGTTTGGTTTCGCGCACGCCCATAACCTCCCTTGTCAAAGGGAGGGGGACCGCCCGCAGGCGGTGGTGGGATTCTCGTTCCACGCCTGTCATTCTGAGCGCAGCGAAGAATCTTTTGCGAATTGCCGTAAGTTTTAAGATTCTTCGCTGCGCTCAGAATGACAGTATGGTTAGTTTGTGCAATACCGTGGGAAGAATCCCTCCGTCGCTCCTTCGTCGCGCCACCTCCCTTTAACAAGGGAGGTCATTGCCGCACCGCAGGTTGTATTTACGGCAATTGCGCCGACCGCCAAAGACAAATAAGGTATACAATTACCGCTGTCTACCGTAGACACTTTGCCGCACCGCAGGTGCTATTTGCTCGCCGCGTTCACAATCGCTGCAAATGCGTCTGCTTTTAATGATGCGCCGCCGATTAGGCCGCCGTCTACGTCCAGTTTGCCGAGCAGTTCGTCAGCGTTGCCGGCGTTCATGCTGCCGCCGTACTGCACTGTTGTTGCCTCGGCAACGTCCTTGCCGTAAAGCTCAGCCACAACTGTGCGGATAGCCGCGCAAACCTCTTGTGCCTGCTCAGATGTTGCGGTGCGACCTGTGCCGATTGCCCAAACAGGCTCGTAAGCGATGATAACGCGCTTCATTTCGTCAGCTGTCACGCCAAGCAGCGCAATTTTTGTCTGCAAGCGCACAAGCTCTTCAGTGACGCCCTGCTCGCGCTGGTCAAGCAGCTCGCCGACGCAAACGATGGCTGTCAAGCCCGCCTCAAGCGCTGCTTTTGTGCGTTTGTTCACTGTTGCGTCTGTCTCTGCAAAATACTGACGGCGCTCGCTGTGACCTGTGATGACGTATTTTACGCCCATTTCGGCAAGCATATCGGCGGAAATTTCGCCTGTGTATGCGCCGCTTTTCTCAAAATGCACGTTCTCTGCGCCAACGCCGATATTTGTGCCCTTGCATTTCTCAACAGCCACTGCCAAATCGACATACGGCACGCAGATAACTACGTCGCACTGTGCGTCCTTGACTGCGGGTATAAGCTCGTCGATAAGCTTTGCGGCCTCGGCGGGAGTTTTATTCATTTTCCAGTTTCCGGCAATAACTGCCTTGCGTGTAGCTTTGTTCATGTTTTTTACCTTACCTTTCCTTACTGCAAAGTAGGGGCGGATATTATCCGCCCGCCATTCGCTTGCGCAAACCTATGCGGGCGGATAATATCCGACCCTACGATAAAATCGTCAAATGGTGCGAACCCTTATATTAATTATGCCTTTGCGATGCAGGCGATGCCGGGCAGTTCTTTGCCCTCGAGATACTCAAGGCTCGCGCCGCCGCCTGTGGAGATATGTGTCATCTTGTCGGCATAGCCAAGCTGAATAACAGCTGCTGCGCTGTCGCCGCCACCGATGATTGTCGTCGCGTCTGTCTCTGCCATTGCCGCGGCAACTGCCTTTGTGCCCTCTGCAAGCACAGGGTTCTCAAATACGCCCATAGGTCCGTTCCACACAACTGTCTTTGCTGATTTCACAGCGTCGCCAAACAGCTCGCGTGTTTTCGGGCCGATGTCAAGACCCATCTTGTCTGCGGGAATGCTTGTGGAGGCGACATACTCAACGTCGATAGCCGCGTCGATGGGGTCGGGGAATGATGCCGCAACTGCTGTGTCAACAGGCAGCAAAAGCTCTACGCCCTTTTCCTTTGCTTTTGTAAGCATGTCCTTGCAGTAGTCAACCTTTTCGTTGTCAACAAGCGATGTGCCAACCTCGTAGCCCTGAGCCTTGAGGAAGGTGTATGCCATGCCGCCGCCGATGATAAGCTTGTCCACTTTCGTGAGCAGATTGTCGATAACGTTGAGCTTATCAGCGACCTTTGCGCCGCCAAGAATAGCCACAAACGGGCGCACAGGCGCGTTTACGGCGTTGCCAAGATAAGCAATTTCTTTGCCCATCAAATAGCCGACGGCTGTATCTTTAATGAACTCGGTAACACCGACTGTTGAGCAGTGAGCGCGGTGTGATGAGCCGAAAGCGTCGTCAACATAAACTGTTGCAAGGCTTGCTAAGTCTTTGCTGAAAGCCGGCTCGTTCTTTGTCTCTTCCTTGCGGAAACGTGTGTTTTGCAGCAAAACAACTTCGCCGTCCTTCATTGCGGCAGCGGCTGCCTTTGCGTTTGCACCGACAACCTCGTCGTCGTTTGCAAATGTGACAGGCTGACCGAGCAGCTCTGACAAGCGCACAGCCACAGGAGCAAGGCTGAATTTCTCTTCGGGGCCGTTCTTCGGCTTGCCAAGATGGCTGCAAAGAATGACTCTGCCGCCCTCGGCGATAAGCTTTTTGATGGTGGGCAGCGCGGCTGTGATGCGGTTGTCGTTAGTGATAACGCCGTCCTTCATCGGGACGTTGAAATCGCAACGCACAAGCACATTTCTGCCCTTTACGTCGATGTCGTCAACAGTTTTTTTACCAAGTGTGTTCATTGTAAAAACTCCTTTTCTGTCAAACCTTAATGTATAGTTTGCATACTATTATCATTATAATATTTTCTTTAGTCAAAAGCAATAGCAGCCATGACATTTTTTTAACAAATGTTGTAGGTTTGTCAATGATACGTTACACCAAAAGCAATAAAATCATGGAGAATTTTTTTAGGAGACTGCCAGTTAAGAGGGCGCATGGGAAACGCATT
>RZZW01000003.1 GCA_009929695.1 Clostridia bacterium
CCTTTGCTGTTTAGTCTCGCAACTTAACTGTACAGCAGGTTCGTCCTATTCGCTATTCTTTTTTTGCTTATCTGTAACACATCTATGGTAAACCTACACTTCATCGTTTTCATTATGTCGATATAAGTTGACATCTCGTCCGTCTGCTCAAAAGGATAAAAATGCACCTGCAAAATATAGTCGCCCATATGTATAAACGTGTAGTGCGGATACCACACCTCGCCGCTGTCGGCAAATATTTTATACACAAACATCTTGTAATCGTTGCCACCCGCAACACCCTCGAAGGTGTCGATATTGCCGTAGCCGTCGGGGTATGTCATTTCGTCGCTCGCGCCAAAGCCGTATGTCACGGTGTCTGAAATTGGGTTTGCCGTGTCTGTAACGGTTATCGCGTTTACAACCTCCATCGTCTTTATGTCCTTGCTGCTCATGACGGTGTGGCCGTTAAATTCCCAATCTTCCGGCACTGAAAGCGTAAGCGTACCGTTTGCGCCTTTGTCGGTTGATATAGGCACAGACACCTCCGTCATGCCCTTTGGCGAAACGCTTGAAGCCTCGCTTGAAGATGAGCTGCTTGATGATGAAGAATCTGCCTTGCTTGAAGACACCGCCTTTGACGCGCTTTGTGACGATGACGACGAGGGCACGCTTTGGGCGGAAGCCGGCTGCGGTTCTTTTTTGCAGGCTGAAAGCGTCAGCGCAAGCGCAGCCGATAAAATAATAACAACATATTTTTTCATGTCGGTCACTCCAATCTTTTTATTAGCTACATCATAACATATTTTTTAAAAATGGTATATAGACACTTGTAATTTGCAAAAGATAATATATAATATAGCTATAGTCTGTTTCGGGGCGAGGTTAAATTCCTCACCGGTGGTATAGCCCACGACCGCTTTTTTAGCGCTGATTTGGTGAAATTCCAAAGCCGACGGTATAGTCCGGATGAAAGAAACGGCAGTATTTGCAAAGTCAAAGCTGCGCCCCTTGTTTTACGACAAGGGGCGTTTTTGCGTGTAAATATCGCAACCTTCAAAAGCAGACTAAAATTTATTTGGAGGTTTTTTTAATGAAAAAACAAAAAATGTCAACCCGCACCCTAGTCGTCGTCGCAATGATGGCGGCAATATCCACCGTGCTTATGTATTTTGAGCTGCCTGTTCCGCTAATGCCACCGTTTTTAAAGCTCGACATCTCGGCTGTGCCTGTCATGATTGGCAGCTTCATGTTCGGCCCTGCGGCGGGCGTTATGGTTGCCGCTGTAAAGGCGCTTGTGCACGTTTTAAGCACGCAGACTGGCGGCGTTGGCGAGCTTGCCGACTTCCTCATCACCTCGTCTTTTGCCATCACTTGCGGGCTTATCTACCGCAAAAATCACACAAGAAACGGCGCGCTTATCGCGTCTGTCGCAAGTATAGGCGCAATTTCACTCGTCGGCTGCCTTGCGAATTATTTCATCCTCATTCCGTTTTATGAAAATATGATGCCGATTGAGGCGATTATTTCCGCCTGCAACGCCATAAACCCCGCAATAAACAGCATGGCGGGCTATATTTTCTTCGGCGTTTTGCCGTTCAACATCATCAAAGGCACTATTGCCGCCATCGTGACCTTCCTTGTTTATAAAAAATTATCAACTGTCATAAATCGCTACACGACAGTTGACAAGGCGGGAAATATATAGTAAAATAAAAGCATAAATTGAATATTACTTATCAAGAGCGACTGAGGGACAGGCCCTGTGAAGTCCGGCAACCTGCATTTGTAAGGTGCCAAATCCTGCGGGTAACACCGAAAGATAAGCTGTCAGCGGTTCGGTGTGTAATATTCACCGAACCGATTTTTTTGTCAAAAAGGAGATTTAATATGTCAACAAAAAAGCTTTTCACATCAGAGTCCGTCACAGAGGGACACCCCGATAAAATCTGCGACCAAATTTCGGACGCGATACTTGACGAGATACTAAAAAACGACCCTAACGGACGCGTCGCGTGCGAGGTCACGGCAAGCACAGGGCTTGTGCACGTCATGGGCGAAATAACGACTGACTGCTACATCGACATTCAGCGCATCGTGCGCGAGGTCGTCGAGAGCATAGGCTACACCCGCGCAAAATACGGTTTTGATGCCGACACCTGCGCCGTGCTTTCAAACATCGACGAGCAAAGCCCAGACATCGCAATGGGTGTAAACCCCGGCGGCGCGGGCGACCAGGGCATGATGTTCGGCTACGCTTGCGACGAGACGCCGGAATTAATGCCGCTGCCTATTTCGCTTGCGCATAAAATCGCAAAGCGCTTGACAGAGGTTCGCAAAAACAGCGAGCTTTCATTCCTGCGCCCTGACGGCAAAAGTCAGGTCACTGTTGAATACGACGGCGAAAAGCCTGTGCACATCGACACAGTTGTCGTTTCAAGCCAGCATTCACCGGACGTTGAACTGCCGTTTTTGCGCGACGAAATAATCAAAAAGGTCATTTCGCCGACGCTGCCCGCCGAGCTTGTCGATTCAAAGACAAAATATTACATCAACCCCACAGGACGCTTTGTCGTCGGCGGCCCGCAGGGCGACACAGGGCTGACAGGACGCAAGATAATCGTCGATACCTACGGCGGAATGGGTCGCCACGGCGGTGGCTGCTTCTCGGGCAAAGACCCCACAAAGGTAGACCGCAGCGCAGCATACGCGTCGCGTTGGGTGGCGAAAAACATCGTCGCCGCAAAGCTCGCCACACGCTGTGAGGTTCAGCTTGCCTACGCGATAGGCGTTGCCGAGCCCGTCAGCATCCGCGTCGACACCTTCGGCACAGGCGCATATGACGAGGAAATAATCGAAAAAGCAGTAGAAAAAGTATTCGATTTGCGCCCGCAGTCAATCATCGAAGCCTTAGATTTGAAAAAGCCAATCTATCGCCAATTAGCCGCATACGGCCACATGGGTCGCGAGGACTTGGGCGTGAAATGGGAAGAGACGAATAAAACAGAGGAGCTTTTGGCGGCTGTAAATTCATAAAAATAATGGCATCATCGAATTTAAACGATGATGCCATTTTCATCTATATATTCCGCGATATCATCAAGCTTGCAATCAAGTGCGGCGCAAAGCTTGTTTAAGGTTTTCGTCTCAATATTATCATTTGCACGCAGCCGCCGTATTGTCTTGCTGTCAATACCGCATTGCTCGCGCAGTTGATATGTTGAGACGCCTTTTTTGTCCATAGTTATCCACAGCTTATCGAATTTTATCATATTCAACACCTCCGCTTTGACATTTTTCATTATGGGGGTTATAATCTTTTACATTAAGGGGATATAATCTCCATATAAAAGTTATGTGAGGTTGAATATGGATTTATACAAAGAAATTCTTATTGGTGTTTTGCAAAATGAAAATATCAGCATTTCATTTCCACAGTTGCAAATAGATGCAAAAGAGATAGTTGAAATGAAATGCTATCACGCATTGCAAAATATTAAGCTGATACTTCAAGATGAAGCCCTTGACGATAAGGAATGTTTTGCTAAAATTGAAGAGATAATTTGCGTGTTTGAGGAAAATGGAAGCGAAGTGGGGACACGGCATGATTTTGTATGACCAAAAAAATTATTAATTTGTATGTGAATGACCTCATCCGTCGCTCCTTCGTCGCGCCACCTTCTCCTAAAGGAGAAGGCTTTTATAGGCTTCCCCTTGAGGGGAAGCTGTCAGCGTAGCTGACTGATGAGGTGTAGGCATGGGCTTGCCGTTTTTGCGTAGTTGAGGTATAATTGCTTATAATAAAGTATAATTAAGAAAAGAGAATGATATGATTCTTGGTGCGGGGGCAAAACGGCTTGCGGTGTTTGCGTATTATGATGAGGACGGGGTAGTTGACGATTATGTCATTTACCTGCTTGCTGCCGTGCGCAAATTTTGCGAAAAGCAAATAGTCGTCGTCAACGGCACTCTCACGAAAAAAAGCGAGGCGGCTGTGCGCGAGGTGTGCGACGAAATAATTTCAAGAGACAACAGCGGCTTTGACATCACCGCCTATAAAGAGGGATTTTTGAGCGAAAACGCCGCCGATTACGACGAGGTGCTTTTTTATAATCAAACTGTTTTTGGCCCTGTCTGCCCGCTTGATGATATGTTTGAAGATATGTCGGCACGCGACGTTGATTTTTGGGGCTTGACGCGCCATAAAGGTGCAAAAGCCGCGTCGTGGGACTCGAAAATACCTATAAATCCTCACGTGCAAAGCTTTTTCTTCGCCGTGCGAAAGCCCTTGCTTACAGACGAGCGCTTTTTGAGCTATTGGCAAAATTTGCCCGAGATAAAAACATACTGGGACGCGGTTGGCAAGCACGAGATAAATTTCACTAAGCATTTTTCCGATTATGGTTTTAAATGGGAAGTTTATATTGACACCGTCCCACTTGAAAAATATAACGATTACCCACTTATGGGCATGCCGACGGAGCTTTTAAAAGAGCATGGCTGTCCGTTTTTTAAGCGCAAAAGCTTCATTTGCCGTCGCCACGAATATACAACCTTTCCGCAAGGTCAGGCGGCGCAGCGGCTTTATGACTACGTGCGAACGTGCACAGATTATCCTGTTGCGCTCATAAATGAAAACCTCACGCGCACCGTGACGCAAGGCGAAATTTCAGAGGCGCTCACGCTTTATTTTGAGCCGAAGCCGTCCGAAATCGCACATTCAGACACCGCAGTAATTTTGTGGTGCAAAACGTCAGATATGGTGACGGAGCTTTCAAACGCGGCGGCAAAGCAGATGAACGCAAGCGTGTTCTGCCTTTGTCCAAACGCCGAAATTGTGGACGAAATAAGCGCCATAATGCCGCAGGGGACGGTGTTCGTCGTGACAAACGGCGCGCACGGAATGCAGTATTTATTCAAAACGCTGTGGCGTCAGCTTGACGGCTTTAAGTATATTTTATACCTCACAAACGACATAATGACGCTTCTCGGTGAATTTTATGACGCGACAACGCTTGTTGCGGCGCTTGAAGCGATAGCCGTGCAAAACAGCAGCGCAATGCTTGATAATCGTGAGGATATCGGCGTGCTTTTGCCTGTGACGGTGCGGCATCAGGAGTGCTGCACGCTGCAAAATCAGTGGAAATATGTTGCGCCTGACATAAAAGCAAAGCTTAGAGCCGCAGAGATAAACGTGCCGTTTGGCGAGGATAAAAGCGGTGTTGCGTCGCGTGCAGGTATGTTTTTGGCAAGGAGAGAAGCAATTTCTCCGCTAAGTAGTTATGCTTTTGAAAGCGATGATTTTGACCGACTTTATTCTCCGTGCGAATATTTAGCCCCACTTGCGGCGCAAAGCAAGGGGTATTTAACCGCATTTGCGTGCGACACAAAAACGGCGTTTGCACAGCTTGCAAACAGCGACGCAATTGTTGAGGACGCGCTTTCAATGTGGGCTACGCCGTCAAAAATGACGTATGACCGCATACATTTTCGCATGCAGGCGATACTTGATTTCTACTACGACCGCCGATATAAAATGACGCTTGAACAGGCGTTCAACGCAAAGCTTTCGTTTAAAGAAAAGCTGTGGATAATTTTGCAGATAATTTTAAAGCCCGAAACTTTTAAAAAGCTGCACGGCGATAAAAAAGAACAAGCGCCTCCGCCCGACGACCTCGATTAACATTAGCGCCCCCGCCGTCATATAGTGACATAAACACATTTATGATGACGAGGTGAAGCGTATGCTCAGCGGTGTGATGCTTATTATAGTGACGATGTTCGCGGTGCTTGGCGCATACTATACGGCGGAGCTGGCGGCTGAATTTTTTGCAAAAAAACAGCTTACGCGAACAGTTTTGGTGACGATGTGCACGGATAATAACGGCGCATACGACGCGGTGATGAACGCGCGCCGTGCCGCGCCGCAGTGCGAGGTCGTTGTGCTGTGCAGAGACGGCCGAGCGCCGTCAGAGGGCGTGAGCACCGCAATGCGCGGTGTGCATTTTGCCACAAAGGAAGAAGCGGCGGATATCATATGCGATATTCTCACGATGTAAAAATAAAAAGGAGGTGACGCCGTTTGCCGGACGAGATGGAGACGATACGCGGCACTGTCGAAAATATAGTGTATCAAAACGAGCTTAACGGCTACAGCGTCATCGAGATATCAAGCGAGGGTGAGCTTGTGACGGCTGTCGGCTCTTTGGCGGAGCTGAAAGCGGGTGAGGAGGTCGTTTTACACGGCACCTACACCACTCACGCAAGCTTTGGCGTGCAGTTTAAAACAGAGGCGTATGAGGTCAACATGCCCGAGACGGTGTCCGCCGTGCGCAAATACCTTGCATCGGGCGCTTTGCCGTATATCGGCAAGGCAATGGCGAGCAAAATCGTCGATAAATTCGGCGAAAACACGCTTGAAATAATAGCCACAAGGCCGGAAAAGCTGGCTGAAATAAAGGGAATAACGCTCGATAAGGCGCATAATATTCAAACCGAATTTAAGCGTCTTTTCGGCGTGCGCGAAGCTATAAATTACCTCGCAAATTACGATTTGCCGGCGACGACAGCCGTTGCGATGTTCAGAGTTTACGGCCCTGACACAGTAACAGTTGTCAATGAAAACCCATACGCGCTTTGCGGCGAGCCGGCGCACGTGCAGTTTGAAAAAGCTGACGCGATAGCTGCCGAATTAAGCTTAGAGCACGACAGCCGCGTTAGAGTGCGTGCGGGCATACTTTATGTTTTGCGCCACAATCTGCAAAACGGACACTCCTGCCTGCCGCGAGCCGCAATGATAAACACAGTGGCTGATTTTATACGCGTAGAGCCGCAGTTTATCGAGAGCGAAATCGACCCTATGACGCAGGACAACGACTTGCGCATTGCGTATTTTAACGAAAAGGAATATATTTTTCTGCCGGAATATTACAGAGCCGAGCAGAATATTGCCGCGCATATTAGATTTTTGCTAAAAATGCCGCAGGGAGACGTAAAGCACGCGGACAAGCTTATAACAATGCTTGAAACTACGCAGGGCATAAAATATGCGCCGCTTCAAAGGCAGGCTATAATGTCCGCACTGCAAAATTATGCGCTTGTGCTCACGGGTGGTCCCGGCACAGGTAAAACGACGACTGTTAACGGTATGCTCGCGGCGTTTGAGCAAAACGGCGACAGAGTAGCACTCACCGCCCCGACTGGCAGAGCCGCGAAAAGGCTTTCTGAATTGACCGCGCGCAAAGCGACGACTATACACCGCCTGCTTGAGACAACCCACATGAGCGAAAACGGCGCGGCAAGCTTTGTGCACAACGAAAAAAACAAGCTCAAATGCGACGTTGTTGTCATCGACGAAATGAGTATGGTCGACACGCTTTTGTTCGACAGCCTTTTGGCCGCGCTGAAGCCCGCGTGCAAAATAATAATGGTTGGCGACGAGGATCAGCTTCCTAGCGTCGGCGCGGGAAATATTTTAGGCAGTATGATGACGAGCGGGCTTGTGCCGACGGTGCGCCTTACGGAAATATTCCGTCAAGCCGCCGAGAGCCGCATCGTCTCAAACGCGCACCGCATTGTCAGCGGCGAGGAGGTAGATATTTCAAACGAGCCCGACAGCGATTTCTTTTTGCTTGAACGCGACGATCAGGCGCGCTGTGTGGACCTTGTGTGCGACCTTGTTTCGCGCCGTCTGCCAGCAAGCTACGGTTTTGACGCACGCGACGATATTCAGGTGCTAACTCCGACAAAAATAGGCCCTCTCGGCACTGTGTCGCTTAACGAGGCATTGCAGCAGCGTCTAAACCCGCCCGCCGATGACAAGCCTCAGATAAATTTGCGCGACAGAATACTGCGCCTCGGCGACAAGGTTATGCAGAAGAAAAACAACTACGACATACCGTTTACACGCCCAAACGGCGGCGAGGACGGCGCGGGTGCGTTCAACGGTGACATCGGCGTTATAGTCGAGGTCGACAAAAAGGCGGGCAGCGTCACAGTTTTGTGCGAGGACAGGCTGATTTTGTATACGCCTGATTTTGTAAGGCAGCTTGAGCCTGCGTATGCCGTGACGATACACAAAAGCCAAGGCAGCGAGTATCCCGCTATCGTCATGCCGCTTTTAGACGTGCCGCCAAAGCTTTGCTACCGCAACCTTTTATACACAGGCGTAACGCGTGCGCGCAAGCTTTGCGTTCTTTGCGGCCACGCGCGCGAGGCTATGCAGATGGTGTACAACGTCAAGCGCAACAAACGGTTTTCGTGCCTTGCCAACTTTTTGAGGGATAGCAAGCTATGAAAATTTTAAGTCTTATAATTGACCTTTTATACCCAAAGCACTGCCGATTTTGCAATAAGGTTATAGGTTTTTCGCGCTGCATAGAGTGTGAGGAAAAGGTGGCGGAGTTAAAGCGTCCTATAGGCTTGCCGCTGCAAAGACAGGCGAGAAATATGGACTGCCTTGCGTTTGTTTTTTCACCGTATAATTATGAAAAACCTGTCAGCGAGGCTATTTTGCGCCTGAAATTCAGCAATAAACCGCTAGACGAAAAATCCTTTGCGCTCGACATTGTAAATGAGCTAAAAAATTGTGACGAGCCGTTAAAGCTTGACATAATCACCTGCGTGCCGACGACAAATAGAGAGATAAAAGAGCACGGGAGAAATCTGCCGTATATTTTAGCCAAAATTATTTCGCAGGAAATGCAGCTTGAATTTGACCCTGATTTGCTATTAAAAATCAAAGAGACAAAACGCCAAATGGGGCTTTCGGGCGAGCAGCGGCGCAAAAATATAAAAAACGCCTTTGCCGTCAACTCCGATAAAAAGCTGACAGGCAAAAGCGTTTTGATAATTGATGATATGTTCACAACAGGCTCAACGATGAACGAGTGCGCCGAAACACTGCGCAAAAGCGGAGCTGTAAACTGCTGCGGCGCGACAATTGCGGCGGCGGTGAGGTGATTTGTTGTAGATTGAGAGACTTTGCAGCACAGCGCAGTGAATGAAAAGTGAAGAATGAAAAGTGAAAAATTTTGGAGTGATTTCTGATGGAATCACATTTAAATGGTTTGCAGCTTTTTGCAATGTGGCTCAAACTATTTAAATGTGGCGCTTGCGCGCCACTCCTTAATTTTTCACTTTTCACTTTTGAGTCTTCATTTACCTATGCTTATGCCCTCGGCTTCGCACAGCTTCACAATTACAGTGACGCATATCGGCAGCCCGAACAGACCGACGATACCGAACATCGAGCCGCCGACAAACATGCACACAAGCGTCACAAGCGGGTAAAGCCCTATCTGCTGTCCGACGACCTTCGGCTCAAGGGTTTGGCGCACAACTGTTATGATGAGATACAGCACAATTATGCCGATGCCTAGCGGTATGTTGCCGATTATGAGCAGTATCACGCCCCACGGAATGAGAATTGTGCCTGTGCCGAGAATCGGCAAAATGTCAATGAGCGATATCGCAAGCGCAAGCAGCAGAGCGTTGTCTATGCGCAAAAGCATAAGCCCGATGAAAAGCTCGGCAAAGGTGAGCGACATCAAAATGCCGTAAGCCTTTAAAAAGCTGAAAAGCACGTCGATGGTTTTTGCCTTTGCCTTGAAGATGCGCTCTCTGTTTTTTTGGGGAATTTGGCGCATGATAAACGATACGATTTTGTCGTAATCTGCCGCGAGGAAGAACGACGCGACTATTGTTATAATTAAATTCACAAACATGTTTGGCACAGAAGCCGCAACGTGAGACAGCGACGACACAGACGACGCGGAGACGCTTGTGACAAGCGAGGACATAGCCGACAAAAGGCTGTCGCCAACGCCGCTGAGCATAGCCGAATAATCGGGGTTTACAGCCGACATTATAGCTTCAAGCTTAGTTTGTATCTCCATTATGGCAGGCGCTATAACGTTGGTGTATAAGGACGGAAGGCTGTAAAAAACATCCCGCACAAGCACAACAACCCTCGTGCCGACAACAGCAATAAGCGTGCACAAGAGTATATAAAACACGAGCATTGTCAGTATAGACACCGTTTTTTTGTTAGAGCCTGTTTTATTTGCGATTTTTCGCACAATGGGTTTTAGCAAAAAAGCAAACAGAAACGCAAGCAAAAACGGCATCAAAAGCGGCATTGCGTATTTAAACACAAAGAACACTATCCCGATAATGATGCAGTAAAATATAAATTTTATGATAAAGGCGCGCATTTTTTCAACGTTCATATATAAGTCGCTTTCTCTTAATAGGTTTAGGTATTAACTATATACTATCTTTTTGAATAGCACATGAATTTATTGCCATTTTTGTTAAAAAGTTATTTTTTGTCGATATTTATAAGCTGCTGCGCAAAAACTTTGTTCGCGCCCGACAAAAGTGCAGCCTTTACAGCGAGCCGCGACGCGTCTTCACCACCGCGCACAGCCTGCGCAAGAGCGTCCTCCTGCATGGCGCAAAGCGAGTTGTATTCAGCTTCAAGCGTCTCGGGCTTGATGTGAGCGTCAAGAAGAGCCTTTATTTCCGGCATGCTAAGCGATTGCTTTAAAAGGCATATTGCAATAAGATACGCCATGTGCACGCGGCTGTATCGCTTTTTCACAGGCGCGGGCAAAAGCTGCTGCTTGACGTAATTATTCACCATGCTTGCGGTCAAGATATGCTCGTCGCTGTTTACAGCATCAAGATATTTGTCGAGCTGGCTTATGACTTGATCCATATAAAGGTCAATGTCCGGCAGCTCAGCCCAACGCGGGATATGGCACTGCTCGATTTTTTTCATCCAAATATCATACGTGTCCGACATAATGTGCACCGCTTTTCAAAAATATTTATCGAAATACAGTATATCATAGTATTAAACGGCAGACAACATGATATTCAAAAACAATTTTTATGCCTTTTGCACAAAAATCATAATTATAAAAATTTTGCTTTGTGCTTTTCGTCACTTTTTTTATTTTTATTCATGTGATATACTTTATTAGGCTAAAGAGCAAAAGCGAAAAGCCAATTATGGAGGGAAATTATGAAAAAAATTCTTGCAATCATGCTTTCTGCAATGATGCTGCTTGCGCTTTCCGCGTGCGGCACAAGCGCAAGTACAAGCACAGCCGCTTCAACGGCATCGTCTGTTGCACAGCAGATAGAGCAAATGACAGGCAAACCCGCAGCCGACTGCAAAATCGGCATCATTCAGCTTGCCGAGCACGTAGCGCTTGACGCCGCGCGCGACGGATTTATAGACAAGCTTGTCGAAAACGGATATTCCGAGAGCAATATCGACGTGCAGAACGCACAGGGCGAAATTGCCAACTGCGCCACAATCGCAACAAAATTTGTGAATGACAAGGTTGACCTTATCCTTGCCATAGCCACGCCCGCAGCACAAGCGGCGGCACAGGCGACAACAGATATCCCCATTCTTTGCACAGCCGTTACAGATTTTGTAGGTGCGGGTCTTGTTAATGATAACGACGCACCGGGCGGAAATGTTTCAGGAACTTCCGACATGAACCCGATTGACCAACAGGTTGACCTACTCATGCAGCTTTGCCCCGACGCAAAAACAGTCGGCATAATGTACTGCTCTGCCGAGGACAACTCTAAAATTCAAGCCGAGCTTGCGCAAACCGCAATGGAGGCGAAGGGTCTTAAAGTGAATATCTATACAGCCGCCGATGTAAATGACATTCAGGCCGTCACAACAAAGGCAAGCGGCGAAATCGACGCGCTTTATATCCCTACGGACAACCTCTTTGCCGCAAATATTCCCACAGTTTCGCTCGTCACTGAACCGGCTAAGCTGCCTGTCATCTGCGGCGAAAGCGGCATGGTAGACGAGGGCGGCACAGCCACATATGGCATCAGCTACTACAATCTCGGTCAAATGGCGGGCACGCAGTGTGTTGACATTTTGCAAAACGGCGCAGACGTGGCCGCAACACCTGTCGGATTTGCGGCAGCGGACGACCTTGAGCTGACAATCAACGAGGAAAACGCGGCGGCAATCGGCCTTGAAATACCCGCTTCACTTAAAATTGCATAAATTCCTACAAAAAACTAATAAAAAAACGCTCTTAAGGCTTTGCCTTGGGGGCGTTTTATGTTATAATAACAAAGTATATTTGGATTTTTTACAAAGGTGGATGATTTATATGTTGAGCGGTATACTTGCGGCGATACCGGGCGCTGCCGCGCAGGGCGTAATTTGGGGTGTCATGGCACTTGGCGTTTACGTCACCTATAGAATACTTGATTTTGCCGATTTGACGGTCGACAGCAGCATGGCGACAGGTGCGGCGACAAGCGCAATGCTTATCATAAGCGGCATGAACCCGCTTTTGACGCTTGTGTTCGCAATACTCGCGGGTATGGCGGCGGGTTTGATAACAGGCTTTCTCAACACAAAGCTCAAAATTCCCGCAATTCTTGCAGGTATTTTGACACAGCTTGGCCTTTATTCAATTAACCTGCGCATAATGGACGGCAGCCCTAACGTGGCGCTGCTCAAACAGCCCGTCATAATCAGCCTCGGCAATATACCGGGCGCGCTGATTACAGGCGCAATTTTTGCCGCCGTTGTGATTGCAGTGCTTTACTGGTTTTTTGGCACAGAGCTTGGCTGCGCAATACGCGCGACGGGCAACAACCGCAAAATGGTGCGTGCACAGGGCGTTAACACAGACACAACAAAGATAATCGCGCTCGTTATCTCAAACGGTCTTGTGGGTCTTGCGGGCGGCTTGCTTGCGCAATATCAGGGCAGCGCAAACGTCAACATGAGCCGCGGTGCAATCGTAATTGGCCTTGCGAGCGTCATTTTGGGCGAGGTGATATTCGGCGCGCGCTTCAGCTTTGCATATCAGCTTGGGGCTGTTGTGTGCGGCTCGATAATTTATCAGATAGTTATTGCGTTTGTCATTCAGCTTGGGCTTTCGACAAACGACATGAAGCTTTTCAGCGCGATAACAGTCGCCATTGCCCTCAGCGTGCCGACGATAAAGCAAAATATCGCGCAGCGAAAACCTATAAACGTTATGGACGATGTAGAGCCCACCGACGCGCCGCCTGTGCAGGAAGCATCGGCGGACACAGCAGGAAAGGAGTAATTGCAATGCTTGAGCTTAAAAATGTTCACAAGGTGTTCAACAAGGGCACCATAAACGAAAAGGTTGCAATAAAAAACCTTTCCTTCACGCTTAACGACGGAGATTTTGTCACCGTCATAGGCGGCAACGGCGCGGGCAAATCGACAATGCTGAATATTATCGCGGGAGTGTACCCCGTCGACAACGGCTTTATAACTCTCGACGGAACAGACCTCACACGCAAGCCCGAATACAAGCGCGCCGCTCTTCTCGGACGTGTTTTCCAAGACCCTATGATGGGCACAGCCGGCAATATGGGCATTGAGGAAAACCTTGCAATGGCATACCGCCGCGGCAAAATGCGCACATTAAAATGGGGAATAACAAAAGACGAGCGCGAGCTATATCGCGAAAAGTTAAAGACGCTCGATTTAGGCCTTGAAAATAGACTTACAAGCAAGGTGCGTCTGCTTTCGGGCGGTCAGCGCCAAGCCTTGACGCTTTTAATGGCGACAATACGGCGGCCTGAGTTGCTGCTCTTAGACGAGCACACAGCCGCGCTTGACCCTAAAACAGCAGCAAAGGTGCTTGACTTAACCGAGAAAATAGTCGCGGAGACAAACCTCTCAACGCTCATGGTAACACATAACATGAAGGATGCTATCCGCTACGGCAACCGCCTTATAATGATGAGCGATGGCAACATTATTTATGATGTATCCGGCGAGGAAAAGAAAAACTTGCAGGTGTCAGACCTGCTTGCGAAGTTTGAAGCCGCAAGCCACGGCGATTTTGTCAGCGACAGGATGCTGCTTGCATGATGAAATTTGACGCAGTTTTATTTGATTTAGACGGAACTATTATGGACTCCGCACCAGGAATTTTTGCGACGCTGCTTAAAACGTTTGAGCATTACGGCGTGAAAAGGGAAGTGGCGGAGCTGTCAAAATATCTCGGCCCGCCGCTGCGCTTCACAATGGCTGACAACGTGCCACAGAGTGAAGTTGAAAACGCGACGGCGCTCTATCGCAAAATCTACGAAAAAGACGGCATATTCAACGCCGTGCCGTATGAGGGCGTGGCTGATATGCTCGCGGCGCTCAAAAATGCTGGGCTGACGCTTTGTGTAGCAACTTGTAAGCCAAAAACAGTCGCCGAAGCAGTGCTCGAGCATTTCGGGCTTATAAGCTTTTTCGATTACGTCGGTGGCGCAAGCCTTGACACGAGCGTCGACACAAAGACAGCCGTCATTGAAAGCGTGCTCGTGCAGCAGTGCATGACAGGCAAAACCGCCATCATGGTTGGCGACAGAGCCGACGACATGATAGGCGCAAAAAATTGCAATTTGCCAGCGATAGGCGCATTGTACGGTTACGGCTCAAAGGAAGAGCTTGCGCCGTTTGAACCTGTATTTATGGCGAAGTCTCCGATTGAGATTTCGGATTATTTAACAGAGGAAAATTGATGAATATAACAGTTTTAGGCTGCGGGCGATGGGGGTCATTTCTCGCTTGGTATCACGCGCGCAAAAACACCGTCACGCTGTGGGGCAGAGAGCAGTCTCGTGGGTATAGACAGCTTGCCGAAACGAGCAAAAACGAATACGTCACGCTGACTCATAACGTCGCGCTCACAAGCAGCCTTTCGGATGCGCTCGCCGCTTCCGAAATAATCGTCATATCAATTAGCGCACAGCAGCTTCGCGATTTGGCGACTGAAATAAATAAAAATGCTGTAAAGGGCAAAACCTTTATCCTTTGCATGAAGGGAATCGAGGCCGACACAGGGTTTAGACTCACAGAGGTTTTTAAACAGTGTGTCACGCAAAATGTTAAGCTTGCCGTGTGGGTTGGCCCCGGTCATGTGCAGGACTTCACGCGCGAGATACCAAACTGCATGGTTGTCGATTCAGACGACAGAGACACGGTTGACTATATAGTCGACACCTTTAACACAGACCTTATCCGCCTTTATAAAGGTAACGACATCGTCGGCACAGAGCTTGGCGCAGCGGCAAAAAACGTCATTGGCATAGCCGCGGGCATGCTTGACGGCAGAAATATATCAAGCTTAAAGGGCGCTTTAATGGCGCGCGGAGCAAGGGAAGTGGCGCGGCTTATGAAAGCGATGGGCGCAAATGAGCTTTCTGCCTACGGGCTTTGCCACCTCGGAGACTACGAGGCGACACTTTTTTCACCGCACAGTCACAACCGCCGATTTGGCGAAGCGTTTATAAAAGGCGAGCCGTACAAAGAGCTTGCCGAGGGCGTGCCGACATCAAAGGCGCTTGTGAAGCTAGGCGAAAAATACGGCGTTGATTTGCCGATAAGCAAGACGATATACGGCATTGTCTACGAAAATAAGGACGCCGACGCAGAGCTTAAAAAGCTTTTTGCGAGGTCTGTAAAAGGCGAGTTCGACACATAAATCCTCGCTCGCTCATATAATAAGCCTAAGGAGGGTTGCTATATGAGTAGTATTCGCAGCAATGAGGCAAACATTTTCAAGGAGAGCACACCTGTGCCGGACACCGACTACAAGTGCGTTGTCGAGCTTTGCATTGATAACTATGATTTGTCAACATGGGGCATAGACGGCGAAGAGGAATCGGACGACGACATGAGCGATTATGAGCTTGAACAGGAAAAAGAGACAGACCACGAGGACGATTATGAGCCGGACGACGAGGAAGAATCAGACAGCGAGGATGCCGCTGATGACGACGAAGAAACTGACGGCGAGGATGAGACTGACAACGAGCAACAGCCCGATTGCGGCTGCGGCAAAGGCGTCAATTTTGAAAACTATGAGATAACGGACATCTAAATTATGTATACCGCCGTAAAATAAAAAATCGGCTGTATTTCTTTTAAATAAATTTGTTGACTATCAGGGCAAAATAAGCGATAATATAATATATTGTATTTCATATGTGTTGAATTACATATAAAGGAGATTGCGATGGCATTTTATAACTGCTTGCTTTTTGATATGGACGACACTCTGCTCGACTTTGCAGCAGCCGAGGACGCGGCTATACATGAAACACTTGAGCATTTTGAATTTGATGATATAGACTCAGCCTGCGAAAAATATAAGGCAATCAATAAGCTTCTTTGGCAAAAGCTCGACAAAGGCGAAATCAAGCAGGACAAGCTTGTGGTTTTGCGCTTTGAACAGCTTTTGCGCGAGGTCGGCAAGCTTGGAAACGCCGCCGAGATGAACAAATTTTATCTCGGCGCGCTCTCGACACACTGCGATATCTATGTCGGCGTTGATGAAATGCTCGATGAGCTCTCACAGGTTGCGACGCTCGCGATTGTCTCAAACGGCATTGAATATGTCCAAGCAAGACGGCTTAAGGATTCAGGCATAGAAAAATATTTTGACGCGGTGGCGGTGTCCGGCAAAATCGGCGCTTCAAAGCCTGCGAGAAGAATATTTGATGCTGTGCTCACAGAGCTTGGCATCGAGAACCGCTCTAAGGTGCTCGTCGTCGGCAATTCACTTTCAACAGACGTACAGGGCGGTAAAAACGCAGGACTAAAAACGTGCTTACTAAACACAAACGGGGAAGATCTGCCTGAAAATTCAGTCAAGCCCGATTATGTTATCAAGGGCTATGAGCAGCTTCTTCGTATAGTTATGGAGGAGGATGAGCTTACAAATGTCGGAAGTCAAGAAAAGCGTCATCAAGTTCAAGTCGTCTGATGATGTCAACGAGGTGTCGGGCTGTTATTACGACTGCGAGGGCGTAAAGCCAAAATACGTGCTTCAAATCTCACACGGAATGTGCGAATACATAGGAAGATACGACGATTTTGCGTTTTTTATGGCGCAAAACGGCTTTGCTGTGTGCGGAAATGACCATTTAGGTCACGGCGGCACAAGCGGCAGCGAGGGCGTTGACGGCTATTTCGGAGATAAAGACGGCAGAAAATATATTTTGCAAGACCTGCACCGTATGAACTCTCTTGCAAGCAAAAGATATCCCGGCCTGCCAATAATAATGCTCGGCCACAGCATGGGCAGCTTTTTCGCGAGGCTGTACGCCGCAACATATCCCGAGACGCTTCAAGGACTTATTATAAGCGGCACAGGCGGGCCAAATCCGCTCGGCGGCATAGGGCTTTTTTTAACAAGAATTATCTCTAAGATAAAAGGCTCGCAGTACCGCTCAAAGCTTATACATAACATGGCTTTCGGCGCGTATTTAAAGCAGGTCGAAAGCCCCGCGACGTCCTACGACTGGATATCGCGCGACAAGGATATTGTGGATATATATAGTAAAGATGCCAAATGCACCTTTATGTTCACCGTCAGCGCGTTTCACGAGCTTATGGCGACGCTAAACGCCGTCAGCAATAAGCAGTGGGCGGAAAAAATAAATAAAAACATGCCGATTTACATGTTCTCGGGCTCAAAGGACCCTGTCGGAGATTACGGCAAGGGCGTGAGAACAGTGTATGATATGCTTAAAACAGCAGGCGTAAAGGACATTGAATTAAAGCTTTACGACGGCGGCAGACATGAAATGCTGAACGAAACAAACAGAAAGGATGTGTATGCCGACGTTCTTGGGTGGTGTACAAAGCAATATAGCTGAAAAATAAAGGAGAAATTACTGTATGATGAATTTTATCAACGCGATGTTTAGCGGCATTATGTCGCTATCGGCCATCAGTGCTGTTAAAATGGTTGCGATGTGGGCTATAGGTGGCCTTTTGATTTACCTCGCAATCAAAAAGGACATGGAGCCGAGCCTTCTTTTGCCGATGGGTTTCGGCGCAATACTTGTCAACCTTCCGCTTTCGGGCGCTATCGACCAAATCTATGAGGGCGTCACTGAATCAGGCGCTTTGAGCGAGCTTTTCCGCGCGGGTATCGCAAACGAGCTTTTCCCGCTTTTGCTCTTCATCGGCATAGGCGCGATGATAGATTTTGGCCCGCTGCTCTCTAACCCTAAGCTTTTGCTTTTCGGCGCGGCTGCGCAGTTTGGCATATTCTTCACGCTGTCGCTAACCTGCGGCATAAACGCAATTTTCCCCGGCCTTTTCAGCATGCAGGACGCCGCGAGCATCGCGGTTATCGGCGCCGCTGACGGCCCGACAGCGATATTCCTTGCAAACTACTACGGCACAAAATATCTAGGCGCAATCTTGGTCGCGGCGTACAGCTACATGGCGCTTGTGCCCATAATTCAGCCGCCCGTTATCCGTGCCATCACAACAAAGGAAGAGCGCAAAATCCGCATGCCTTATGAGGCAAAGCAGATCAGCAAAACAGTGCGCATTCTTTTCCCGATCATTGTCACAATCATCGCCGGACTTATCGCTCCGCGCAGCGTGGCGCTTGTCGGATTCTTGATGTTCGGTAATCTGCTTCGCGAGTGCGGCGTTCTCAACAGCCTTTCCGAGACAGCGCAAAACGTGCTTGCAAACCTCATCACGATATTCCTCGGCATCACAGTCGCAACAAAAATGCAGGCTGACGAGTTCCTCACATGGGGCACACTGCTTATCATGGTGCTTGGACTTTTCGCTTTCATTTTCGACACTGTCGGTGGCGTAATGTTTGCAAAGCTTCTAAACCTTTTCACAAAGGGCAACAAGATAAACCCAATGATAGGCGCGTGCGGCATATCGGCTTTCCCGATGTCAAGCCGTGTCATTCATAAAATGGGCTTAAAGGAAGACCCGCAAAACTTCCTGTTGATGCACGCCGCGGGCGTAAATGTCGGCGGACAAATCGCCAGTGTTATCGCGGGCGGTCTTATACTAAACTTAATAGCCAGATAAGGAGGATATATTATGTCACAGTTAATTCAGTCCTTTGGAGTTATGCTTTTTGGTATGCTGGGCATTTTCCTCGTTATGGGGCTAATAAGCGTCGCAGTAACACTTTTAAACAAATTCTTCAAATAATCTTAAAGGGCTGCCTTAGGACAGCCCTTTTTCATAGGAAAATATAATGCTTATCACTATTCAAAATCTGCAAAAATCGTTCGGCGCGGACATCGTGCTGGACAATATAAACGCGCTCGTCGATAAACAGGACAGAATTGGCATCATCGGCGAAAACGGCGCGGGCAAAACCACCTTTATAAAGGTGGTTTTAGGTGAATATCTGCCCGACGGCGGCGAGGTGACTTTTGCACAGGGGACGACTATAGGCTATCTAGAGCAAAACAGCGTCCTTGACCCAACCCTCACCGTCTACGGCGAAATGGAAAACGCGTTTTCAAACGTCACCGCGGCAATGGAGGAAATGAAGGAGACTGAAATAAAGCTCTCGAAAACCCCCGATGACGCGGCTTTAATCGAGCGCCACGCCGAGCTTTTGGCTGTGGTGGATGCCGCCGACGGCTATAATATGGACACGCAAATCAAAAAAATATTAAACGGCATGGGCTTTCCACAGCGCGACTACGAAAAAAGCGTGAGCGTGCTTTCGGGCGGCGAACACACGCGCCTTTGCCTGTCAAAGCTGCTTTTAATGTGCCCCGATGTGCTAGTGCTCGATGAGCCGACAAACCATCTTGATTTTGACACTATGGAATGGCTTGAAAACTATCTCAACGCCTACAAAGGCGCTGTGCTCGTCGTCAGCCATGACCGCTATTTCCTCGACACAATCTGCAACAGAATTTTCGAGATTGAAAACCGCACGCTCGTGTCATACAAGGGCAATTATTCGGCATATGTTCCGCAAAAAGAAATGTCCGTCGCCTTGCAGCAAAAGCAGCACGACGCGGACGTTGAAAAAGCGGCGAAGCTTGAAGATTATATAGCGCGAAATCTTGTGCGGGCAAGCACCACAAAAATGGCACAGAGCCGCCGCAAGCAGCTTGAAAAGCTGGATATAACCGAGAAGCCGCAGACGGAGCACGACGCTGTTAAGCTGCGCTTTGAGTTTGATGTGTCGCCGTATAATGAGATTTTGACGGCGAAAAACATCAGCATAAATCTCGGCGGCAAGCAGCTTGTGAGCGGGCTTGATTTACAGGTCAAGCGCGGCGAATGTCTCATCATAGCAGGACCGAACGGAACAGGGAAATCGACGCTTTTGCGCGTGCTTGACGGCAAGCTGAAGCCCGACACAGGCAACGTTCGGCTCGGCATGGGCGCAAAGCCGTCTGTGTTTGAACAGCAGCAGCTAAGGCGCGGCGGCAGGGTAATGGATGCGATATGGAACAAATATCCGCGCTTTACAGAGCTTGAGGTGCGCAGCCATTTGGCAAAGCTTGCGTTTAAGGGCGAGGACGTTTTCAAAAGCTGTGCCGCGCTTTCAGGCGGCGAGCTTGCGCGTCTGCGGTTTGCGGAAATTTTATTAGAGCGCCCAAATCTTCTGTTTTTAGATGAGCCGACAAACCATCTTGACATCTACACGCGCGAGATTTTAACAGACGCGCTTTGCGCATACGAGGGCACAATCCTCATCGTGACGCACGACAGATATCTAATGAACCGTCTCGCAAGCCCTATCTTGTATCTTGAGGACGGCGCGTCGAGAATGTTTGAAAACTACACCGCCATGCAGCACCGCAACGACGCAAAGCAGCCCGAAGCCGCGCCGCAAAAGCAAGACACGGCAAAGCCGACCTACGGCAAAGAGCAGCGCAAGCGCAAAGCGGAGCTTCGCACAAAAATAAAGGCGCTTGAGGAAGAAATGGAAGCCTTGAGCTTTAAGGTTATCGAGTGCGAGGAGGCTATAAACAGCCCCGAGATAACGTCCGACCACATGAAGCTGCGCGAGGTTTGCGACGCACTAGACGACGCGAAATTCCGCCAAGACGAAGCCTTTGAGGAGTGGAGCGCCCTTGTTGAAGAACAGGACGCGATGCTTGAAGAAGAATAAAAAATTCGACGCACCTAAGCGTCTGTCATTCTGAGGAGCGAAGCGACGAAGAATCTTAAAACCTACAGCAATGCGCAAAAGATTCTTCGCTTCGCTCAGAATGACAAAAAAGGCTGTTTCAGAAGTTATATCTGAAACAGCCTTTTTTCATTTAGGATTGTATTCTCTAATCGCTCTCGTATAAACTCGTTCTACCGAGGTTATAAATTCCTTTTCGCTGTAGCGGTTTGTAAATTCTGTCACTTTGGCTCGGCGCTCGGTGCGCTGCTGCGCATTGAGGCTTTCTTCCTCTCTCAACAGCGCTTCCATTTCGTCAACTGTCTCATACACCTCGCCGTTTACGCCGGAGGATATCTGCTCGCGGTTGTAGATGTCAAGACGCTGCACGACGTAAAGCCCGCTCGCCATTGCTTCAAGCATCGAGATTGAGTTCATTTCAGACAGCGACGCTGTTGTGAACAAATCGCACGCGTGGTAATACGGCGGCAACAGGTTGTGTTCAATTCTGCCAAGCAGCTTTATTTGATTTTCCATTCCGAGGTGGTCTATCTGCGATTGCAAAGCCTTGTTTTCGGGGCCGTCTCCAATGATGAAGAGCTTATATTTGTCGTTGTCTTTGAACTTGAGCGCAAGGCTGTCAATCATCACGTCAATGCTCTTCTCCTTGCCGAGCCTGCCGACGAAAATCATCGCCACGTCGCCCTCGTTTATGCCAAGCTGCGCGCGGATTTTAGCAATTTCGGCCTTGTCAACATTTTCGGGCTTAAAGTCTGAAAGGTCAACAGTGTTGGGTATAATATTGATGTGGCGCTGCACACCGCAGCGGCGCAAAAACTCAACCACCTTGACAGACGGCCCGATGACCTCTGTGGCAGAGTTTGCAATTCTTCTGAAAAATTTATGCGCGGCGGGCTTCACCATTTTCTGCATTTTGCCTGGCGCGACGTAGAAAAGATAGTCGTCATACATCGTGTGTAAAGTGTAGATAATAGGCTTTTTAAGTCGCCTTGCCACAAATTCTCCGAATATACCCATGCTGAACTCTGTTTGAATGTGCAAAATATCGGGGTTAAACTCCTGCACTATTTTAAGGCGCTGAATGTTTAAAGGGTTGGCAAAGCCGTAGCCGTAAATTTTTTTCATCGGAATTGCAGGGCAGTAGAGCACGTTGTCCTTGACATAGTGACATATCGCCTTTGGGCTCAGCGTCACTATCATCACCTCGTGCCCCTCCGCCTCAAGGCAGTCCTTCAAAGTTTTGATATGAGTGACGACACCGCTTATGAACGGAAAATAAGTGTCTGTAAAAATCGCAATTCTCATTTTATGCTCCAATCACACGTTTTCTATATTATACCAAATTTTTCAAGGTATTTAAAGATAAAACGAAAAAAGACTTAATCTTACTTCATGTAGTAATTGCTAATTAGTAATTATTACGCTATAATAGAGATAATTAAAGTAGTTGAAAGGGTGTTTTTATGGCAGAATTTAATGTGCCTCTTAAAAATGTTGTAGACCAGCTTGCGCTTGAGGTTATTTACACGCCGAAAGAGCTTGAAAAGGTGCTCATTTACACCGCTGACGTAAACCGTCCGGGGCTTCTTATAACAGGCTATGACGAATTTTTTGATCCGTCGCGTATACAGATTTTAGGCAAGGCGGAAATAGGGTATATGGATACCCTCACTGTCGAAAGACGCAAGGAGGGCTTGCATCGCCTATTTTCAGCACAGCCGCCCGCAATAATCATCACACGCAATCTGCCCGCCTTTGACGAAATGCTAGACTATGCGGCGGAATTTGGCGTGCCGATACTTCGCTCCGACGACAGCACATCTGTCATGATGAGCAGTCTTATATCAATTTTGAGCGTCGAGGTGGCACAGCGCGTCACACGCCACGGCGTTTTAGTGGAGGTTTACGGCGAGGGGATACTTATCCTCGGCGACAGCGGCGTCGGCAAAAGCGAGACGGCTATCGAGCTTGTCAAGCGCGGACACCGCCTTATCGCTGATGACGCAGTTGAGCTTCGCCGCGTTTCAAACAGAACAATTGTCGGCACTGCGCCTGAAAATATCCGCCATTTCATCGAGCTTCGCGGCGTTGGCATCATCAACGTGGCGCGTGTGTTCGGCTCGGGCGCTGTCAAAATGAGCGAAAAGGTTGACCTTGTTGCCGAGCTTGAACCGTGGAATAAGGAGAAAAATTACAGCAGGACAGGCCTTGAAACAGAGACGACCGAAATCCTCGGCATACCTGTGCCGTGCAACGTTATCCCTGTCATGCCCGGACGCAACCTCGCCGTAATTCTTGAAGCCGCCGCTATTAATAACCGTCAAAAAAAGATGGGCTACAACGCGGCAAAAGAGCTGCTTGAACGGCTTGGCTTAACAGATGACACCGGAAGCGGCAAATAATTTGCGCTCGTTTTGTGCGGACGCCATGTATGGCGTCCCTACAAGGTGTACCAATTAAGCCAAAGATAATTTTAAGAAAAGAGCAATTTTAATAAATGGATTTTATCGCAGACCTTCACACGCACACACTTGTGTCAAATCACGCATATAACACAGTCACTGAAATGGTGACGCAGGCGAAAAAGCTTGGGCTTTACGCGATGGCAGTTACGGATCACGGCGTGGCAATGCCCGACGCTCCGCATCTGTGGTACTTCTATAATATTCACTCGCTGCCCGATATAGTAGACGGCGTGTGGCTTTTAAAGGGCACAGAGGCAAATGTAATGGACGTCGACGGCACGCTCGATTTTTCGGACGATTTGCTAAAAAGGTTTGACCTTGACTGGATAATCGTCTCGATACACAGCGACACGCTAGCTCCAAAGCTTGACTTCGACAGCGCTACAAAGCTGTGGCTCAACGTCGCCGAAAACCCGTATGTCGACATGATAGGACACTCCGAATCGCGCTTTCACGAGTACGATTACGACGCCGTGACGAAGGTCTTTGCGCAAAACAACAAGGTTGTTGAAATGAACGGCAACTCGGCAAACTGCCGCCCCGGAAACGAGGACAACATGCGCCGCCTTGCGTTAGCGTGCAAGAAAAACGGCACAAAAATAGCCGTGAACTCCGACGCACACTCAATCTACAGCCTTGCGGATGTTGACACGGTTACACCAATGTTAAAGGAAATAAAATTTCCGCGTGAGCTTATTGTGAACGCGACAAAAGAAAATCTTATTGCCGAGCTAAAGCTGCACGGCAAAAAAATAGCAGCAAAAATGGAGGAACAGTTATGAACAAATACACTATTGGCGTAGATCTCGGAGGAACAAATATCGCAGCCGGCATCGTTGACGAAAATTATAATATAGTCGACAAAATGTCGTGCAAAACAAATTTGCCGCGTCCGGCACAAGAGGTTGAAGCGTCGATTGCTGAGCTTTGCCGTCAGCTTTGCGAGAAAAATAATATTGATATTGAAACGC
The DNA here is from genome assembly GCA_009929695.1 of Clostridia bacterium. Taxonomy (GTDB): domain Bacteria; phylum Bacillota; class Clostridia; order Oscillospirales; family Ruminococcaceae; genus Ruthenibacterium. The sequence goes on from RZZW01000003.1 coordinate 24,382, forward strand.
AGATAGAATACGTTGGCATCGGCACGCCCGGCAATGTAAACGCAAAGGCGGGCGTTGTCGATTTCAGCGCCAATTTCAGCTATCACAACTGGCAGCTTGCCGCCAATATGGAAAAGCTTCTGCCGTGCAAGGTATATATTGAAAACGACGCAAACGCCGCTGCCTACGGAGAATATCTCGCGGGCGGAGCAAAGGGTTCGCCGTTTGCAATCATAATCACGCTTGGCACAGGCATAGGCAGCGGAATAATTATAGACGGAAAAATCTTCACAGGCTTTGTGTCTGCGGGCGGGGAGTTTGGGCACACTGTTATTGAGATTGACGGCCGCCCCTGCATGTGCGGACGCAACGGCTGCTGGGAAAAATACGCTTCTGCCCGCGCCTTGACAGAGGATACCTGCACCGCAATGGAGCAGCACAAGGACAACATGATGTGGCAGCTTGTCGACGGCGATTTAAGCAAGGTCAACGCCCGCACGGCCTTTGACGCAATGCGTGCCGGCGATGCGCTCGGCGCACAGCTAGTCGATACATTTGCAAAATATATAGCGTGCGGCTTGACGGACGTTATAAATATTTTTCAGCCCGACGTCATATGTATTGGTGGCGGTGTTTCTAAAGAGGGCGAGACGCTTCTCGCACCGATCCGCAAATACGTCGACAAAGAGGACTTTGCACGCGACAACGAAAAGCGCACAAGAATTGTGCCCGCAAAGCTGTTTAACGACGCGGGTATAGTTGGAGCTGCATATCTTGGCAAATAAATTCTTTTCCGGAGGCAATATGAACGACACAACTAGCTTTGCAAAGCTGCTGACTTCAAATGAGGTGCAGTTTGTTGAAAACGAACCGCTTAAAAATCATACGACGTTTAAAATAGGCGGCTTAGCGCGGTATTTTTGCACGCCAAGCACCTTGCAGCAGCTGATGTTTGTGCTTTCACTTGCCAAAATAGAGGGAATACGAACATATTTTATAGGCAAAGGCTCAAATGTGCTTTTTGCCGACAGCGGCTTTGACGGCGCGGTGATAAATATTGCGGACGGCTTTGACGATGTCGACGTGAGCGGAGAGATAATTGAAGCTGGCGCGGGCGCACCTCTTGCAAAGGTGTGCCTTGCCGCCGCCGCAAAAGCATTGTCGGGGCTTGAGTTTGCCTACGGCATACCGGGCAGCGTCGGCGGAGCTGTATACATGAACGCCGGCGCTTACGGCGGCGAGATAAAAGACGTTTTAACAAGCGTGACATTTATCGACGAAAACGGCGAGCTTTGCACAATGCCCGCGGGCGATTTGGCGCTTGCTTACAGAACAAGCCTTTTTGAGACGCGAACAAAATGCTGCATTATCTCGGCAAAATTTTCGCTTGAAATTGCAGACGAAAAGGAAATCCGAGATAAAATGGCAGACTACGCACATCGCCGCATAGATAAGCAACCGCTTGATATGCCGAGCGCGGGCAGCACGTTTAAGCGCCCCGAGGGAGCATTTGCGGGTGCTTTGATAGATAAGTGCGGGCTTCGCGGCTACAGCGTCGGCGGCGCACAGATAAGCACAAAGCACTGCGGCTTCGTTGTAAACAAAGGCGGCGCGACATGTGAGGACGTTTTAAACCTGACAGACGAGGTGTGCAAAATAGTCGCAGAGCAAACGGGCTATAAGCTTGAAAAGGAAATACGCGTGGTGAGATAGATATAGTTTTTAACTCTAAATCGTAGGGGCGCGCATTGCGCGTCCGCATCGGTTTGCACAAAAACATAGGCGGGAGGCGAAACGCCTCCCCTACAAAGCCGATTGTAGGGGACGGGTTTCCCGTCCCGCGCAAATTTGCACAAAGTCACCGACACGCACAAGGAGAGGACACATATTTGAAGCTGCTAATTGTAACAGGGTTATCGGGTGCGGGCAAGTCGCTTGCTGTCAACGCGCTTGAGGATATTGGCTTTTTCTGCATTGATAATATTCCCGCAGAAATACTGCCGAAATTTATTGAATTTTCAGAGCAGAGCGAAAACCAAATAGATAAGCTTGCGATTGTGCTCGATATCCGCGGCGCTAAAAGCTCTGCCGCTATAAACGACACGTTAAAGCAGCTTCGCGAGAAAAAAATCGAGACAAAAATACTTTTTCTCGACGCGCGCGACGATGTGCTTGAACGGCGATATAAAGAGACGCGCCGCCGCCACCCGATAAGCCTTGCGTCAAACGTCTCAACAAGCGAGGCAATCGAGCGAGAGCGCAAAATTCTTGCGCCGCTTTTTGAAAAGGCAGATTATAAAATAGACACCTCCCTTCTCTCAACCTCAAAGCTAAAAGACAGGGTAGTGTCTTTGTTTGTAGATAGAAGCTCCGACGCAATGTCACTCACTATAATGTCATTCGGCTTTAAATACGGTCAGCCAAACGAGGCGGACATTGTCTTTGACGTGAGATGCCTGCCAAATCCGTTTTATATCCCTGAGCTCAAATCAAAGACAGGCCTTGACAGCGAAGTATCCGATTATGTCATGCAGTTTGACGAGGCAAAAGGGCTTTTAAAGCGCATGGAGGAGCTTATAGGCTACTCTCTGCCGCTGTATGTAAAAGAGGGTAAAAGCCAGCTCACGATAGCCGTCGGCTGCACAGGCGGCAAGCACCGCTCGATAACCTTTGCGCTGCTGCTTGCTGAATATTGTAAAAATTTAGGCTACAAGCCTGTCATAGAGCACCGCGACGTACAGCGGTTCAGCATTTAAAAAAGGAGGCAGCTTCGCATGAGCTTTTCGGCTGACGTTAAAAAAGAAATAGTTTCGCGCGAAGTGCCTAAAAGCTGCTGCGCCGTCGCCGCCGCTTACGCCGTCGCGTGCTTTGGCAAATATTTTGACGAAAAGGGAACAGTGCTTCACACAGAGCACGAGGTCGTCGCGAAATATGCACAAAAGGTGATGCAGCGCGCGGGAATAAAGGGCGAAATACACGTAAAAGCCCGCGAGAGCAAGGATGTTTACGAGTTTTCGGTAAAGGATAAAGAGCAGGTGGACAAGTTGCTCGAGCTTTTTGAAAGAAAGCCCGAGGACGTTTCAGTGCGCATAAACGGCGATATTTTCAAGTGCGACCACTGCGCGAGTGCGTTTATTGCGGCGGCGTTTCTCTGCGCGGGCACAATGACGAACCCCGAAAGGGAATATAACCTTGAATTTTTGTCAAACCGCCATGGTCTTATAAAGGATTTGGCTTCTCTGCTTGAGGGGCGCGAGATATCGATGGGCTGCGTGCGCCGCAAGGGCAGCAACGTGCTTTATATAAAATCAAGCGAGCAGATTGAAGATTTGTTGACTATCATGGGCGCGACAAACGCCTCGCTTGAAATTATGAATTTGAAGGTTTACAAGGATATTCGCAACAAGGCGAACAGAATTGCAAACTGCGAAACCGCGAATATCGACAAAACGGTGACGGCGAACGTCAACACCGCGTCCGCGATAGATTATCTGCGCGAGAACGACGCATTTGATTTGCTGCCCGACACGCTAAAGGAAACGGCGCTTATGCTTGAAGAAAACCCAGACGCAAGCCTGCGCTCGCTCGCGCAAAAATTTACGCCGCCGATAAGCAAATCGGGGCTTTCAACAAGGCTTAAACGGCTTGAACAGATAGCTGATAAAATGAAGGAAAGGGCACGCAATGGCTGAAACAGCAAGACAATTTACGCATTTACATCTCCATACAGAATACAGCTTGCTCGATGGCGCGTGCCGCATTGACGGGCTTATGCAGCGCGTCAAGGACTTGGGTCAGACAGCTGTCGCGATTACTGACCACGGCGTTATGTACGGCTGTGTCGAGTTTTACAAGGCGGCAAAAAAGGCGGGCATAAAGCCGATAATCGGATGCGAGGTCTACGTCGCCACGCGCACGCGTTTTGACAAGGGCAGCCGCGTTGACGGATCATATCACCTTGTGCTTTTGTGCAAAAATGAGACAGGGTATAAAAATTTAATCAAGCTTGTCTCGGCGGGCTTCACAGAGGGATTTTACAGCAAGCCGCGCATCGACCACGAGCTGCTTGAAAAGTATCACGAAGGTTTAATTTGCCTTTCGGCGTGTCTCGCGGGCGAAATTCCGCGCGCGCTCATGGGTGGAGACTACGACAAAGCTTTCACGCTTGCCAAATACTACAAAGAGCTTTTCGGCAAGGATAATTATTATATCGAAATTCAAGACCATGGCATGGAGGAGCAGCATGCGATTTTGCCGTCGCTCATACGTCTGTCAAAAGAGGCTGATATCCCGCTTGTCGCCACAAACGACTCGCATTATTTATCTCCCGAGGACAGCAAAATGCAGCATATCCTCATCTGCATTCAGACGAATAAAACCGTTAACGACGAGGACGCGCTTGAATTTCCGACGGATGAATTTTACGTAAAAAGCACGCAGGAGATGTACGACCGATTTGCCGCGTGGCCGGAGGCATGCGAAAACACAAATAAAATTGCCGAAATGTGCAATTTTGACTTTGAATTCGGCGTCACAAAGCTGCCTTATTTTGAAGCGCCGAACGGACAGGACAACAAGGACTATTTTGTAGACTTGTGCCGCGCAGGGCTTAAAAAGCATTACGGCGACAACCCCGACAAGGGAGCCCTCGAGCGCATGGATTACGAAATTTCAGTCATCGACAAAATGGGGTATATAAACTACTACCTCATCGTCTTTGACTTTATTAACTATGCAAAAAGCGTCGGAATACCCGTCGGCCCGGGCCGCGGCAGCGGTGCAGGCAGTATTTGCGCTTACTGCATGGGCATAACGAACGTTGACCCTATGCGCTACAATCTTCTTTTTGAGCGCTTCCTAAACCCCGAGCGCGTGTCAATGCCGGACTTTGACGTCGATTTCTGCTACGAGCGCCGTCAAGAGGTTATTGATTACGTTATAAATAAATACGGAGCTGACCATGTTGCGCAGATAGTCACGTTCGGCACAATGGCCGCCCGAATGGCCATACGCGATGTCGGGCGAGTGCTCGATTTGCCGTATCAAACAGTTGACACAATAGCAAAGCTTGTGCCGATGGAGCTTAAAATGACGCTTAAGCGCGCGCTTGAAGTGTCTAAAGAGCTTGCCGCGCAATATGAAAATAACCCTCAGGCAAAAGAGCTGCTCGACATGGCTATAAAGCTTGAGGGTATGCCGCGCCATGCTTCAACACACGCGGCGGGCGTAGTTATCACGCGCGACGCGGCGGACGAATATGTTCCGCTCTCGTCAAATGACGGCAACATCGTCACGCAGTTTACAATGACGACAATCGAGGAGCTTGGGCTTCTCAAAATGGACTTTCTAGGTCTGCGCACGCTGACAGTCATAAGCGACGCAGAAAAAATGATAAAAACGCACGAGCCTGATTTCAGCCTTGACGCTATACCATACGACGACAAGCAGACGTATGTCATGCTTGGCTCGGGCGAGACAGAGGGCATTTTTCAGCTTGAATCAAGCGGTATGCGGCAGGTCATTCAAGGCTTGCAGCCGCAGAGCCTAGAGGATATCACAGCGCTTATTTCGCTATATCGTCCCGGCCCGATGGACTCAATTCCGCGCTATCTTCACAACCGTCACCACCCCGAGGACGTAAAGTATAAAACGCCGCAGCTTGAACATATTCTCGGCGTTACAAACGGCTGCATTGTCTATCAAGAGCAGGTTATGCAGATTTGCCGCGAGCTCGCGGGATTTTCATACGGTCAGGCAGATTTGGTGCGCCGAGCGATGAGCAAGAAAAAGCACTCTGTGATGGAAGAAGAAGGCAAGCACTTCATCTACGGCAACGCAGAAGCAGGAAAAGAGTGCAAGGGCTGCGTTGCAAACGGAATTGACGAGGACACCGCAAAGGCGATTTTTGACGAGATGTCAAGCTTTGCGTCGTATGCTTTCAACAAGTCTCACGCCGCCGCATATGCCGTTGTGGCGTATCAGACGGCATACCTCAAAACGCATTACGCGCACGAATTTATGGCGGCGCTGCTCACAAGCGTGCTTGAAAACACAGGCAAGGTTATAGAGTATACAGGCGAGTGCCACCGCCTCGGCATAAACGTGCTTCCGCCCAATATAAACGAGAGCAGAACAGGCTTCACGGTTCAGGGAGAAAATATCCGCTTCGGCTTGCTTGCGCTTAAAAATGTCGGGCGAAATCTCATTGAAACAGTTGTCAGAGAGCGCCGAAACGGGGCGTACAAGAGCCTTTACGACTTCTGCAAGCGGCTTTTCGGCACTGAAATAAACCGCCGCGCCGTCGAGAGCCTTATAAAAGCAGGCGCATTTGACGGCATCGAGAAAAACAGGCGCACTATGTCTGAAAATCTTGAGGGCATTTTAAAAAGCGTCGAGGGCGATTCAAGGCGAAATCTTGACGGGCAGCTAAATCTTTTCGGCTTCGGCGAAGCTGAAACCTCGTTCAACGCATTTAAAATGAAGGAGTTTGAGGAATATAACCCCGACAGGCTGTTGCAGGACGAAAAAGAGGTCAGCGGGCTTTACCTTTCAGGCCATCCGCTCGACAAGTATCAGCCGATTATAGACAAAATTTCTCCATCGCGCATTTCGCAGTTTCTTGAAGAGGACTCGGCGCAGTATGACAACACTCAGGTGACAATCGTGTGCACAATAGCGCGGTTTAAGACTATCACAACTAAAAAATCGAATGAGCTGATGGCGTTCATTACCGCAGAGGATTTAAGCGGCACAATGGAGGTCATAGCGTTCCCAAAGGTGCTGTACGCGTGCAGCGAGGCTGTGCACGACAACGCTGTCGTTGTAATAAGCGGCAGAGTGACATGCAAAGAGGATGAGGACGCGAAAATCCTCGCCGAAACCATCGTCGATATCGACAAATACGAGCCGGAAAAGCTCGCTGTGCCGACAGCCGCCGACAATAAAAAGAACCAAAACGGGCTTTGGCTTAAGCTGCCGTCAAAACAGGGCAGACAGTTTGACGAGGTGTCGAACATGCTCTCGATTTTCGAGGGAAATTATCCTGTGTATATGTATTTTGACGACGAAAAAAAGCTTGTTTTAGCGCCAAAACGCATGTGGGTGAACCCGCAAGACCTGCTTTTGAGCGAGCTTGGAAACATTATTGGTGAGGACAACGTAAAACTTAAATAAATTTTTAACAAACAGGTTGAATTTAAAGCTAATAAAGATTATAATAAAGGCTAAGAGTGTTGAGATTTTCGGGAGGTAAAAAATCTTATGGGTGAAAAGAATGTAAAAACAATCGGTGTATTGACAAGCGGAGGCGACGCCCCCGGCATGAACGCGGCTGTGCGTGCTGTTGTGCGCACAGCTATTTCAAAGGGCTTTGGCGTAAAGGGTATTCACCACGGCTACAACGGCTTGCTGACAGGCGAAATCGTAGACATGAACCTTCGCAGCGTTTCCGAAATTATACATCGCGGCGGCACAGTGCTTTATACTGCGCGTTGCCTAGAGTTTAAGACGATTGAGGGGCAGCAAAAGGCTGCGCAGGCTTGCCGCGACAACGGAATTGACGCGCTTGTCGTCATAGGCGGCGACGGCTCGTTCCGCGGCTGCAAGGACATGGCGGCGCAGGGCATACCGTGCATAGGCATCCCCGGCACCATCGACAATGATATCGCGTGCAGCGACTATACAATCGGTTACGACACAGCCATGAACACAGCCGTAGAAATGATAGATAAGCTGCGCGACACAACACAGAGCCATGACCGTTGCAGCGTAGTAGAGGTTATGGGACGCAACGCGGGCTATATTGCGCTAAATACAGGCATCGCGGTTGGCGCTCTTGTAACGCTTATTCCGGAAGTTCCATACGACCTTGAGCGTGACGTCATTGCCAAAATGAAGTCGACACAGAAAAAGGGCAAGCAGCACTTTATCATAATCATCGCCGAGGGCGTAGGCCACGCGGGCGATTTGGCAAACGAGATACAGTCAATGACAGGCATTGACTCACGTGCGACAGTTCTCGGTCACGTCCAGCGCGGCGGCTCGCCGACACTTCGCGACCGCGTAACGGCCAGCCGCATGGGCTACCACGCTGTCGATTTAATCGAGCGCGGCATCTTCAACCGCGTAGTCGCCACAAAAGCCGAGAGCATTGTCGACTACGATATTTCAGTTGCGCTTTCAATGTACAAGACAATAGATACAACTCTGCTTGACATTTCGAGCATGATTTCAATTTAATTATAATTTTAAAAATTACCACCGTAACTTATTTTAGTTACGGTGGTTTTTATTTATGTGTCCATTTATCGTAGGGCGGGGGCTTGCTCCCGCCGAAACTTACGAATTACGGTTGCAAACGGCGGGAGCAAGCCCCCGCCCTACTGTGCGTAAGCGCGAAGCATGAGAGATGAGGCAAACATTTGCAATTTTACAAACAAACAGCATAATTGTAAAGAATTTTACACAGACTTTACATAACTAAGATATCTGATTTTACATTTGTGCTGTAATATTTTAATTGCAGACAGGTTCTGCGAAACGAAAATGCAAATAATTGCATATACATTAAAGGAGTAGTAGGGTAATGAAAAAAGTATCAGCAATAGTATTGGCACTCACAATGTGCATTGCGGCGTTGACAGGCTGCGGCGCGGCCTCATCATCGGCATCGGCTTCAACCTCAACGCAGACGGCAACATTGTCACAGGCGGCGGAAACACTTTCAGGCACGCTCACACTTGGCGGCAGCACATCTGTTGAAAAGGTCGTTCAGGCAATGATGGAAGCCTACATGGCTGAAAATCAAGGCGTGACAATCACCTACGCGCCCACAGGCTCGTCGACAGGCATACAAGGCGCGACAGACGGCAGTCTTGACATCGGCCTTTCAAGCCGCGGCCTTAAAGACGACGAAAAATCAGCCGGCCTTACCGAGACTACCTTCGCACTCGACGGCATTGCCGTAATAGTAAACCCTGAAAACACACTTGCGGATATCAACCTTGAGACACTCGCAAAAATCTTTAAGGGCGAAATCACAAACTGGAACGAGATCGGCGGCACTGACTCTGAAATAGTGGTCATCGGACGCGACGCGGCATCAGGCACACGCGACGGCTTTGAGAGCATTGTAGGCGTTAAAGAAGAATGCGTATACGCAGAGGAACAGGCGTCCACAGGCGCTGTAACAGCTTCGGTACAGTCTAACGCAGGCGCAATCGGATACATTTCGCTTGCCTCTGTAAACAGCAATGTAAAGGTGCTCACAGTTGACGGCGTTGAGCCGACAGAAGCGACTGTAAAAGACGGCACATACGCAATTCAGCGCCCGTTCGTCTTTGCGACAAAAACAGGCGCGGAGAGCGACCTCGCAAAAGCCTTCATCGACTGGGCTGTCAGCAGCAAAACAACAGACATAGTTGCTAACGCAGGTGCAGTTCCTGTAGCGTAAAAATTTGCAGGCAAACACCCCGATATGCAAGGCGTATCGGGGCTTTTTTCAAACAATGAAAGGATAGGCCATGAAGGTTAAACATATCATTAAAAAGGTAATGAACGGCGTGTTTTTCATGTGCGGAATGGTGGCTATCGCGTTCGTCGCGATAATCACTGTTTACATGATAGTCTCGGGCATTCCCGCGATAAAGGAAATAGGCTTAATCAAATTCCTCACAGGCACTATATGGACGCCCGCCTCGTCCAAAGACCCGCAGTACGGCATACTTCCGCTAATAATGACGAGCGCCTACGGCACATTCGGCGCTGTACTTATCGGAGTGCCCGTCGGCTTGATGACGGCTGTATTTTTGTCAAAGGTCGCGCCGCCAAGCGTCGCAAATAAGGTGCGCCCTGCCGTTGAGCTTCTCGCGGGCATACCTAGCGTTGTGTACGGTCTTGTTGGCACTATGGTGCTTGTGCCGACAGTCGCAAAGGTGTTCGGGCTGTCAAAAGGCTCGGGGCTGTTTTCGGCTATTTTAGTGCTTGCGATAATGATTTTGCCCTCTGTAATTTCCGTCAGCGAAACCGCTTTAAACGCAGTGCCTAAGGAATATGAAGAGGCAAGCCTAGCGCTCGGGGCAACTCACACGGAAACTATATTTAAGGTTAGCATACCCGCTGCAAAAAGCGGCATTGCGGCAGGCATAGTGCTGGGCGTGGGGCGCTCGATAGGCGAGGCTATGGCGGTTATGATGGTTGCGGGCAACGTCGCAAATATGCCGTCGCTGTTCAAAAGCGTGTCGTTTCTCACAACGTCTATCGCAAAGGACATGGGCTACGCAAGCGGGCTTCATCGTCAGGCGCTTTTCTCAATCGCGCTTGTGCTGTTTGCCTTTATCCTCATCATAAACACCGTTATGAACAAGCTTCTCAAAAAGGAGGACAGCGATAAATGAGCAAAAAAAGAAAAGTCATCGGCGCTGTTTTAAAGGGCTGCATTTACCTTGCCGCCGCATTTACGGTGCTTATGCTTGTGCTAATCATCGGCTATATTCTCGTCAAGGGCGTGCCGTATATAACATGGGGGCTGCTGTCAACAGCACCAAGCGCGCTCAATAATACTATCGGCATTTTACCTAATATCCTAAACACTCTTTATGTCATATTGCTAACTATATTGATAGTGCTGCCGCTCGGCGTTGGCGCTGCTATTTATCTAAATGAATACGCTTCAAGCAAGCGCCTTGTCGGCATGATAGAGGCCACTGTCGAAATTCTCGCCGCCATTCCGTCAATCATTTATGGGCTTGTCGGCATGCTGTTTTTTAGCAATTTCTTAGGATTTAAAATGAGCCTTTTGTCGGGCTGCTTGACGCTCGTAATTGTCATTCTGCCCACAATTATCCGCACGACGCAGGAGAGCTTAAAAACTGTGCCACAGTCGTACCGCGAGGGCGCGCTTGGGCTTGGGGCTACAAAGTGGTACATGATACGCACTATTGTAGTGCCATGCTCGCTCGACGGCATCGTCACGGGCTGCATACTTGCCATAGGGCGCATAGTTGGCGAGAGTGCCGCGCTGCTGTTCACGGCGGGGCTTGCGGCGGGAGCTGTCAACAGCATTTTCACAGCGTACTCCGCAAGCGGTGGAACGCTAAGTGTCGCGCTTTACATGTACGTTTCAGAGCGCGGAGAGTTCGACATAGGCTTTGCGATAGCGGCAATTTTAATGCTGCTTGTGCTGCTAATAAACGGCGCAACAAAGCTTGTGCAGAAGAAGCTTAAACAGAAAAACACCTGAAAGGAAAATCGAAATGGTAACAAACGACCATCCAAGCATAATAAAAACAAACGATTTGCAGCTTCATTACGGCGAATTTCACGCGCTTAAAAATATAAACATGGATATCCCCGAAAAGGAGATAACCGCCTTTATAGGCCCGTCAGGCTGCGGTAAATCGACGTTTCTCAAAACGATAAACCGCATGAACGACCTTATCCCGAGCGTTCGCATTGACGGCAAGATAACCTTTCACGAAAAGGATATCTATGCAAAGGATATCGACGTGACGCTTTTGCGCAAGGATATCGGCATGGTTTTCCAAAAGCCAAATCCGTTTCCGATGAGCATTTACGACAACATCGCCTATGGCCCGCGGCTTCACGGCACACATTCACGCGCACAGCTTGACGTCCTTGTCGAAAAAAGCCTGCGCGGGGCGGCGCTGTGGGAGGAGGTCAAGGATAGACTCAAAAAGAGCGCGCTAGGGCTTTCGGGCGGTCAGCAGCAGCGCCTTTGCATAGCGCGTGCGCTCGCTGTTCAGCCTGAGGTGCTTCTTATGGATGAACCGACGAGTGCTCTTGACCCAATTTCAACTTCTAAGATAGAAGAACTGGCAATGCAGCTAAAAAACGAGTATACTATTATCATGGTAACTCACAATATGCAGCAGGCGGTGCGTATCTCTGACAACACGGCGTTCTTTTTGCTGGGCGAGGTTGTTGAGTACGACGACACAGAGCAGATGTTTAATATGCCTAAGGATAAACGCACAGAGGATTACATCACAGGGAGGTTTGGATAATGCGTGCTACATTTGACCAGCAGCTTGACTCTATGAATAAAGAGCTTACTTATATGGGCGCTCTTTGTGAAACAGCTATCGCAAACGCAGCCAAAGCACTTTTGGACGGCGACAACGAGCTCGCGCGCCGCGTGCTTATCGCGGACGAAGAAATAGACCGCAAGGAGAGCGAAATTGAAGCAATATGCCTAAAGCTGCTTTTGCATCAGCAGCCTGTCGCGAGAGATTTGCGCCAGATATCAGCAGCACTTAAAATGATAACAGATATGGAGCGCATAGGCGACCAGGCGGGGGATATAGCGGAGATAGTCTCGATGGCGAACATCACCGCAGACGCTGATATTCTTCGCGTGCGCGAGATGGCAAACGCGACTATTGAAATGGTGACATCAAGCATTGAGGCGTTTGTGAAAAAAGACCAAAAGCTTGCAAACGCAGTGCTTTCGATGGACGACAAGGTCGACGATTTATTTAATAAGGTCAAAGCAGAGCTTATCGAACTTATCGGCTCAAAGAAAACAGACGGCGAGACGGCTATCGACATTCTTATGATTGCAAAATATTTTGAGCGCATAGGCGACCACGCCACAAATATCGCCGAATGGGTAATATTCAGCATCACAGGCGTGCATAAATCTTCCGAGAATTAAAAGCAATAATTATAAAAAGAGGTACACCTATGATTTTTTGTGTTGAGGACGATTCTTCGATACGTGAGCTTGAAATATACACACTGCGCTCGTCAGGCATGGAGGCGGAGGGCTTTGAAAAGGCGTCCGAGCTTCAAAAAGCACTTGAAACGCAAACGCCCGAGCTTATTATACTCGACATAATGCTGCCCGATATGGACGGCATCGCCGTGCTTAAACGTCTGCGTGCAAGCTCAAAGACAAGCAAAATACCTGTCATGATGGCGTCCGCAAAGGGGTCTGAATATGACAAGGTGCTCGGGCTTGACAGCGGCGCTGATGATTACATAGCAAAGCCGTTCGGCATGATGGAGCTTGTTTCGCGCGTAAAGGCTGTGCTTAGACGTTCGGGCGCCAAGCCTTTGGACGAAATGTCAGTTGGGAATATAAGGGTAAATCTGACACAGCACAAGGTGTATGTCGTCGACGAGGAAGTGACGCTCACACGCAAGGAATTTGCGGTTTTACAGATGCTGATGCAGTCGCCCGAGCGCGTTTTCAGCCGCGATTTGCTGCTGTCCGAAATATGGGGCTACAACTTTGACGGCGAGACGCGCACGATAGACGTGCACATGCGGACTTTGCGCCAAAAGCTGGGCGAAGCGGGAGGTCAGCTTCAAACAGTGCGCGGCGTTGGCTACCGCATCAGCGCAAGGCGCGAGCAGGAGTAAAAATGGAAAAAAAGATAAACCACAGCCTTTGCATAATGAGCGCCGTCGCGGCGCTTGTGTGCAGTGCGCTGATATTTGTCATAATGCAGATGTCGTTCGAGACACAGCTAAAGCAGACTGTGCGCGAATCAGCTCAAACAGCGGCGGAGCTGCTTGACGCTGTTGAGGTTGAGCCATCGCAGCTAACGTCAAGGATCACAAACGGTCAGCGATTTACGTGGATAGATAAGGACGGCACTGTGCTTTTTGACACGGCCGGCGCAACCGAAAATCACTCGCAGCGCCCCGAGATAATCTCTGCCTTAGCCAACGGCTTTGGCGAGAGCGAGCGCGTCTCGTCAACGCTTCAAAAGGACACATATTATTACGCGCTGCGCATTTCAGACGGCAGCGTCGTGCGCATTTCGGCAACAACAGACAGCGTTGTAAGCCTGCTTCTCTCGTGTCTGCCGTTTGTGTTTATCGTGCTTGGCATCGTGCTTGTTGTGTCGGCATTTTTGTCCTCGCGCATCACAAAAAGTATAATGCTGCCTGTTGGCCAAATAGACATCGAGCATCCGCTCAAAAATGATTGCTATGAGGAATTTGTGCCGCTTTTACGCCGCATAGACCGCCAAAATAAGCAGCTTTCAACGCAGATAGACGAGATGACAACAATGCGCGACGATTTGTCCGACATCATGTCGACAATGACGGAGGGGCTTGTTGTCATAAGCGAGAGCGGCAGCATTTTAAGTGTTAACGCAAGCGCTATGAAGATGCTCAAGCAAACAGACAGCTCGTGCATAGGCAGGCCTCTGCTCGCTTTGCACCGTGACGAAGCTTTTGTCAAGCTTTCAAATGCAGTTGACAAAAATGAAAATATTACTGAAAACATCTACGTCGGAGGCAGAGTTTACGCCGCCATGCTCTCTCGTGCCGCGCGAGGCGGCAGCATACTTTTACTCATTGATATAACCGAGCGCACAGAAGCAGAGCAGCAGCGACGCGAGTTTTCAGCAAATGTCTCTCACGAGCTTAAAACGCCGCTGCAATCAATCTCAGGCTTTGCCGAGCTTTTGAAAAACGGCATAGTAAAGGACGAGGATAAAAAGTCGTTTTACGATAATATTTACCGCGAAACGCAGCGGCTTATCACGCTTGTGCAGGATATAATCAATCTCTCGCGCCTCGATGAATCGTCAGCACCGTTCCAAAAGGAGAGCGTTGATTTGTATAAAATTGCGGGCGATACAGTGCATGCGCTGTCTGAAAAAGCCGCGTCAAAAAATGTCGCGGTGACGCTTGGGGGCGAGAGCGCAAAGATTATGGGCGTTCCGTCGCTGCTCAGTGAAATGCTTTACAATTTAGCCGACAACGCCATATGCTATAATAAGCAGGGCGGGGAAGTGAAGATCTCGGTTGAAAATGACGGAGAGAGCGCTGTTGTAACCGTAAAAGACAACGGAATTGGAATACCCGCCGAGCATCAGCCGAGGATTTTTGAAAGGTTTTACCGTGTCGATAAAAGCCATTCGCGCCAAACAGGCGGCACAGGGCTGGGGCTTTCGATAGTCAAGCACGCCGTTCTTTTGCATGGAGGCACAATTAATCTCGACAGTGAAGAAAACGATGGCACGACAATCGTTGTCACATTGCCGACGGGCAAATAAGTTTTTAAAATGAAAAGCACCTTTTCGCCGTATTAAGCATATTATATACGGGAAAGAGGTGCTTTTTTCATGCAGAGATATAAACACCGCATATCGCGCAAAACAGCATGGTTTATGCGGCTTTTTGCTGTGCTGCTAGCGGCGATTACCGCGCTGACAGTGCTCGACGCGCGTCTGCGCCCTGTAATCACAACTATGGCGCAGTATCAGTGCCGCGTGTCGAGCATGCTCGCAATGAACGAAGCAATAATGCAGGAGCTCGAGCAAAACGAGCAGCTAACGCAAAATATAATCACATCAAACCAAAATGCCGACGGCACGCTGACGGACGTCCAGCTAAACGCAAATGAATTAAATCAGCTTAAAACGCGGCTCACACAGGCGGTGGCACAGCGCCTTGAAATGCTAGAGTGGCAGGACATAGCAATCCCTCTAGGCACGCTGCTAGGTTGGCAGCTGATGGCGGGCAGAGGGCCTGACGTTACCCTGCGCATAGTCCCCGCGTCCTACGTTCAGGCTGATATAACAGACAAAATAGAAACAGCGGGCATAAATCAAACAAAATACGGCCTTTTCATAAAATTCACCGTCACAATGAGCGCAATTTTGCCGGGCTACTCAACAAGCACCACAGTGGAAAACGAAGTCTGCATAGCTCAAACGCTCATAGTAGGCGAAGTCCCGCAGGTTTATGCAGTTGGCGGACAGACGGAGTGATGTTGCCATGTCATTCTGAGGAGCAAAGCGACGAAGAATCTTAAACTGCTACTCATGTTTAAAAGATTCTTCGCTGCGCTCAGAATGACAACCTCTTTAAAAATCATCTCTTTCCTTTCGTCAATGTGCAAACGATTTCATGTTTTGTTTTATGCAGAATGTAGAAAACTTTGTTAAGGTATTGACGAATCGACTATAGAATGCTATTATTGAGCCAAATCAGGGAGCAATGCGCGAAAAATTAAACAGCCTAATAAGCTGCTATTTTTTAGCGAAAAATATGCAATCGTTACCACATTGTGGAAATTTCTTATGGCAAAAGCTTTTTGCGGGTGTGAAAGCCGGCAAGAGACTGCAAATAAAAAACACCATAAAAGGAGTAAGACCAATGAAAAAAGCACTTGCAATTTTGCTGACAGCCATCATGGCGCTCAGCTTGGCGGCGTGCGGCGGCGCATCGTCATCATCTACCACAAGCACGGCTGCTTCAGCAGCGGGTAGCACAGCCTCCGCAGAGGGCGGCGAAATTCTCATCGGATGTCTTCAGGACGTCACAGGCAATACCTCCGCACTCGGTATTTCCGTTCAGACAGGCGCACAGGCGGCTGTTGATGAAATCAACGCAAACGGCGGCGTGGGCGGCAAAACACTTGTCATGAAAACCTACGACACAAAGGGCGACGTCACAGAGGCCGTCAACGCCTACATCACAGCGGTTACAGTGGACAAGGTTTCACTAATCGTAGGCCCTCCTGTCGCAAATATTGCACACGCAATCAAAGAGACATCTGAGAGCTACGACGTGCCGGTAGTCGGCTTTGCACTTGACCCCACATGCCAGGTTAAGGACGACGGTTCAGTTTACAAAAACATGTTCTGCTTCCAGCCCAGCGCCACAGCACAGGGCGGAATAATGGCAGCCTTTGCCGAAAAGAACAGCTTTGAGACATTCGGCATCATCTACAATCAGGAAAACAGCTATTCAGTCTCGCTGCTCGATCCGTTCATCAACAAGCTTGCAGAGAGCAACATCACAATTGATTCAAAGCTAGTTGTCGCATACGGCGCGGCGGACACAGACTATAAGACACTTCTTCAGCCCATCGTATCAGCCGGTGTAGACGCAATTTATTGCCCCAACTACACACAGCAGCTTGTGGCCATCGTCACAGCAGCTCGCGCACTCGGTTTTGAAGGCGCAATCATCACAGGCCTTGACGGCGCACCCGCGTTCAACACAACCTACGGCGGCGACTGCACAGGCGTTTACTACATAAACAACATCAACACCGAGGACGCGACAACACAGGAAATGTCAGCGGCAGTTGGCGACAAGGTGAGCGCGGTCAACAAGTATTTCCTCGGCTATGATGTTGTCATGATAGCTAAAGAAGCGCTTGAATCAGCAGGCACAGACGGCGCGGCACTTCGCACAGCGTTTGAAGGCGTAAAGGATTACAAGGGTCTTACAGGCACAATTACAATTGACCCCGCAACACATATGCCGGCAGACATGGCTATGTTTATGTACACCTATGACAATCAGACACCTGTCATGCTCGAAGAGTTTGCAGGCTAAAAACTAAAGCACATCCAAAAGCGACAAAGACCTCTCATTATGAAAATCCCGTGCGATGAGAGGTCTTTGTATTTAATTGAAATCATGGAGGGGAAAACCCATGTCGATACAAATATTTATAAACGGATTGGCAACAGGCTCCGTCTACGCTTTGATAGCCACGGGATTTGCGCTTATCTTTAACGTGCTTAAATTCTCTAACTTTTCACACGGTGCCACAATGACGGCCGCCGCCTTTGTAGCTTATTTTCTCGTTTCAGCAAAAGGGCTTGGGCTTGCGCCAACGCTGATAATAGCGGCTCTCGCGGGCGCGGCAATTTCACTTTTTGGCGAGTTTGTCGGCTTTCGCCGCATAACGCTCAATCACTCCTCGCCAACCTACTTTTTTGTTTCGTCAATAACCTTGGGCACGCTTTATGAGGGGCTTGTAACCATAAAGGCAGGCTCAAATTTTTATAATTTTCCGCAGTTTTTCAAAAGCACAACATTGTCCATCGGCAGCTTTGTAGTCTCTACAAGCGACGCAATGATGTTCATAATAAGCGCTGTTGTGCTTGTTATACTCGCTTATGTAATCTCAAAAACGCGCATAGGCCGCGCGCTGCGCGCAGTCTCGTTTGACCGCGAAACAGCACAGCTTATGGGCATAGATTCAACTCGCACAATACAGCTTGCGTTCATCATTTCAGGCATACTTGCGGGCGTTGCGGGCGTGTTCCTCGGTGTCAACTACACGCTGTATCCAAGTCTCGGCAGCCTTGTTGTAAAGGGCTTTATAGCTTCTGTAATAGGCGGCCTCGGCAGCATAACGGGCGCTGTCATCGGCGCTGTGCTGCTTGGCATAACGGAGACTATCCTGCTTGCGACACTCGGCTCTGGCTATTCGACAATAGCCACATTCGGCATAATGCTTCTGTTCTTGCTTGTGCGTCCGCAGGGCATAGCAGGCAGCAACATTCAAGAGAAAGCGTAAGGGGGATTTTAAAAACATGGCACTTATATCAAATATTCTTACGCAGGTTTTCATCACGCTTATCGCGGTTACAGGCGTTTACGTTTTGACAGGCTTGACGGGCATGTTCAGCTTGGGTCAGGCGGCGTTTATGGCAATCGGCGCATACGTGTCGGGCTTGCTTGTCGTAAAGGCGGGCGTTCCGTTTGTGCTTGCAATAATAATTGCGGTAGTGGCAGCTATGGGCATAGGCTATCTTATAGGCTATCCGGTGGTTCGTCTGCGCCGTGACTACATATCGCTTGTAACGCTCGGCTTTGGCGAAGCAATCGCGGCACTTTTAAACCGCATGACCTCGCTCACAGGCGGCGCGTCAGGCTTCACGGGCATTCCGCGCAAAACAACGCTCATCATGGCGGCTATCTCGGCAATTGCAGTCATAGCGCTTGTGGCGTTTTTCAAAACTAGCAAATACGGCCGCCAGTGCATAGCGCTGCGCGGTGACGAGCTCGCGGCAAAGGCAATGGGCATAAACGTCACAAAAATCAAGATGACCACATTCATTTTCAGCGTTGCGCTGACCGCATATTCGGGCTGCTTGTACGCGTTCTACATGAGCTATGTCGACCCGTCGGGCTTTGGCTGGAAAAAGAGCGCAGACTGGGTAATCATGGTGTTCTTCGGCGGCGTAAACAGTCTTTCAGGCTCTGTAATCGGCGCGTTTATACTGAGCGCTCTGCCGCAGGTATTGCGCGGCCTTGCAAATTACCGCTATGTCATTTACGCGGTGCTCGTTTTGCTCATCATCAACTTCAAGCCCACAGGCTTGCTTGGCGAATGGGAGCTCACACCGAAAAATATCAAGCAGCTTTTCACAAAGAAAAAGTCTGTTAAAAATTCTCACAAAGAGGAGGGCGAAGGCTGATGGCATTGCTTGAAGTAAAAAACATATATAAAAGCTTTGGCGGCGTAAAGGCCATACAGGACTTTTCGATTGAAGCCAACGCCGGAGAGATACACGGAATAATCGGCCCAAACGGCGCGGGCAAAACAACCATTTTTAACGTTATATCGGGCGTTTACCCCGCAGACAGCGGCAGCGTTGTGCTTAACGGCAGCGATATCACAAAAATGGAGCAGTATAAAATCACACGCCTCGGCATGGGGCGCACGTTCCAGAATATACGCCTTTTCAAAGGCTTGACAGTTGAAGAAAACGTCATGTGCGCCTTTGACCCGCAGAGCAAATATTCAATCCTCGGCGGCCTGCTGCCAACACCCACGCGCCGCAGCGAGGAAAAGCGCGGACGTGAGCTCTGCGGAAAATATCTTGAAGAGGTCGGCATGAAGGACTACCGCTACGAGCGCCCCGAAAACCTCTCCTACGGCATGCAGCGCCGCGTTGAAATAGCCCGCGCACTGATGTGCGAGCCGAAAATTCTTTTGCTCGACGAGCCTGCGGCTGGTCTTAACCCAACAGAGGTTTCAGAGCTCACAGAGCTTATTCAGCGCATTTCAAAGGATATCGGCTTTGGCATTCTGCTTATTGAACACCGCCTTGAGCTTGTCATGAGCATATCGCACATCATTCATGTGCAAAACTTTGGCAAGACGATAGCCGTAGGTACGCCCGAAGAGGTGCAGCATAACCAAGAGGTTATCGAGGCATATCTGGGCAAGGAGGAGTAAGCATGGGAGTAATGCTGAAAGTAAACGACCTTAGCGTAAACTATGGTCACGTAAAAGCGCTCAAGCACGCAAATATCGAGGTCGAAAGTGGCAAAATAGTTTCAATCATCGGCGCAAACGGCGCGGGTAAAAGCACTATGTTAAGGGCTATTTCCGGCCTTGTAAAGCCCGCGACAGGCAATGTCGAGTTCATGGGCAGCGCGCTGCCTGCAAAGCCGAGCAAAATCGTCGCAAAGGGCGTAGTGCACGTTCCCGAGGGTCGCAAAACCTTTTCGGGGTTGACGATACGCGACAACCTTCTCGTCGGAGGCTACCTTTATAAAGGCAAGCAGCTTGAAGAAAATCTTGAGAAGCAGTATAAGCTTTTCCCGATACTTGAAGAGCGCAAAAACCAGTTTGCAGGCACGCTTTCGGGCGGCGAGCAGCAGATGCTCGCAGTTTCACGCGGGCTTATGTCAAACCCTAAAATAATCCTTCTAGACGAGCCGTCGATGGGTCTTGCGCCTATCATCGTAAACCAAATTTACGATTTGATACGTCAGATAAGAGACTCCGGCATAACTGTTTTGCTTGTTGAGCAAAACGCGCGTAAGGCGCTTGGCATATGCGATTATGCCTACGTGCTTGAAAACGGAATTATAAGCTTGCAGGGCACAGGCGACGAGCTTTTGCGCTCTGACTCCGTGCGCAAAGCGTATCTCGGAGGCTAAAGCATGAGCAGGGAAGAAATTGAGAAATTGAATTTTTCAATAGAGCATTTCGGTGTGAACTGCGAAAGCGAAAAAGAGGCGTGTGAAATGGCGGCGCTGTTCGCCGCACTTTTCGGCTTGCAGCAGGGGCGCAGCAATGACGGCGCGGTTTTCACACAGGACAAAATCGAGTGGATGAAGCAAAGCGGACGCGGCAAACACGGACACATCGGCATCGCAACCGATGATTTGCCCGCAGCGCGAAAACTGATTGAAAGCGAAGGCTACGCCTTTGACGAGAGCAGCATAAAGCTTCGTCCCGACAAAAGTATATGGGTTATCTATTTTAAATACGAGTTTGCGGGCTTTGCCGTACATCTCGCACAAAGATAAATTTAGCAACAGGAAAGGAAAATAAGTATGATTCGCACATGGAACGAAGAATCTCTCGACCATCGCAACGCTCTGCTTTACGCAATGGGCGTTTCGGAGGACGACGTAAAAAGACCAATCATCGGTCTTGTAAACTCATGGAACGAGATGAACCCCGGCCATTTCCCGTTTAAAGACATCATCAAGGAGATGAAGGAGGAGATATACGCTGCGGGAGGCTTGGCGCTTGAATTGCCCGTTACAGGCATCTGCGACGGCATCTGCTCAAACACACCGGGCGACCGTTATACTCTCCCCGCGCGCGACATGGTGTCAAGCGAGGTCGAGACGGTTGCAGAGCTCAACATGCTTGAGGGCATGGTTATAATGGCCACGTGCGACAAGGTTGTGCCTGGCATGGTAATGGCGGCGCTGCGCGTAAATATCCCGACGGTTATGTTCACAGGCGGCTATATGGCTGCCGGACGCCTCGGCGACAAAATGCTGACGCTCACTCACACAAAGCAAGCCTACGCCGCATACATCGAGGGCGACATGACGCAGGCACAATATAAAGACGTAGTGCGCAACGCGTGCCCCACACCGGGCGCCTGCCCGTTCATGGGCACGGCAAACACAATGTGCGCAATGGCTGAAATCCTCGGCCTTTCACCGCACGGAAACGCGTCCGCACGCAGCCAAACACCCGTTTGGCACGAGCTTGGCAAAACAGCCGCGCGCCGCGTTATGCAGGCAGTCAAGGAAGAAATTCGCCCGCGCGATATCATCGGACAAAACAACTTTGAAAACGTCGTGCGCTACATGATGGCGACAGGCGGCTCGACAAACAGCCTTTTGCACATTCCCGCAATCGCACGTCAGATGGATTGCGAAATTTTGCCCGAAACATTTGACGAAATCAGCCGCAAGGTGCCGGTCATAAGCACTATTTACCCAAATCACCCCACCTACACAATGGAGGAGTTTGACGCGGCAGGCGGCCTTGGCGCAGTTGTAAAAGAGCTTGCGGCAGCCGATAAAATCGACACAACGGCAAAGGGCATGTTCGGCACTATTGCCGAAAAAGCGGCCCTTGCCGAAAATAAAAACCACGACGTCATCCGCACCGTGGCTGACCCGATTAACGCACAGGGCGGCCTTGCCGTATTGCACGGCAATATCGGCACAGACAGCGCCATTGTAAAATTCAGCGCCGTTGACCCCTCCGCGTGGTGCTTCACAGGCAAAGCAAAATGCTACGACTCGCAGGACGACGCTTGGCACGCTATACTTAAAGATGAAATAGTTGCTGGCGATGTAGTAATAATCCGCTACGAAGGGCCGAAGGGCAGCCCCGGAATGCCGCACATGGAGACATTTATGGCGGCTGTGCTCGGCAAAGGACTTGGCAGCGATATTGCGCTTGTGTCTGACGGACGCTTCTCAGGCGCGACAGGCGGGCTTGCGATAGGCCACGTCAGCCCCGAGGCATACGAGGGTGGAAACCTTGCGCTTATTAAGGACGGCGATGTTGTTATAATTGATATCCAAAACCGCAGCCTTAATGTAGACGTTGACAGCGTTGAGCTTGAAGAGCGCCGCAAGCAGTGGAAACGTGTAAATAAGCCCGCCACAGGTTGGCTACAGCTTTACAGAAAAAACTGCACCTCTGCACACAGAGGCGCAACAGTGTACTGGGATACAAACGATTAACAGTATATTTTGGCAATATTTGAGAGATTATGTGAAAAACAACCACACTTGAGATTGAAACAAACGTTTTTTCATGGTACGATAATATAAATGATAACACGTATTAAACAGTGTGGGAGATGTGACTAAATGGCTACCATAAAAACAGTTGCAAAGCTTGCGGGAGTGTCCGCGAGTACAGTTTCGCGCACGATAAGCGGCAAAGGGTATGTCAACGATACCACAAAAGAGAAAATACAAGAGGCGATACGTCAGACAGGCTACAGCCCAAACGTGCTTGCAAAAAGCCTTAAAATGGGCAGCAGCAACACAATTGCGCTGCTTGTGCCAGATATCCAGAACCTTATATTCCCTGCGATAACGCGCGGCATTGAGGACACAGCCCGCAAAAACGGCTTCGCCGTACTGCTGTGCAACACCGACGAGGACAGCGACGTCGAAAAAGGTTACATCGATAAGCTGAAAAACCGCTGGATAGACGGCTTTGTTGTCTGCTCGTATACACCGGGTTCAAACCATATCCGCGCGCTGCACTCCGCAGGCTTTCCAACTGTGCTTGTAAACCGTTACGAGCCCGGCAGTCCCATCGACACCATCACTATTGACAACTATCAGTCGGCATATAACGCCGTTGGATATCTCATTCGAGGCGGCAGCAAGCACATTGCGATAGCGCTCGGACGCGAGGAGCTTATACTCTATCGCGAGCGCTACCGCGGCTACTGCGACGCGCTGAAAGACACCGGTCTGCCATATGACGAAGCGCTCGTAATGCGCGAGACAAGCGGCTCTGACAGCTTTTACGGCTTGACAAAAGAGCTTTTTGCCAAAAACAAAAACGTCGACGGAATATTTGCGACAAGCGACCCTAAAGCGTTTGTGGTGCTTCACGCGCTGCACGATTTAGGCATAAAAATACCGTCAGACGTAGCCGTCATAGGCTTTGATAACGTCGATTTATCGGCGAAGGTAGAGCCGCCGCTGTCAACTGTGTCGCAGCCGCTTTACGAGATGGGCGTCATAGCCGCCACAAAGCTTATAAGGCAGATAAAATACAAAGTGAAAAACGGCGTGCTTCCCGCGCCTGTGTGCGAGGTGCTAAACACCGACCTCATCGTAAGGCGCAGCACACGCTGAAAATACGGAGATATAATGAATAAGCTTGGCATAAATTTATGGAACTGGGTAAATTCGCTAGACAGCGACTGCCTGTCTCTGCCATCAAAAATAGCGCAGATGGGTTTCACCGCAATAGAGCTGCCCATGACTTCACCGCACATAGACGAAAAACTTGCTTACGAGGTGCAAAAAAGCGGGCTTTCAGTCTCGCTTTGTGCCTGCATGAGTGCGGGGCGCGACATATCAAGCTTTGATGAAACAGTGCGAAATAGCACAAAAAGCTACATAAAAGATTGTCTTAAAACGGGTGAAAGGCTTGGCGCAACAGTGTTCGCAGGCCCGCTTTATGCGGGCGGCGGCAAGCGGCATTATCTGTCTGACGACGATAAAAAACGCGAGTGGCAATTAGCTGCGGACGGCGTGCGCGAGATGGCGCAGTTTGCCGCCGAGTGCGGCGTTCCGCTTGCGCTTGAACCGCTAAACCGCTACCGCACAAGCGTCGTAAACACGGCACATCAATGCTTGCAGCTTATAGATGACATCGGCGAAAAAAACGTCGGTGTGCATTTTGACACATATCAGGCGGGCATCGAGGAGTACAGCATCACAGGCGCTATGGAGGACGTGTTAAAGGCGGGCAAAATGGCGCATTTTCACGCCTGTGCAAACAACCGCGGCGCACCGGGGCAGGGCTTTTTTTCTTGGGCGGAGATTTTTTGCCTGCTAAAGCGCTACGGCTACAATGGCGACGTGACTATGGAAACCTTTGCGCACGGCGGCCTTGACAGCGGCTACACAGAAGCTACAGTGCCGCCCGACGCTCTTGCACTCGCGGGGCTTGCCTGCATGAAACAGTTTTTTTAATAAAACACATCAAGATGTGCAATCGATTGCACTATCTTTTCCTATGAATGGAGAGTGAGACTATAAATGGCTTCACACGAGAAATTTAGCATTAAAACGCTTGACGAATTAAAGGGCAAAATAGACGCGCTCGGCGTAAATTTGCAGATTGCCGAAGATATTTCTCCGCTTGCACAGCCTGTTCGCGTCGGCACAAAGACAGCGCCGAACTCCTTTGCTGTACTGCCGATGGAGGGCTGCGACTCAAACCTCGACGGCTCGCCGTCAGAGCTTGTCGAGCGCCGTTATATGCGCTTTGCCGCAGGCGGAGCAGGGCTTTTGTGGTGGGAGGCTTGCGCGGTTATCCCCGAGGGGCGCGCAAACGAGCGTCAGATGATGCTCACGGCAAGCAACATAAGCAAATTTGCCGCGCTTTTGGCAAAGACAAACGCTGCCGCCGCAAACACAATGGGCGACGGGCACACACCGATAAATATTTTGCAGCTCACACATTCCGGACGCTACAGCCGTCCTGAGGGACATAAATCACGCGCAATTGTCCCGCAGCACGACCCATTGCTTGACCCGCGCAGCGGCGTCACAGAAGCTACGGCGATGGTCACTGACGACTATCTCGACGCGCTGACACAGCGCTACGTCCAAAGCGCTCTGCTTGCAAAAGAAGCGGGCTTTGACGGCGTTGACATCAAAAGCTGCCACCGCTATCTTTTGAGCGAGCTTTTAGCAAGCCACACGCGCGAGGGCAAATACGGCGGCAGCTTTGAAAACCGCACACGCTTTTTGCGCCAAACTATCCGTGCAGTGCGCGCGGCAGTCGGCAAAGATTTCATAATCGCGTGCCGCTTCAACGTATTTGACGCGCACCCGTACCCTTACGGCTTTGGCGTTGACAAGGAAAATTCATGGAAATTTGACCCGACTGAGCCAATGGCACTTGTGAAAATGCTCGTCGATGAGGGCGTTGATTTACTCAGCAATTCAGCGGGAAATCCATATTACATCTATCCGCAGGTCACGCGTCCGTTTGACCTTTCAAGCATGGGCATACCAACGCCCGACGAGCATCCGCTTGAGAGCGTCGCGCGATTGTTTGAATTTACGCGTCAGATACAAGCCGCCGCGGGCGATGTGCCTGTCGTCGGCAACGGCTACACTTGGCTGCGCCAATTTCTGCCGTATGCAGGCGCTGCAAACTTAAAGAGCGGAAGCTGCAAATTTGTAGGCCTTGGCCGCTCGAGCTTTGCCTATCCCGATGCCCCGCACGATGTTTTGAAGGGTGAGGGAATGACCCCCGCAAAATGCTGTATCACGTGCAGCAAATGCACACAGATAATGCGCGACCACGGCATGACAGGCTGCGTTATAAAGGACGCAAAAGTATACGCGCCGCTTTATAAAGAAGCCCGTGCAGACGCGGAAAGCCGCGAAAAAAGCTTTCAGTGAGGAAATGAAAATGGATATATACAAAAGCAAAGTCGGCCGCGTATGCGAGCCGATGAAAACAGATTTTATACAGCACGAATTTGAAGCCCCCGCAAAGGGCAAGGTGCTTATAAAAGTGGTTGCGAGCGCAATTTGCGGCAGCGATTTGCATATTTTTAAAGGCAAGCACCCGTCAGTTTCGCTGCCCTCCACTATAGGTCATGAATTTTCGGGCGACGTTGCGGCTGTCGGCGAGGGCGTGACAAAGGTAAAGGTCGGCGAGCGCGTCACGGTTGAGCCTTGCATTGTCTGCGGAAAATGCGACGCTTGCCGCCACGGAGACTACGGCTACTGCGAAAACATCAGCTTCACCTACCGCAACGGAGACGGCGCAATGGCGGACTATGTGCTTGTTGACGCAGATTACGTCTACACTCTGCCCGATTATCTCACCTACGAGACAGGCGCTTTAATAGAGCCGATGTCCGTCGCCACACACGCTGTGCGCCGCGCGGATATTCGTCTCGGCGAGACAGTTCTCGTCATCGGCGCGGGCGCAATAGGCATGCTCGTCGCCGCAATATGCCGCAAAAACGGCGCGGGCGAGGTCATCGTGGCCGATTTCTCTGACGCGCGTCTCGACATGGCAAAGCAGCTCGGCGCAACTATGACGATAAACTCCGGCAAGCAAGACCTCGAAGCCGAGATATCAAGGCTCACAAACGGCAAGGGCGTTGACAAAAGCTTTGAGTGCGTCGGCTTGCAGGCGACATTTTTACAGGCTATGATGACGCTTAAGCGCAACGGCACAGCCACGGTTATAGGCATTTTTGAAAACCCGCAGATAACCATTCCCGCAAGCCGTTTTGTCACACACGAGATACACGTGCAGGGAGCGCAGGGCTATTGCTGGGACTTCCCGATAGCGCTAAAGCTCGCGCGCGAGATAGACCTCTCAAAGCTCGTCACACACACCTTCCCGCTAGACGATTTGCAAACAGCGCTTGAAACCTGTCTTGACAGAAATTCGGGCAGCATTAAGGTGATTTTGAAGCCATAACAATTTATTACGACAGGTGGAAATATGATGAAAAAAACAGCAATTGTAACAGGCGGCAGCCGCGGAATAGGCTTTGCCATCGCAAGGCAGCTCGGCCTTGACGGCTTTAACGTTGTGATATGCGCCAGCAGCCCTGCGGCGAAAAGCCAATCAAACCTTGACCTGCTTGAAAAGGATGGCACGCCGTATCATTACGTCATGGCGGACATAGGCTCGCACGACGACAGGCTGCGCATTGTTGCCGAGGCTGTAAAGGCATTTGGTGGCATACATGTCCTTATAAATAACGCGGGCGTCGCGCCAAAAGAGCGTGCGGATTTGCTCGAAATGACAGAAGAGAGCTTTGAGCGCGTCGTCGGCATAAACGCAAAGGGAAATATGTTTTTGACGCAGGCTGTGGCTAAACAAATGCTCACACAGCCGCTCGACGGCGCAAAACGCGGCACTATCGTGAACATATCAAGCTGTTCATCAGTCGTGTCAAGCACAAGCAGGGGTGAATACTGCGTGTCAAAGGCGGCTGTCTCAATGCTAACAACGCTTTATGCCGACAGGCTTGCAGGCGAGGGCATTCTAGTTCACGAGGTGCGCCCGGGCGTTATCGCAACAGATATGACAAGCACCGTGCAGGAGAAATACGACAGGCTTATCGCCGATGGCGCGTTCCCTATTGCGCGTTGGGGCACACCGGAGGACGTCGCGGGCGTTGTCAGCGCGTTTTGCAGCGATAAATTTGCTTACACGACAGGCAATTACGTAGACGTTGACGGCGGCTTCCACATTCAAAGATTATAAAAAACAAGGGCTGTATGTGCGGGTATACTTAAATGCCTGTTTTCATGCAGCCTTTTTAAGAGGAGAAAACAATGCAAACCGAGCTTTTTGATGATAAAATACGCACTTATATTTTAAACACCGCAGTCGTCGGCTCAGGCGCGGCGGGCTTAAACGCCGCAGACAGGCTTTGGGCGCTCGGCGTGCGCGACATGGCTCTTGTGACAGAGGGTATGAACAGCGGCACGTCGCGCAACACAGGTAGCGACAAGCAGACATATTATAAGCTCACACTTTCAGGCGAAGAGCCGGACAGCGTGCGCGAGATGGCGCAGACGCTTTTTGATGGCCGGTGCGTAGACGGAGACACCGCGCTTTGCGAGGCGGCGCTCTCCGCACAAGGCTTTTATAAGCTGCTCGAGCTAGGCGTGCCGTTTCCGCGCAGCCGCTACGGGGAAGCTGTTGGCTATAAAACAGACCACGACCCTCGCCGCCGCGCCACGAGCGTAGGCCCCTACACCTCGCGCAGCATGACGCAGTGCCTTGAAAAAGCCGTGCGCGAAAAAGGCGTGCCGATACTCGACAAGTTGCAAATCATACGCATTCTCTCAACTGAAAACGGCGTTTGCGGCCTGCTTTGCATAGATAAAACAGTGCAGCAAAGCACGCTTGATCGCTTTGTTTTGATACACTGCAAAAACGTGATATACGCGACGGGCGGCCCCGCGGGAATGTACGCGGACAGCGTATATCCGTTCGGCCACTACGGCGCTTCGGGGCTTGCATTTGAGGCGGGTGTGCTCGGCAAAAACCTGACTGAATGGCAGTATGGCCTTGCGTCCGTGTGCCCGCGGTGGAACGTCTCCGGCACATATATGCAGGTGCTCCCGCGCTTTATTTCAACCGATAAGGACGGCGGCGACGAGCGCGAATTTCTTTTTGATTTCTTCACGGATATATCGGATATGCAGAGCAAAATATTTTTAAAAGGCTATCAGTGGCCGTTTGACGTTCGCAAAATCGATGGCGGCAGCTCAATAATCGACATTCTTGTCTACCTTGAAACCTGCAAGGGCAGACGCGTGTTTCTTGATTATCGCAAAAACGCTGGCGGCAAGCCTGTCGACTTTTCATCGCTCGGCGCAGAGGCGAGAGAATATCTTGAAAAAGCCGAGGCTTGCTTTGGCACGCCGCTCGAGCGCCTTATGCACATGAATGCGCCCGCCGTTGAATTTTACCGCGACAAAGGTGTCGACCTCGCAAAAGAACCGCTTGAAATAGCCCTCTGCGCGCAGCACAACAACGGCGGCCTTTCCGGCGACGCATGGTGGCAGACAAACCTCGACGGATTTTTTGCCGTGGGAGAGGTGAACGGAAGCCACGGTGTATACCGCCCGGGCGGCAGTGCGCTGAATGCCGGCCAAGTTGGCAGCACACGCGCGGCACAGTTTGTGGCGGCAAAAAGACAGGGCATGCCTCAAAATGACGCGTTTGAAAATTGCGCAAGACAGGCGATTGATGACATGGACGAGATCGCGCAAAATGCTATTAAAAATGTCAGCGGAACCCCCGTTCAAAAGCTTTGGGACGAAGCCGCCGCGCGCATGAGCCTTGCGGGAGCATCCTTACGAAGCGAAAAAGCGATACGTAAAGCCGCCCAAGATACGCAAAAGCTGATTAAAGCATTTTCAAGCACAGCCAAAGCCGAAACCGCGCTTGAGCTGCCAAAGCTTTACCGCCTGCGCGATATGCTTATGTGCCAATACGTCTATTTAAGCGCCATGCTCGACTATCTCGAAAACGGTGGAAAAAGCCGCGGAAGCGCACTTTACACAGACGCAGCCGGCAAAAAGCCATACGCTGCACTGCCCGATGAATACACCTTTATTTTGGACGACGGCAGCCGTGGTTCGCTTATACAGGAGGTGCGATACAAAGACGGAAAATGTGAGTTCAGTTGGCGAAACACACGCCCTATACCGACTGATGATGACTTTTTTGAGAACATTTGGCGCGGTTTCAGGCAAAATGCCAATATTTATTAAATT
Source organism: Clostridia bacterium (assembly GCA_009929695.1). Classification (GTDB taxonomy): domain Bacteria; phylum Bacillota; class Clostridia; order Oscillospirales; family Ruminococcaceae; genus Ruthenibacterium. The sequence continues at coordinate 54,394 of RZZW01000003.1, forward strand.
TTTGGCATTATAGCTATAACTATGGCACAAAAAGGAAATTTGTGGTACAATAAATAAAAATCTGTGTTTTTCTGCGTTGAGATTTGCGCGGTTTCCATTTAGAATAAATCCTGTGAGCGAAATTACCAAAATTTAGCTGGAGGAATTTTTTTATGGAAATCAGCGATTTGTTGTACAAGCGTAAATTTACGGCATTCGGACACATTCAACCGGAAAAAGAGCTTGCGTACTGTATTGTGACTGACGGCGCAGATAACGGCAAATACGGTGTCGCTGTCACGCAGTATACCAAGCGGACAACTGAAACACAGGCGGTAAAAGACATCACCAAAAGCCGCAAGGCCGCGGAAAAGGTGCTTTTGTTTCTATATGAAAATGCTATAACTCCTGCTGTTTTGCCGGAAATTATGCACGACATTGTTATGTACGACGTTTTTGAATGTGGAGAATTTGGAGGCACTGCCGATGAGTAAATCGGAAATGGCAACAAGGGTGCTTATTGCCGATGACGATATTGATTTGTGTGCACTTGAAAAAATGATTATTGACACTCAGCCTGATATGCAGTGCTGTGCAGTGGCAAACGACGGCGTGCAGGCCGTGCAGCTTATAGAGCAAACTAAGCCCGATGTTGTGCTGCTTGACCACACAATGCCGACGCTCGGCGGGCTTGGAGTGCTTGAAAGAATACATGAGCAAAAGGACGGCAAGCCTTTTATAATAGTCATAAGTGCAAACGCAAACAATGTGCTTATGAATGAATCGTTTAAATGCGGCGCTGATCTATATCTGCGCAAGCCTTTTGACGTGGCTGAATGCATAAAGCATATCCGCATGCTTGCTGACAGCTCAAACGGCTTTACAGACAACGGCTCAACAGAGATATCCTCGCTTGTTATCGAGTGTGGAATAAGCGTAAAGACGATAGCCTACGGATATATATGTCAGGCGGTGAGCTGCATAGCGCAGTCGTACAACGCCCGGCCGACCTTTAAACAGGTATATGAAAAGATTGCGCAAAGATGTAACACGGACAGCCACTGCGTTGAAAGCGCTATCAGCCACGCTATAAAAACGGCTGAGAAAAAACCTACAGACACTTTTTTTGCGTCTGCGTGAAGCGGCAAACATAAGCTCGGCGAAATCACTTTCAAACAGCGAATTTTTGATGATGACTGCAAATGAGCTGTATTTGAATAGATCTAAATGAGGAGCTTTTTTATGGAGAGTAAAAATCTTTTTGATGAACACAAGGAATCACAGGCGCGTCTTGCCATGCTGGCTCACGATATTAAAAATCCACTTACGGTGCTACTTTCATCCCTCAACTTTTTGCAAAAAAAGCTTGAGGCACAGGACGCTCTGACGTTCAAAAGAGAGTATGCGCCTATTTTTGAATTATCAGTGCGTGAGGTTTATCGTGCTATACGCCTTGCAAACAATGTTGTTGACACCGACAGAATAAGCGTTGGCGCTTTTTCTCCAACATTTCAGTATACGGATATTGCTCAAAACATTTCCGAGGTTATAAGTGAAATGCAAATTTTCACAAGCGGAAAAAATATAAAGCTCAACTATGAGATGAAGCTTCCACCTCAAACGCTGCTGCTGTGCGATGCGGGCATGCTTGAACGCGCGCTTTGCAACCTTTTGTCAAACGCCGTGAAGGCCGTGCCCAAAGAGGGCGGAATCATAGATGTTATACTTGACGCAGACGAAAAAAATATTTTTTTGACAGTAAAGGACAACGGTTGCGGCATAAACGAAGAGGACAAGGAAAAGCTTTTTGAAAGCTATTGGCACAGCGGAAGTGCGCCGCGTGCGGCCGCCGAGAGCACAGGGCTTGGGCTGTACATAGCAAGAGCCGTTGCGGTGGCGCATGGCGGAGATATAATCGTAGACAGCAAGCGCGGCGAAGGCGCTGCGTTTCGCATAACGCTGTCGCGCTCGTGTACAGACAATAAAGAGCAGGGATTACTTAAAAATTCCGGCTTTGAATATAAATATGTCAGCACCGGTTTTACGGTGCGCACAGAAATGTCAGATTTAATTTAATAGCTTCACATCTTTACAATATATTCTAAATATAGTAAAATAGGTAATAATAGAAAAATAGAATAATAGGGTTGGTGTGCATAGTGGGTATAAAATATAAAAGAATTTTGCTTAAATTGAGCGGTGAAGCACTTAGCGGAAAGCAGGGCTTCGGCCTTGATATGGATACAGTGCATAAAATTTGCACAGGTATCAAGGAGGCGACGCAGCTCGGCTGTGAGATAGCGATAGTGGTCGGCGGCGGAAACTTCTGGCGCGGACGCTCAAGCGGGGACATGGAGCGCACACGCGCAGACCATATCGGAATGCTCGCGACAGTTATGAACGCGCTCGCCGTTGCAGACGCGCTTGAAAATCAAGACGTTGTTGTGCGCGTGCAGACGGCGCTGAGTATGCAGCAGGTGGCAGAGCCTTATATCCGCAACCGCGCAATACGCCACCTTGAAAAAGGCCGCGTCGTAATTTTCGCCTGCGGAACGGGCAACCCGTTCTTCTCAACAGACACAGCCTCGGCGCTTCGCGCGGCCGAAATAAATGCCGATATCATTTTCAAAGCCACAATGGTGGACGGCGTTTACGACAAAGACCCGAAAAAATATCCCGATGCAGTCAAGTACGACAACATCACATTTACAAAGGTGCTCAATGACAAGCTTGCAGTTATGGATAGCACTGCCGCGACAATGTGCCGCGACAACAACGTGCCCATTCTTGTATTTGATATCCTTGACCCTAAAAATATCGCAAAAGCCGTCAATGGCGAAAATATCGGCACACTTGTGACAGAAGAATAGGAGAATTACCATGAGCGAAGAGACAAAAAAATACGAGGACAAAATGGAAGGCGTTTTAACGCATCTTTCAAAAGAGCTTTCAGCTATACGCGCAGGCCGTGCAAACCCCGCGATACTCGACAAGGTGACTGTTGACTACTACGGCACACCGACGCCGATACAGCAGATAGCGGCTGTTTCCGTCGCAGAGGCTCGCGTGCTTGCCATAAGCCCGTGGGACTCTTCTATGATGCACGCCATCGAAAAGGCGATATTGACCTCCGACATCGGCATCAACCCCACAAACGACGGCAGAGTTATGCGCCTTGTATTTCCCGCGCCGACAGAAGAGCGCCGCCGTCAGCTTACAAAAGACTGCGCAAAGCTTGGCGAAGAAGCCAAGATAGCCGCACGCAACGTGCGCCGCGACGCTATCGAAAAATTTAAAGCGCAGAAAAAAGCAAGCGAAATCACAGAGGACGATTTGAAAAACCTCGAGGAAGCAATGCAGAAGGTAACTGACAAATATATCAAAAAAATCGACTCCATCTGCGCCGAAAAGGACAAGGAAATAATGGAAATCTAAAGGGCGAAACCCTCAATATTTCGTGCCGCGTGCTGTCAGCGCGCGGCACATCTTTGTAAAGGAGTTTGCGAAATGACACACGATGAAAATTTTGCAAAAGGCTTAAGCGTCGGCATAATAATGGACGGCAACGGACGCTGGGCAAAACAGCGCGGTCTGCCGCGAACAGAGGGGCATAAAAAAGGCGCTGAGGTTTTTAAAGAGCTTATGCTTTACGCCAATGCGCTTGGCATGAGCAGTGTCACAACATATACATTTTCAACTGAAAACTGGGCGCGCCCATTGCCGGAAATAAACGGAATAATGAAGCTATTAGCCCATTTTTGTATAGATGCATATAATTATGAACGAGAAAACATCATAATTCACTTCATCGGTGACAAATATCCGCTTAATTCATATCTAAAAAATATTATCAGGGACTTGGAGCGCCGCACAAAAAACAATACCGGCATGCACCTAAATATCGCGCTTAATTATGGCGGCAGACAAGAGATAGTGCGCGCCGCACAGCTTTTGGCGCAAAGGGCGAAGGACGGCGAAATTCAGCCAAAGGATATAGACCTCGATATGATGTCAAATTCAATGTATACAGCAGGCCAGCGCGACCCCGATTTTATACTGCGTCCAAGCGGTGAAAAGCGGCTGTCAAACTTTATGCTGTGGCAGTCGAGTTATTCTGAATTTATCGACATGGATTTGCTTTGGCCGGACTTCACAAAAGCTGATTTCGACGCGGCAATCACTGAATTCAACAAGCGCTCACGCCGTTTTGGCGGATTATAACAGGGGAGCAACACAAAATGAAAACACGTTTGATAACCTCGGCTGTCGGCATAGCAATTTTGCTTTTAGTGATGGCGTTCTTCGACACAATATTGTTTGAAGTCGTCATAACCGCAATTTGCCTTATCGCGCTGCACGAAATATATAAAGCGCTCGACTTTGAAAAAGCCGATTATGTGTATTACGGCTTCGCCGTCTACACCGTTATCGTTATGCTTAACAACTTTAAATTTGCGCGCGTGGCGCTTTTGCCGATATCCTACATATTCGCCGTTTACCTCACAATATGCATGATACTCAACTCAAAATCGCTCAACTTCACAAAGCTTGGCGGCATGGCGCTTTTTTCGGGCATAGTAATAATATGCTTTTACTCGCTCATATACCTTAAGGGCTTCCTTCCTCGCGAGCAGTATCAGTTTGACGCTGTATACTTCATTTTCCTCACACTAGGCTTTGCGTGGGGCGGAGACTCCGCGGCGTATTTTGCGGGCAGAGCTTTCGGCAAACACAAGCTTGCGCCGGTTGTCAGCCCGCATAAAACAGTTGAGGGCGCAATAGGCGGTCTGCTCGGCAGCATGCTGCTAGGCGTTGTGATAACGGCTATTTATAAGACGTTCTGCGGCAGAATTGTCGGCGTGCCGATAGAAAATCTCGGCCTGACATATTACATCATAATCATAATTATGGCGGGCGTCGCGTCGATACTCGGAATAATGGGCGATTTGTTTGCGTCCACAGTCAAGCGCCAGTGCGGCATAAAGGACTACGGCACAATTTTTCCAGGTCACGGCGGCATACTCGACCGTTTTGACAGCGTTTTGTTTATAGCGCCGTTTGTGTCTATGGTTGTCACAGCGGTATTTTATCATTTCACAAAAATAATGTAAGAGGGCGTGAAAATGTCTAAAAATATTACCTTGCTTGGTTCAACAGGCTCAATAGGCACACAGAGCCTTGATGTCATACGCTCACAGGGCTATGAGGTCTTTGGGCTTGCGGCGCATAAAAATGTCGATTTGCTCATGAAACAGGTCATGGAATTTCGTCCGAAAGCGGTTTGCGTTGTAGACGATGACGCTGCCGATAAATGTCGCGACGCGTTTGACCTTATGAGCGGCGAAACACCGACGCTTTTGCGCGGCAAAGAGGGGCTTGCGGAGCTTGCGACGCTAGATGGCGCCGATATCGTTTTAAACGCAGTCGTCGGTATAGCGGGGCTTGCGGCGACGCTCGCGGCTGTCGAGACAAACAAGGACGTTGCGCTTGCTAACAAAGAGAGCCTTGTCACGGGCGGCAAGCTAGTAATAGACGCTGTGAAAGAGCACGAGGTGCATTTGCTGCCTGTCGACAGCGAGCATTCCGCAATTTTTCAGTGCTTGCAGGACGAAAATTCAAAAAAAGCACTGTCGAAAATACTTTTGACAGCCTCGGGCGGGCCTTTCTTTGGCAAAACAAGAAAAGACCTTGAAAACGTCACAAAGCTTGACGCTTTAAAGCACCCGAACTGGAGCATGGGGCAAAAAATAACGATTGATTCGGCAACGCTGATGAATAAAGGGCTTGAGCTTATCGAGGCGGCGTGGCTGTTTGATATGCCGGCTGATAAAATCCAAATCGTCGTTCAGCGCCAAAGTATTATACATTCAATGGTGCAGTTTGACGACAACTCAATCTTGGCACAGCTCGGTGTGCCCGATATGCGCATACCAATTCAGTACGCCTTGACATGGCCACAGCGCACACACGGCTGTGCGCCAGAGCTTGATTTCAACACGCTCAAGCAGATAACCTTTGACACCGCCGACGAGGAGACTTTCCGCTGTCTCGCCGCGTGCAAAAAGGCCATCACAAAGGGCGGGCTTGCGCCATGCGCGGCAAACGGAGCAAACGAAGAAGCCGTCGCGCTTTTCCTTGCGGACAAAATACCTTTTCTTAAAATTGGCAAGCTTGTCGAGGGCGTTGTTGACATGGAACGCTACGGCGAAGCATACACAATAGAGAACGTATATGAATGCGACAAAGCAGCGCGCGCATATGTGCGTGAACACATTTAGTTTTATTTTGGAAAGCGAGGTGCATTATGCAGGAAATACTCTCTAAATCAGGGAGTGGTCTTATCACAGTGCTTATATGCGTCTGTGCTTTTGGTGCGATGGTTTTTGTGCACGAGTTCGGGCATTTTATAACCGCGAAATTGAGCGGAATAAAAGTGAACGAATTTGCAATAGGTATGGGGCCTGTGCTGTTTAAAAAGCAGCGCAAGGAGACACAGTATGCTTTGCGGCTGCTGCCCATAGGCGGCTATGTCAGCATGGAGGGCGAGGAAGAAGAGAGCGAGCAGATGGGCTCGTTTACGCGCGCGCCCGTCGGCAGCCGGATACTTGTCACCGTCGCGGGCGCTTGCATGAACATCTTGCTCGGATTTGTGATTTTGCTTGTGATAATAAGCGCAAGCGACAATATAGTGAGCCGTCAAATAGCAAAATTTTACCCAAACGCCGCCACGGAAGCCGCAGGCTTAAAGGTGGGCGACACTATTTTAGCAGCCAACGGACGGCGCTGCTTTATCGACAATGATATTTTATATGAATTTGCCCGCACGCAAAACGCAACCGTTGACCTCACCGTCATGCGCGACGGCAAAAAGGTCGAGCTTGACGGCGTGAAATTCGACACAAAAGAGGTCGACGGGCAAGCTTATCTCGTCATAGATTTTGTTGTCTATGCAACGCCGAAAACATTTTCAAGCGTTATAAGAGAGTCGGTCAACTGGACGCTCTCATATGGCAGGCTTGTCATATTGAGCTTGTTTGATTTAGTGACAGGTCACGTTCAGGTCAATTCGCTTTCAGGGCCTGTCGGTATAGTTTCCGTCATAAACGACACCGCGTCGTATGGCTGGCAATCCGTTTTACAATTGCTTGCGCTACTCACAATAAACATGGGCATATTCAACCTTGTACCTTTTCCCGCGCTAGACGGCGGCAGGCTGTTTTTGCTTATTATTGAGGCGATTCGCCGCAAGCCTATTGCACAAAAATATGAAATTGCAATAAACGCCGTGGGCTTCACTTTGCTGATGGGGCTTATGGTTTTCGTGACGTTTAACGATATAACAAAGCTGTTTAAATGAGGTTACGCATGAGAAAATTTACACGTGAAGTGAAAATAGGAGGCATCGCGATAGGCGGCGCAAACCCTGTCGCGGTACAAAGTATGCTCAATGTGCCAATAAAGGACATTGACGGCAACGTCGCACAGGCAAAGCGCCTTGAGGCGGAGGGCTGCCAAATTATCCGCGTCACAGTGCCGTCCGTCGAGGACGCGGTTGTGATTGAGCGCTTAAAAGAAGCTGTGAAAATGCCTGTCGTTGCGGATATACATTTTGATTATAAAGCCGCGCTTGCGTGCGTTGATGCGGGCGTAGATAAAATACGCATAAATCCGGGCAATATCGGCGACGACGCAAATGTCCGCGCCGTCGCAAACGCCTGCCGCGCCAAAAATATCCCTATCCGCATAGGCGTAAACGGCGGAAGCCTTGAAAAGGATATCCTTGCAAAATACGGTAAGGTCACGCCAGAAGCCCTTGTCGAGAGCGCGCTTTATCACGTGTCTTTGCTTGAAAAACACGATTTTGACGACATAGTTATCTCGATTAAATCATCAAACGTACCTATCGTAATAGACGCATATAAGCTTTTGAGCGAAAAATGCAATTACCCGCTTCACGTCGGAGTAACAGAAGCGGGCACATACAGAATGGGGCTTATAAAATCTGCAATGGGCATAGGCTCGCTTCTCATGCAGGGAATAGGCGACACAATAAGGGTGTCGCTTACAGATGAGCCCGAAAAGGAAATCCGCGCGGGCTTTGATATTCTTCGTGCCGCGGGCTTAAAGGTGGCAGGCCCCGAGGTCGTAAGCTGCCCAACGTGCGGGCGAACAAATATAAACGTGGCGCAAATTGCCACAGAGGTCGAGGAGCGCCTTCGCGGCTGTAAAAAGCAGATAAAGGTCGCCGTAATGGGCTGTGTTGTGAACGGCCCCGGCGAGGCAAAGGGCGCTGACATAGGCATCGCGGGCGGCAAGGACTGCGCGATGCTTTTCGTAAAAGGTGAGCAAATACGCATGCTGCGCGGAGACATCGTTGGGCAACTGGTTGAAGAAATAAACAGGTTGGTATAAACATTGAAACCATTATTAACGCAGCTTTTTCCGCAGTTTGCGGAGGACGCTGAATTTGCCGAGGCGTTTGCCGGCGTGCTTGTGGAGCGCGTCGAGGCAAACCGTCCGCAAAAAAAAGTGAAAATTATATATTCAAGTGCAAAGCCGATAAGCGCCGCAAATGCGGCAAGGCTCAAAGCGTCGGTAGAGCCTTTGTTTTCGGGCTATACAGTTTTACTGTATGGTCTGTTTTCGTATGAGTACGTCACAAATGAAGCCGTTATCGACGTTGCAAACAGCCTTAAAGACGAGGGCGTGCCAGTAAACGGCTTTTTAAACGGCTCATCTGTGCACATCGACTGCACAGACATAACAATTGGGCTTCAAAGCGGATGCGATTTTTTGCGTCAGATTGATTTCCCGAAAAAGCTTGAAGAAGCCTTTTTAGAGCGCACGCAGACAAACGTGAGCGTGAAGCTTGCCGACACCGGCACGGATTTTAGACAGGAGACAGAGCAGCGCATTCAAGAGCGCATTGCCGAAAAACAGCAGTTCAAGGCAAAGGCGCAAAGGTCAGGGCCTGTCATAAAGGTGGCAGGGCTTGATTTGGCAGACGCGCCCGCCGAGGTTTTCGACGGCCATATGTTCGCGCCGGACGGCCTCGTGAAGCTTAAGGATTTGAGCGAAGCGGGCAAGGTGACTATTTGGGGCGACGTGTTTTTCAGCGAAATCAAGGGCAAATTCAAAAAGATATTCTCCGTCTCAATCACCGATTACACAGGCTCTGTCAGCATAAAGGTGCGCGAGGACGGCACGACAAACTGCGACAAATGGGGCGAGCTTAAAAACGGCGAAACACTCATCGTAAAAGGCAATTACGTCTTTGACCAGTACGAGCGCGACTACGTTATTTACCCCTACGACGTCTTAAAAGTCAAGCGCAAGCTCAGAACAGACACCGCTGAAAACAAGCGCGTCGAGCTGCATCTGCATACAAAAATGAGCAGCATGGACTCACTTTGCGACGCGGCAACAGCCGTCAAAACAGCTCACCGCATGGGCCACAGAGCAATTGCGCTGACTGACCACGGCGTTGTGCAGGGCTTTCCCGAGGCAATGCTCATAACGGATGAAATCCGCAAAAAAGACCCTGACTTCAAGCTTATTTACGGCTGTGAGGCCTATTTTGTCGACGACATGGTGCCTGTTGTTTACGGAACACAAGATTGCGGTTTGAAGGACTCATTCGTTGTATTTGACCTTGAAACAACAGGTCTTTCACCAAAGGACGACGCGATAACCGAAATCGGCGCTGTCGTTGTCGAAAACGGAGAGATAACAGAAAGCTACGACTCCTTTGTAAACCCCGCGCGTCACATAAGCGAAAAAATAACGCAATTAACAGGCATCACAGACGAAATGGTGGCGGGCGCACCGAGCCAAGAACAGGCAGTCAAGGCGTTTTTTGAGTTTGTAAACGGACGCATACTAATAGCCCACAACGCGCACGGCTTTGACATCCGTTTTTTGACAGAGGCCGCGCAGCGCTATGATATCGAGTTTACGCCCACATATATAGACACGCTGCCGCTTTCACAGGCGCTTTATGTCGGATTGCGCAATTATAAGCTTGACACAATTGGCAAACACCTTGAAATTCCGCCGTTTAACCATCACCGCGCGTGCGACGACGCAAAGGCGCTCGCGCAGATTTTTGTCAAAATGCTCGACGATATGTCACAGCGCAAGGACAAGGCGGGCAGACAGCTTTCGTGCGTGTCGATGATAAACACAGGGCTTGGCAGCACGCGTGCGCTCGCGAAGAAAAACTTCCATATAATTTTAATTGTGCAGACGCAAGAGGGGCTTAAAAACCTATATAAAATAGTTTCCGAGGCTCATCTTGAACATTTTTACAAAGTCCCGCGCGTGCCGCGAAGCGTGCTCAACAAATACAGGCACGGCTTAATCATCGGCTCTGCCTGTGAAGCAGGAGAGCTTTACAGGGCAATTGTCGAAAAACGAAGCTTTGACGAGCTTTGCAAAATAGCCGATTATTACGATTATTTAGAGGTTCAGCCGCTCGGTAACAACGAATATATGCTGCGCGAGCACATGGTTGACAGCATCGAGCAAATTCAAGAGTTCAACAAAACCGTAATCGCGCTCGGAGAAAAGCTCGGCAAGCCCGTTGTTGCGACAGGCGACGTTCACTTTTTAAACCCCGAGGATAGCTGCTACCGCGCCATTTTGCAGGCGGGCAACGGCTTTAAGGACGCGGACAATCAAGCCCCGCTCTATTATCGCACAACAGACGATATGCTGAAGCAGTTTTCATATCTGCCCGAGGAAAAGGCGTATGAAATCGTCGTCAAAAACCCGAATATGATAGCCGACTGCGTTGACAACACCGTCCGCGCAATACCTAAAGGCTTGTACACGCCGACAATCGAGGGCGCAGATGTCACCTTGCGCGAGGACACAATGCGCAACGCAAAGGAGCGCTATGGCGATCCATTGCCCGAAATCGTCGAAAAGCGCCTGACGCGCGAGCTTGATTCAATCATAAAGCACGGCTTCGCCGTTTTGTACGTCATCGCACAAAAGCTCGTTTTGAAAAGCGAGGAGTACGGCTATCTTGTCGGCTCGCGTGGTTCGGTTGGCTCGTCGGCAGTCGCGCATTTTTCGGGAATTTCAGAGGTAAACAGCCTTGTGCCGCACTATCTTTGCCCAAAATGTAAGCATAGCATTTTCTTTGAGCACGGCGAGGTTGCCGACGGCTTTGATTTGCCCGATAAAAATTGCCCTGAATGCGGCACAAAGCTGCTCGTTGACGGCCATGATATTCCGTTTGAGACGTTTCTTGGCTTTGACGGCGACAAAGAGCCTGATATCGACCTTAACTTTTCCGGCGAGGTGCAGTCTCGCATACATCGCTATACGGAAGAAATTTTCGGCGCAAAAAACGTCTTCAAGGCAGGGACAATCTCAGGCTTGCAGGACAAAACAGCGTTCGGCTATATCAGCAAATATCTTGAAGAGCGCGGCAAAATCGTCAACTACGCCGAGAAAAACCGCCTCGTGCAGGGCTGCGTCGGCGTAAAACGCACGACAGGTCAGCATCCCGGCGGCATGGTTGTTGTGCCTGATAAATACGAGGTCTACGATTTCTGCCCAATTCAGCACCCCGCGGACGACAAAGAAAAAGGCGTGCGCACGACGCATTTTGAATTTAAATATCTGCATGAAACTATCCTAAAGCTTGACGAGCTGGGCCACGACGTGCCGACAATGTATAAGCTCCTTGAGGACATGACAGGCATAAAAATGGACAGCGTGCCGATGAATGACCCGAAGGTTATCTCACTGCTTGTCTCAACAGAAGCACTCGACGTAACTCCGGAGCAAATCGACAGCCAAACAGGCACATTCGGCATACCGGAGCTCGGCACAAATTTCGTGCGCAACATGCTCATGGAGGCACAGCCCAAAAGCTTCGGCGACCTCATTCAGATATCCGGCCTTTCGCACGGCACAGACGTTTGGAACGGTAACGCGCAGGACTTAATTAAGGACGGCACGTGCACAATTTCAGACGTTATAGGTACTCGCGACAGCATCATGACTTATCTTTTGCACAAAAACGTCGAGCCAAAACAGGCGTTTACAATAATGGAGCTCACGCGCAAGGGCAAGGTTGCCAAGGGCGGCTTTCCCGACGGCGTTGAAGCCATGCTGCGCGAGCACGACGTGCCTGAATGGTATCTTGATAGCTGTAAAAAAATCAAGTACATGTTCCCGAAGGCTCACGCCGTCGCGTATCTTATCGCGGCAATTCGCCTTATGTGGTTCAAGGTTTATCATCCGCTCGCGTTTTACGCAACATATTTCACCGTGCGCGGCGACGATATCGACTATGACGCAGCCGTCGGCGGCGTAAAGGTCGCGCGTCAGCACATGAAAGAGGTCAAGCAGCGCATGGCGGAGGCAAAAAACGCAAAGTCTGCCAAAGATGCCGATATCTACGATTCGCTGCTTGTAGTCAACGAAATTTTGCAGCGGAAAATAGAGTTTTTGCCTGTGCTCGTCGGTAAAAGTAAAGCCAAAACCTACGTCATAGAGGACGGCAAAATTCGTCTGCCATACCTCGCGATAAAAGGTCTTGGCGAGACAGTAGCCACAGCGCTTGAAGAGCACACGCTCAGCGGACAAAGCTATCTTTCCGCCGAAGAGCTGCAATCAGCCTGCGGCGCGTCCAACACAATTATGGACAACCTAGCCGCCATCGGCGCATTAGGCGACATGCCAAAATCAAGTCAGGTTTCATTTTTTTAAAACACAAAACCCCTGTGTCAATTTTAGACACAGGGGTTTATCAGTATCATTCTAACGTGGTCCTTCCACACGCCGTTTACGTTTATCAGCTTTTCGGCTATGCCGTCGTTTTTGAAGCCCAGCTTTTGCACGACGCGCAGCGACGATATGTTTGATGGAAGAATGTCCGCTTCAATGCGGTGAAGCCCAAGCTTTTCAAACGCGAACGCGACGCAGAATTTTGCGGCTTCTATCATGTAGCCCTTGTGCTGAAATTTTTCGTCGAGCTTGTAGTTTAAATAGCACGTCAGCATCGAGCCGCGTATGACGTCCGTCAGCGCGACACAGCCTATGCACCTCTCGCTGCCTTTTTCAAATATCCAAAAACGATAGCTGTGCCCAACAGTGGACAGCTTTGCGTCCACTGTAAGATGGCGGCTTAAATCATTTATGCTCATGGTTTCTATATGCGTCACGGCGGTTTCATTTTTGGCAAAAAATTCAGTGTTATTCACGTAAAGGCTCTGCACCGCGCCCGCTATATACGGCGATGAAAGTCGCAGAACAAGGCGCTTTGTCTCATATTCAGTGCGCAAAAAATCACAGCCTTTCAAATTGCTTTAATATCTCGGGGCTTTCAAGGCAAACCTCCTTGCCGGACATATAGGCAAGCGTGTTTTCGGCGGGTATTTCTTTAAAGATAAGCTTTTCGGCGCAAAGAGCCTGCGTTTTAAAGCCACAGCGCTCGTTCATTTTTCTGTTGCCGTATTTTATGTCGCCGAGCACAGGGCAGCCAAGATAGCTCAAATGCGCGCGTATCTGATGTGTACGGCCTGTTATTAAGTCTATTTCGCAAAGTGCAAACGGCCCTTTTTGCTTTAAAACAGTCACGCCCGTCGTTATGCTTTTAAAGCCCGCCGCTTCATTTTCGCGCACAGTGACCTTATTGTTTTTTTCATCATGACGCAAAAACGCGTTATATACTCCATTTTTAGGCGCGCCTGCCGTTATACAGAGGTATTTTTTTGAGATTAAATCATTTTTTATAATCGCGTTTATGTCGCGAAGTGCGGCGTAATTTTTAGCGGCGAGCACAAGCCCTTCTGTGCCTCTGTCAAGGCGGTTGCACACGGCGGGGGAGAAGGTGTGCTCGGTGCTCTCGTCATATTCGCCCTTTTGTGCAAGATAATCGCAGAAAATCTCGACAAGGCTCACGTCGCCTGTGCGGTCGCTGTGGCAAAGCATGTGCACAGGCTTATAAATCACGGCAAAATTTTCGTCCTCATATATTATTTTAAGCTTGCCGCGCGGCTGCTTTTTCACAGGCTTTTCAGCTTGCGGCTGCTCTGCAAAAAACTCGTCGTTGATATAAAGCTCAATCAAGTCTCCCTGACATATGCGCGCGTCGGCGTCTGCCTTTTTGCCGTTTATTTTTATGCGCTTATTGCGAAAGCTTTTATACAAAAGCGACGTCGGCATATTTGACGTTACGCTCTGCACAAATCTCGACAGCCGAACGCCGTCATCGTTTTTGCCCGCGGTAAAACTTTTCATTTTTTCTTATCTTCTCTTTCAAATGGAGTTACTTTAGTATATAATAAATTTAATCGTACGTAAAGGTGGTATTTTGTGGCAGATAATAAAAAAGGCGAGCATGACGCACATCGTCAGCGCGTGTACAACCGCTTTTTAAGCGAGGGATTGGACGGTTTTGAAGAGCATAACGCTATGGAATTTTTGCTTTTTCTTGCGCGCGCGAGGGGAGACACAAACTCTCTTGCGCACACGCTTGTAAATCATTTTGGCAGTGTAGCCAACGTTCTTGACGCTGATATAAACGATTTGCAAAGCGTCGAAGGAGTTGGACAATCGACAGCCGTAGTATTAAAATTTATTCCGCAGATGTGCCGCTATTATCTTGACAGCAGAGTAAAAAACCTCAAAATGATGGATAGCGTTGAAGCTGTGGCGGAATTTTTGCGCCCAAAATTCTTTGGCTTGACAGTTGAAAAGCTTTATATGCTCGCGCTCGATGACAAAAGAAGCCTTATAAGATGTATATGTATTTCGCAGGGAATAGTCAACGCCACGCCTGTCGAGATATCCAAAATAGTCGCGGAAACGACAAAATGCAACGCCTCGGGTATAATTATAGCACATAATCACATACGTTCAACATGTCTGCCGTCAAGCGCGGATATTTCCACCACAAGAAATGTTTATTCAGCCATGCGAATGATAGGCGCAGAGCTTGTCGACCATCTTATTTTCTCCGACACCGACTATATGTCATTTACCGACACAAAATATATGGAGACAGTAAAGCAAAGTCTAGGTTTGAGATAAATTATTACAACTAAAGGTTGTAATAAACACTTAAATGTGGTATTATATATGAAATAGATTTAGTTTATTTGCAAGCGCACAGCAAGGAGAAGCGATTATGCAGGAATGCGAAGAAGGTATATTTAAATTAGTCTCGCCGTACAAACCGACAGGCGACCAGCCGGAGGCTATCGCGAAGCTTATAAACGGCATCGAGCGCGGCGACAAAGCGCAGGCGCTGATGGGCGTCACAGGCAGCGGCAAAACGTTCACGATGGCTAACGTCATTGCGAAATTTAACCGTCCGACGCTTGTGCTTGCGCATAATAAAACGCTTGCCGCACAGCTTTGCACAGAGTTTAAAGAGTTTTTTCCGAATAACGCCGTCGAGTATTTCGTTTCGTATTACGACTATTATCAGCCCGAGGCGTATATTCCGTCAACTGATACCTATATTGAAAAGGACAGCGCGATAAATGAAGAAATCGACCGTCTGCGCCACTCCGCCACAGCTTCACTTTCAGAAAGGCGCGACGTAATTATTGTCGCGAGCGTGTCGTGCATTTATTCGCTCGGCGACCCTATTGATTACCGCAGCATGGTCATAAGCCTGCGCCAAGGTATGCAGATTAGCCGCGACGAGCTTTGTATGCGCCTTGTGAAGCTGCAATATGAGCGCAACGACATCAATTTTGTGCGAAATAAATTTCGTGTGCGCGGCGATATTGTCGAGATAAATCTCGCATATTACAACGACCTTGCGATACGCGTCGAGTTTTTCGGCGACGAAATAGAGCGCATAAGCGAGGTTGTTCCGCTTACCGGAGAAAAAAGGGGCACTGTGCGCCACGTGGCGATTTTCCCCGCGAGCCACTACATCGTCTCAGACGAAAAGCGCCTTGAAGGTATGCGCAAAATACAGCTTGAATGTGATGAACAGGTAAAACGCTTTACAGCCGAGGGCAAGCTCATCGAGGCACAGCGCATTGCACAGCGCACAAATTACGACATGGAAATGCTTCAAGAGGTGGGAACTTGTAAGGGCGTCGAAAACTATTCCGCCGTGCTTTCAGGCAGAAAAGAAGGCTCAACGCCGACGACTTTGCTCGATTATTTCCCCAAGGACTGGCTTTTGTTTGTCGATGAAAGCCACGTCATGCTGCCGCAATTAAGGGCAATGTACGCGGGCGACCACGCGCGCAAGGAGAGCCTTGTGAACTTCGGTTTCCGCCTGCCGTCGGCGTTTGACAACAGACCACTCCAGTTTAACGAATTTGAAAAGCACCTAAATCAAGTGGTTTTCGTCTCCGCAACGCCGTCTGTTTACGAGCGAGAGCACGCCACGCAGATAGTCGAGCAGGTGATACGCCCGACAGGGCTTATCGACCCGCATATAACCGTCAAGCCCGTGGACGGACAAATCGAAGATTTGCTATCTGAAATAAACACCCGCACCGCGAGAAACGAACGCGTGCTTGTGACAACCCTCACAATAAAAATGGCGGAGGATTTGACGGACTTTTTAACCGAGCACGGCGTAAAGGTGAAGTATCTTCATCATGCCGTTGAGACGTTTGAGCGCGTCGAAATCATGCGCGATTTGCGCCGCGGCGACATAGACGTAATCGTCGGCATCAACCTTCTTCGTGAGGGGCTTGATTTGCCCGAGGTGTCGCTCGTTGCGATATTAGATGCTGATAAAGAGGGCTTTTTGCGCAGCGAGACAAGCCTCATACAGACGATAGGCCGCGCCGCGCGAAACTCCGAGGGCGAGGTAATAATGTACGCCGACAGCGTAACGCCGTCTATGGAGCGCGCCATAATGGAGACAGAGCGCCGCCGCGCCATACAGACAGCCTACAACGAGGCGCACGGCATAACGCCGAAAACAATCGTCAAGGCAATATCGGACGGCAGCGTGCTTGAAATAACGACAAAGGACGACGACGGCAAAAAGGACAATCGCCTAAGTAACGCCGAAATTCAAAGAAAAATCGCGCAGCTTACACGCGAGATGAAGGAAGCGGCAAAAATCTTGGAATTTGAGCACGCTGCGTACCTTCGCGACAGAATTGACAAGCTGCACAAACAAGCGGAAAGGAAAACCAAGCTTTGAGCAATAATAAAATAGTAATAAAGGGTGCGCGCGAGCACAACCTTAAAAATATCGACCTCACAATCCCGCGCGACAAGCTTGTCGTGATGACAGGCGTGTCCGGCTGCGGAAAGTCAAGCCTTGCGTTTGACACAATTTACGCCGACGGTCAGCGCAGATATATGGAGAGCCTTTCAAGCTACGCCAGAATGTTTTTAGGTCAGATGGAAAAGCCCGATGTTGACGAAATACAAGGGCTTTCACCCGCAATTTCAATAGACCAAAAAACAACAAGCCGCAACCCGCGCTCGACCGTCGGCACTGTGACTGAAATATACGACTATCTGCGCCTAATGTACGCGCGAATAGGCATTCCGCACTGCCCAATCTGCGGGCGTGAGATCAAACAGCAGACCATCGACCAAATGGTGGACGAAATTAAAAAGCTGCCCGAGGGCACACGCTTTCAGGTGCTTGCGCCTGTCGTGCGCGGGCGCAAGGGCACACAGCAAAAAGAGCTTGATGCCGCAAGGCGTGCAGGCTATGCCCGCGTGCGCGTAGACGGAAATCTTTATGATTTAGACGAAAATATCGAGCTTGAAAAAAATAAAAAGCACACCGTTGAGGTCATAGTTGACCGCCTTGTAATGAACGACGAGGTGCAAAGCCGCCTTGCCGACTCAATAGAGACAGCGGCGGGGCTTGCAAACGGACTTATCACTATTGATGTTATCGGCGGCGAAGAAATTCATTTCAGCCAAAGCTACGCATGCCCCGAGCATCTTGTGTCTATACCCGAGCTTTCGCCGCGCATGTTTTCGTTTAATAACCCGTTCGGCGCGTGCGAAAAATGTACAGGTCTTGGTACATTTATGAAGGTGGACCCCGCGCGCGTGCTGCCAAATAAGGCACTGTCGATACGCGACAAGGCAATAAAGGCGAGCGGTTGGTACTACGCGCCCGGCTCTGTGAGCGAGATGTATTATAACGGTCTTGCAAAAAAATATGGCTTCACGCTCGACACTCCGATCAAGGATATGTCGGAGGAAGCCGTAAACGCGATACTGTACGGCACAAACGGCGAAAAGCTTGACATGGTGCGCGAGACAGACCGCGGCAAAGGCTCGTACAAAACAGATTTTGAGGGCATTATCCCCAACCTTGAGCGCCGCTTCCGCGAGACAAACTCGCAGTGGGTCAAGGAGGAAATTCAGCTTGCAATGACAGGCGTTGAATGCCCCGACTGCCACGGTGACCGCCTTAATAAAATGACGCTCGCCGTCACCGTCGGCGGCATAAACATAAGCGATTTTACGAAATTAAGCGTCCGTGAGGAGCTTGATTTTATTAATAATATGCACCTCACAGACCGCGAGCACATGATTGCCGATTTGCTTTTAAAGGAAATCAGAGAGCGCCTCGGCTTTTTGCAAAACGTCGGGCTTGAATACCTCACGATTGCCCGCAACGCGGCGACATTATCCGGCGGCGAAAGCCAGCGCATACGCCTTGCAACGCAGATAGGCAGCGCTTTGACAGGCGTTTTATACGTTCTCGACGAGCCTAGCATCGGGCTTCATCAGCGCGACAACGCAAAGCTTATCGCCACCTTAAAGCGCCTCAGAGACTTGGGCAATACGCTAATTGTCGTCGAGCACGACGAGGAGACAATGCGCGAAGCCGACTGGATAATCGACATCGGCCCCGGCGCAGGCGTGCACGGCGGCGAGGTCGTCGCAGAGGGCACTGTAAAGGACATCTGCAAAGCAAAACGCAGCATAACAGGCAAATATCTTAGCGGCAAAATGAAGGTCGAAATTCCCGAAAAGCGCCGCGAGGGAAACGGTCAATTTATAGAGGTAAAGGACGCGTTTCAAAATAACTTAAAGCACATCAGCGTCAAGTTTCCGCTCGGCGTAATGACGTGCGTCACAGGCATTTCAGGCAGCGGCAAATCGTCGCTCGTCAACGATATTTTGTACACGCACCTAGCCGCACGCCTTAACGGAGCGCGCGAAAAACCTGGCTGCTTTGAGGAGATAACAGGGCTTGAGTGGGTGGACAAGGTAATCGGCATAGACCAAACGCCGATAGGCCGCACACCGCGCTCAAACCCCGCCACCTACACAGGCGTTTTCACAGATATACGCAATGTTTTTGCCGAGACGCAAACCGCAAAAATGCGCGGCTACGGGCCGGGGCGCTTCAGCTTTAATGTAAAGGGCGGGCGCTGTGAGGCGTGCGAGGGCGACGGAATACTGAAAATTGAAATGCACTTTTTACCGGACGTTTACGTTCCGTGCGAGGTGTGCAAGGGCTCGCGCTATAACAGAGAAACGCTCGAGGTGAAATACAAGGACAAAACAATATCCGACGTTCTTGCGATGACGGTTGAGGAAGCGTGCAAATTCTTTGAAAATCAGCCGAGAATTCACAATAAGCTCAAAACGCTCGACGATGTAGGGCTTGGGTATATCACGCTCGGCCAAAGCGCAACGACGCTGTCAGGCGGCGAAGCACAGCGCGTAAAGCTTGCGCTCGAGCTTGCAAAACGCGGCACAGGGCAGACTGTCTATATCCTCGACGAGCCGACAACAGGCCTTCACGTCGCCGATGTTCACAGGCTTATCGAGGTGCTTGACAAGCTTGTCGATGCGGGCAACACCATAATAGTTATCGAGCATAATCTTGACGTTATCAAGCGCAGTGATTATATTATCGACCTCGGCCCTGACGGCGGCAACGCCGGCGGCGAGATAGTGGCGCTCGGCACGCCCGAAGAGGTGGCAAAAAACGAAAATTCCTTCACGGGACAATATTTAAAACCACTTCTTAGCTTGTAATGCGGACGAATTTAGTGTATAATAAATAATTATTCTAACAGAACACAAGAGGTACGCGATGAATTCCCTCCGCTTTGAAAAAAATGAAAACGCCGCAAACGCTGTCACACAGTTTTACGCGGCTGCGCCCAAGCTTTATATGCACTCGTTTGGCTGTCAGCAAAACGTCAACGACGGCGAAAAAATAAAGGGCGTGCTTGAAAGCATCGGCTTTTCAGTCTGCGACAGTGCCGAGGACGCAGACATGGTTGTCTTTAACACCTGCGCCGTGCGTGAGCACGCCGAGCAGCGCGTTTTCGGGCACGTCGGCGCGCTTAAAAAGTTTAAAGAAAAAAATCCTAAAATGATTATCGGCGTGTGCGGCTGCATGGCACAGCAAAAGGAAATTGTCGAAAAGCTAAAGCAGAGCTACCCTTATGTAGACCTTGTTTTCGGCGTTAACGGCATCGACCTTTTGCCAGACATGATAGCCGAAAAGCTCGCGACGCAAAAGCGCGTTTTCAAACAGCTTGACGACCGCCCCGACATCGTTGAGGACATGCCAATAAAGCGCGATTCAAGCTTTCGCGCGTGGCTGCCTATAATGTATGGCTGCGACAATTTTTGCTCATACTGTATTGTGCCCTACGTTCGCGGGCGCGAGCGCAGCCGCAAAAGCGAGGATATCGTAAAGGAATTTACGCAGCTTGTAAACGACGGCTACAAAGACATTACACTGCTCGGTCAAAACGTGAACTCCTACGGCAAGGGGCTTGAAGAGAGCACAGATTTTTCCGATTTATTAAAAATGCTCGACGCAATTGACGGCGAATACCGCATTCGCTTTATGACAAGCCACCCAAAGGACGCGACAAATAAGCTCATCGACACAATAGCCGAAAGCCGCCACATCTGCCACCATCTTCACCTTCCTGTGCAGTCGGGCTCCGATGAAATGCTGTCAAAGATGAACCGTCATTATGATGTGAAAGCATATATGTCACTTGTACAATATGCTAAAAGTAAAATGCCCGAAATGACGTTTTCAAGCGACATAATAGTCGGCTTTCCAAATGAGACGCAGGAGGATTTCGACAAGACCCTTTCACTTATACAAGAAGTGAAATACATGCAGCTTTTCACGTTTATCTATTCAAAACGCCCCGGCACAAAGGCGGCGCTTATGCCCGACGAAACGCCGTATAAAGTCAAAAGCGGCAGAATAGGCGAGATACTAAACATTCAAGAGGGTATCGTCGAAACGCTGTGCGGCGAAGTGGCGGGCAAAACAGAGCGTGCGCTCGTTGAAGGCACAGGCAGAGAGAGCGGCACGATGACCGCGCGGCTCGACAACAACATGACAGTCGAATTTGCAGGCGGCGAAGAGCTTGTCGGCAAATTTGCAAATATTAAAATCACAGGTTCAAGAGGCGCTGTTTTAAAAGGCGAGCTTGCCTGAATTAAGGAGAAAGATTATGTCTAAGGATGCAATAACAATGTTCAAGGAGGCTGCTGTGCAGCTTCAAAAGGAAGCGGAATACCTCGCCCTCACAGGCACAAAAGAGAAAAACGACGCCGACGAAGCGCTTCAGCAGATGATTGGCGATTTCAACCTCGCGCGTATTGATTTAAACTCGGAGCTTTCAAAAGCAGAAGATAAAAACCAAGACAGAATTGCAGAGCTCAACACAAAAGTGAATAACCTCTACAACGACATCATGGCA
The DNA here is from genome assembly GCA_009929695.1 of Clostridia bacterium. Taxonomy (GTDB): domain Bacteria; phylum Bacillota; class Clostridia; order Oscillospirales; family Ruminococcaceae; genus Ruthenibacterium. Next base: position 76,044 of record RZZW01000003.1, read on the forward strand.
AACGAGAGCATGATTTCCTACAACGAGTCTCGCACAGAGATGGAGAGCGTTGTCAACTATATCAACGCAATTGTCAACACAGCCGTAAACGGCGGCGACCCCATGACTGTTGAAGAGCCGAGTTCGTCATGCACAGGCTCTTGCGGAAGCTGCGGCGGCTGCCACTAAAATAAATTTGACACGAGGCTGATATATTATGGCTGCGTTATCCCCAATGATGCAACAATATTTTGAAATAAAAAAGAAGCATCCCGATAAAATTCTCTTTTTCAGGCTTGGAGATTTTTACGAGATGTTCTTTGACGACGCTCGTCTTGCGTCAAAGGAGCTTGAGCTTACTTTGACAGGGCGAGACTGCGGTCAGGAAGAGCGCGCGCCGATGTGCGGCGTGCCCTTTCACGCATACGAGGGCTATGTGGCAAAGCTGATTTCAAAGGGCTACAAGGTCGCGATATGCGAACAAATGGAAGACCCCGCAGCCGCAAAAGGGATAGTAAAGCGCGATGTAATCCGCGTCGTAACGCCCGGCACTGTCATCGAAAGCAGTATGCTTAAGGACGACAAAAACAACTATATCGCAAGCATTTATGTCACAGATAAAAAGGCGGGTGTGTGCTTTGCCGACATTTCAACAGGCACAGCGCACACCACCTGCCTCACAAGCAGCGAGCTTGAGGGCGAGATAATTTCAGAGCTTTGCCGCTACTGCCCAAGTGAGGTTCTTATGAACACAAATATGCTGTCCTTCAAACAGGTGACAGCATACATAAAGCAGCAGCTTGCGTGCTCTGTTGAGCTTCTTGAAAATTCTGATTACGACCTTGAAAAAACTAAGCCTGTCATGTGCGAGCAGTTTGGCGAAAGCTGCGAGCAAACGACAGGCTTAAAGCAGGATAACCCCGCATTTGCCGCGCTCGGCGTGCTTATTTCGTATCTCAACGAGACGCAGAAAAAGGGCGTAGAGCGCTTAAAATCAATACATAATTATTCAGAAGCACAGTATATGCAGCTTTCGCCTGTCACAAGGGCGAATTTGGAGCTGACGGAGACAATGCGCGGGCGCGAGAAAAAAGGCACGCTTTTATGGGTGCTCGACAAAACGCAAACCGCGATGGGCAAGCGCCTTATGCGCACGTGGATAGAGCAGCCGCTCGTCAGCGTAAGCGCCATAAACGCGCGCCTTGACGCTGTTGAGGAGCTGTATTCAAGCAGCGTAACAAGAAGCGATATCGCGCAGTGCCTTTCAAAAATATTTGACGTAGAGCGCCTTATGACGAGAACGGTCTACGGCTCTGCGTCGCCGCGCGAGATATATTCGCTCGCGGTTACGTGCGAGCAGCTTCCGCAATTAAAACAGCTTTTGCAGCCGTTTCAAAGTGAGCTTATAGATGAAATACGCACGATGGACGAGCTTTCGGATATCCGCGACATGATTTTGACGCTTATAGACGAAAACGCGCCGTCGCTTTTAAAGGACGGCGGCATAATCAAAAACGGCGCAAACGCAGAGGTGGACGAGCTTCGCGATATTGCGCACGGCGGCAGAGAGTATTTGGCGGCGCTTGAGGCAAAGCTTAAAGATGAGACAAATATCCGCACGCTTAAAATTGGCTACAACCGCGTTTTCGGCTATTATATAGAGGTAAGCCGCTCGTTTTCGGATAAGGTTCCGCCGAATTTCGTGCGCAAGCAGACCCTCGCAAACGCCGAGCGCTACATAACAGACGAATTAAAGCAGCTTGAAAATAAAATCCTCGGCGCAAACGAGCGCTTAGTCGTGCTTGAACGCCAGCTTTTTGATGAGCTTTTACAAAATATTTCAGCCGAGCTTGTGCGCATTCAAAGCACTGCGCAGCACATAGCAAGGCTTGACGTGCTCACGGCGTTTGCCGAGGACGCGTCTTTGAACGGCTATGTGAAGCCAATTGTCGACGACAGCGACAAGCTGTTTATCGACGAGGGGCGGCACCCCGTCATTGAGCAGATGCTAAAGGGCGCGCTTTTTGTGCCAAATGATGTCGAGCTTGACTGCGGCGACAACAGAATGTTAATTATAACAGGCCCGAACATGGCGGGAAAATCGACATATATGCGCCAGACTGCGCTCATTGCGTTAATGGCGCAGATAGGCAGCTTTGTGCCCGCAAAAAGCTGTGAAATGGGCGTTGTCGATGCGATATTCACGCGCGTCGGAGCGTCGGACGACCTCGCGGCGGGGCAGTCTACCTTTATGGTGGAGATGACAGAGGTTGCGGAAATACTTGAATACGCAACGCAGAAAAGCCTTGTGATTCTCGACGAAATAGGGCGCGGAACATCGACGTTTGACGGCATGAGCATCGCGCGAGCCGTCGTTGAGCACATTGCCGACAAGGATAAGGGCATGGGCTGCAAGACGCTTTTCGCGACGCATTATCACGAGTTGACAGACCTTGAAAACGCGCTTGACGGCGTAAAAAATTACAACATAGCCGTCAAAAAGCGCGGCGACGACATAACATTTTTGCGCAGAATTATACGCGGTCCTGCCGACGACAGCTACGGCATAGAGGTTGCAAAGCTTGCTGGGCTGCCCGACAGCGTGATAAAACGCGCGAAAGAGGTGTTAAAGGTGCTCGAGGCGAACGCGCCGAACGCCGACAAAATAACACAGCTTGATTTTGCAAACTTTGAAAAATTTGCCGAGACGCCTGTGCCGAGCGAGCTTGTCGACAAATTAAACGCGCTCGATGTGGAAACCTTAACGCCGATTGAGGCGCTCAATTTCTTGTACGAGCTTAAAAACACATTATAAAAGGAGATGAAACAGTGGCAGTTATACACGTGCTTGACAAACATACAGCGGAGCTTATCGCGGCGGGCGAGGTTGTCGAAAGACCGGCGTCGGTCGTAAAAGAGCTGATGGAAAATTCAATTGACGCAGGCGCGACGGCTGTGACTGTTTCTATAAGAAGCGGCGGCGTTTCAAGCATCGAGATAGCTGATAACGGCAGCGGAATTGACGCTGAATTTATCCCGACGGCCTTCATTCGTCACGCGACAAGCAAGATAGAAAAAGCAGACGACCTCGACAGCATACACACGCTCGGCTTTCGCGGAGAAGCGCTCGCCAGCATAGCAAGCGTGTCAAGAGTGTCGCTTTTGACAAAAACTGAAGCGGATGAGTTCGCGTGCCTTTACCGCATTAACGGCGGCGAGGAGCAGGACGCGCAGGCGGCGGCAAGACCTATCGGCACAACGATAACAGTCGAGCAGCTTTTTTACAACACGCCCGCCCGCATGAAATTTCTCAAAAAGGACGTAAGCGAGGGCAATTTCGTGAGCGAGGTAGTGTCTCACATTGCGCTTTCGCACCCCGAAATTTCGGTTAAATTTATCCGCGAGGGCAAAATGGTTTTTAGCACGCCCGGTGACGGAAGTCTGAGAGCCGCTGCCTATGCAGTGCTTTCTCGCGATTTTGCAAAGGACATGGCGGAGGTCTTATACGACGAAAACGGCTACAAGATTTCCGGCCTTATAACAACGCCCAAGGACTGCCGCGCAAGCCGCAGTATGCAGTACTTTTTCATAAACGGACGCTACGTCAAAAACCGCACGATGATGGCGGCTATTGAGGCGGCGTTTAAAGGCACGCTGATGGTCGGGCGCTTTCCGGGCTGCGTGTTGTCGCTGCAAATGCCCGCGGAGCTTGTCGATGTAAACGTACACCCCGCGAAAACCGAGGTGCGATTTGCGAATGAAAAGGCTGTTTTTGACGCTGTTTACAAAGCCGTCAAGGATGTGCTCGCCGCGCCGAAAAACACGGACAGAGAATTTACGTTTAAACCTGCTTCGCAGCCGATTATGCAGCCCACCACGCAGCCTGTGCAACAAAGAGAATTTGCGAGCCCCGCGCCTCAGCCTGTTTTAAACGCACAGCCGCTTGTGCCAAAGCAAACGGTGCAGGCAGAGAGCATAAAGCCGTATAATGAAATGATTAAAACTCTCGCGAGCGAGGCTGTACCTTATAAAAAAGCCGAGCCTGTCGCTGTTATTGAAGAAGACGAAGCCCCGCAGCCTGTATATCAGCCCGCGCCCGAGCCTGTTCAAATGGCTATCGAGAGCGAGGAAGAAACAAAGGCGGCTGAATCGTTAAAATATATAGGCGAGGTTTTCAGCACATATATTGTCGCACAGCGCGGCGACGACATTTGCTTTATTGATAAGCACGCCGCGCATGAGCGGGCTATTTATGAGAAAATCTCCGCGACGTATGGCAACGTGAGCAGTCAGCTTTTGCTGTGCCCTGTTACGGTGCAGCTTTCGGCAGAGGAGAAAAACGCCGTTTTGCAAAATATGGAGCTGCTTGCCGACAGCGGTATAGAGGTCGATGATTTCGGCGCGGGAAGCGTGGCTGTGCGTGCAGTGCCGGCTGATGTTGACCAAGGTGATGTCGAAAATCTCATCATAGAGCTTGCAGCGCAGCTTTGCGAAAATCAAAAGTCAGCCGTCAGCGAAAAAACACAGTGGGTGCTGCATTCAATCTCTTGCCGCGCCGCCGTTAAGGGCGGGCAAAGGACAAGCGATATGCAGTTAATTTCACTTGCAAATGACGTTATAGACGGCAAAATTCCGCCGTTTTGCCCGCATGGTCGTCCGTGCGTGTTAAAGGTGACTAAAAAGGAGCTGGAAAAGCAGTTTGGCAGACAAGGTTAAGCTACTTGTTATCGCGGGCGCTACCGCGACGGGCAAAACAAGCCTGTCCGTTGAGCTTGCAAAGCGCCTTGACGGCGAGGTGATATGCGCCGACTCGATGCAGATTTACGACAAGCTGCTCGTCGGCACAGCGCGCCCCACATCCGGGGAAATGCAGGGCATACCGCATCATTTAATGGGCTTTTTAGCGCCCGAAAAACGTTTTTCCGTAGCGGAATATGTCGAACTTGCGTCAAAATGCATTGATGAAATATCCTCGCGCGGCAAGCAGCCGATAATCACAGGCGGCACAGGGCTGTATATTCAAAGCCTGACTGACGGCGTTAAATTTACGCAGCAGGATACTGATTTATCCGTCCGCGAAGCCTTGAGCGCCGAGACAAACGAGCAGCTTTACGAGCGGCTTTTAAAGCTCGACGCTGAATATGCAAAAACGCTCCACCCCAATAACCGCAAGCGCGTCATGCGTGCGGTTGAGCTTTATATTCAAACGGGCACTACAATGACGCAGCAGCTTGCAAATTCAGTGCCGACAGAGCGCCCGTATGACGATTATATAGCCGTGCTTGATTACGAGACGCGCGACGCACTTTACGACAATATTAATAAGCGCGTTGATGTTATGCTTAAAAACGGCTTGCTAAACGAAGCAAAGCTTGTGCTTGAAAACCGCGAAAGCTACGTCACAGCGGCGCAGGCGATAGGCTATAAAGAGTTTTTTCCTTATTTTGAAAATGAACAATCGCTTGAACAGTGCACAGAAAAGCTAAAACAGGCGACGCGCAACTATGCAAAGCGCCAGCTCACGTGGTTTAACAGAATGAAAAATGCGATGCACTATAAAGCCGCGTGCGCTCAAACATCAGAGCTGATTTACAATGATTTTATAAAATGAAAGGCAGCATATGGGTAAAAAAAGTGTAAAAAGAATACTTATAATACTTGTGCTGCTTTTGCCGATACTTTATGTCGGCGTGCAAGCTTTCAGCATTTTTTCAAGCAGCTACCAAACGCAGACGGCCATTGAATACACGATGTCAGACAGCATAATATGCAGCGGAGCGCTCGGCATGACGGAGACGGAGATCGCCTATGACGGCGGCGGAGTGATCGGATATGTCGCGTCAAACGGCGAGCGAGTAAAGGCGGGCGACGCTGTGGCGGAGGTGTTCGCTACAGAACTCGACGCGCAAAACAGCCAGTATGCAAAGCGTCTGCAAAAGGAAATTGACGTCTTGACAAAAGCGTCCGGCGCGACCTCAAGCACAGACGTTGAGCTGCTTGTGACGCAAAAATATTCAAACGCCTATGACGCGCTTGACGTTTTACAAAGCAACAATATGTCCGGTTTAAATGACAAAAAGCTCGCGTTGCAGCTTGCCATTGACAAAGCCGAGGCGGCGACGTTTGACAATATTGATTTCACCGCGCGCATACAGCAGCTTACTTCGCAGCAGCAGGCGGCGCAAGCGGTGCAGTCGCAGTACATAGCTTCACCCGTGACGGGATATTTCGTGGCGGGCGAGGACAGCACAAAGCGGCTTTACACGACAGATCAGCTTATGGCCATGTCTCCTGTTGATTTTGCCGCAGCTGTCAGCGAGGAAACACCCGCCAACGACGCGCTTGTCGCGGGCAAAATAATTTCCGATTACAGATGGTATTACTTCGCGAGCGTAGATTTGGCTACGGCGGCAAAATTTGACAATTATATGCAAAACGGTTACAGCGTCGATTTGTCCTTTCCAGATGTTTCGGAGAAAATAATCCCAGCGACTGTCGAAAACGTGGTGACGGACGAGGAAAATAACCTCGCTGTAATCACGCTGGCGTGCGACTATATAAACAGCTCAATCATAGCACTTGAACACGCGCCCGCAACAATCACCTTTAATACCTACACAGGCATTCGCGTGAGCAAGGCCGCGCGCAGAATAGTCGACGGCGTGACAGGCGTTTATATAAAATACGGAAACGTCGCCTATTTCAGACCTATCGAGATACTGTATGAGGACGCTAATTACATACTTGTGCCGACAAGCTACACTGTCGCCGAAGGACAAAAAACGCTTAAAATGTTTGACGAAGTGATAATCGGCGGTATAAATCTATCAAACGGAAAGCTTTTATAGAGGAAATTTATGTTTTTTTCACAAAAATGCAATAACTTTATTGACATTTTATGAAAAAGATTAGATAATAGTTATAACACAATGTATAACTGTATCGTGTGGTATTGTGTTTTGAGATTGTACAGTATTTGCGGTTCACGCATTTCAACAACAAGGAGTTAATTACATTATGGGTTTGTTTGATAAAGTTAAAGGCATGATGGGCGTGCCCGACGATGAAGAGGACTACAGCTACGATGATTATCAGCAGGAGTCTGAGGAATACGAACAGCAGCCGTCAAACAACTATTCGCGTCAGACTGAAAGCGCTTCTTCACCCGATGAGACAAAGCGCAGCAACAAGGTTGTGAATATAAATTCGACCATGCAGCTTCAGGTGGTGCTTGTTAAGCCGGAGCGCTTTGACGATGCGTCGCAAATTGCGGATCATCTCAATTCAAAACGCACAGTCGTGCTGAATTTGGAGGGAACTTCAAAAGAGGTCTCACGCCGTCTTGTAGACTTTTTGTCCGGCGTTGCATACGCAAATAACGGCCAAATCAAGCGCATAGCCAACAGCACGTTCATCATCACACCGTATAACGTTGACCTCATGGGCGATTTGCTCGACGAACTTGAGAGCAACGGAGTGTTTTTCGGTTAAGTGAGAGGTTATTTACCACCCCAAAATGACGACGAACGCTCCTTGCAAAAGAGAATAGTCGGGCTTGCTTCGCTGTGCGAAAAGACAGGCGCTGTAAAGACGACAGCCTTTTTAAACGACAGAGAACAAGAGCTTGCCGAGGCAGCGGCGAACAAATGCGGCTGTGGCAGCTTTGCATTTTTCGGCGGCTATGACGGCGCAGAGCGAAAGCAGATGTGCGTTTATCCGCAGGGCGACGAGCCTGTTTACGAGATTATTCCCATCGAAATAAGCGTAAAGGGCGCGTCTCAAAAGCTAACCCACAGAGATTATTTGGGCGCGCTCATGGCACTTGGCATAAAGCGCGAGTGTATAGGCGATATTATATTAAATGACAGCGGCGCTGTGCTTTTTTCGTCAAGCAAAATGTCAGATTTTATCTGCGAACAGCTTTTTGAAATAGGCAGATGCTCTGCGTCGGCAAATATATGCGACGTTCCGGCAAGTCTTGAAAGCGTTCAGGACGAGCAAATTTATACTGTAAATGTACCGTCCCTGCGACTTGACGCGGTGCTTGCGGCTATACTTAAATTAAGCCGTTCAGACGCGTCAAAGCTGATAGCTTCAAAATCAGTTATGATAAATCATGTTGAAATATCCTCTGCTCACGAGCAGATTTATGATGATGATATCTTCACCGTGAGGGGTAAGGGCAAATTTAAAATAATAGAAACTCAAGGGCGCAGCAAAAAAGGAAGAATTTTTGTCGCGTACCGTCAATTCTGACAGGGAGGGGTATTGCTCAATGATATCTTCACAGGATATTCAAAACGTTACCTTTGAAAAAGCGATGCGTGGCTACCGCACAGACGAGGTGGACGAGTATCTTGCAAAAATAGCGACAGAGCTTGATGCAATGGCGACAGCAAAAGCCGAAATGGAGAAAAAACTCTACATTTTAGCCGAGAAAGTCGACCAGTACAGACAGGACGAGGAAACGCTTAAAACAGCACTGTTGAACGCCCAGCGTCTCGGTGAAACCGTTGTTTACGAGGCAAAACAAAAGGCGGAGACAATTGTATACGAGGCTACAAGCAAGGCAAGCCAAGCGACAGAGGAAGCAGCTTCAAGAGTTGCGCAGGAAGAAATGGCGCTTGTTAAGCTTCAAGCCGAGGTCACTCGCTTTAAAAACGACGTGCTGAACCTTTATAAACAACACATCGAATGCTTGAGCGCCATACCCGAAGTCGAGAGCGACAAGCTTGCCGCGAGAAGAGCTTCAGCGCAAAATCGCATTAAAAATGAACAATTGAAAAAAGACGAGGCAGTCGCCGCGTCAGCGCTTGACGAGACATCATATAAAGAGGAAGCCACAGTCAGCGCCTCCGCTCCAATGCAAATGCAAGCCCCCGAGGCACAGAGCGAAAAAGCGCCTGCACCAATGTTCGACAACTATCAGGGTATACGTTTCGACGATTAACTACAAAATAATTAAACAAGCGACGTTTTATTTAAAGCGCCGCTGTTTTGATTTTATACAGAAAAGAGGACAACACTTGCTTTTTACAATAGTTGTGTCGGCGCTGCTAATAGCGGCGGATCAGTTCACAAAATTTCTTGCGGTGACATATCTTGCGCCTGTGGGGACAATGCCGCTTATCCCTGGCGTTATGCAGCTTCAGTTTATATTAAACGACGGCATGGCTTTCAGCATGCTTTCGGGCAACAGATGGTTTCTTGTGACGGTCACAGGCATTGCGCTCGTTGCTCTTTTAATTTATCTGCTTTTCAGGCGGCCTAAAAACAAGCTTGAATATTTTGCGTGGCTGCTCATTTTATCGGGCGGCATTGGCAACCTCATTGACAGAATTTTCAGCGGCTATGTCGTTGATTTTTTTGCCGTACAGTTTGTTCAATTTGCGGTGTTCAACGTGGCCGACTGCTACGTCACAATAGGCGCGGCAATGCTTATTATTTGGTTGATTTTCGGCGAAATTAAAGCGTATAGAGAAAAGAAAGCAAAGCTCGGAGATACAAATGAGGGCAATTGAATATATCGCGTGCGAGAGCGACGAGGGCTTGCGCTGTGACGCTGTTGCCGCGAGACAGTGCGAAATAACGCGCTCGTCTGTGCAGCAGCTTATCGCGAGCGGAAATGTCACCGTAAACGGAAAAACAGCTGCCAAAAGCTGCCGTATTTCGTCAGGCGATGTTATTTGCGTAAATATCCCCGACGCAAAAGAGGTCGATATCACTCCGCAGAATATACCGATTGAAATTGTATACGAGGACGACTATCTTCTCATAGTCAATAAGCCAAAGGGCATGGTGGTGCACCCCGCCGCCGGCAACCCCGACGGCACGCTTGTCAATGCGCTTATGTACCACTGCGAGGGCAGACTTTCGGGCATTAACGGCGAGCTTCGCCCCGGCATTGTGCACAGGATAGACAAGGACACAAGCGGCTTGCTCGTCGTCGCAAAGGATAACGACACACACGTAGCGCTGACACAGCAATTTTCTGTTCACAGCATAACGAGGATGTACCACGCAATTGTTTACGGCGGCTTTAAGGACGACGAGGGCTTTGTAGAAGCGCCTATAGGCCGTCACCCCATCGACCGCAAGCGTATGGCGATAACCGAAAAAAACAGCAAATACGCTTACACCTCATATGAGGTGCTTGAGCGATATAACGGCTTTACGCATGTTGCATTGCGGCTTAAAACAGGCAGAACGCATCAAATACGTGTGCACATGGCAAACATAGGCCATCCTGTCGCGGGCGACAGCGTTTACGGGCCCAAAAAATGCATCACGCAGCTTAACGGCCAATGCCTTCACGCAAAAACACTTGGCTTTATTCACCCCGCTACAAACGAATATGTCGAGTTTGACAGCGAGCTTCCCGATTATTTTACCGATTTTACAAAGACTTTACGTGCAAAGGATAACATTTAATGATAAACTCTATAAAGGACATACTTGTTGTATCTGATATGGATGGAACCTTGCTCACGGCAAAAGAAGGTATTCCAAATTGCAACATTGAGACGATAAACCTTTTTTGCAAATTAGGCGGGCGCTTCACCGTTGCGACAGGCCGCACGACGGAATCGGCAGGGCGATATTTTGACAAGCTCCATATAAATGCTCCCGCAATTTTATATGGAGGCGGCGTTATATATGATTATAACGAGAAAAAACGCCTCAAAAATGAAACTCTGCCAAAGGACGTAGCGCTAAGAGCAATTTTGGTGGTCATGGAAAAATTCCCTAGCATCGGCGTTGAAATAATGGGAGACAACGGACGCATTTATGTTGTGCGCAGCAGCCATTACACGCACTACCACACATATTACGAAAAGCTTACATATACCTTGAGCAGCGTTGACGACATTCAGGCAGGGTGGAATAAAGTATTGTTTGCTTGCAACAACGAGACGCTTTTGCAGGTTGAGGAATTTCTTTCGCATGGCGATTATCTAGGCGTTTATTTTATAGCTACAAATACAGTTTACTATGAAATCATGCCGAGTGGAGTCTCTAAGGGTAACGCGCTGAATGAGCTTGCCGAATATCTTGATATCCCGCGCGAAAACGTGTATGCTATAGGTGACTATTATAACGACGTTGAGCTTTTAAACGCCGCAGGCCACGCCGTGGCAATGGGCAACGCGCCCGACGACGTTAAGGCAATCGCCGACGAAGTGACCGACACCTGCTTAAACGGCGGCGTTGGACAGTTTATTTATAAGCTTATAAGCAAATATTCACAATGAATACAAGAAGCTACAAATTTATATTTATCGCGGCGTGCGTTATTGCGCTCGCGGTAATTGCGCTCACTCTGCCGCCTGTTTTCAGCTATGGCTTTGGCAGTCAGGGCGAAATTGCCCACAGCGCTGCGCAGAGCGATAAAATAAATATAAACACCGCCGTTGCCGCCGAGCTTATGTGTCTTGACGGCATAGGCGAGGTAAAGGCGCAGCGGATAATTGATTACCGCGCTGCTAACGGTGATTTTGCAAGCGTTGACGAGCTTGTGAACATAGATGGGTTTTCTGAAAAAACAGTTGATGCAATACGCGGTAATCTCTGCGTATGATTATATAATAAAGTGAGTTGTCAATTATGAAACCTGAATGTAATCCGGATATTTTCATCAACAGAGAGCTTAGCTGGCTCGAATTTAACCTGCGCGTGCTCGATTTGGCAAAGGACAAAACTGTCCCGCTCGGCGAGCAGCTTAAATTCGCGTCGATTTACGCAAGCAATCTTGAAGAATTTTTCATGGTGCGCGTAGGCTCTCTTTATGACCGCACACTTTTGAAGGAAACCGAGACGGAAAACAAAACAGGCATGACAGCGACGCAGCAACTTGACGCCATAATGCCGCGCGTGCGTGAATTGCAGCACCGCTGTGACAAAATTATGGCGAAGCTGTACGACTGCACCGATAAAATCGGCTACCGCAAGGTCGATTTTACAAAGCTTACAAAAACGCAAAATCAGTTTTGGAAAACATATTTCCTGAAAGAACTTTTCCCTGTGCTATCGCCGCAGGTCATCGACAGACGCCACCCGTTTCCGTTTTTGCGAAGCGGCGAGGTTTACGTCGGCACAATGATAAAAAATAAAAATTCAATACAAAGCTCGTTCGGGCTTATCCCCGTCAGTGGACAGTACGGCCGCATAGTGTTTGTGCCGACGGACGACGGCAAGGTGGAATTTGCGCTCACAGAGGAAATAATTCTGCATTACGCCGACCTTGTTTTCGGTAAAAAGAGCCTTCAATGCCGCTGCCTGTTTAAAGTCACACGCAACGCCGATATAACAGTTGACGAGGGCATGTTTGATCACGATATTGATTACCGCGCCGTCATGAGCGAGCTTTTGCGAAAGCGCCGCAAGCTTGCCGCAGTGCGCTTACTCGTCTCGTCAAAAGCGCCGCTTGAGATTGTAAATCTGCTTTGTGAAAAGCTGCTTTTGCCGCCAAATCAGGTGTTTGAGCAGACTTCGCCCATGGATATGTCGATAGGCTTTAAGCTCTCTGCCCGCATTGCGCAGGACGTTGTAAACGCGGCGCAGTTTTATCCCGCGCGCCGTCCTGTCGCTCCGGCGGCTGATTTCAAGCTGTCCGAGGTTGTCAAGCAGCGCGATGTGCTCATACAATATCCGTATCAGAGCATGCGCCCGTTTATTTACATGCTCAACGAAGCCGCGTCAGACCCCGACGTCATAAGCATAAAAATGACGCTTTACAGAGTTGCGCACGATTCTAAAATCATCGAAGCTCTCATGTCCGCCGCCGAAAACGGCAAGGAGGTCGTGACGATAGTCGAGCTTCGCGCCCGCTTTGACGAGCAGAATAACATCGACTTTTCAAAGCAGCTTGAAGAGGCCGGCTGCACTGTAATTTACGGCTTTCAAGACTATAAGGTTCATTCAAAGCTGTGCCTTATCACAAAGAAAACAAGCAAAGGTCTTGAATACATAACGCAGATTGGCACAGGCAATTACAACGAAAAAACGTCAGAGCAGTACACTGACCTCTCATATGTCACATCAAGCCAAGCTATAGGTGAGGAACTTGCGGGCGTGTTCAACAACCTCGCGATGGAGCGCCTGACAGAGTCAACAAGCTATTTGCTCGTCGCGCCGCTTTGCTTTAAAAGCGTGCTGATGGCCGAAATGGACGCCGAAATTGCCGCTAAAAAGGCGGGCAAGCCGTCGTCAATAATCATAAAATGCAACTCGATAAGCGACAAGGAAATCATCGAAAAGATAAGCGAGGCATCCTGCGTGGGCGTGCACGTGTACATGATAGTGCGCGGCATATGCTGCATAAAGGCGGGGTTGCCGGGGCTTACGGAGAACGTGACGGTGAGAAGTATCGTCGGGCGCTACCTTGAGCACGGGCGCATTTACGCGTTTGGAAATACGGATAATCTTCGCATTTACATAGCGTCAGGCGACTTTCTCACGCGCAACACACAGCGACGCGTTGAAGCCGGCGTGCGCATAACAGATAAGCACATACAAGACGAGCTTATTCAAACTCTGCGCTTGCAGCTAAAAGACACAGTCAACGCCCGCGAAATGCAGCCTGACGGAAGCTATGTCAAGGTGAAGCCCGCAGACGACGCGCCTGCCGTTGACAGTCAGCTTCAAATGTATCAAACAGCCGCGAGCATTTGGCCGCATATTGAAGCGCCAAAAGCGCCTGCTGAACCGCAGCTAAAGGCAAAGCCTGTTGCGGAGACAAAGCATACTTTAACGGCGGATGTGGCTAAAGCAGCCGTTCAAGGCGCATGCACCACAGCGGCAAAGCTGTCCGAAGCCGCCGTGAGAGCGTCTCGCGTAAAGGCACGCAAGGTATCAAAGCCGCGCGCATGTTCAAGAATTTTTGATATAATAGACGGCTTTCTTAAAAAGTAATTTTAAATTAGGGGCTGATAAAGATGCAAAAAGTATCTTTATCAGCCCCCTTGTAATTCTGAGCGCAGCGAAGAATTTTTTGAGCGTAAGCAGATTTTAAGATTCTTCGCTGCGCTCAGAATTACAGCCATTTATGCGTGGGCTGTGTTCTTTTTTGGACGCGCTGCGCATAATATCCACAAAAGGAGCGTTGTGCACATGTGGGAAAAACAGCAGGAAAGTACCCCTCAGCAGTGGCCTAAGCCGGTTGCTGAAAAGAAAAAGATTACAGATAGCAAGCAGGGCAACACTCTTTTGCCTGTGCAGCTTATAATTTGCGCGCTTTTAATAGCCGCTGTTTTTGCGTGCAAAACGCTTACCCCCGACGTTTTCATCGAGGTGCAGACAGAATATAAAACGCTTGTCACAACAGGCGTAGATTATTCAGCAGAGACAGAGCTTATCCGCTTTGCGAGCGCGGGCGTAGAAAGCATACGCAGTAGCGCAAAGGGGATAGCCGACGGTTTGGCAGGCGGAGCGGGCGGCTCTTATAAAATAACAAAGCATGAAGTGCCAATCGGCGCAAGCCTTGACGCATATACGCTTAGAGAAGAAATGCTTTTGCCTGTCAGCGGCACGCTCACTTCGTCGTTTGGCTTTCGCGAAAACCCTGTTGACGGCGAGGACGATTTTCACATGGGCGCAGATATCGCCGCAAATGAGGGCACGCCTGTGAAATGCGCACTGGACGGTCAAGTGTGCAAAACAGCGTCGTCGGCACTGCGCGGAAACTACATCATAGTGCGTCACAAAAACGGCTGCATGACGCTTTATCAGCACCTTTTATATTCATACGTCCGTGCCGGAGAAAACGTCTCACAAGGCGACGTAATAGCCGCCGTCGGCAGCACAGGCTACGTCACAGGCCCGCATCTTCATTTTGAAATAATCTTAGACGGCGTGCGCGTTGACCCCGCGTATGCGCTTGATTTATGAAAAAATATACATACTCGATTTTACTGCTTGCGGCGCTGTGCGTGTGCCTTTTATACGACACCGCACAGCTTTTTAGAATAACCCTCATATGCGCCGCGATACATGAAGCAGCGCATATTTTTGTGTATGCAGTCATCACGCGGCATTTGCCAAAGCTTGTGTTCAAGCCGTCCGCAATTGAGTTGAACCGCACATTTGCACTTTCAAAATATCAAGATATCGCCGTCACGCTTGCGGGGCCTCTCACAAATTTTGCCACGGCGCTTTTTGCGTATGCTATGCTTTCAAAAAGCGCAAGCTACACGCTTTATTTTTTATGCGCGATAAGCCTTTGCATCGGCGCGTATAATCTTTTACCGATAGGTGTGCTAGACGGCGCAAGGCTTATCAAGGTGCTTTTGCCCGCAAAGCAAATTTATCTTTTTTATAAAATCGAGACTGCCACCATATATATTTTATGCACCGCTGTGTCGCTGACGGCTGCTTTTGCGCCATTAAAGCCGTTTCCGCGCGCCGCGATGCTCGTTTCATGCGCGTATATTCTTTACACTCGGCACTGACATTTTTTTACTTGCAAATCTTCAAAATCGCTCTCGTTTGTGGTATACTAATTATGTATTTTTATCGAGAGGTGATATTGTGACTGAGACAGATGCAAAAGCGCGGTATGACGAGCTTCAAAAGCTGATTGAATATCACAGCAATTTATATTATAACGACGATAACCCACAGCTTGACGACTTTGAATACGACGCTCTTTGGCGCGAATATAAACAGCTTGAAGCCGATTTTCCACAGCTTGTTACCGCGTCCTCAATGACGCAGCACGTTGGCGGCAAGGCTTCGGAGAAATTTGCAAAAATTACACACGCCGTCAAAATGGAGAGCTTACAGGACGCGTTTTCGATAGAGGAAATACGCGATTTTGACGCTAGAGTGCGCGGCGACGGGCTTGCCCCACAATATGTTGTCGAGGCGAAAATCGACGGTCTTTCCGTCAGCCTTGAATATGAAAACGGCGTTTTTGTGCGCGGCTCAACGCGCGGCGACGGCGTTGTGGGCGAGGACGTAACCGAAAACCTTGCCACTATAAAGGATATCCCAAAACGTCTTAAAGACGCGCCCGCATTTTTAGAGGTGAGGGGCGAAGTGTATATGCCGCGCGAAAAGTTTTTACAGCTTGTCGCCGAGCAAGAGCTTAACGATAAGCAACCATTTAAAAATCCGCGCAACGCGGCGGCAGGCTCGCTCAGACAAAAGGACGCGGCAATAACAAAATCTCGCGGGCTTTCAATATTTGTGTTCAACATGCAGCAGCTAAACGGCGCAGAAATAACCTCTCACAAGCAAAGCCTTGATTATTTAGCACAGCTCGGCTTTAAGGTTTCGCCGCGATATACGCTTTTTGACGACATCGAAAGCGTCATTGCCGAGATAAACACAATAGGCGAAATGCGCGGCGCGTTTGCGTTTGACATCGACGGAGCTGTTGTAAAGGTGAACAACTTTACACAGCGCGAACAGCTCGGCAGCACAAATAAATTCCCGCGCTGGGCAATCGCATTTAAATATCCCCCCGAAGAAAAAGAGACAGTTTTGCGCAGCATAGAGGTGTCAGTCGGGCGCACAGGCGTGTTGACGCCGACAGCGGTTTTTGACAGCATTTTGCTTGCGGGCACAAGCGTCTCACGCGCGACACTTCATAATGAAGCCATTATAAATTCGCTTGATGTGCATATCGGCGACACGATTGTGGTGCGCAAGGCGGGCGACATTATACCCGAGGTCGTCAAGGTGACAAAGCGCGGCGATGACACCGTTCCGTTTAAAATGCCCGAGCTATGTCCCTCGTGCGGCGCGCCTGTGTCGCATATAGACGAGGAGGCGGCTATACGCTGCATCAACCCCGAATGTCCCGCGCAGACGCTGCGCAACATCATACACTTTGCAAGCCGCGGAGCAATGGACATAGACGGCATGGGCGAGGCGGTTTCGGCGCAGCTTGTCGATAAAGACTTTGTTAAAAACGCCGCTGATATATACGATTTAACGCGCGAACAGCTTTTGTCGCTAGATAAATTCAAAGAAAAATCAGCCGATAATCTTTTGTCCGCGATTGAAGAGTCAAAGAAAAATAACCTAGACAAGCTTTTATTTGCGCTCGGCATACGCAATATCGGCGCAAAGGGCGCGGCGCTTCTCGCGGAGCATTTCGGGCGTATGCAGAGCATTATTGAAGCCGACGCCGAAAGCATAAACAATATAGACGGCTTCGGCGGCATTATGGCGGATTCCGTTATAGACTTTTTCGACAAGGCGGGCACGCTTGACCTTGTGAGGCGCTTGGCTGACGCGGGCGTCAATATGGAGTATATCGGCGAGAAGAAAACGGACAAGCTGCTCGGCAAAACGCTTGTCGTCACAGGCACACTGCCGACGCTCTCGCGCACTGACGCGGAGGCGCTTATAGTCAAAAATGGCGGCAAGGCAGCGTCGTCCGTGTCTAAAAAGACAAGCTATGTGCTTGCGGGCGAAGCCGCGGGCAGCAAGCTTACAAAGGCGCAAGCACTCGGCGTGCCTGTGCTCGACGAAGCGGCATTTATGGAAATGATAAAATAAGCAGGAGGGAATATAATGGAAATTGATGTAAAGCATATCGCAAAGCTTGCTATGCTTAGGTTTTCAGACGACGAGGTTTCGGCGTTTGAAAAGGAATTTGAAGGCATAGTGAAAATGGTGGAAAATCTGCCCAATATCGAGAGCGCAAGCACCTTGCTTGAAGCCGACAACCTTATGACGCTGCGCGAGGACGAGGTCGTGCCGTCATACCCACGCGACGAGCTTATGCAAAACGTGCCCGTAAAATCAAACGGCAGCATAGTTGTGCCAAAAACTGTAGATTAAAGGAGTATCGACATGGAGCTTTATAAAAAAACCGCCGCCGAGCTTTCTTTAATGCTAAAAAATAAAGAAGTTTCGGCAAAAGAAATCGCGCAGAGCACAATTGAAAGAATTGAAAAAACAGATAAAGACATCGACGCGTTTTTGACTGTCACCGCTGAAAACGCACTTAAAAAGGCGCAGGGAATCGACGATAAAATAGCCGCAGGTGAGGCGCTCGGCGCACTTGCGGGCATACCTGTCGCGATTAAAGACAACATATGCACAAAGGACGTAAAGACAACCTGTGCGTCAAAAATGCTTGAAAGCTTTGTGCCACCGTATAACGCAACTGTAATCCAAAAGCTTGACGCTGCGGGCGCAGTTATCCCGGGCAAGGTGAACATGGACGAGTTCGCAATGGGTTCGTCGTGCGAAAATTCGGCGTTTAAGACGACCAAAAACCCGTGGGATCTATCTCGCGTGCCTGGTGGTTCATCGGGCGGCAGTGCCGCTTGCGTTGCGGCGTGTGAAGTGCCGCTTTCGCTCGGAAGCGACACCGGCGGGTCTATCCGCTGCCCTGCGGCATATTGCGGCGTTGTCGGCTTAAAGCCTACATATGGCGCTGTCTCGCGCTTCGGGCTTGTCGCTTTCGCGTCCTCGCTAGACCAAATCGGCCCATTTGCACGCACTGTTGACGACATCGCCATGCTGTTTTCGGCAATATGCGGCAGCGATAAAATGCACGACGCAACAAGCAAGGACTACGCGTTTAACGGCGTGCAAAGCACAGATTGCAAGGGTTTACGCATCGGTGTGCCAAAGGAATATTTTGGCAAGGGCATAAGCGAGCCTGTGCAAAAATCAGTGCTTGCCGCCATTGAAAAATATAGAGCGATGGGCGCGGAAATAAAAGAAATTTCGCTTCCGTCAACAGACTACGCGCTGTCCGCCTACTACATTATTTCATCGGCCGAAGCGTCCTCAAACCTAGCTCGTTACGACGGCGTAAAGTATGGCTATTCAGGCAACCGCGAGGGCAATTTGCATGAATTGTACATCTCAACGCGCAGTGCCGCGTTCGGCAAAGAGGTCAAGCGCCGCATAATGCTTGGCACGTACGTGCTTTCAAGCGGATATTACGACGCATATTACAAGCGCGCAAAAATGCTTCAACGCATGATTGGGCAGGAATTTACGACAGCTTTTGAAGGCTGTGACGTTATAATCGCGCCTGTCACGCCAACAACGGCGTTTAAGCTTGGCGAAAAAACAAGCGACCCGCTTGAAATGTATGCGGCTGACATCTGCACCGTAACTGTAAATATCGCAGGCTTGCCCGCGATAAGCATTCCATGTGGCGAGGACGAAAACGGCATGCCTATAGGTATGCAGATAATCGGCGCAAAATTCAGCGAAAGCAAGCTGCTCGGCGTGGCAAAATGCTACGAGACGGCAGTCGGCGGCTTTAAAGTAAAGGAGATGGCATAATGAATAACAACAGCATGTATGAAATTGTCATCGGGCTGGAAGTCCACGCCGAGCTTTGCACAAACACAAAGATTTACTGCGGCTGCAAAAACGAATTTGGCGCAGAGCCGAACACGCTTTGCTGCCCTGTGTGTATGGGTATGCCAGGCACGCTGCCTGTTTTAAATAAGCAGGTGGTTGACTACGCCATAAAAATGGGTCACGCGTTAAACTGCAAAATAAACCGCGTGTCTAAAGCCGACCGAAAAAACTATTTTTACCCCGATTTGCCAAAGGCGTATCAGATAAGTCAGTTCGACATTCCGCTTTGCGGCGAGGGTTATCTTGACATAGTTGTCGGCGACGAAGAGCGCCGCATCGGCGTGACGCGCATACATATTGAAGAGGACGCGGGCAAGCTTGTTCACGACGAGGAAATCGACGGCACGCTTGCGAACTACAACCGCTGTGGCGTACCTCTTATTGAAATGGTATCAGAGCCTGATTTGCGCAGCGCCGAGGAAGCCAAAATTTACATGGAGACAATCGCGAACATCCTGCTTTATCTCGGCATTTCCGACGCGAAAATGCAGGAGGGCAGCATACGCGCAGACGTAAACGTATCTGTGCGCCCGCGCGGTCAAAAAGAATACGGCACGCGCACGGAGATGAAGAACGTAAACAGCTTCAGCGCCGTTTACAGAGCGATTGAGTTTGAAGCAGCGCGTCAGATAGCGCTTATTTCAAAGGGCGGCACAGTTGAGCAGGAGACGCGACGCTGGGACGACACAAAGGGCAAGAGCACCGTCATGCGCACAAAAGAGGACGCGCAGGACTACCGCTATTTCCCCGACCCCGATTTGCTTACTTTTGAAGTTAGCGAAGCGCACGTTAAAGAGCTTTTTGACAGCCTTCCCGAGCTGCCCGTCGCAAAAATGCAGCGATATATGAACGATTACGGCATTGCCAAAATCGACGCGCAACAGCTTGCCGCGAATAAGGCGAGAGCCGATTTCTTCGACGAGTGCACATCTATAAATAAGGACACCGCAAAGCTTGTGTCTAACTGGATGATAGGCACAATAACGCGCATTCTCAACGACAAGGGCATAGAGCTTCGGGACACCGCTCTTACGGCGAAAAACCTCACAAAGATGATCGAGCTTATCCAAAAAGGAACTATATCAAACACCGCCGCAAAGACGGTGCTTGATGAAATTCTTGAAAAGGATATCGACCCTGAAATTGTCGTAAAGGAAAAAGGTCTTGCACAAGTAAGCGACACAGGCGCACTGGCGGCAGTCGTTGCCGATGTGCTTGCAAACAACGACAAGGCCGTGCAGGATTACAAGAGCGGCAAAACAAGCGTAGTCGGATTTCTTGTCGGTCAATGCATGAAAGCCAGCAAAGGTCAAGGCAACCCCGCACTTTTGAAAGATTTGATTGTAAGCGAGATTGAGAAAAAATAAAATGTCATTCTGAGGAGCGAAGCGACGAAGAATCTTAAAGCCTATGGCTGAACGTTAAAGATTCTTCGCTTCGCTCAGAATGACAAAGGACTGTTGCAGATGTGAAAAACACATATGCAACAGTCCTTTTTTGTTCTATCTCGGACAGGCGTTTCATATATCTTAGAAAAAAGAGGTGAAAACGCATGATTGAAAATGCAAAGGCTTTTTATACGGCGGCGGGGCAGCTGTCGGACAGTGTGGGCGGCGTGCTTTGTAAAATAAGCGAGGAGACAGCCGCCGACGTGACGGAAATACGCCTGCGTGCAGACCGCTGTATCACGCTTACAATACTAAACGAGCCTGTAAAGCTTAGTATCTTTACAGATAAAACAGACCTAGAAGAGTGCTTTATGGCGCTTTGCGGATACTCTTATCAGCAAGTTGAGCACTGTGTTGCGGACGGCTTTGTTCCGATGAAAAACGGGCACAGAGCGGGAATTTGCGGTACATATTACAAAACAGACGACGGCGCGGCGCGGATAAAGGACATCACTTCAATAAATATCCGCGTGGCACGCACACAGCTTACAAAATGCCCCGACGAGTTAAAGCAGGTGCTTTCAGAGGACGGCGGCGTGCTTATATGCGGCGCGCCGGGCTGCGGCAAAACAACGCTTTTACGCGCCGCGTCAAAATATCTTTCAGACAAAAACAAAAGAGTGAGCGTTGTGGACGAGCGCTTTGAGCTTGCGCCTGTAATGAAAAACGCCTTGCCCGACAACTGCGACGTGCTCTCAGGCTATCCTAAGCACATCGGCATGCTGCACGCAATACGCACGCTGTCGCCGGATGTGATACTTTGCGACGAGATAGGCGGCATGGAGGACGCGGGAGCTGTGGCAAAGGCGGCTAACGCGGGCGTTAAAATAGTTGCGTCAATCCACGGCAGCGGCAAAAACGTTTTGAGCCGCCCGCAGACAGCCGCGCTCATTGAGACAGGCGCGTTTGACTGCGCTGTGCTCATACGTCCGTTTGGCGCTGTCGACGAGGTGATACGGCTTGATTAAGGCTGTCGGCGCTGTGCTAATTATTATATGCGGCGCGGCGTTTGGGCTTTCAAAGGCGCTCGCGCTTGAGACGCGAACAGCTTATCTTTACGACATGGCGCAATTCATAAGCTTTTTGCACACGGATTTATGCTACAAGCAAAGCGAGAGCGCAACGGCGCTTAAAAAGGCTTCATACGGGCTTAAACGTCTGCCGCTTGACCTTTCCACGCTCGACAGCAAAAGCCTTGCGCGGTGCGTTGAAGCCGCTTATGAAAGGCTTCCGACAGAAGCAAAAAACGAGGTGTTTAAAACGGCGCTTTTGCAGTACGGCACAGGCGAAACTCAGGCGCAGAAAAAACATCTTGAATATGCGCAGACGCTTTTGAAAAACGAGGCTGACGCGGCAAATGAAAAGCTTGCGGCCGACAAAAAGCTGTACGGTGCACTTGGCATTTTTGGCGGCATAGTCGCGGCGATTTTACTTATTTAATGCAGGGAGTTAAAAAAGCATGGACATTGATTTTGTTTTTAAAATAGCGGCAATAGGTATTATTGTGGCTGTGCTTAACCAGCTTTTGATACGCTCCGGCAGGGAAGAGCAGGCGATGATGACAACGCTTGCGGGGCTTATTGTGGTGCTGATGATGATTATAAATCAGATAAGCGTGCTGTTTGACACAATAAAAAGCATCTTCAATTTATAGTATGGATATTATAAAAATTTTCGGCTTCATAATAGCCGCCTGTGCGGTTTTGAGCATCATAAAGCAGTATGCACAGACGTATTATATGGCGGCGGCACTTCCGCTTTTTGCCGCCTTTGCAGACATCATCAGGGAGCTGCTCGAATGAAAATAATGAAAAAGATGTTTATGCTTTTTGCGTGCCTTGCGCTGTGCTCGTCGCTCGTGTTTTGCAGCGCCGAGCAGCTTGATAATCATATACCAAAGGCGTGGAGCGACACTGTAAAGTCCTCGCCCATTACAGTTGACGATTTCAAGAATATTACCTTTGAGGGAATCGCCGATTATCTCATAGGCATTGTAATCGACACGGCAAAAGCCCCGCTGCGGCTTTTTGCAAAGCTGTGCGCCGCACTTATAGTCGCGGCTATCGTGCACAGCTTTTACGACAGCGACGGCGTGGCGCAGCTTTCCGATACAGTCATGACGCTCGCACTTTTTACGCTGTGCTGTGGCTCAATGATGGCGCTTTTGACGGAGTTTTCGCAGGTGATTGAGGAGAGCCGCGTTTATCTCTCGGCGTTTATCCCTGTTTTTACATCGGTGCTCGTAAGCTGCGGGCAGACTAGCGGCGCGACTGTCTATAACGGCATATTTTTCGCCGCGTGTATGCTTTTTTCGTCGGCGCTGTGCGGCATAGGCATACCGATTATACGCATTTATCTTGCGCTCAACGCGATAACGTGTTCGGGCGGTATAATCGACGCGTCTAGCCTTGTCACAAGCGTTGAAAAATGGATAAAGTGGATACTTACGTTCATCGCCACAGCCTTTGCCGCGCTGTTAGGAATGCAGACGGCGCTCGCGCAAAGCACCGATAACGTGCTACTTAAAGCGAGCAAATTCATAGTCGGCAGCAGCGTACCTGTTATAGGACGCGCCGTGTCGGACGCAATGAGCAGTGTGTTTTCGGGCTTAAAGCTTTTAAAAGGGACGATAGGCTTCGCCGCAATAGCCGTCATATGTGCGCTTTTTATTCCTTTAATTATAAAATTCGTCGTCTACCACATGATATTTTCAATGACGCAGGTTGTCGCGTCGGGCGTCGGCATGGGCAAAACCGCAAAGCTGCTCGACGGCTTTTCAAAATGTATAAGCATTTGCATTTCGATGTTGTTTTTATTTTTGCTGATGGTTGTGTCGTCGACTATGGTTATGGTGCTGATTGGAGGGTCTGCTTAGGTGGAAAATATAAAGGCTTGGGTGCTTTCAATCTGCCTTGCAAGCTTCGCCGCGGGAATTTTACAGTATATTGCACCACAAAATAGCCGTAATTCTGTAATAAAACTTGTGTTAACGCTATATATTTTAGTAGCTGCTTTTGCGCCGATACAAGCGCTTAAATATCCCGACACCCGCATAGCGCTGCCTGAAGTGCTCCCGCAGGAAAATATCGTCGACGCAGAGAGCGTTATTAAAGAGCAAACAAAGGCGAATATCGAATCGCAGCTTTATGAAATATGCGCGTCGGCAGGCTGTCCGCTTGAAAGCGTGGATATCTCAATGAAAAATTACGAGGTGATAAGCGTCACAGCGACAGCTCAAAACTCCGAAGGCGCCGAAAACGCAATAAAAGCGCAGCTTGGCGAAAACACAGCCGTATATGTAAACAGTGGGGAATAGCGCAGTGGAAATTATAAAAAAGCTTCCGTTTAAAGAAATATTAAAAAAGAAAAACACGCTTTTCATCATAGGGCTTGCGGGAATACTGCTTATTTTTATGTCCGATTTTTTCGCGAGTGATAAAAAAGCAGTGAAAAGCGAGAGCGATACCGTCAGCAGCGAGGAATATACAAATCAGCTTGAAGCAAAGCTTATAACGCTGATTGAAAGCGTTGACGGCGCGGGAAAGGCGAAGGTGATGATCACACTTGAGAGCGAAAGCGAGAGCATTTATGCAAAAAACGAGACGCACGAAACGCAAACAGACGAAGCGTCGTCGAGTGAAAGCTACAAAAGCGAGCATGTGATTATCTCTGCGTCCGGCGGCGATGCGCCGCTTGTTGAAACAGTGCTTTCGCCCGAAATAAAGGGCGTGGCTGTGGTGTGCGAGGGCGGCGACGATATAAGCGTAACAAAGCGTATCGTCGATTTAACCTCTGTGGTGCTGGGGCTATCCACAAACCGTATTTGTGTTACTAAAATGATTTAATAACGGAGGCTTGTTATGAAAAACAGACGAAAATTAACCCTGCTCACTCTTGTGGTGGCACTTGCCGCGGCGGTGTATCTCAACTGGCAATATGCGCAAAGCGAAACATCTTTTACAACTGACGGTGCAGCCGTGAGCGCAACTGTGTCTGACCCGCTTGCGGAGGAGACGCAAAACGCCGCCGTCACAGAGCAATTGCCCGACAAAAACTACGGCGACGCACAGCTTGTGAACGCCACGCAGACAAGCGGAGACAAATATTTTGAACAGGCGCGCTTAACGCGAAGCCAAACTCGCGACGAAGCGCTTGACAAGCTGCAGAAAACGCTGAAAACAGCACAGCTTTCATCGGAGGAAAAGGCAAATCTGACGCAGACGCTTTCGCAGACGGTTGACAGCATCACAACCGAGAGCGAAATTGAAAATATCATCATCGCCAAAGGCTTTACCGACTGCGTCGTATTTATCGACGGCGAAAAGGTGAGCGTGGCTGTTAAACCCGGCACAAGCGCGCTCGACAGTGCCTCTGTTGCACAAATTCGCGACGCAGTGCTGTCGAAAACAGATGTTTCTTCAAAAAATATAAACGTTGTGGAGGTAAAGTAGTTGTTATATTTTAATAAAAATGGTATAATAATATAAAATATAGCACTAAAACACAAGGAGAAACTTGTTATGGAAGTTAATAACGCAAAAACAGGCGGCAGCTTGCAGATATCTACAGACGCAATCGCGAAAATCGCAAAGATGGCAATGCTTGAAATTGACGGCGCAATGGCCGTCGAGTGTGGTCAAACAGGCTTTAAAAAGCTGCTTTTCGGCACTGTTTCATACGCGCCAAACCCAATTACGGTAGAGCTTGTCGACGGCATCGCTGAGATAACCGTCAATGTCAAGGTTCGCTACGGCTGCAAAATCCCCGCGCTTGCGGAGAAGGTCCAGCAGAACATCAAAAGCTCTATCCAAAACATGACCTGCATCACTGTATCAAAGGTCAATGTTATAGTTGCGGGCGTTGCAGGCGAAAGCGAAGCCGCTCAATAAATTTTGCGAGGAATATATGAAAAGAAGATTAGCACGCGAAAACGCAGTGATGGCACTGTACGAGGCGTCGTTTAACGCAACACAAATCGAGGACATCATCGCCGCCTCGCGCGAGAGCAAGGAAAACGAAATAGACAGTTTTGGCGAAGCGTTAATTGTCAATTTTTACGCGCATTCGTCAGAGGTTGACGACGCGATAAAATCAAAGCTTAAGGACTGGACGCTCGACCGTCTGCCGCGCGTTGACGCAGCTATACTGCGCCTCGCCGTGACGGAAATGATTTTCAGCACAGAGGAAGACATGGACAGCGTCGTCATAAACGAGGCCGTCGAGATAGCCAAAAAATATTCAGGCGACAGCAATTATCAGTTCATCAACGGCGTGCTTGGCGCGTTGGCGCATAAGACCGAGGTTGACGAGACACCGTGCGAAGCAAGCGAAACGCAGGGCGAGAGCTGATGCTTACGCTTGGAATTGATACAAGCAACTACGCAACCTCTTTGGCGGTGTTTGACACAAAAGCCGAGGAGGTTGTTTGTGCTTGCAAACGCTTTTTGCCTGTCAAAGAGGGTGCGCTTGGCCTGCGCCAAAGCGACGCTGTTTTTCACCACACAGCCGCTCTGCCCGAAATGCTTGACGAGCTATCGCGAAAATCGGATTTGACACAGATAAAAGCCGTCGGCGTGAGCAAAGCGCCGCGCCCTGTTGACGGCTCGTATATGCCGTGCTTTCTCACAGGTGTTGCCGCTGCAAAGGCGTTTTCGCTTGCGGGCGGCATACCGCTTATCGAGACGACACATCAGCAGGGTCACATGGCGGCGGCGCTTTTTGCGGCGGGCGGCAAAAGCTTTTTTGAGCAAAAGACGCTCGTTTTTCATGTCAGCGGCGGCACGACGGATTTGCTTTTGTGCGAAAACGGCAACGTGCTTGAAACACTTGCCACAAGCACAGATTTATATGCCGGACAAGCTGTAGATCGCGTTGGCGTAAAGCTTGGCTTCAAATTTCCGGCTGGCGAATATGTATCTGCACTCGCCGAGGAATGTACCGACGAGCCAAAGGCTAAGGCGAGCGTAAAGAACGGCTGTTGCAGCTTGTCGGGGCTTGAAAACCAGTGCGACGCGCTTATGAAAAGCGGCAGTGAGCCAAAATATGTCGCAAAATTTTGCCTCTACTGCATTGCCGAAACAGCTTTGCGCATGATAAAGACAGCGCTTGTGAATTACCCAAAAGCGCCTGTTATATGCGCCGGCGGCGTTATGAGCAGCAGCGTCATAAAAAAATATATGCAAAAACGAATGAATGGCATTTTGTTTGTGCCGCCGCAATATGCTAGCGACAACGCTATCGGCACGGCGATACTTGCCGCAAGAGAGGTGGGCGCATGGCAAACGTTATAACTATCTCGGCGCTAAACGCGTATGTGAAAACCATCCTAGAGCGCGACCCTGTTCTAACCGACATTGCGCTCAAGGGCGAGATATCAAACTTTACAAACCACTTTAAAACAGGACATTTTTACTTCACGCTAAAGGACGAAAAATGCAGCGTCAAGGCTGTGATGTTTCGCACCTACGCACAGCAGGTGCCATTTATGCCGCAAAACGGCATGAGCGTGATTGTCCGCTGCCGCATATCGCTCTTTGAGCGCGACGGCACGTTTCAGGTGTATGTCGAAAATATGTTCCCCGACGGCATTGGCAGTATGCAGCTTGCGTATGAGCAGCTAAAGGCAAGGCTTGAAGCCGAGGGGCTTTTTGACGTTGAGCACAAGCAAATGCTGCCCTCCGCGCCGAAATGCGTCGGGCTTGTCACCTCAAAAACAGGCGCGGCGATACAGGATATTATAAATGTCACAAATCGTCGCTGCCCGATGGCACAGTTTTTGCTCGCGCCTGTAAATGTGCAGGGTGAGGACGCGGCGGACGGCATTGCAAGAGCAATTGAGCGCCTTGACAAAAGCGGACGCGTAGATGTTATAATCGTCGCGCGAGGCGGCGGGTCAAAGGAAGATTTGTGGGTGTTCAACAGCGAAAAAATTGCGCGTGCAGCATATAATTGCAAAACGCCAATCGTATCGGCGATAGGCCACGAGATAGATTTTTGCATTCTTGATTTCGTCGCCGACATGCGCGCGCCCACTCCGTCAGCCGCGGCGGAAATTGTCATGCCCGATATAATGGAAGAAAATAAAAATCTCTATAAAAAATATACAAATATTTGCAATACTATGCAAAATGTCATCAAAAGATGTTATAATAAGTGTATATCATATGAAAACTCGCCCTTTATGCGCAAAGCGGCGCAAAAGCCAACTGCTTATGAAGCAAGGCTTTCTGTGTATGCGAGCAGTATAAAGCGGCAGATGGAGCATATCACCGAAAAGCGCGAGATACGCCTTGCACACTCTGCGGCGCTCGCGTCGTCGTTAAACCCGCATTCGGTGCTTTCAAGAGGCTACAGCGTCGCCGAGATAAACGGAGCGGTGATTAAAAGCGTGAAGCAGCTCAAAGGCGGCGACAGCATTTCACTTAATGTCGCGGACGGCAGCGCGCGCTGCACAGTGAATGAAATTACAAACGAAAGGTGCGTCAAATCATGAAAAAAACCGTGAGCTTTGAGACTGCCTGCACGCAGCTTGACGCGATACTTGAAGAGATGTCGGACGACGACATAACGCTTGACCGCTCGCTTGAGCTTTACGCGACAGCGTCGGAGCTTATTTCTCAAAGCAATAAAATCATAAAAAACGCCAAGCTTAAAATAGAAGAAATAGACGCAAAAACGAATGCAGATTTGCAGGAGGAGCAGCTATGAGCTATAATGAAAGATACGGCGAATATTTAAAAAAATCAGAGACGGCGCTTTTAACAGCGTGCAACGCCTGCTTTAAAGACGGCTCTAAGGTCAGCGAAGCTGCGCGTTACAGCCTTTTTGCGGGCGGCAAGCGCGTGCGTGCGGTGCTGTGCCTTGCCTCGTGCGAAATGCTTGTGGGCAACCTCGACATAGCTGCCGAGTATGCCGCGGCAATTGAAATGGTGCACTGCGCGTCGCTTATTCACGACGATATGCCGTGCATCGACGGCGACGATTACCGCCGCGGACAGCCCTCGTGCCACAAAAAATACGGCGAGGCAAACGCGATGCTCGCGGGCGATATTTTGCAGATTGCCGCGTTTGAGACGCTTGCGTCATCAGAGGCTACACCGATGCAAAACCTTGAAGCTGTAAAGACGCTTTCTGCGGCATTCGGCGCGCGCGGCGTTTTTTACGGCGAAGAGCTAGATATATTCTACGAAAATCGTGGCGCGACCGAAAATGAGCTTTATGAAATTCACCGCAACAAGACAGGCAAGCTTATAAACGCCGCCGTGCAGCTTGGCGCGATAGCCGCAGACGCGTTCAGCGAGGACAAAACGGCGCTTGAAAGATATGCCGAAGCGATAGGGCTTGTTTTTCAGATAGTGGACGATGTACTTAACGTCACCTCAACGCAGGAAACGCTCGGCAAGCCAATTGGCAGCGACGCACAGCGCGGCAAAACAACATTTGTGACGCTGCTCGGCGTAAAGGACAGCATGGCGCTTGCGCAAAAGCTCACAAATGAGGCGTGCAGCGCACTCGAGGCAAGCTTTGGCGATAAATCTCAGTTCCTTTGCGAGCTTGCAAGACAGCTTCTCAATCGAAATAAGTAAGGTGTGGCAATGAGCAAGATATCTTTTTTTGGCAACTATATACTTACCGTGTCGCTGTTATCATGGCTCGCGGCACAGGTGCTTAAAACCATAATAAATCTTATCCTAAGCGGAAAGCTTGACATGGAGAGGCTGTATGGCGCAGGCGGAATGCCCAGCGCTCACTCGGCGCTTGTGTGCTCTATGTTTATGGCGACGGCGAAAAGTCAGGGCGTAAATTCGCCGATGTTTGCCATAACCTTTGTGCTCGCCGCGATAGTTATGTACGACGCGATGGGCGTGCGGCACGAGACAGGCGAGCAAGCTAAGATACTCAACATAATCATGCACGACTGGATGCGCGAAGAGGACGACATCGAAAACGAAGCGCAGACAAGCTTAAACAGCATGAAGCGCCTTAAAGAAAAGGTCGGCCACACACCCTTTGAGGTATTGTCGGGCGCGTTATTGGGAATTTTGATAGCGATAATCATGCCCGCCTATTAAAAATACGGAGGCTTAGAATGTATTATCTTAACGATATACATTCGGCAGAGGATATAAAGAAGCTGAATGTCGGACAACTGAATATATTAAGCGAGGAGATAAGAGACTTCCTTATAGACAGCGTGTCTAAAACAGGAGGTCATCTTTCGTCTAACCTCGGCACAATAGACCTCACGCTTGCACTGCATAAGGTTTTTACAACACCTCACGACGAGATTGTTTGGGACGTAGGCCACCAGTGCTACACGCACAAAATCGTCACAGGCAGAAAAGACGATTTTGCAAAGCTGCGTATGCTTGACGGCATTTCAGGCTTTCCCGCGCCAAGCGAAAGCGTGCACGACGCATTTGTGTCTGGTCACGGCAACACCTCTATCCCTGTCGCCGTGGGGCTTGCCGCCGCAAAGGCTATAAATGGCGACGACGGCAAGGTTATAGCCGTCATAGGCGACGGCGCTTTCACGGGCGGCATGGTGTATGAAGGGCTTAACAACGTGCGCTCACTTAGCAATCTCATCGTTATTTTAAATGATAACGAGATGTCAATTTCAAAAAATGTTGGCGCTGTGGCACGCTATTTTACAAAGCTGCGCACAAATCCGCAGTATTTTGCCGCAAAGCGCAACGTGCAAAGCGTGCTCGACGCCATCCCCGTCATCGGCAAGCCGATACGCATTGGAATGCAAAACGTAAAAACAGCTTTCAGACACCTTATTTACAACTCGACAATGTTCGAGGACATGGGCTTTCAGTATATAGGCCCTGTCGACGGCCACGACATTGAAAAGCTCGTCAAGCTGTTTTCGGCTTATAAAAACGACCAGTCAGCGCCTGTGTTCATTCACGCTGTCACAAAAAAAGGCAAGGGCTTTGCTCCTGCGGAGGAAAATCCGGGAGAATTTCACGGAGTGTCAAGCTTTGACCCAAACCATTTGACAGAGCCTGACGTAGCGCCCGACAGCTCGTTTTCCGTCGCTTTCGGCGAGCATATAGCAAAGCTTGCGGAAACTGACGACAAGCTTTGCGCGATAACCGCCGCGATGAAATACGGCACAGGGTTGCAGTTTTTCTATAAAAAATTTCCAAAGCGCTTTTTCGACGTCGGCATGGCGGAGCAGCTCGCCGTCACCTTTGCGGGCGGCCTTGCAAAAGAGGGCATGAAGCCTATTGTCGCCATATATTCAACATTTTTGCAGCGCTCCTTTGACCAAATAATCCATGATGTAAACCTTATGAAGCTCGACGTTTTATTCGCCGTAGACCGCGCTGGCTTTGTGCCGGGCGACGGCGAAACGCATCAGGGCATATACGACGCGGCGTTTTTGAGCGAGGTGACAGGCCTTAAAATATCCTCTCCGTGCAATTATGCCGAGCTTTATTACTGGACGGACGAATTTTTAAAAGCTAAAGGCCCTCACGCAATAAGATATCAGCGCGGGGCAGAAGCGCCGATGCTCTCAAGGCTCGGATGCACCAAAAATGAATATGATATAATAAAATCCGATGACAATTCAAAATGCGCTTTTGTCACGTTTGGCGCCGAGACAGAACCGGTTCTTTGCGCGCAAAAGCTTTTGAAAAACGAGGAAATAAACGCCGACGTAGTGAAAATGACAGTCATTAACCCTCTGCCAAACGGCATTGCGGACGCACTTTTAAAATACGATACAATTATTTTTGCCGAGGAGGGCATAAAGTCCGGCGGCATAGGCGAACACCTCGCAAAGGCGCTGCTTATTGCGGGCTATCGCGGCAAATATATCCACCTCGGCGCTGACAGCAACACGCTGACACACGCCACAATACAGGAGCTTAGAGCGATATTTAAGCTCGACGAAAATTCACTTGCGCAGGTAATGAAAGAGGAACAGCATTGAAAATCCGCCTAGACCAATACTTGACAGAAAACAACATGGCGCAAAGCCGCGAGCGCGCAAAGGCGCTCATAATGTCGGGCATTGTTTATGTAAATAACGAAAAAAGCGACAAAGCAGGCAACACCGTCCCCGACGGCGCAGTCGTCGAGGTGCGCGGGCACGACCTCGCATACGTCAGCCGCGGCGGGCTTAAGCTTGAAAAGGCTATGCAGGCGTTTCCGCTAACACCAAACGGTAAGGTGTGCATGGACATAGGCGCGTCGACAGGCGGCTTTACCGACTGTATGCTTCAAAACGGCGCTATTAAGGTATACGCCGTCGACGTCGGCTACGGTCAGCTTGCATGGAAGCTGCGATGCGACGAGCGCGTAAAAAACATGGAGCGGACTAATATTCGCCACGTCACGCTCGACGACCTCGACGAAAAAATAGATTTTTTCAGCGTAGACGTTTCATTTATATCTCTAAAACATATTTTCCCTGTCGCGGCACTTGTAACGACAGACAGCGGCGAGGGCGTTTGCCTTGTGAAGCCGCAGTTTGAAGCAGGGCGCGAAAAGGTCGGCAAAAAGGGCGTTGTGCGCGAGGCTGAAACTCACAGAGAGGTCATTGTAAACGCGATGGGCTATGCCGTGCAAAGCGGCTTTAACTGCGAGGGTCTATCTTTTTCACCGATAAAAGGCCCTGAGGGAAACATCGAATTTTTACTACATGTCAAAAAAAGCGAAGCCCCCACAGCGCTCGATTACTCCGTTGTCGAAAAGACAGTGGACGACGCGCATAATATTCTTTAGGCTGAATGGATTGTTTTAATGAAAGTTTTTTTAGTACCAAATTTAAATAAAGAGCTCGCATACGACGCGGCGGCAAAGGCTGTCGAAGCGCTTATTTCGCACGGCGCAGATGTGCTTTTAGACGAAAAAACGCGCACGGCACTAAGCTTTGAAGCTGTTCATTACTGCAATGTAAACGACGCTTTAAAAAATTGCGACGCTATCGTCACAATAGGCGGCGACGGCACACTGCTTCATATCGCCGATAAAAGCGCAGGCAAGCCGCTGCTTGGCATAAACGTCGGAAGGCTCGGCTTTCTTGCGACTGTCGAGTTTGACGAAATTTCATCAAAGCTTGCGCGTCTCGCAAAAGGCGATTATACTATTGATAGGCGAAGTATGCTTGACATAACCATTCTCGGCAAAGAGAAAAAGTGTCTGCACGCGCTAAACGATATAATAATCTCAAAGCCGAACATATCAAACACGATTGACGTTGACATATACTGCGACGGTATACCTGTCAACAGCTTTCGCGGCGACGGCGTGATAGTCGCCACGCCCACAGGCTCAACGGCATACTCGCTCTCCGCGGGCGGCCCTGTGCTCGACGCTCGGATAGAGGGCATACTTGTCACTCCTGTGTGCGCGCACGGGCTGCACAATCCGCCGATGGTTTTTTCCGCAAACAGAAAGCTGCGCATAACTGTCTCGGCTTACGACTGCATCGACGCGCAGTTCAGCATAGACGGCAAGGACGGCCAAAGCATAGAATGCGGTGAGACAGTCGCGATTTCCCTCGCAAGCGAATACATGACACTGGTGTGCTTCAACGAAGCCGACCAGTTTGAAGCGATAGATAAAAAGCTGAAAGGCAGGTAATATATGAAAAACACTCGTCATGCAAAAATACTTGAGCTCATAGCAAAGCAGTCAATAGAGCGTCAGGAGGAGCTTTTGAATTACCTGCGCGACAGCGGCTACAACGTCACACAGGCGACGGTATCGCGCGATATAAGAGAGCTTAGGCTCGTCAAAGCCGCCACCGGCGACGGACATTACCGCTATGTCTCGTCAAAAAACGCGGGCAAAAGCGCACATACGCCAAACCGTTTTGAGACGATTTTTCGCGAATCAGTGCTCAAGGCCGATTACGCGGGTCACACGGTGCTTGTCAAATGCTACACAGGCATGGCAAACGCCGCGTGCGAGGTGTTTGACGCTATGGTGTGGAACGACGTCGTAGGCACACTTTCGGGCGACGACACGTTTTTTGTGCTTATGCGCACAGAACAGGCGGCGAAAGTTATCACCGAGGAAATTCAAAAATACATTGCTCACTAAGAGGTTTGTATGCTCAGTAAAATTACCATTGAAAATGTAGCAGTAATCGAAAAAGCCACCGCCACCTTCGGCGATGGCTTAAACGTGTTGACAGGCGAGACAGGCGCTGGCAAATCTATACTTATCGACTCGATAAACGCGATACTCGGCAGCCGCACCTCGCGCGATATCGTGCGCACAGGGACGCAAAAGGCAGCCATTTGGGCGGCATTTTCAGCGCTTTCGTCAAAGGTTCAGACAAAGCTTGCTGACGCAGGCTATGAGGCGGGCGGCGAGCTTTTACTCTACCGCGAGATAAGCGCCGAGGGCAAAAGCGTGTGCAGAATTAACGGTATGCCCGCCACAGCCGCCGCCGTGCGCGATATCTGCGCCGACCTTATAAATATTCACGGTCAGCACGATAACCAAAGCCTGCTCGACCCCGCAAAGCATCTTGGAATCCTCGACGCATTTGCGAAAAACGAAAAGCAGCACGAGAATTATTACGCCGTCTACCGCGAGCTTGTTAAAATAAAGCGCGAGATAAAGACGCTCAGTATGAACGAAGAGGACAAGGAAAAGCGCACGGAATTTCTGACATTTCAGCTTGACGCAATCGACAAAGCGCAGCTTAAAGACGGCGAGGAGGAGCAGCTAGAGGCGCAGAAAAAGCTTGTGCTTCACGCGCAGAGCATAACGGAGCGCCTCACAACCGCATATGCTGTACTTAACGGCGGCGACGATTATCAGGGCGCTGTTGAAATGCTCGGAAACGCGAGCACCTCGGTTGAAGCTTTGCACGATATTTCCGACGAGTTCCGCACTCTTTCAGAGCGCACAAACGAGCTTTACTACACAGCAAAGGAGCTTGCCGAGGATATAAGCGATATGTCCGAGCGGTTTGTATTTGACCCCGCCGAGCTTGATTTGATAGAAGAACGGCTTGACCTTATTTATCGTTTAAAGCAAAAATACGGCGCAAGCATTGCGGAAATTCTCGCTTACCGCGAAAAAGCCGCGCAAGAGCTTGAAGCAATTCAGCTTGGCAGTGAGCGCCTTGACGAGCTTTATGAAAAGCAGGCTTCATTGTTTGAACAGGCAAAGCAGCTTGCGAATGTGCTCACCGACACGCGTTTAAAGGCGTTTGAACGGTTTGACGCGCAAATGACTAAGGAATTAAGCTTTCTCAACATGCCCGGCATACGCTTTTCGCTTGAGCACAAAAGCGGCGCGCTCGCGAGCATGGGGCAGGACAGCATAGAATTTTACATCTCGACAAACCGCGGCGAAGCGCCAAAACCGCTTGCAAAAATAGCGTCAGGCGGCGAGCTTTCGCGCATAATGCTAGCTGTAAAAAGCACGCTTGCGGACATCGACGACATAGGCACAGTCATATACGACGAAATCGACACCGGCGTATCGGGGCTTGCCGCGGCGCGTATAGGCGAAAAGTTAAAGCAAACAGCGCACGGCAGACAGGTCATCTGCATAACCCACACAGCGCAGATAGCCGCGCAGGCGGACGTACATTTGCTCATCGAAAAGAACATAGAAGCCGACAGAACCTTTACCGTGATTGACACGCTCGACAGCGATGGCAGGGTAAGGGAGCTTGCGCGAATGATATCGGGCGACAAAATAACCGACACCTCGCTTGCCAACGCGCGTGAAATGCTGACGATGTGCAGCACTTGACAATTTGCTTTTGCGTGATATAATCTAAAATATAAATGCAATGATAAGAACGAGTAACCGCATTATTTCGGCAAAGAGAGCTTTCGGCTGGTGTGAGAAAGCGCGAGGAATGCAGCGAATACATCTTTGAGCAGCAGGCTGAAATTAGTAGGCTGTGCCGTGTGCGCACGTTAAAGCGTATGGTGTTGCTTGACACCGTGAGGCTGTGCACTGTGAGGTGCATAGTAAATAGAGGTGGTACCGCGATTATTTTCGCCCTCTGTCAATTTATTTTGGCAGAGGGCGTTTTTTGCACTCTGCACAGACAAAGGAGTAAAAAATTATGCAAATCTACGAAGAACTTGTCGCGCGCGGGCTTATCGCGCAGGTGACGGACGAAACGGAAATCAAAGAGCTGATAAACAACGGCAAAGCAACGTTTTACATCGGCTTTGACCCCACGGCGGACTCTCTGCACGTCGGCCACTTCATGGCGCTGTGCCTTATGAAGCGCCTTCAGATGGCGGGCAACAAGCCCGTCGTGCTCATCGGCGGCGGCACAGGCTACGTCGGCGACCCGTCGGGGCGCAGCGATATGCGCTCGATGATGACGCCTGAAATTATTCAGCACAACTGCGACTGCTTCAAAAAGCAGATGGAGCGCTTCATTGATTTTGGCGAGGGCAAAGCCATCATGGTCAATAACGCCGACTGGCTTTTGAAGCTGAATTACATCGACCTTTTGCGCGACGTTGGCGCGTGCTTCTCTGTAAACAATATGCTGCGTGCCGAGTGCTACAAGCAGCGCATGGAAAAGGGCTTGTCGTTTCTTGAATTTAACTATATGATAATGCAATCGTATGACTTCTATCATCTTTTTCAAAACTACGGCTGCAACATGCAGTTTGGCGGCGACGACCAGTGGTCAAACATGCTTTTTGGCACAGATTTAATCCGCCGAAAGCTCGGCAAAGACGCATACGCAATGACGATAACTCTGCTCATGAACTCCGAGGGCAAAAAAATGGGCAAAACGGCAAATGGCGCTGTCTGGCTCGATCCTGCCAAAACCTCGCCGTTTGAGTTTTACCAGTACTGGCGCAACGTCGATGATGCTGACGTTTTGAAATGCATAAGAATGCTGACATTTTTGCCGATTGAAGAAATCGAAAAAATGGACGCATGGGAGGGCAGCCAGCTAAACGACGCAAAGGAAATCCTTGCGTATGAGCTGACAAAGCTTGTGCACGGCGACGAGGAAGCGAACAAAGCGCAGACCACAGCCCGCAGCCTTTTCGGCGGCGGCGCAGACGATGAAAATATGCCGTCTACAACACTTGCAGATGAAGATTTGACAGACGGCAAAATCGGCGTGCTCGACGTGCTCGTTAAAACAAAGCTAGCCCCAAGCAAAGGCGAAGCCCGCCGCTTAGTGCAGCAGGGCGGCATATCACTCGACGGAGAAAAGGTGATAGATTTCACCCAAACACTCGATAAGGCTGTGCTTTTAAACGGCGTTGTAATTAAAAAGGGCAAGAAGATTTATCATAAAGTCAATGTTTAACTAGAATGTCATTCTGAGGAGCGAGGCGACGAAGAATCTTTAAACCTTTGGCGATGCGCAAAAGCTTCTTCGCTTCGCTCAGAATGACAATGGGGCTGTTACGGACGTAAAAAACACATCCGTAACAGCCCCATTTTTTATATTTGAAACTCTTTATTTAACACTTCAACCGCCGTGTCCTCGTTTTCGGCGCGGAGTAAAATTGAAATATCTAGGTCTGAGGTAGTTATCAGCGCTACGTCTATGCCCGCTTTGTCTAGGGCGGCGAGGGCTTTTGCTGCTACGCCGCAGCTTGTCACCATTTCTTCGCCGAAAAGGTTTATCTTGCTGTATCCGCTGCTCACCATTGCTTGTGCGCCGCCGTTTGCGGCTTTATATTCGGCGATAGCTTTCATCGCGTCGCCGAGATATTTTTGCTTTGTTGTAAAGCTGAAATCAAGCGTCGTGCCGCGCGGGGCACTTTGTGAAATCATGTCGACGACGATATTCGCATTGGCGAAAAAGCAAAGGGCAGAGGACAGCGCACCGCTTTTTGCGTCCGTCACCGTTATCATCATCACGTCAGCTTCGCTTGAAATTTTTGTTACACCGTTCATCTTATTACCCCTTTTTAAATTCATCATTAAGAAATTCGTCGTCGATATACTCGTTTATAAGCTGCCGAGCAAAGGCTGGCGTAACCGCTCTGTTTGAATGCTTCGCGGCTATTTCATCGGTGTAATCTTTGAGCAGATACACCTGACCCTCGGTATAGCTTGAGTTATAATACATAACAATCGGCTCTGCCTTCACGTCGCTTATCACAACCTCGCTTTCACCTGTGGGCTGTGTCGTTTTTGTAATATTAAACGAGCCGATTATCCCAACGAGGTTATCTGCCTGCTGCTGAAGCGACACAAAATTGCCGAGACAATAGAAAAATGGCACTTTTTTGCCTGTGTCGGCGGCCGTAAAATATTCAATCGGCTGAACCACGTGCGGGTGTGTGCCTATAATCACGTCAGCGCCCCAGTCTGTAAGCTGCTGCGCAAGCTGCGTCTGCGCGTCGTTTATGTCGTGGCTGTTTTCCGTGCCCATATGCACGCACGGAATTACAACGTCGGCAATGCTTCGCGCAAGCTGCATTTGCTGCTCGATAACATCTGTTTCATTTGTGTAAATGACATTCGCCACAGCGTCGCTTGGCGTGTTAAGCCCGTTTGTGTGCTCTGTGTAGGCGAGGTAGGCTATTTTTATGCCGTTTACCTCTTGCACAGTGATGTTTGAATAATCCTCCGCGCCTTTGTAATACCCGAAATACGTCACATCGTCCGGCATTTTCGACCAAAAATCGAGCGTTGAAGCAATGCCCGCCGCGCCTTGGTCATAGCTGTGGTTATTTGACATTGCAAACACGCGAAAGCCTATGTCGTAAAGCGTATGCGCGACATTGCCCGGTGAGCAAAAGCACGGATATCCCGACGGCGATATTTCGTCGCTGACAAGCGTCTCTTGGTTTATCCAGTTTACGTCAAAATTCTTATAATACGACGCGACATTTTCATAGAGCGGGACAAAATTATACGTGCCGTCAGACGTTCGTTTTCGCGCCATCATATATAGGCCGTCGTGAATTAAATCGTCGCCGCTGCATGAAAAACGCACCGTTTGAACAGTAGGCTGCGGCTCTTCCTCAATTACGGACGAAGCAATGCTCGACGGCGTGTTTTGAGGCAAATTGCCCTCGGCGAACTTCATTATGACAAATACACTTAGCTTGTACACACCAAAAATAAGCGCAGCAAATAAAAGCGCCAAGATAATCAAAGAGGGGATAAAGCGCTTGTAATTTATTTTTCTGCGCCGCCTGCGTCTTTTGCGCGGAGGCGGCGTGTGCTGCGCGTCTTTGTTGTTCATAATGAGAGCATATCCTCCATGCTATACAGCCCCGCGGGTTTGCCCGCAAGATAAACGGCGGCGTTGACTGCGCCGTTTGCAAAAACATCACGTGAAGCGGCTGATTGTGACAGCGTTATGACCTCGTCCTGTCCGCAGAACATAACGTCGTGCTCGCCGACGATGCTGCCGCCGCGCACTGCCGAAATGCCTATTTCCTTCACCTCTCGCTTGCGCCTTACTTTGCTTCGGTCGTACACATATTCGTACTCAATTCCGCTTGCATTTTCCTTTATTGCGTCGGCAATCATCAGCGCCGTGCCGCTTGGAGCGTCAAGCTTGTTGTGATGATGCTTTTCGATAATTTCAATATCAAAATCTGTGCCGAGCACCGCGTTAGCTTTTTTTGCAAGCAAAATAAGAAGATTTATACCGACTGACATATTTGCACTCTTAAAAACCGCTGTCGATTTTGACGCATTTTCAAGCTTCGCAAGCGTTTCATCTGAAAGCCCTGTTGTGCATATCACGCACGGCAAATTTTTCGCGGCGCATATTGAGAGTGCCGCGTCGGTGGCGGCGGGGTTTGAGAAATCTATCATCACATCAGCGCTGACCGTGCACTCGTCAAGCGACGAAAACACAGGCACGACGCACGGCGCTTTGAATTTATCAACGCCCGCCACAACCTCGCAGTCGCTTCGTTGTTCAATCATTTCAAGCAGCTTGCGCCCCATTTTGCCGTGGATACCTTGTATTATTATTTTAACCATGTTGTTTCCTTTAAATGTACTCTTAAAAATCTAATATCGTAGGGCAAGGGCTCTGCTCTTGCCG
Organism: Clostridia bacterium; assembly: GCA_009929695.1. Lineage (GTDB taxonomy): Bacteria > Bacillota > Clostridia > Oscillospirales > Ruminococcaceae > Ruthenibacterium. The sequence continues at coordinate 115,803 of RZZW01000003.1, forward strand.
TTACTTACGGCTAGCGGTTGCAGCGGCAAGAGCAGAGCCCTTGCCCTACAAATATCATTTTAACAGTTTATAGCAGTCCGTTTTTTGCAAGCTCGCTCTTCAAAAGTGCTTTGTTCGCGTCTGAAAGCGTGCCGAGCGGCATACGGCATTCGCCCGCAGCCCAGCCTAGAATATTCATCGCTTCTTTAACAGGGATAGGGTTCACGTCGCAGAAAAGCGACTCTATAAACGGGAAAAGCTTTAGCTGTAATGCAAGGCTTTCCGCCTGCTTGCCCTCAAAATAAAGCTCGCAGATATCGTGCGTTTGCTGTGGTGCAACGTTTGACAAAACGGAAATTACGCCGAGGCCGCCAAGCGATAAAACAGGCAGAATTTGGTCGTCATTGCCGGAATAAATGCCGAGATTGTCTCCGCAAAGCGCGGCTGTTTTCGCAATTGCGCTGAAATTGCCGCTCGCTTCTTTAGTTGCGACAATCATCGGGTGCTTTGCAAGCTCGGCATAGGTTTCGGGCGTGATTGTCATGCCTGTGCGAGACGGAACATTGTAAAGTATCATCGGTATTTCCGTCGCGTCGGCAATTGCTGTAAAATGGCGTATAAGCCCTGTTTGGTTTGTCTTGTTATAATACGGCGTCACCTGCAAAAGCGCGTCTACGCCGCGATTTTTCGCCTCTTTTGAAAGATTTATCGCGTGCCTTGTATCATTTGAGCCTGTGCCCGCAACGACAGGCACGCGCTTATTCACTGTCTTTACGGCAAAATCTATAACGTCAAGATGCTCCTCGTCGCTCATTGCCGAGGCTTCGCCGGTGGTTCCGCATATAATTATTGCGTCGGTGCCGTGCGCAAGCTGAAATTCAAGCATATCCTTTAAAACAGGAAAATTCGTGTTCCCGTTTTCGTCCATCGGCGTGACAATCGCCACGCCAGCGCCCTTAAAAACAGTAGGCTTCATGGTATTTCTCCTTAATCAAAATATCCCTTTGCCGCAAGCAGCTCGGCGAGCAGAACGCCGCCGCCCGCCGCGCCGCGAAGCGTGTTGTGCGAAAGGCATACAAATTTATAATCGTACTGTGTGTCCTCACGCAGACGGCCGATTGAAACAGCCATGCCGTTTTCAAGCATTCTGTCAAGCTTTGCCTGCGGGCGGTTATCCTCTTCAAAATAATGCAAAAAGTGCACAGGCGCGCTCGGTAGCTTTAACTGCTGTGCAGAGCCTTCAAAGCTCGCCCATTTTTGTTTAATTTCCTCAATTGTCGGCTTTTTCTTAAACGATACAAACACCGCTGCCGTGTGTCCGTCGCTGCATGCAACGCGAAGGCACTGCGCTGTGATTGACGGCTCTGTTGCGGGGATAATTTTATCGCCCTCAATTTTGCCCCAAAGTTTTAGCGGCTCCTGCTCGCTTTTTTCTTCCTCGCCGCCGATATAGGGGATAACGTTATCCACCATTTCGGGCCATGTGTCAAACGTTTTGCCCGCGCCGGAAATTGCCTGATATGTGCACACAAGGCACTTGTCAACGCCGAAATCCGCCATCAGCGGGTGAAGCGCGGGGACGTAGCTTTGCAGGCTGCAATTTGACTTAACGGCGATAAAGCCGCGCTTTGTGCCAAGGCGCTTGCGCTGTGCGGGAATGATGTCGATGTGCTCTGCGTTTATTTCAGGCACTACCATAGGCACGTCGGGCGTAAAGCGGTTTGCGCTGTTGTTAGATACGACAGGGCATTCAGCCTTTGCGTAGGCTTCTTCAAGAGCTTTTATCTCGTCTTTTTTCATATCGACGGCGCAGAACACGAAGTCGACCTTTGCGGCGACGGCTTCAACATCTGACGCGTCCATAACGACAAGCTTTTTTGCGATTTCGGGCATAGGTGTAGGCATTGCCCAGCGGCTGCCGACGGCTTCTTCATACGTTTTGCCAGCCGAGCGCGGAGAAGCCGCCACGATCTCGAGATTAAACCACGGGTGATTATTGAGAAGCGATACAAAACGCTGCCCCACCATGCCTGTTGCGCCCACTACGCCAACTTTAAAACTTTTCATACCTTCCAAATCCTTCCTTACTACCTATAATATGCTGTTTGTGCTGCAAATTTGATAACAAAATAAAAAAACCGGCTTGAAAACCGGCAGTAAATGCAATATAATAACATAGATTGTTAATTGCAACTTCCACAGCTCACCGCGCGTTTGCACGACAGCTTCACTCCTTTTCGGAAATGAAGCCAGACCGCCGTCTGCCTTGTACAGCGTCTTCGGCGATATGCCCTTTCTCCGTATGCCTTGGCAGGCTTATACAACGGATACTGATGCAGACCGCGCCTCTGTGGTTTTTATTTTGTTTAATTAAATATATCATTCAGACAAGCTATTGTCAATGAAATGAAAGGCAAATTATGAAAAAAAGCGAATTCTTTTACGATTTACCCAAAGAGCTTATAGCTCAGGAGCCCGCAGAGCCGCGAGACAGCGCACGTTTGCTGTGTGTCGAACGCAAAAACGGTGAAATTTCCCATCATATTTTTAACGAGCTGCCAAAGCTTTTGAAAAAGGGTGACTTACTCGTCGTCAACAATTCAAAGGTTCTGCCCGCGCGGCTTATAGGTCATAAGGACGAGACAGGCGCTGTGTGCGAAGTGCTTTTGCTGCGTCAAGTAAAAGGCGACGAGTGGGAATGTCTCGCAAAGCCCGGCAAGCGGCTGCACAAGGGCACAAAGGTGCTTTTTGGCGACAATACGCTGACGGCGGAAATTATTGACACCTTTGAGGACGGCAACAAGCTTGTGCGTTTCAGCTACGACACGCAGACGCTTTATGAAAAGCTTGATGAGTTCGGCAAAATGCCGCTGCCGCCGTATATTCAAAAGCAGCTTGAGGATAACTCGCAGTATCAAACTGTTTATGCCAAAGAGCTTGGCAGCGCCGCCGCACCAACGGCAGGGCTGCACTTTACGCCACAGCTTATGGACACGCTTCGCGAGAGCGGCATAAACTTTGCCGAGGTGACTCTCCACGTCGGGCTTGGCACATTCAGACCTGTTAAAGAGGACGATATTCTCGACCATAAAATGCACACCGAATGGTACTGCATCGACGAAAAAACGGCAAACGCAATAAACGAGACAAAGGCAAACGGCGGACGCGTGATAGCCGTCGGCACGACAAGCTGCCGCACGCTTGAAGCCGCCGCCACAAAATACGGCTGCATAAAGCCGTGCAGCGGAGACACCGATATTTTCATCTATCCGGGCTATGAATACAAGGCGATTGACGGTCTTATAACTAATTTCCACCTGCCCGAAAGCACGCTCATAATGCTAGTCTCGGCGTTTTGCGGCTATGATAACACGATGAATTTTTACAAAAAAGCAGTCGAGGAAAAATACCGCTTTTTCTCGTTTGGCGACGCATGCTTTATAATATGACCGGAGTGAATTTATGTATAAGCTTATAAAAAAAGAAGGCACGGCGCGCAGAGGACAGTTTGAAACTGTTCACGGCACTGTGCAAACGCCCGCGTTTATGAACGTGGCCACCGCCGCCGCAATAAAAGGCGGCTTGTCGGCGTTTGATTTAAAGGACAACCACTGTCAAGTCATGCTGTGCAACACATATCATCTGCATTTGCGCCCGAGCGACGAGGTTGTGAAAGCGCTTGGAGGCTTGCACAAAATGACGCGTTGGGATGGGCCGATCCTCACAGACAGCGGCGGATTTCAGGTGTTCAGCCTGTCAAAGCTGCGCAAAATCACCGAAGAGGGTGTGACGTTCAGCTCTCATCTTGACGGACACCGCATTTTTATGGGGCCTGAGGAAAGCATGAGAATACAGGCAAACCTCGGCTCGACAATAGCTATGGCGTTTGACGAGTGTGTCGAAAACCCCGCTGAATACGCCTATTCAAAAGCGTCGTGCGAGAGGACTGCAAGATGGCTACAGCGCTGCAAAAACGAAATGACGCGCATTAAGGAAAGCGGCGAAGCTGTCAACCCCGACCAGCTTTTATTCGGCATAAATCAAGGCTGCTGCTTTGAGGATTTGCGCATCGAGCACATGAAGCAGATTGCCGAAATGGATCTTGACGGCTACGCGATAGGCGGCCTTGCTGTCGGCGAGCCCAAAGAGGAAATGTACCGCATTATCTCAGCCGTCGAGCCGCATATGCCAAGCGATAAAATCCGCTATCTAATGGGCGTCGGCACACCGGGGAATATAATAGAATCAGTTGCGCGAGGTGTTGATTTATTCGACTGCGTAATGCCAAGCCGCAACGCAAGGCACGGACACCTTTTCACATGGAGCGGAATAATCAACATCAAAAACGCCAAATATGCACTTGACGAAAGCCCTGTTGACACCGAGTGCGACTGCGAATGCTGCAAAAACTTCTCACGTGCTTATATGCGTCATCTTTTTAAAGCCGACGAAATGCTTGGTATGCGCCTTGCTGTCATTCATAATCTGCACTTTTATAACACGCTTTTACAGCGCATACGCGACGCGCTTGACGATGGGACATTTGAGCAGTTTCACGACAAATATGTGGATTTGCTCGATACGCGCATTTAAATTATTAACGAATATTAAATATAGCGCGAAAGCACTTGCGAAATCGCGCATAATCCGCTATACTGTAAATAATAAACGAGAGGATGGATACCAATGTACAACACTTTACTGACAGCCACAACAGCCACGGAAGGCTCAATGCTCACAACTATTTTGAGCTTTGCTCCGATTCTTCTTATGCTTGTGCTATTTTACTTCTTTCTTATCCGCCCACAGCAGAAGAAAGAAAAGAAAGCAACAGATATGCGCAACTCTATTGAGGTCGGAGACGGTATAACAACCATCGGCGGCATTGTGGGTCGTGTTATTTCTATAAAGGAAGATACATTTGTTCTTGAAACAGGCGCAGACCGCACAAAAATGCGTTTTAAGCGCTGGGCAATTCAAGAGGTTGAAAAGCTTAATCTTGATGCAGCTTCCGATTCAACCGACGCGAAATAAATCTAACCTGTAATTTATAAACATCTCTGTGCATATCTTTTGGCACGGGGGTGTTTTTTATTATGGATAAAAGGCGCAAAATTAAAAAGCATACAGAGTCAAACAACACGGTAATTTACATAGCGGTGGCAGCGGCTGTTATGCTGATAGTATTCGCTCTGCTTATGGGCGGTTTCGCAGCACTTATGTGTCAGGCGGACATTCCGTTCTCATTTGTCTCCACAATAGCGACGGCGCTGCTGTGCATATCGGTGTTTTCCGCGGCGCTCGCCTTTGCGGCATTGACGGGCAGCGCGGGGCTTTTGAGCGGCTGCATCATCGGCGTTGCGGCATTTGCGATTGTGTTTATCGCAGGCGCAATTTGCCACGTCACTCCGTCGTCGTTTGCGTTCACAAAAGCGCTGTCGATGGTCGTTTCAGGCGGCGTCGGCGGCTTTGCGGGCATTGTCTTAAGCGAAAAGCGGCGCAGAATACGATAGCTGATACTTACCTCATCCGTCGCTCCTCCGTCGCGCCACCTTCTCCTAAAGGAGAAGGCTCTCGTAGGCTTCCCCTTGAGGGGAAGCTGTCGCCCACAGGCGACTGATGAGGTGACAGCCTAAGCTTCGTGCGCATCGTCGGCGAACAATACGTCGCAGCACTTGCAATACAGGGCTAAAAGAGGTAATATAATAAAAACAAAAAGGAAGTATGAATATGAAAATAGGTTTTATAGGAATGGGCAACATGGCGGGCGCAATCGCGGGCGGAATACTTAAAGCGGGGATAGTTGCACCGGGCGAAATTTGCTTTTTTGATGTGTCAGAAGCCGCAATTGAGCATGGCAAGGCTTTAGGCTTTACAGCTTTTTCGGACGAAAACGACGTCGTCAAAAACAGCGAATATGTCTTTTTATGTGTAAAGCCGCAAAGCTTTACAGAGGTTTTGAGCAAAATCAAAGGTTCCGTGAGCGATAAAAACATGTTCTTGACAATCGCGGCAGGCATAAAAATAAGCTCTATCACAAGCGCTGTCGGTGATGTGGCTGTTATCCGCGCAATGCCTAACACTCCGCTTTTGATGGGCTGCGGCGCTGTGGCACTCACTAAAAACGAAAAGGCAACACAGACGCAGTTTGATTTTATAAAGTTGATTTTCGAGAGCGTAGGCACTGTATACGAGCTGCCTGAAAACAAATTTAACGAGGTAATAAACGTAAACGGCAGCACGCCGGCGTATATTTATCTCTTTGCAAAAACAGTGGCGGACTATGCTGTTGAAAGCGGTATACCTTTTGAAATAGCGCTACCGATGTTCTGCGACACGCTTAAAGGCTCGGCTGAAATGCTCACAAAATCAGGCAAAACGCCCGATGAGCTTATAACAATGGTGTCCTCAAAGGGAGGCACAACAGTTGCGGCAATGAATAAATTTGCCGAGACGGGCTTTGCCGACAGCCTTCGCGCCGGCATGAAGGCGTGCGTTGACAGAGCGTACGAATTGAGCATATAAAAGAATAAACCTCACACCCCGCGCATAAGCTTGTACAAAGACGAGCTTAAAAGATGGGATGTGAGGTTTTATTTTACCGTATAAACGCAAAAGAAAGCTTGATTTTACATATCTGCTAAACGCCGAAAGCATCTGTGTCGGAGTGCTTGCGTTTTTGTTTTTGGCAGGTCTTTTTTACGGCGCGATATCCGCAAAAAGCGGCTTTGCGTCGTATTACACAAGCGCCGTCATGCGCATTTATAAAAACAGCAGCTTTATTGAAATAAGCTGCTACATATTTTTGTCTCAGCTAATGCTCAACGTCACTGTTTTGTTTTCAAGCGTGTCGTGCATAGGCGCGCCTGTGATAGCCTTTGCGCCGTTTTGCAGCGGATATGTGAATGGGTGCATATTTTCATATATGACGGCGCAAAACGGCACTAAGGGCGCTGTGGGATACTTTATAATGCTGTAGCTGCCGCTGTTTTTTCAAACGCTGTGTATGCTGTATTACGCAATGGTGTCCATGCAGACCTCCGTGCGGCTTTTCAGACATCATTTTCTCGGCGAGCCGCATATATCCGGCATAAAAATCAAAAGCAGCATGTATGTTTTTCTCATCATATGCCTTGTTGAATTTGTTTTAAGCCTGCTTTCAGGCGGGTTTATAAAGCTGTTTAATCCTGTTTTTCTTTAGGCTTTTTGCTTGCTTTTACCTGTGCCAAAGGCGAATTATTGACAGCCTGCGCAAGCTTTTCGACTGAAATATGTGTGTAAATTTCAGTTGTAGACACGTGCTCATGCCCCAAAATCTCTTTAAGCGCAAGCATATCCGCCGCGCCGCTTTGGTACATCAGTGTCGCGGCTGTGTGGCGCAGCTTGTGAGGCGTAAAGCCGCGGTTTGACAGTCCCGCAAGCCCGAAGCATTTTTCCATAATCTGCTCAACGCGGCGCGGCGTGAGGCGTTTTCCGGTTCGTGCAGAGACAAAAAGCGCTGTGTCGTCAAGGTTTTTCAGCGCCGAGCGCTCCTTTATATACGTGCTCATAGACGCTTTGCACGCGCTGTTTAAGTACACCGTGCGCTCTTTATTGCCCTTGCCGAGTATTTTTATGGTGTCGTCGCCAATGTCGCGCATATCAATGCCCACAAGCTCTGAAAGGCGCATTCCGCAGTTTAAAAACAGCGTTATCATGCAGTAATCGCGCGTTGTGAAGTCAGTTTGCACCTCCGAAAGCAGCCGCATCGCCTCGTCAAGCGTGAGGTAAACAGGCTGCTTTTTGCGCAGGGTAGGGGAATCAATGCCGTCTGTGGGGTTATTTGTGAGCAGCATAACCTTTGAGCACATATATGTATAATATGTTTTTATGCTAGATAATCTGCGCGCGCGCGTCGCAGGTTTGTTGCCGCGGTCAGCCGTTAAATAATGCATGTATTCAAGAATATCTATCTTTGTGATATTTTTAACAAATGCGATATCCGCATTTCGCACGTCGATATTATCAAATTCAACATCGGCAGGCACAAGATTTTTAGTTTTATAAAGATACCTAAAAAACGTCAAAAGATCCTTGGACGCTTCAGCGATACTAAGCTGCGACGACCCTTGAACGCTCTCACGGTAATACAAATAATTCCTGACAGTTTCCGGCAGCTCATTATAATGTATAGGTTTCTTTTGAGTGTAAGACATGGTTGACCTTTCTGTTGTATTCATTGTCATTCTGAGCGAAGCGAAGAATCTTAAAACACTGCACCTCACAAAAGATTCTTCGCTTCGCTCAGAATGACAACATGGATTTTATGTAGGGGCGATTCATGAATCGCCCGAGAAGGTTTGTGCAAAGCCATCGGACGCCATATATGGCGTCCCTACAGAGTATACACTTTGCGTTTTCCTCTATTTCGGAAAATTTACATTTTCCGAAATAGATAATTATTATCCTAAAGCCTGTATTGCATCTTTTATATACTGAACACCTTTCAGCTTCATGTTTGGAAAGCTTGATGCGTCTAAATTGCGCATGCTGTGTTTTGGAATAATTGCTTCTGTAAAGCCTATGCGCTCGGCTTCGCGCAGACGGTATTCCATGTTTGTCACGCCGCGCACCTCGCCACCAAGCCCAACCTCGCCAATCGCGATTATATTATCAGGTAAAGGCTTATCGAGCAAGCTGCTTATTACAGCCATGCACACCGGCAAATCGCACGCCGTTTCGTCTAGCCGCAAGCCGCCGACGATGTTTATATAAACGTCCAGATTTCCAAGAAAATATCCCGCGCGTTTTTCAAGCACTGCAAGCAACAAGTTCATTCGGCTGAAATCGTAGCCTGTTGACGCACGGCGCGGCGTGCCAAAGCCTGTCTTTGTGACAAGCGCCTGAATTTCGGATAATATTGGACGGCTGCCCTCCATTGTGCACGCGACGCAGTTGCCCGACACGCCAAGTGGACGCGCTTCAAGCAGAAGCTTTGACGGGTTTTCAATCATTTTAAGCCCTTTTGCTGTCATGTCGAACATACAAATCTCGTTTGTTGAGCCGTAGCGGTTTTTGACTGCGCGCAAAACGCGAAACGGCAGCATTTTGTCGCCCTCAAAATATAAAACTGTGTCTACGATGTGTTCCATGACCTTTGGCCCTGCGATTGCGCCGTCTTTATTAACGTGCCCGACAATCACCATAGGTATCTCGTTGCGCTTTGCGACGGCAAGCAAGCGAGAGGTGCACTCTTTAACCTGCGAGACGCTGCCCGATGACGAGGCGATGTCCGCGCATCGCATTGTCTGAATTGAGTCGATGACGACAAACGACGGCTTGTCGCTCTCCACAAGCGCGCAAATCGCGTCTACGTCGCTTTCGGCGGCAAGCATGATGTTGTCCTCAGGCACTTTCAAACGCAGCGCACGCAGCTTAATTTGGCGTGCTGACTCCTCGCCTGTAACATATAAAACGCGTAATTTGCGAGAAATTTCACCGCAAAGCTGTAAAAGTAGTGTCGATTTGCCCGCGCCAGGCTCACCGCCGAGAAGTATCACGCTGCCGAGCACGATGCCTCCGCCAAGCACGCGGTCAAGCTCGCCGAAGCCTGTCTTAATGCGGCTTTTAAGCTCTGTCGCGCTCACGTCGCACAGCAGCTTTGCCGTGATAGCTGCGCTGTCAACACTGCGCGACGATTGCGCCGACGACAAGCCCTTGCCTGTCTGCTCCTTTATAATGTCCTCTACCATCGAGTTCCACTCGCCGCATGACGGACATTTGCCCACCCAACGCGGGCTGACCTCGCCGCAGTTTGTGCAAACATATACAGTTTTAAATTTTTCCTTTGCCATGAAGCACCTCTCGCTGTTTTTACCGGTTTGTCATTCTGAGCGAAGCGAAGAATCTTTAAGTTTTTATTGGCTTAAAGATTCTTCGTCGCTGCGCTCCTCAGAATGACACTATGGTACTATTATACCACAAAACGGTCTTAGGATAAACCTAAAACCGTTATTGTTTTAATGTATCGAATTTAAAAACGCCTGCAATCGAGGGTTTTCGGGGTGGTTGAAAAGCTTATCGGGCGTGTTTTGCTCAATTATGCTGCCCTCGTCCATGAAAATTACGCGCGTAGCGGAATTTCTTGCAAAACGCATATCGTGCGTGACTATGAGCATCGTGATTTTTTGCTCGACAAGCTTTTGTATCGTTGACACAACCTCGTTCGTCGTCTCGGGGTCAAGCGCGCTTGTCGGCTCGTCAAAAAGCATTATCTGCGGGTTCATTGCAAGCGCACGCGCAATAGCTACACGCTGCTTTTGCCCGCCTGAAAGCTGTGCGGGGTAGCTGTCCGCCTTTTCAGTCAAGCCGACAACGCCAAGCAGTCTCATTGCCTCTACCCTCGCCTGCTCCGCCGGTATTTTCAAAACATTTATCGGCGCAGAGGTGATGTTGTCAATACAGCTCAAATGCGGAAATAAGTTAAAATGCTGAAAAACCATGCCCGTTTTAGTGCAAATTGTCCTTATTTCAGCCTCTTTCGGATAAACAGCCTTGCCATCAACGGTGTCTACAAGCACCTTGCCGTCAACTGTAATTTTGCCTGTCGTCACTCTCTCGAGGTTGTTCACACATCTCAAAAGGGTGCTTTTTCCGCTGCCTGACGAGCCTATAATCGCGACAGCTTCGCCCTTTTCAACGTTTAGCGAAACGTCATTTAGCGCTGTAAAGCCGCCAAATTTTTTAGTCACGTGCTCGATATTTAAAATAGACATGGCTATATCTCCTTTCGCTCATGGCGCGAGAAACGCTTTTCGCACCACTGTGAAAGCAGCGTCAAGAGGAACGTCAGCGCGAGGTAAATTATCGCCGCCATGAAAAACGCCGTCGGGTTTACGTCGCGGTTGTTCGCGTCCTTTGCGGCTTTTAAAAGCTCGCCTACGCCTATCGCTGTGACGAGCGCCGTGTCCTTGACAAGCGTGATGACCTCATTGCTTATCGGCGGGATAACGCGCGCTATCGTCTGCGGCAATATAATTATTTTCATTGTCTGCCAGCTTGTGAAGCCGAGCGATTTCGCGGCTTCGTGCTGTCCTGCGTCGATGCTTTGAATGCCTGCGCGGTAAATTTCGGCGAAATATGCCGCGTAATTGCACGCAAAGGTCACGACAGCCGCCGTCATGTTTGTCATGCGCAGGCTCGCGCCGAACATTATCGGCAAGCCGTAATACACAAAAAACAATTGCAGCATAAGCGGCGTGCCGCGAAATATCCATATGTAACCCTTTGCCAAAACTCGAAACGGCGCAAAACGCGAGATTGAGCCGAGCGCAAACGGCAGCCCAAGCGGCAAGGAAATAAGCAGCGTTGCAAAAAATATAAACAGCGTCAGCTTTGTGCCGCTTAAAAGCGACGGAAGTATTGCCGACATATAAGCTGTATCCATGAGGCACCACCTTTTGACAAAAGTCGGGGTCGGCTGTTTGCCAACCGACCCTTGAATTTATTCTTTATTGCTTAACAACGATATCAGCGCCGAACCATGTGTTGCTGATTTCAGCTGCTTTGCCGTTTGCAATAAGTGCGTTTATTGCGTCGTTTACAGCGTCGCGCAGCTCTGTGTCGCCCTTGCGGAAGCCGATGGCGTACAAATCGTCGCCAAAGTCAACGTCCGCGACACCATATGCGTTGTCGAGCTTTGCGTTTTTATATGAGCCGTAAACCTCGTCGATAATCATGCAGTCAAGACGGCCTGCCTGCATATCGAGAATGACCTCGTCGTATGTAGGATATTCGGTGATTTTGCCCTCGATTGTCGAGTAGATGTCGTCGGCCTGCACAGCTTCAAGCGCCGCACTGCCGGCCTGAATGCCAATGTTATAGTTTGCCAAGTCCTCTTTAGCGGCTACTGTGCAGCCCTCGGCAGTCATGATGACGATTTTGTTGTTGAGATACGGCTGTGACAGCGCCATGCTCTCCTGACGCTCCGCTGTCATTGACATGCCGTTCCAAATGCAGTCGATATTGCCGGAAGTAAGCTCAAGCTCCTTTGCGTCCCAGTCGATTGATTTAAACTCGGCGTCAATGCCCATCTCGGCGCAGACGGCCTTTGCGAGGTCGATATCAAAGCCGACAAGCTCGCCGCTCTCGTCGTGAAAGCCCATCGGCGCAAACGTATCATCAAGCCCTATTATTAGCTTGCCGTTTGCCTTGATATCCTCGACAGAGGTTGAATAGCCGCTTGTCGACGCGGCAGACGACGCAGCAGTTGACGAAGCCGCCGTGCTCTGCGCCGCCTGTGACGACGAAGAAGCCGCCCCGCAGCCCGCAAGCATTGTCAGGCAAAGCGCCAAAACAGTAACAATTGCAAATTTCTTTTTCATTATATATAACCCTCCAATATGTTTGACTTTCCTCAAACACATTAGATTATACTATATTACATTACCATAGTAAAGTAAAAAAGTGAAATATTTTTTATTTTTTGTGCATCATCGTAAATTTCCGCAAACACTACGCAAAATGCTCATTTTATTCGCCAAGGGCTTTTTTCAAATCAGCAATATAAGTTGCTTGCTGTTTCTTTAGGTAAGACTTCACAAACAGATTCATAATAGGGTTTGTCGTTTCAACTTGTTCTATAAATTCGATTTTTGTGCCACTACCGTGTTTTGAGAAAATGCCAATCCAATGACCTGTCATATTTTTGTTTTTCATATTAAACTCATAGCGTTCATATGGCTTTTTCAGCGTAATGGTGAACTCTGTTTCAAAACCATCTTTTGTTATTTCGGTAAAACTCTTCTCATCATCAGACATCTTGATTTTTCTTAAATCACTACGCCAAGTATACACCGTGTTATCAGTAACCACTTTCCATACATCTTCAAGCTTACTGCTAAAATTAGAAATAATTGTTGACCTTTTCATTTTCTCACCTCGTAAAATATAAATAATCCTTACATCATTATATATCAAAAATAGATATAAAAAAAGACCTATTTCCCATATCGGAAAATAAGTCTTTTTTGGAGGTGATGACCAGATTTGAACTGGTGCATGAGGGTTTTGCAGACCCTTGCCTTACCACTTGGCTACATCACCATAAAAATTTTGCTTCTGCAAAAAATCACAGAAGCAAAATTGTGCTTGGAGCGGATTACGAGGCTCGAACTCGCTACCTCCACCTTGGCAAGGTGGCGCTCTACCAGATGAGCTAAATCCGCATTGGTGCCTCCGATCGGAATCGAACCAATGACACGAGGATTTTCAGTCCTCTGCTCTACCAACTGAGCTACAGAGGCAAATGGCGACCCGAATCAGGCTCGAACTGACGACCTCTAGCGTGACAGGCTAGCGTTCTAACCAACTGAACTACCGGGCCACATGGTGGAAGTTAACGGGCTCGAACCGCTGACCCTCTGCTTGTAAGGCAGATGCTCTCCCAGCTGAGCTAAACTTCCACATGGGAACAACACTATTGTGCTGTTGGAGCGGATTACGAGGCTCGAACTCGCTACCTCCACCTTGGCAAGGTGGCGCTCTACCAGATGAGCTAAATCCGCATTTTATCTCGTCGCCGTGTTTTCAGCGACGAGATTTATTTTAACCTATAATTGTCTCTTTGTCAAGAGATTTTGACAATCTTTTTTCAAAAATTTGATTTTATTTCTAAAAGCAGTTTTTCGGCGCTGAAAACATACGCTTTATCGCAGAATTGACACTTGACTTCAATGTCGTCGTGCTCCGCTTTCATCTTCTCAAGCTCGTCCTTGCCAAGCGAGATGAGAGCGCGTTCTATGCGGCTTTCATTGCAGCCGCACTTATACTCCGCAAGCTTTGTGTCGAGCACATTCGGGCTAAAGCCGTCGAGCACCGTGTTCATTATTTCCTCAAGCGACATTTTAGCTTCGAGCATTTCGGTTACGCTTTTTATTTTGCTTATGTTTTTTTCAAGGCGAGAAATATCCTCGTCGTCTGCACCGGGCATAAGCTGAATGAGATATCCGCCCGCCGCCATGACTGATAAATCTTTATCGACAAGCACGCCGAGCGCACAGACTGTCGGCGTCTGCTCGCTTGCGGCGTAATATGAGGTGATATCCTCGGCTATTTCGCCGCTTACAAGTGGAACTTGGCCGACGTAAGGCTCTTTCATACCCATGTCCTTGACGACGCTTAGCATGCCGAAAATGCCCACAGCGCCGCCGACGTCAAGATGGCCGTCCGCACGCGGTGGCAAGCCCTCCACAACGGGGTTTTGCGCGTAGCCCTTGACGCAGCCCGTGCCGTCAGAGACAGCCAGCAGCAGTCCCGCAGGGCCTCCTCCGTTTATGCGGAGCGTCACGCTGTCGTTTTTGTTTTTGAGTGCAATACCCATCATTGAAGCCGCCGTGAGCAGCCTGCCAAGCGCGGCTGTGACAACGGCAGATGTCTTGTGAATGCGCTCTGCCTCGCGCACAATTTCTGTTGTGTCAACGGCGCAAAATGACACAGCGCCGTTTTCGGATATACCTCTTATAAGATTATACATCAATTTCCTCATTTTTCACGGCTGTAAAGCAGTATCGGCGGCTGTTTTTGCGAAGCTCGCCAAAGGTTTCGCCGTCGATTACGCTCTCGACCGTGAGCGAATATTTTTTGCAGATATTTTCAATATGTCTGCGCGTGTAGGCGTACTCGAAAAAGCGCTCGAAGGCATATGTGCCGTCGTCGTATTCAAGTGTTATTGCAAGCCGCGTGCGCGCAAGCTTTTTGTTGTAGGCGTTTTCCCATATGCACTTAACGCCGTCGCCGTCTATTTCAAAAGCATAGTCGGCTAGGACGTGGGTGTGCTTATATGGCGTGTTCATATCAAACACAAACACGCCGCCCGCTTCAAGCGCGTTTGAAATGCGTTTTACGGCGTTTTCAAACGAGGCGGGCGTCAGGTGATTAAGCGTGTCAAACGTGCACACAGCGCCCTTGACGCGGCCATAAAGACGTAGCTTTGCAAGGTCGACGTTTAAAAGGCGAATGGATATGCCCTCTTCGCGCGCCTTGCTGTCGAGAATACTAAGCATCTCGGGCGAGATATCGACGCCTGTCATGTCGTAGCCTGCTTTTGCGAGCCTAAGCGTCAATTCGCCTGTGCCGCAGCCTGCGTCGAGCAACGCGCCGTCTTTTATGCCGTGGGCGACGAGCTTATTATGTATGCTTTCAAAAAGCTTGTCATAGTCAGCGTCGCCGTTTAAGGCGTCGTATACAAGCGCAAAATCGTTATACATCGTTGCGAATTAAATCCTCGTAGCTTTCGCGGCGCACAGCGAGCGTATCCAAGCCGTTATTAACCATAACGACAGGCAGGCGCGGCACGCGGTTGTAGTTTGAAGCCATTGAATAATTGTATGCGCCTGTTGAAAGCACGGCGAGAATGTCCCCTGCTTCGGGCGTTTGAATTGGCGCGTTTTCCTGTATTAAATCTCCGCTTTCACAGCAGCGTCCGGCAATTGTCGCGACGAAATCTTTAGGCTTATCCGCCTTGTTTGCTATTATTGCTTCGTAGGCTGACTGATAAAGAATGTAGCGCGGGTTATCCGTCATGCCGCCGTCAACAGAGACATATGTGCGGTGATTTGGTATTGTTTTTACGCCGCCGACTGTGTAGAGCGTAAGCCCCGCGTCGCCGACGATAGAGCGCCCAGGCTCAATGCAGATGTACGGCACAGGAAAATCGAGCGCCGCGCATTTTGAATACACTACCTTTGAAACAGCCTCCATATAGCTTTCAAGCGCTTTGGGGTCGTCGGCTGATGTGTAGCGTATGCCAAAGCCGCCGCCGAGATTTAGCTGCTCGACAGTATATCCGTGCTTTTTGCGAACCGCCTCGGCAAAATCGAGCATGACCTCGGCGGCCTTGCAAAATGGGTCGATGTCAAATATCTGCGAGCCGATGTGACAGTGAATGCCCGCAACGTGTATCGCAGGCAGCGCGAGCGCTGCGTCAAACGCCTGCATCGCCTCACCCGTCTCAAGCGCAAAGCCGAATTTCGAGTCAATTTGACCTGTCATTATGAAGTTGTGCGTGTGTGCGTCGATGCCGGGCTTTATGCGGAAAAGCACGTTTGCCGTCTTGCCATTTGCCTTTGCGATGCCGCTCAAAAGCTCAAGCTCGCCGATGTTGTCAACCACGATGTGACCGACGTTTTTCTCAACAGCCATAGCAAGCTCGGCGGCTGTTTTGTTATTGCCGTGAAAATATATTTTTTCAGCCGGAAAGCCCGCCGCAAGTGCGGTGTAAAGCTCGCCGCCAGAAACAACGTCAGCGCCAAGCCCTTCATCATTTATAATGCGATAAATGGCTTTGCAGCAAAACGCCTTGCTCGCGTAAAGCACAAGGCCATTTTGCTTGTAATGCGCGTCGAGCGAGGTTTTGAGCGCACGGCAGTTTGCGCGTATTGCGTTTTCGTCCATGACGTAAAGCGGTGTGCCGTATTTTTGTGCAAGCGCAACTGTGTCCGCGCCGCCGATGCTCAAATGCCCATTGCTGTTTACTGAAACCACATTGTCCATACTAATCCCCCATTATACTTTTTTCCACCCATTGCTTTAGATTATCTATTCCATAGCCGTTGTCAGCGCTTGTCAAAATTACAGCGCTACAGCCGTATGGCGCGCATATTTCGGTGAACTGCTGCACGACTGCGTCGTACTGGCTCTTTTTCAGCTTGTCGGCTTTCGTCAACGCCGCCGCCCAGTGTATGCCGTTGTGGAAGATGTATTCCATCATCTGCATATCGTCGGCGCTCGGCGCGTGGCGGCAGTCAAGAAGCTGAACGAGCAGCTCGCCGTGTCTGTCTGCCTCAAAATAGCTGTTTATAAGCTCGTCCCAGCGGTGGCGCTCGCCCTCGGCTATTTTTGCGTAGCCGTAGCCCGGAAGGTCGGCAAAATAGACGGTGTCAATATCATAAAAATTGATAGTTGCCGTCTTGCCGGGAGTAGATGAAACGCGAGCAAGCGATTTGCGGTTGCAGATTTTATTTATAAGAGAGCTTTTGCCCACGTTTGAGCGCCCTGAGAATATTATTTCAGGTCTGTCTGAATCAGGTAATTGCGACGACAGACCGTATGAAGCCTTAAAATCAGCCTTTGAGTAGTTTATCATTATTGTTGTCCTATCAAAATTATTGCGGTAACGCCACGCCGTTTTCTTTAATTTCGGGCGGCAAACCCTTTGATTTAACCTGCTTTGGCGCTTTTGGCGGCGCGAGCAAAACGGTGTTAAGCACCTCGCCGAGATTTGAGACTGGCATAAACGAAATCGAGTTTTTCACAACCTCATCAACGTCGTACAAATCGGGCACATTGTCTTTTGGAATTAGCACAAGCTTCATATTTTCGCGGTATGCCGCCATGCTTTTTTCTTTTAGGCCGCCTATCGGAAGCACTTGCCCATGAAGCGTTATCTCGCCTGTCATCGCCACGTCGCCGCGCGCTTTTCTTTGCGAAAGAGCCGAGACGAGCGCTGTGGCGAGCGTAACACCCGCAGAAGGGCCGTCCTTTGGCACTGCGCCCTCGGGGGCGTGAATGTGAATATCCACATTTTTAAGCGTGTCAGCGTCATAGCCAAACTCGCCCGCGTGCACCTTTGCGTAGGTTATGGCGAGCTTTGCGCTCTCCTTCATAACGTCGCCGAGGCTGCCTGTCAGTTCAAGCTTGCCTGTGCCGTTTTTGATTATCTGAACCTCAATTGGCAGTATTTCGCCGCCGATACTCGTCCACGCAAGCCCGTTCACTATGCCGACAGCGTTGCTGTGGCTGCAAAACGACGGCTTGACGCGCTTTGGTCCAAGCAGCTCCTCGAGCATTGTTGCGGGTATTGTCATGTCGTCCGTCTCGCCCGCGGCATACTTTTTGGCGCATTTGCGCAAAAGCTCATTTATAGTGCGCTCTAAGCTGCGCACGCCCGCCTCCTGCGTGTAGCCGTCCATGATGGCGTACAGCGTGGTTTGGCCTATTTTGACCTTGCCCTTTAAGCCGGTGGCCTCAAGCTGCTTTGGCAAAAGGTGTTTTTTCGCGATATTGTATTTTTCAACACGCGTATAGCTGCCAAGCTCTATCACGTCCATGCGGTCAAGTAATGGGCGCGGAATGGTGTCTAGCGTGTTTGCGGTTGTGATAAAAAACACGCGGCTCAAATCAAACGGAATGTCGAGATAGTGGTCTTTAAACTCCTTGTTCTGCTCGGGGTCAAGCGCTTCAAGCAGAGCCGCCGCAGGGTCGCCGCGGAAATCGCTCGCCATTTTATCCACTTCATCAAGCAGAATAAGCGGGTTTTTGCTTTTTGCTGTCGTCACCGCGCTTATGATTTTACCGGGCATTGCGCCTATGTAGGTGCGTCTGTGCCCGCGTATTTCAGCCTCGTCACGCACACCGCCAAGCGACATGCGCGCGTATTTTCTGCCGAGACATTCAGCGATAGAATGCGCAATGCTCGTCTTGCCAACGCCCGGAGGCCCCACAAGACAGATTATCTGCGCCTTTGCCTCGGGCGCAAGCTTTCTCACGGCAAGAATTTCAAGTATGCGTTCCTTGACCTTAACAAGCCCGTAATGCTCTTTATCGAGCACCGACGACGCTTTTTTGATGTCGAGGATATCCTCTGTCTGCGCGTTCCAAGGCAAATCAAGGCAGGTGTCGAGATACGTGCGTATGACGCTGGCCTCTTGTGAATTGCCCTGCATTTTGAACAGGCGCTCTGTTTCCTTAAAAAGCTTTTCGCTTGCCTCCTGCGGCAAATCAAGCTTCGCTATGCGCTCTTTATATTTTTCAGCCTCGGCACGTGTGTCCTCGCTGTCCTCAAGCTCCTCGGATATCGCACGCATCTGTTCCCGGAGGTAATAGTCGCGCTGATTTTTGTCAATTTGGTCGTTGACCTTATCTTGAATATCTCGCTCGATATGTTGTATCTGCGTTTCCTTTTGCATAAACGTGAGAATTTTTTCAAGCCTGCCGCGCACTGTGCCCTCGTTTAAAAGAAGCTGCTTGTCGGCGGGCTTAAACAGGAAATTCGCGGGGATATAATCGCACAAAAACGCGGGGTTTTCGTTTGAAAGTATTGTGTACACAACGTCCTTTGAAAAGCGCGTGTTAAGCGTGAGATATTTTTCAAATGTCTCGCGTATGCTCCTCACAAGAGCTTCGGTGTGGGCTGTTTCAGCCTGCTTTGTGCCGCGAAGCGCCGATGCGCGCGTTGACGATAATATGAATTTGCCTGTGTTGTCAACGGATAAAAGCCGCGCGCGGTATTTGCCCTCAACGAGCACCTTTACAATGTCGTCGGAGACTTTCAAGACCTGCTTTACTTCCGCGACGACGCCATACGGAGCAAGATCCTTAAAATTCGGCTCTTCGACCTCCAAATCGTTTTGAGAGACAAGGAAAACGGCGTTATTGTTGCTTATCGCCCACTCGACGGCGGCGACTGATTTTTTGCGTCCGACTTCAAAATGTATCACATTTCCCGGAAAGACAACAAGCCCGCGCAGGGCAATTGTCGGCAAACGAAGTATATCCGCGTTTTTTTCTATTTTTATTTTAACTGTATCGGGCATATTAACCCTCCTAAAGATGTTAATCGAATTTGTTTTTCATTATACACTAAATTTGTGAACATTTCAATAAGTACACATTTAAAAAAGAAAAAAGAAGTGTAGGTTTACCATAGATGTGTTACAGATAAGCAAAAAAAGAATAGCGAATAGGAAGAACCTGTTGTACAGTTAAGTTGCGAGACTAAACAGCAAAGG
>RZZW01000025.1 GCA_009929695.1 Clostridia bacterium
TGTTGCGTTTTATAATTTCGAGCGCATTAACTTAAAAGACGGCCTCACTCCGTTTGAGATTCGGAGCAAGACCGCGTAATTTGTCGCAATTCTACGATAGGGTCCTTTTTTATTTGTCTGTTAATCGGGGAACAGTCCAGCTCGAAAGCCGTGGGGGTTATGCTTTAATCTTCTGTTTTTTCAATGCTATGCGGAACGTGTTCGCCGAAGCTGGGGACGAAGAGGTATTTGCGGATTATAAAAATCATGGCTATTGTCATAATGCCTATTAGGTTTTCGATGGGCGTTGTGTGGTTTACGACCATTTCACGCGCTATTGTGAACAAAAGCACCTCAATTGCCGAGCCTGGCGTGTGCTTTGCGAGCATCTTTATGAACTCTATGCCAATGACAATGTTGAACGCGTGGCCTAAAAATGAATTGAACGTTGCGTAGTAATCAGGTGTTGTGAAGAGCGAAAACACCTCGCTCAAAATGCGCACCGAGACTATAAGTATCGCTGCAAGCACTATTATCGACACCACCGTCTCTAAATTGCTTGCCGTCATTGCGATATACGCGCGGGATTTTTCCTTAAACTGTTGTAGCTTGTCCTGCATCTGCATCCGTCTCCTTTTCGGCGGGTTTTGATTTGTCGTAAATATATTTCACAAGCAGGCATGAAAGCACTGCGAGCAAAGCTATTGCGGCTTCAATCACAACTAGGCTGCCGCCTGTCGTCTGATAAACAACGGCGGGCACATCAAGCAGGGCGTGAAGCAGTATCGAAACTATGTAAAAATAAAACGGAACGCGCTTTGTGACGACCATCCACATCAAAATCGAAAGCGCCATTTGCAGCGCCATTGCGGAAAGCCGCTCGATGCCCGCCGCAAAAAGACCGAATGGGTTGCTCGTGGCAAGGTCGTTAAGCTGTGAAAGCAGCACCGCGTCGCCCGAAAAATATGTTACCAATGTGATGATGAAGCTTATGCCCACGAGCAAAAGTGCCTCGCCGCCACCGTGGCCTATGCCGTAGCCGACGCCTGTCGCGAGCGATTTGTCCTTTTTGCACAGGACGGAAAATCCGACAAGCCGACCTGTCTCCTCAAAAATACCCGCCGCAAGGCAGCCGTAAACGCCGTATAATATGGCGTTGTTGCCAATCATCGGAATGACGACGGCGTGCAAAAGCTGCTCTAAAAACATTGCGAACAGCATGAAGCACGACACGCCGACAAGCGCCGCCAACAGCCCGCGCCCTGTTCGTTTTTTGAGGATAATAAGTGCCGCGATGGGCAGCACCGCGGCGATGAGAATGTCGAAGATGAGAGCTGTGATTACAAGTGGGTTCATTGAGTTACTCCTTATTGTCGGTGTCCTTCTGAGGAGCGAAGCGACGAACAATCTTATGGACTATAAGTGTCGCACAAAAGATTCTTCGCTTCGCTCAGAATGACAGTGAGGCTAGTTTGTGCTTTATTTCCTTTTTCTTTTCAAAAGTATCGGCAACACCGCCGTTAGTGCGCACCAACCTATGTGATAAAGCACTACGGCGAGTAGCGCCAAACCTGTCAAACCGTTTGAAAAGCTTAAAACAAGGCACATTATGAGCGAGAAAATTATCGCCGCCGTCTGAACGGTGGAGGATAAGCTTTCGTTTTCGGCAGCGCGAGCCGCGGCGCGCAGGCCGCCAAGGAACGACGCGCATGTTCCGTTGTGTATCATCACGCCGCTCGCCTCGTGCACATATGCCGTTTGGCTCGCAAGCAAGCCTTGTTCTGACTGCGAGAGCACCTTTATTGTCGCTTTGCGCAGGCTGTAAGTCGCGCCGACAAGCGTGCCGGTAATGTTGAAATCGTCCGTCTGCAAAATGATGTTTATGCCCGCGTCGCCAAGCTCGTCAATGGCCGACTGCGCCGCCGCGTCGGGCGTGTAGCTGACTATAAACATGCCGTATGCCTTGCCAGCAACCGCGAGGTAGACAGGGCTTCGCTGACCGCTCAACGTGTATTTGCCCTCGTATTCAAGCGAGGGTATCTCAATGCTGTGGCGCTGCATCATCGTGCGGCTGCCCATTATGACGCGCTTGCCGTCAATCCATGCGACGTAGCCAAGCCCCGCTTCAAACTGCTCGTTTTCCACCTTGTACAGCGTCTCGGGCTTGTTGTCCACAAGAGCCATAAATGGTGCGCGAAGCGTGTCGCAGCAACGGTTTATAAGGCTTGCACCGTAGAGAATTGTGTGGTCGAGCCGTGCCTTTTCAAACGTCTTTATGCCGTGCATACGCACACATTCAACAGGAAAAATATCACGCGCGTTTAGCAAAACAACGTTTGTCTCTCCGAGCTCCGTGATTGCCGAGGGCCCCGGAATAACCGCCTCGACAGCCGCCGCCTCCTGCTGCAAAAACAGCGACGGCAGCGCGTAAACAAGCGTCGAAGCGAGCGGCGCGGCGACGCAGAGCGCGGCGGCAAAGCCCGACAGCGCCTCAAAGAAGCTCTGTGAGCGCCAACCGCACAGCACAGCGCACACAAACGCCGCGCCGAGCATTATATACGCGTAGGTTTTAGAGCCTAAATCTGTCTTGTGCTGCGAAAAGCTTTGGCGCAAAAAGTGCTTCACAAGCCCCGCGGGGCGGCTTAATAACAAGAGGGGAGACGGCTCTCCGATGCCTGAGCACACCTTGCGGGCAAGCTCCTGATTTTGCACTATAAACGCCGCAGAATGGCGGCGCTCTGCGCTCGCAAACTCAAAGTTATCGCTCACGACCTTGCTTTGCAGCCATTTGCCAAGCGTGTTTGCAAACAGCAAAAATACTACAATAGGCGCAAAAAGCGTGATTTTTTCAGGGTTGAAATCAGCCGATTTAAAAAGGTAAGCGAGGTTTTGTATAAATGCCGAGGCTGCCGCAAGCGCGACAAAGGTGTCGGTTGTGGGACGTTTAAACAGCCCAACCATGCCAGTGCCAAGCGTCGTGAGGCAGGTGAGCATGGCTATCGAGAGCAAAACGAAGTTGACTATGAGAAACGCGAAAGGCTCTGTGTGAGGGTCAAACGCCGCAATAGCGGGCAGGCCGCCCGTGCGCGACGAAAAACCGAAATACAAGAGCGCAAGCGTAATAAAGCCCGTCACGACCATGCGCATAACGCGCGTGACACGCATGTTTTTAAGCGTAGCCGACACAGCGGGCGCGTCGGAGACGTGATTATACTCGCTTGTTTCCGCCGCGAGATATTCGGTGTTGCGATACTCGTCCTGCGCGTGGCTCACAGGCTCCTGCGCCTCGCGTCTGTGCGCGCCGATGGGCATTTTAATTGTAAACGATTTAAATTTCCCGCCGCGCTCGTTATTGGCAGGCTGATATTCCTCCTGCATTTCCGGCTCTTGCATATCGTTCATTGACGGCACGCGCGCCGTTGCGCCATTCATTATGGCCTCCTGCGTCAGCGTGACCTCGATGGGTATTTTTTCAAATTTTTTAGGAAGCTGCGCCGCAAATTCCTCGGTGAGAAACGTCTCGTCCTCGTCTCGGACGATGTTTGTCAAAAACTTTTTCACGCTGTTTTTCTTTTTGCGCTGCTTTTGTCTGTTGTACGCCTCCTGCTCGGCTTCGGGGCTGTCCTGCGCTATTGAATTTTTAAAAAAGTCTCTAAAGCGCTCGTCAACCTCGCCGAACATCGCGTTGCCTATCTGCTCGGGTGCTGTTTTTGCACCTGGCACAACAGGCGCAAAATCTGTTTTTATCGCCTCGGGAACAGCCTGATACGGCTGCGCCTGTGGCGGAATATACGGAGCTTGATACTGCCCCGCGTTATACTGCTCGGGCGCGGGGGCGTATGGCTCGGGGTTCACGCCCGCGCGCACAAGTGCGTCTCGCGCGGCCTTTTGCTTTATGTCTTCCTCGCGCTGCTCCTGCGCTGTTGTGTATGCCTTTATCGTCGGAAGCTCAAGGGTTGAGGTTTCCTCGTGAGCGTCGCTGCCCTCAGAGCTGTTTATTATCTGCACCTTTTGCGAAACAGGCTGCATTCTCTGCGGATTTTGCGCCGTAGGCTTGCTTTGCATTACAGGCTGCGCGGGCTGCACAGGCTGATTTTGAATGACGGGCGAAGCGGGCTGATTTTGCACGATAGGCTGCACCGGCTTTTGAGCTTTCGGCTGCGGCGGCGCGGCTGCGGCTATGCTGTCCGTCGGCACAAAGCGCCCCATTTGCGCGGAGGTTTTTATCGGCGTTGGCTTTTCTGTCGTGCCAATTTGCCCGCTCATCATGGCGTTCAGATTCTCCGGCGAGGTAAACTGAATATGAGGACGCTCCCTTGAAGTGTCCTCTATGCCAAGACTTGACAAAATGCTGTCGACCTCGCTGTCGCTTGCCGCTGTTCTTTGCCTTTGCGGCGACGCGTCCTTGCTCTGCTGCACCTGTTCAAGTATCTCGTCTATTGTTTTACTGCTGATGTCCTCGCGGCTCAATTGCTGCTACCTCCATACACACGGCGCTGCTATTTTTCGCGGCTGCGCAATATATGATACATTATTATACCTGTGGCTACTGAAACGTTAAAGCTGTCGACGCCCGTGCCTGTTTTTGCCATTGGCAGGCTCACCGCGCCGTCGCAAAGGTTGCGCACAAGCTGTGACACGCCCTTGCCCTCGCTGCCTGCAACTATCGCGACAGCCCCGCTCAAATCTTGTTTATACACGGGCGTGCCGTCCATGTCGGCGCAGTATACAAACACGTTTGCGTTTTTAAGGCGACGAATTGCCTCGCCTATGTTCGCGACTCTTGCTATCGGCAAGCGTTCAGCTGCGCCCGCGCTGCTTTTTATAACTGTGGGTGTGACGGGTACGCCGCCGCGCTTTGGAATTACAACGCCGTGTGCGCCGCACAGCAGTGCGCTGCGTATGAGCGCGCCAAGGTTGTGAGGGTCCTCTACGCCGTCGCACAGAAGTATAAACGGCGGCTCGTTTTTCTGCTGTGCCGCCGCAAGCAAATCGTCTAGCGTTGCATATTCAATGCCCGCCGCCCATGCCGCGACGCCCTGATGTGAGTCTGTGCCGCACATTCCGCGCAGCTTTGCGGCGTGAACGCGCTTTGCCACAGCGCCAGCCTCTTTTGCAAGCGCTGTAAAAAAGCCCGCCTGAGCCTCGTTCATAGTGTCCTGTATAAATACCGTGTCAACGCCTTGTCCGCTTTTTAAAAGCTCCGTAACAGCGTTTTTGCCGTAAACAAGCGTTGTTTCAGCACCTTGATTTTCCGTGTTAAAAGGCATTTTGCCCTCCAAAATTATTATATTTCCTGAATTTTATTTATATTCTTAAATATTATAACACAAATAAAGCACACCCGCTACTGAAAAATGAAAAAACGTGGCGGGTTATTGTAAAAATGTGTGAGCCTTGCCCCTCATCCGTCACGCTTTGCGTGACAGCTTCTCCTTGAGGGGAAGCTGTCAGCGCAGCTGACTGATGAGGTGAAAATCAGCTTTTTGCATATTTAAAGCCCTATTTGCATATTTTTTACATGGTAAAAATTGGGGTCAATATACGGGTTGTAAATGTTAAAAAAAGGAAGTTTGATGTTGAAAACTCCGTTGAAAGTGTTTAAAGACGGCGCTATAAACACGTTTTTTTACTGTTGAAAGCTTCTTGAATGCATAGTTTTCAACAATATGTTGAAAGTTTTCAACAAAACAGCCTGTTTAATTTTTCTTGTGTCAAGGGTAAAAAGTGCCAAATAAGATGAAAATTTTCGGCAAAAATTCTCTTTTTCGGGTTAGAATAGACAAACCGCGCGGGCGAAAAAATGTATAATAAATAAACAATAAATTCGTCTTGTCAATTCTTCTGTTTTAATTGATTTTAGCAGCGATATGCGTTATACTATTTAATAGTGAAATTTATAACGATTTTTTGCGCTAATTATTTTTGGAGGTAAAAAACAATGCTTGTAAACGCAACACAAATGCTTTTGACAGCACGCGACGGCCATTATGCAGTCGGTCAGTTCAACATCAACGACCTTGAGTGGACAAAATCCTCACTGCTTGCCGCACAAAAGAAAAACGCACCGATTATCCTCGGCGTGTCCGAGGGCGCGGGCAAATACATGACGGGCTTCAAGACAGTCGCCGCAATGGTAAAGGCAATGGTCGAGTCTCTCGGCATCACAGTGCCTGTCGTGCTTCATCTTGACCACGGCACATATGAGGGCGCAAAGGCCTGCATCGAGGCGGGCTTCTCGTCAATCATGTTCGACGGCAGCCATTATCCTATCGAGGAAAATATCGAAAAGACAAAAGAGCTCGTCGCTCTTGCGCACGCAAACGGCGTTTCAATTGAGGCCGAGGTCGGTTCAATCGGCGGCGAAGAGGACGGCGTTGTCGGCATGGGCGAAATCGCCGACGCTGACGAATGTGCACGCATCGCCTCGCTCGGCATCGACTTTTTGGCCGCGGGCATCGGCAATATCCACGGCAAATATCCCGCAAACTGGAAGGGCCTTGACTTTGACGCGCTCGCAAAAATCCATGCCGCGACAAACAACATCCCTCTCGTTCTCCACGGCGGCACAGGCATTCCCGACGAGATGATTAAAAAGGCAATCTCGCTTGGCGTTTCAAAAATCAACGTCAACACAGAGTGTCAGTTAAGCTTTGCCGAAGCGACACGCAAATATATCGAAGCCGGCAAAGATTTAGAGGGCAAAGGCTACGACCCCCGCAAGCTCCTCGCACCGGGCGCAGCAGCTATTCAGGCAACAGTAGAAGAAAAAATCGACCTTTTCGGATCTAACGATAAAGCATAATTCAAAAAATCGCTGCCTATACGGCGGCGATTTTTTTTAGTGAAAAATGAAGAATGAAAAGTGAAGAATTAAGGAGTGACGCTGCTGCGTCACATTTTAATGAAACAGCCCTTTTGTCATTCTGAGCGAAGCGAAGAATCTTATGTGCATTACTGTGGTTTAAAGATTCTTCGCTTCGCTCAGAATGACGTGGAGCTTCAAACTATTTCATTCTTCATTTTTTATTTTGGGGTCTTGTTTTTTTGAGTCAATGTGGTAATCTTTATTCATGGCTTGACCGAAGTGGTCAAAGGGAGGTGCAATGTGGCTGAAAATTTTGAGGCTTTGCCGCTTGATAAGCAGCAGAGAATACTCAATGCGGCGATTGAGGTGTTTGCGCAAAACGAGTATAAGCGCGCGTCTACAGACGATATCGCGGCTAAGGCGGGCATATCTAAGGGGCTGCTTTTTTACTATTTCAAAAATAAAAAGCAGCTTTATCTTTACACATATAATTACGTTGAGGAAAAAGTCACCGAGACAGTCACCGATGCGCATTTTGGCGAGATAACAGATCTGTTTGACCTGCTTGACTACTCCGCGCGCAAAAAATACGGTCTGATGGCAAAATATCCGCATATACTTGAATTTGCCGTGCGCACATTTTACGCACACAGCGACGAAATTTCGTGCAGCCTCAACGGAAATATGGAAAACGCCGCGCAAAGCTCCTTTGCGAAATATTGCAGCCATATTGACACCTCGAAATTTCGCGACGATGTAAACCCTGTCGAAATAATGGAGATGCTTGTGTGGATGACGGACGGCTATATGCACGACAAACAGCGCAGCGGCGTGCTTGACCTTGACTTGCTTCACCGCGATTACAAGCGCTGGAGCGCAATATTTAAACGCATAATGTACAAGGAGGAATATTTATGAGCGACATAATTACTGCGGCGAACTTGACCAAAGATTACGGCGGCGGCAAGGGCGTGTTTGACGTTTCGTTCGGCGTCAAAAAGGGCGAGGCCATGGGCTTTTTGGGGCCAAACGGCGCGGGCAAAACGACCACCTTGCGCCAACTTATGGGCTTCACAAGGCCTGACGGCGGCACGGCGGAGATATTCGGGCTTGACTGCTTTGCAAATGCCGCTAAAATACAAAAAAACCTCGGATATCTGCCGGGCGAAATAGCGTTTATGGACGACATGACGGGCATGGAATTTATAAAATTCATCGCCGCCATGAAAAGCATCAAGGACATGACGCGCGCAAACGAGCTTATAAGCTATTTTGAGCTTGATGCGTCGGGGCGCATTAAGAAGATGTCGAAGGGCATGAAGCAGAAAATCGGCATCGTGTGCGCGTTTATGCAAAGCGCCGATTTGCTGCTGCTAGACGAGCCGACAAGCGGGCTTGACCCTCTTATGCAGAAAAAATTTATCGACCTTATTTTGCGCGAAAAGCAGCGCGGAGCGACTATACTTATGTCGTCGCATTTATTTGAAGAAATCGAGCGCACGTGCGACAGAACGGTCATCATCCGCGCGGGGCGCATAGCCGCCATAGAGACGCTTGACGATTTGCGAAAGCGGCAGAAAAAATCTATCGAGATAGAATTTGCAAACGAAGCAGGCGCAAAAAGCTTTGCAAGCGCATTCAAAACAAGCGCCGACGGCTGCAATGTAAACGTGCTCACAGACGATATAAACGCGCTTATAAAGGCGCTTGGCGGGTATGATGTCAAAAATCTCATGCCGCGCACGCAGACGCTCGAGGAGCTTTTTATGCATTTTTACGGAGGTGAAAAATAATGCTTTGCACACCACTTTTTAAACGTGAAATAAAGGCAAATTACAAGCTGTGGATAATTTTTGCCGCCGTGCTGACGATGTACGGGCTGATGATAATTTCAATGTTTGACCCAAAGCTCGGCGAAAGCTTGCAGCAGATGGCGCAGAGCATGCCGCAGGTTTTCGCGGCGTTCGGCATGCTCGACGCGGGCAGCACGCTCATTGAATTTACCGCAAATTACCTCTACGGCTTCTTGATGGTCGTGATGCCGCTCGTGATGACGATAATCCTCGCAAACCGCCTTGTGGCGCATTATGTCGACACAGGCAGCATGGCATATCTGCTCGCCGCGCCCGTCACGCGCAGAAAAATAATTTTTACGCAGATAATTACGCTATGCCTCGCCGAGCTTGCGCTTACATTATATATGACACTGCTTTGCACGGCGGCGGCAGAGGGAATGTTCAAGGGCGAGCTTGACATAAAGGCGTTTTTGCTGCTTAATGTCGGTTGCTTCGGTCTGCAAATATTCCTAGCGGGCGTGTGCTTTATATGCTCGTGCATTTTCAACGACGCAAAATATTCCGTCGGCGTGTCGTCGGGGCTGTGCATTGCGTTTGTGCTTGTGCAAATGGTGAGCCAAGTCGGCGATAAATTCGACTTTTTGAAATACGCCACACCGCTAACGCTGTTTGACACAGACGGAATAATAGCAAACGAAGCGGCGGCTTATGTAAAAATGGCAATCCTATTTCTCTGCGGAATTGCGCTTATGCTTGTTGGAATGGGAGCTTTTGAGAAAAGGGATATACCTGTATAGAAAGAAAAAAGAAGAGAGAAGAAAGAAGAAGTGACGTTATACCATACTTCTTCTTTCTTCTTTTTTCTCTCTTCTTTTAAATATTTTCACAAAACCTAGTATACTCTCTAATTATAGAAAGCCCGATTTCTCCCGATTTCTCGGGGTGAAACTGGCAGCCTATTACCGTTCCTTTTTGGGCGGCGGCGCAGACTTCTCTTCCGCCGTAGATAGTGTTTGCAAGGCGGTATTTTGTGTCGGCGGGCTTGGCTTCGTAGGAGTGCACAAAGTATGCTTCGTCGCCTTTTTTCACGCTCGATAAAATCGTCCCACTGAAATCTTGGCGCGGGTTTTGCGGCAAAAGTGCGTTCCAGCCTACGTGAGGCACGCGCTGTACGTCACCGTTTATGTCGCTGTACGGTATGCGCTCAACTCTGCCCGGGATAAGCCCAAGCCCCGCGTGCTTGCCGAACTCGTCGCTCTCGTCAAAAAGCATCTGCATGCCGAGGCAAATTCCAAGCAAAGGCGTGCCGCTGTGCGCTTTATTTTGTATCGCGTCGGTTAGCATAAGGCGGTCAAGCACCTCCATGCCGTCCTTGAACGCGCCGACACCGGGCAGGCACAGCGCGTGCGCCGCAAGTATTTTGCTGCGGCTGTCTGTCACCTCAACCTCCGCGCCGGAATGCGCAAACGCGCGCTGAACAGACAAAAGATTTGAAAGTCCGTAATCAATAACAGTTATTTTCAACGCACAAGCACCCCCAAATCGCGTATTTCTTGCTTTAGCGCGGGCACAGTCGTCTTTTTATAATGTAAAATGCTCGCGACGGCAACGGCAGACGCGCCCGCGTTTGCGGCAGTTACGGCATCTTTTGCGCAGCCGCAGCCGCCTGAAACTATAACAGGAACGTTTACCTCGCTGCAAATTTCGGCTATAAGCTCGTTTTCCATGCCGCGTTCAAGCCCCTCGCAGTCAACCATCGTCAGCAGAATTTCACCCGCGCCAAGCGCCGCGCCGCGCTTTGCCCACTCGATAACGTCCTTGCCCGAATGGTTGCGTCCGTTGTCGGTATACGCTTCCCAGCCTGCCGCGTCGCGACGCTTTTTTGCCTCGATGCCAAGCACCATGCACTGGCTGCCGAATGCCTCGGCGACCTCGGTGATTATTTTTTCGTCCTTTATTGCCGCCGTGTTTATCGCCACCTTGTCGGCACCCTTTTGCAAAATGCTGCGCACGTCGTCAACGCTGCGCAAGCCGCCTCCGACGGTTATCGGTATAAACACGTCGCCTGTTGTGCGCAAAACGATGTCGCTTAAATTGTTGCGGTTGTAAAGGCTTGCGACGATATCCATGTATAAAATTTCGTCGATGCCCTGCTTGTAATAATCGACAGCGAAGTCATGCGGGTCGCCCATTTTGCGCAAGCCCTCGAGCTGTATTCCCTTGACGAGAAAATTATTTTTCACATCAAGGCGCGATATTAGTCTTATTTTTTTGTCCATATGTTTTTCCTTTTTTGATGGTTCGTTTTTACCTCCCTTGTCAAAGGGAGGGGGACCGCCCGCAGGCGGTGGAGGGATTCTCTCGCCACGCCTGTCATTCTGAGCGCAGCGAAGAATCTTAAAACCTACGGCAACACGCAAAAGATTCTTCGCTTTGCTCAGAATGACAATGTGTTGGTTTGTGCGAAGCTTAGAATCCCTCCGTCGCTCCTTCGTCGCGCCACCTCCCTTTAACAAGGGAGGTAATTTGGAAGGCGCTCCGCGCTTACGATTTTGATGGCACCCCGAAATCACACTCGCTGTCGCCATCAAACGGCTTGTGGCGCAGCTGCCAAACGCCGTTATCGTATTTCCAAATATGCGGCGAGCGGAAGCGGTCGGCTAGGTGCATGAAATATTCTCTGTCCATAATCGGCTGCTCAAAAAGCTCCTTTGCCCACGGAAAATGCCGCTCGTCGAGTGAGAGATAATCCCAAATTTCCTGCTCGAAGCGGTCGGGAAACTCGCCGTCGTAGCGCTTTGTCAGCAGCACGCCCTCGTCGCGCGTTATCTCGTCGTTTCGTATCTCCTGCGACGCGTCATACGTCGTGCGCCCGATGCCATATTTAATGTAGGTGGTGTAATAAAAAAAGTCGTCGATTTTGTCGTCGATTGAGTTGTATTTTGAATACGTGCCCTGCGTGCGCTCGGGCGCAGGCTTAAAGCCGCCGTGCTCAACGCTGTAATAATATGCGCCTTGCGGGTGCCACTTGAGATAATATCCGAGATAATGCACCTGAATATTATTCTTTTTTATGTCGCTTGTCTCGCCCGGTAAATAAATCGAGAGGTCAGCGGGGTCGATTTTGAAATCCTCCTCAAGCTGCTGCAAGGACACGCCGCCGAGGTAGATATTGTCCTTTGAATTTGCCGTGAAAAACCTCTCGTCGCGAAGTGCGCTCTCGTTGTCTGCAATAGGGTTGCCAAATTCGGCCTCATTTTCGCCGTAAAACACAAGCGGAATGCCGAATTTTGCCGCCATTTTCGGCGCAAGCTGCTTTTGACCGAGGATAAACGCCTGAAACGGGTGAAAAAGGTTTTCCGTCGCAAGGCGCGTCAAAAGGCGGTGCGTCATGCCGTTCGGCGTGCAGAGGTAGTTGTCAAAGCCCGCGTGTATCCATGCTTCAAAATTTTCAAAGCCCCACGGTGTATAAATATGCGGCGCCCAAGTGACCGTTAAAGGGTGCATATTATATTTGTATTTAAGCATATGCGCGGCGTAAAAGCTGTCCTTTCCGCCGCTGC
This sequence comes from Clostridia bacterium, assembly GCA_009929695.1. Classification (GTDB taxonomy): domain Bacteria; phylum Bacillota; class Clostridia; order Oscillospirales; family Ruminococcaceae; genus Ruthenibacterium. Next base: position 12,147 of record RZZW01000025.1, read on the forward strand.
CGGGCACTAAGCAGTCGTAGCTGCCGTCCGTTTTGCGGTATTTGTCGCAAAGCTCCTTTAGTTGGCGCTCGCGGTCGTCCCAGTCTATCGCGCCCACCTTATTATGGCACGCGTGGCACGCGTCGCAAACGCCGTCGGGCTGAATTACCATCGTTTTTTTAATGCTGTCCGCCTTGTGCTCAAACTCATAGCAAGAGTTCGGTTTTTGGTTGCTCATCACACATTCCTTGCAAAATTTAACGTCCTGCGGCAAGCCGAATTTCGTTTCAAGCTTGTCTGCGGGGATATCGGGGGCAAATTTTTCGTAATCAATAGGTATATAGCGCTTATATTTTTCCATTTCCAAATCCTCCTAAAACAAAAAACAGGCGCTGCCGATGGGGTATAGTTATCCCATTGGCAGCGCCTTTGCTGTTGCTAGAATTATATCACAACGCGAAAATTTTATCAATACCGCAATAAATTTTCGGTAACATTGTACATTTAGGCAAAATAAGGCTATAATATATACATATAATATACGAAAGTGAGCGGCATTATGGAAAACAGTCAGGTAATAGCTCTTTTGATAGACGCTGAAAATGTTTCGCCAAAATACATAAAGACGATAATCGACGAGGTGAGCATGTACGGCACGCCCGCCTATAAGCGCATATACGGAGACTGGACGTCGCAGGACATGGTGACGTGGAAAAAGAGCTTGCTTGAGCATAACCTCACGCCCATACAGCAGTTCAGCTACACGCAGGGCAAAAACGCGTCCGACTCGGCAATGATTATCGACGCGATGGATATTTTATACGCGCATAACGTCGATGGATTTTGCCTTGTCAGCAGCGACAGCGACTTCACACGCCTTGCCGCCCGCCTTCGCGAGAGCCGCATGTTTGTCATCGGCATGGGCGAAAGCAAAACACCGCAGGCGTTTAAATCGGCGTGCGACACATTTAAATATCTCGATGTTTTGATGGGCGTTGACAAAAAAGCCGTCGTAAAGCAGGACAAGCGCAAGCCGACAGATAAAAAAGCGGGCGCAGTAAAGGTAGAGCCTGTCGTCGAGCTGCCACAGCCCGCGTTTGTGCCGCTTGCCGAGATAATCGAAAAGGTGCATGAAATCATTGAGCACGATTCCGAGGAGGACGGCTACATGCCGCTGTCGCAGATAGGCGTTATGTTAAGCCGAATTTACGCCGATTTCGACTCGCGAAACTACGGATTTTCAAAGCTCCACCGCCTCATAGATTCAACCGGCGCGTTTGAAACAAAATACGAACGCTTTGAAAACGGAGGCAAAAACTTTGTTGTGCGCAACAAGGTTTAATGAAAATTGAAAACGGAAAAATAAAAAATTAATGAGTGATGCCCGCAGGCATCACTCATTAATTTTTTATTTTTTATTCTTAATTTTTTACTATTTATGCTTGACTATTCATTCAAAGAGTGTATAATATACAACAAAAGATGTATAAAAATACATGGGAGAATGTGTATGAATAAGGTGTTTATCGACGGAAGCGCGGGCACTACGGGGCTTCGGATTGTCGAGAGATTGTCGGCGCGAGACGACCTTGAAATAGTCAAAATAAGTGAGGAAAACCGCAAGATACTTGAAAAACGCGCAGAGGCGGCAAACAGCGCGGATTTAGTGTTTCTCTGCCTGCCTGACGCCGCCGCTAAGGAGATTGTTCCGCTTATACATAAAAATGTAAAAATATGCGATACAAGCACCGCTCACCGAACGGCTGACGGCTGGGTTTACGGCTTTGCCGAGATAGCAAACAGGCGCGACGCGCTAAAAACAGCCACGCGCACAGCCGTGCCGGGGTGCCACGCAAGCGGCTTTATCTCGCTTGCCGCGCCGCTTGTCGAGATGGATATTCTGCCAAAAAACGCACAGGTAAGTGCATATTCGCTAACAGGCTACACAGGCGGCGGCAAAAGCATGATAGCCGCGTATGAGGACGGCAGCCGCCCCATAAGCTACGACGCGCCGCGAGCGTATGGCTTGTCGCTAAAGCACAAGCATTTGCCCGAGATGAAAGCCGTCAGCGGGCTTGAACACGCGCCGCTTTTCAGCCCCATTGTCGCCGATTTCCCATGCGGAATGGCTGTCAGCATACCGCTTTTTAAAAGCATGGTCGGCGGCGCAGACGGCAAAACGGTTGCGGACGCGCTCGCGCAGTATTATAAGGGCGAAGCGGGCATAAAGGTTCACGCGCTCGGCGAAATGCCGCAAGATGGATTTTTGTCCTCTAATATGCTTGCGGGAACTGACAAAATGGAGCTGTTTATTTTTGAAAGCGATGAGCAAATTTTGCTCACAAGCGTGTTTGATAACCTCGGCAAAGGCTCGTCGGGCGCGGCTATACAGTGCATGAATATCATGCTTGGTTTGGATGAGAGGAAGGGGCTTGAATAATGAAAAAATGTAAGGGCGGCGTATGCGCGGCACAGGGCTTTAAGGCTGCGGGAGTGCACGCGGGCATACGCAAAAATAAAACCAAAGCAGATTTGGCGCTTATTGTAAGCGACACAATTTGCAGCGCGGCGGGCGTTTTTACAACAAATAAGGTCAAGGGCGCACCGCTAAAGGTGGACGCAAAGCACCTTGTGAACGGCAAGGCGCAGGCGATAATCTGCAACAGCGGCATAGCCAACACCTGCTGCCCAAACGGCGAGGAGACAGCAGAAGAAATATGTAATATTGTTGCAAACGCGACAAAGCTTAAAGCCGAGGATATACTCGTAAACAGCACAGGCGTAATCGGCATGGCGCTCGTTTTAGAGCCTTTTCACACAGGCGTGCCCGAGGCGTGCCGTCTGCTTGCCACAGAGGGCAGCACCGACGCGGCGCTCGCCATAATGACAACCGATACAACGCCGAAGGAATTTTCATACGAATTTACAGCCGGCGGCAAAACGTGCCGCATAGGCGCAATAGGCAAGGGCAGCGGCATGATACACCCAAACATGGCGACTATGCTCATTTTCATCACCACCGACGCGGCAATTTCGCCCGCGATGCTGCAAAAGGCGCTCAGTGAGGATATCCCCGGCACGTTTAACCAAATAAGCGTCGACGGAGACACCTCGACAAACGACACCGTGCTCATACTTGCAAACGGCATGGCAGGCAACACCGAAATCACCGCCGAGGGCAGCGATTACGACGAATTTGCCGCCGCGCTAAACGCGATAACGCGCAGAATGTCACGCGCGATAGCCGCCGACGGCGAGGGCGCGACAAAGCTGCTTGAATGCACCGTCAAAAACGCCGACACGCTTTTAAACGCAAGGGCAATAAGCAAAAGCGTCATCTGCTCAAGCCTTTTTAAAGCCGCAATGTTCGGCGCAGACGCAAACTGGGGGCGCGCGCTGTGCGCAATTGGCTACACTCAAGGCGACTTTTCAATCGACGGCGTTTCGGTTGTTTTAAAAAGCAAAGCGGGCGAAGTGCTCGTGTGCGAAAACGCCGCGTATCACGAATACAGCGAGGACGAAGCCGCAAAAATACTCGCCGAGGACGAAATCGACATCATAATTGATATGCACGACGGCAGCTTTGAAGCCACAGCTTGGGGCTGCGATTTGACATACGATTATGTGAAAATAAACGGCGATTACCGCACGTAAAATGATAATTTGGAGGAAAAAATAATGGATAATTGGCAGATGGCAAATGTTTTAAGCGAGGCACAACCTTACATAATGAAATACCGCGGCAAAACAATGGTGGTAAAATACGGCGGCAACGCAATGATAAACGGCGAGCTTAAAAAAGGCGTTATGGACGACCTTGTCACACTCACGTTGCTCGGCGTGCGCGTGGTTTTGGTGCATGGCGGCGGGCCGGAAATAAACACAGCGCTTTATAAAATAGGTAAGGAAGCCGAATTTGTCGACGGCCTGCGCAAGACGGACGCGGAGACTATGGAGGTCGTTCAGCAGGTGCTCGCGGGCAAGGTGAACAAAGATTTGGTGGCGCTTTTGCGCGGGCACGGCGTAGGGCTTTGCGGCATGGACGGCGATATGCTGCACTGCCACAAGAAAAAGGACGGCCCTGATTTGGGCTTTGTCGGAGACATCACGCGCATCGACGTAACGCTCGTGAGCTATCTTCTCGACAGCGGGTTTATCCCCGTAATCGCGACAGTCGGCATGGATAAAAACGGCACGCCGTACAATATTAACGCCGACACAGCCGCGTGCAAGCTCGCAGTGGAGCTGAAAGCTGCAAAGCTTATCACAATGACGGACGTCGCGGGGCTTTTGCGCGATAAAGACGACGACGCAACGCTTATCCCCCAGGTGGATGTTGAGGAAGTGGCAGATTTAATCAAAACAGGCGTCATAGCAGGCGGAATGATCCCGAAAATTCAAGGCTGTGTTGAAGCGATAGAAGATGGCGTGACTGAAGCCGCCATAATCGACGGACGTATGCCACATTCCGTCCTAATGGAAATTTTCTCAAACCGCGGGTCGGGCACATTGTTTTATAAAAAAGGTTGAGCGGTTAATTGTAGGGACGGCGTTTTGCCGCCCGTGTGGTGTCACACAAATTAAAGGTTTACAACAATTCAAAAGGAGCATTTTCAATGCAGCTTGAAGAAATTAAACAGCTTGATAAAAAATACATATCGCAAAGCTACGGCAGAAGCGACGTTTTGCTTGAAGAGGGCAAGGGGTGCTGTGTGTCGGGCGGCGGGAAGAGCTACCTTGATATGTCTAGCGGCATCGGCGTGAACTGCCTCGGCTTTTGCGGCGAAAAATGGGCTGACGCTGTGAGTGCGCAGGCACATAAATTGCAGCACACGAGCAATCTTTTCTACACGCAGCCGTGTGTCCTGCTAGCGCAAAAGCTGTGCGAGCGCACCGGAATGAATAAGGCGTTTTTCGGCAACAGCGGCGCAGAGGCGAACGAGGGCGCAATAAAGGCGGCGCGCAAATATTCGTTTGACAAATATAACCGCACAGACCGCTATAACATCATCAGCCTGCAAAACAGCTTTCACGGGCGCACCATTGCCACGCTCTCAGCGACAGGTCAGGACGTTTTCCACAAAAACTTTTTTCCGTTTGTCGAGGGCTTCAAATTTGTCGAAGCTGGCGATTTTGAGGCGCTTAAAAACGCGGCTGACGACACCGTCTGCGCTGTGATTATGGAGCTTATTCAGGGCGAGGGCGGCGTAATTGCGCAAAATCAGCAGTACGTTGACAGCGTTGTGAAGCTCTGCGCCGAAAAGGATATTTTGCTGATTATCGACGAGGTGCAGACAGGAGTCGGTCGCACAGGCAAATTTCTTTGCTGCGAGCATTACGGCATAACACCCGATATCGTGACGCTCGCAAAAGGCGTTGGCGGCGGGCTGCCAATCGGCGTTGTGCTGCTTGGCGACAAGGTGCAAAACACGTTTACACCCGGCGACCACGCGAGCACATTCGGCGGAAACCCCGTCGTATGCGCGGGCGCAAATGTCGTTATGGACACACTGACAGACGGATTTTTAAGCGGCGTAAAAGCAAAAAGCGACAAGCTGCGCGCAGGCTTAATGAAGCTGCCGCACGTGACAGGCGTGAGCGGGCTTGGGCTTATGGTCGGCGTTGAATTTGACGATAAAATCGCGGCAAAGCAGGTGCTTGCCGCCGCCGCCGACAAAGGGCTTATCTGCCTCACAGCAAAAACAAAGCTGCGTCTTTTGCCGCCGCTTGTGATAACAGACGAAGAAATAGACAAAGCGCTTTCAATTTTAAAAAGCGTACTGGAGGTAATGTAAATGAACCATTTGCTTAAATTGTCCGATTTAACGGATGAAGAAATAATCGACATACTAGACCTTGCCGACGAATTAAAGTTCGACCAGCGCACCGGCAAAACGCAAGACTGCCTTAAAGGCAAAAGCGTCGCGCTCATTTTTGCAAAGGCGAGCACGCGCACGCGCACAAGCTTTGAGGTCGGCGCATATCAGCTCGGCGGCAACGGCGTTTATCTCAATGCAAACGACTTGCAGATTGGCCGCGGCGAGCCTGTAGAGGACACCGCACGCGTGCTCGGACGCTATTTCGACGGCATCATGATACGCACGTTTGAGCAGGCGGAGGTCGAGACACTCGCGAAATACAGCGGCATTCCCGTCATAAACGGCCTCACAGACTACTGCCATCCGTGCCAAGTTCTCGCCGATTTGCAGACAATCCGCGAGCACAAGGGAAAGCTTGCGGGCTTAAAAATGTGCTTCATCGGCGACGGCAACAACATGGCAAACAGCCTTATTGTCGGCGCACTCAAAACAGGCATGAGCATAACGGCGGTGTGCCCCGACGATTATCAGCCGGCTGACGATGTGCTTGAATTTGCAAAGGGCTACGGCGATAAATTTGAGCTTGTGTCTGACCCGATGCTCGGCGCAAAGGGTGCGGACGTGCTCGTCACAGACGTTTGGACAAGCATGGGCGAGGAAGCCGAAACGGAAAAGCGCAAGATAGCTTTTGCGGGCTATCAGATAAATGACGCGTTGCTGTCAGTGGCAAACGACGGCTGTATGGTTCAGCACTGCCTGCCCGCACACCGCGGCGAAGAAATCACCGCAGAGGTGTTTGAAGCCCACGCAAATGAAATTTTCGACGAAGCCGAAAACCGCCTCCACGCCCAAAAAGCCGTCATGGCAATTTTAATGGGCGGAATGTAAGCACCTTCAACGTGCCCACGCTTTGAATTTGCACAAACCGATACGGACGAGCAAAGCTCGCCCCTAAGGTGTTGCCGTGGGTTTCGTTGTAGGGGCGAGCTTTGCTCGTCCGAAACCGATGCTTTATATTAAAACAAAAAAGCATGGATTTGGAATTATTCCTTATCCATGCTTTTGTTGTTTTCCTGCGGCTTTGATATTACTTTTAATATTGGCTCGGGTTGATTTAAATACATTTCTTCACACTCGCGCTGTGCCGCTATAAGCGTGCTTGCAGCCTGCTCACTCGCGCGAAAAAGCTTTAGATACATCTCTTTATAGTCCGGCATATAATCACCTCGTATACAATTATAACAAATATGCATTGCAAATGCAATGCATATTTTATGGAATAATAAGGTTACACTATTTGCAAGACAAACGTATTGCGAGGTATGAAAAATGAACTTTAAAATTCCGTCTATTCCGCCGACGACAAATAAAACTATACGGTTTCCCAATGACTTGATTGAAGATGTGGAAACGCTTATTCAAAATAAAGACTGCACATTTTCAGCCTTTGTAATCGCTGCCGTTAAAGCGGCGGTTGATGAGGTGGATAATCAAGCATAAGCATAGATTGCAAAACCAATGCGGACGCGCAATGCGCGCCCCTACAAAGGTTGCCATTCCACCATAAAAACCGCATCATGGCGGACACATTGCCCTCTGCAAGAGCGGGAACATTAAAAAACACACCAAACAATTTTTATCTGTTTGGTGTGTTTTGTTTTAATTGATAATTTAGTCGTGCAGCAGCGGCAGTGTGATGTTGTATTTTGAATCGAGTGAGCACTGCTTGTCGGCTTCTTTTTTGTATTTTGCTATTGCTGCGGCGCTCTTTGTGGGGTTGGCTATTGTGCCGGGGCCGGCAACGCAGCCGCCGGGGCATGCCATGCCTTCGAGCAGATAGCCGTCGAGCTTATGCGCTTTTGCGAGCATAAGCATCTTTTTGCAGTCCTGCAAGCCTTGTGCCGCCATGACCTTTATCTCGCGGTCAGGGTCAAGGCGTTTGCAAACGTCAACAACGGCGTTCGCGACACCGCCCGAAACCGCAAAGCCACGTCCGTCGCCTGTGCCATCGCTCACGTCCTTTTCGTCGCTAACGACGTTTTCAAACTCTACTTTGCGGGCTTCAAACATGCCCATTATCTCTTCAAATGTCAAAACAAAATCAACGTCGCTGCGTATTGTGCGGCGGCTTGCCTCAAGCTTTTTGGCAGAGCACGGGCCGATGAACACAACCTTACTGTTTTTGTGCTCTTTCTTTATAAGACGCGCTGTGAGCACCATCGGCGTCATTGCCATCGAGATGTACGGCGCGAAATCGGGGAACAGCTTTTTCGCCATAACGCTCCACGCGGGGCAGCACGATGTCGCCATAAACGGCTGCTGCTCAGGCACTTCGCGCATGAAGTCCTTCGCTTCCTCAATCGTGCAAAGGTCAGCGCCTATCGCCACCTCAACCATGTCGTGGAAGCCGAGAAGCTTCATTGCGGCGCGCAGCTTTTCGGCTGTCATATTCGGCCCAAACTGGCTCACAAACGCGGGCGCAACTGCGGCGTAAACGCGCTCCTCGCTCTTCATCGCCTGTATTACCTGATAAATCTGACCCTTGTCCGAAATTGCTCCAAACGGGCAGTTTACAAGGCATTGGCCGCATGAGACGCACTTTTCCTGGTCGATATCGGCGCGTCCGTGCTCGTCGCTGCTGATTGCGTTCATGCCGCACGCAACGGCGCAGGGTCGCTCTATTTTCACAATTACGTGGTACGGGCACACCTGCTTGCACTGTCCGCATTTGATGCACTTGCTCTGGTCGATTTTGCGTTTGCCGTGCGAAAGGCTTATCGCGTCCTTCGGACAAATCTCCTCGCACGGGTGCGCAAGGCAGTTTTGGCACATGTCCGTGATTTTGAACATCTTTTCGGGACATGCGTTGCACGCGAATTTGATTACGTTTATGAGCGGTGGGTCATAATATTTTTCGGCGCACATGCTGCTTGATAAGCCGTCGTCCACAGGGCGTTGCTCGTTTATGGGGCGTAGCGGCAAGCCCATTGCAAGGCGCAAACGCTCGCTGACAATCGCGCGCTCTAAAAATATGCTGTCGCGGTAGCTGCCAATCTCGCCCGGCAAAATTTCATACGGCAGCTTTGCAAGCGAAACGTTGTCTCCGCCCTCGTAGGAAAGCCGCGCAATGGCGGTGAACACCTTGCGGCGTATATCTGTGACAGAAGAATATATACCCCTCATATTTGTACTCCTTTGCAAATTAAACTTTACTATAAAATAATAATATCATTTTATCCCCTTGTTATCAAGGCACTGTTGCAAAAATCGTGTATTTAGCATATAATAATTAAAAATTTGTAAAAAGGAATGTGTAAATGGCTGATATAATTATAGACATCGCGCTCGACGCACTTATTGACAGCGTTAAAATGCTGCCGTTTTTGTTTCTTGCTTACCTTTTAATTGAGTACATCGAGCACCGTCATTCGCAAAGCATTGAAAAAGCTCTCGCGGGCGGCGGCAAATTCGGGTTTGTGCCCGGTGCGGTGCTCGGGCTTTTCCCGCAGTGCGGGTTTTCAGCCATGGCGGCGAACCTTTATTCAAGCAAGGTCATCACGCTCGGCACGCTCATAGCGGTGTTTATCTCAACGTCCGACGAGGCGATACCGCTGCTTATTGCAAGCCCCGAGCGTTGGGGCTCGCTTGCGGCGATACTTGCGGCAAAGCTTGTTTTGGCAATGGTCGCGGGATTTTTTATCGACATTGTGCTCGGCAAAATGCTCCCGCAGCGCCTGCGCGGCGGCTATGAGGGCAAAACAGAGGAAATCGACTGCCACGAGCACGTCGAGAGCGACTCTATTTGGCTTGCCGCGATAAAACACACGCTGCACATTTGGATATTTATACTTGTGTTTAACCTCGTGATAGGCGCCGTCGTGACGCTTGTCGGCGAGGAGACAATAGGCGCGGTCATCGACGCGGCGGGCGCGTTTCAGCCTGCTCTCGCGGGGCTTGTGGGGCTTATCCCGAACTGCGCCGCGTCAATTTTGCTCACGGAGCTTTACGCCGCGGGCAGGCTCACCTTTGGCGGGCTGCTCGCGGGGCTTTCAACAGGCGCGGGCGTAGGGCTTGCGGTGCTCTTGCGCTCAAATAAAAGCTGGAAACAGAACGCGTTCATCATAGCACTTTTATACGCCATAGGCGTGGCGGCAGGCATGCTCGCGCAGCTGATGCCAATATAAAAACGGACAAGTTATCGGGGGTTTATCATGGAGTACGTCATCAGCATAATTATTCCGGTATATAATGCGGCGAGTTGTATTTTAAAAGCGTTTAAATCTCTTGAGGCTCAAACCATAGGATTTGAAAATCTAAAGATAATTGCTGTGGATGATTGTAGCATAGATAACAGCTATGAGATTATACAAAAATATGCAGAGCTTTACAACAATGTTGTAGTGATGCAAACAAAAGAAAACACAAAGAGCGCAAGCGCACCAAGAAATTTAGCTCTTTCAAAAGTCGATACAAAATACATAATGTTTTTGGATAGTGACGATTATTATGAGCCGGATGCATGTAAACAGCTATACGAAGCTATTGAAAAAAACGATGTAGATATAGTTACAGGTTATTACCGTGAAATTTCATCAGATGATTTTAGCATTATAAACGAACGTGCCCCAAGCTGCCAACTTTCTGACAAACGCAAAGAATATCATTTTCCCCAAGATTACGGTATAATGCACGAGGTGCGACAAATATTTTGGTGTAAAATATACAAAACATAAATTATTGTAGAAAACAACATATCCTTTAAAGAAAAAAGCACAATGGAAGATGTGCTTTTCCTCGCACAATATTTATTGGCGTGTAAAAGCATGCTGTACATTGATGTGTTAGTTTGCAATTATCTTGTGCAACGCGTTTCAAATTCACATGTTATGTCTTCGCGTTTTATCAAAAATCGCGGCGAGGATTACCAACTTCTTAAAGAAATGTATGAGGCTGCCGGATGCCCGGAATGTTTTGATAATGAATGCCGGTTTGACGCAGATTTGTACGTGAATCTTATATTTTTAAGTGAGGACGTATTTCTGAGTGAGCGTATGACACTGCTAAAAGCATGGACGCCGATTGTCAGATATACCCTCGAGCGCCCACTTTACATACGTGATAAAATGGAGCGGCGTTTCTTTGAAATGATTGCTGCCGAAAAATATGAGGATGCACTTTTGTGCGGAGATTTCAGCGCAAACGCAAAACGTCTTGACGAGGAGCGCCTGCACGAGTTTTCAGCCAGAGAATTTAGAGACCGTCACATTGCCGCGCAGCAGCAGCTTATAGATTCGCTCACAGAGAGAAATGCCCAACTGGCGAAGCAAAACGATGGACAGCAGGTGTGTATCGAGGCTTTGCGCGCCGAAAATGAAGGGCTTATACATCAAGAAACACAGCTTTCTTTGAATATTGAACAGCAGGCAGCAGAGATAGTTAAACTGAAACGCAACGTCGAGCAGCTCAGTGCCGATGCCGTTAGTGTTACGCATCAAAATGAAGAATTGCGTCAGCAGGCGGGCGCATTGCAGCAAAATCTTGACGCAATACATCGCAGCCGCGTATTCAAAATGGCGGCGAAGCTATCTAAGAACTTGAGAGATATTTAGATTATACATAAAAAAACAGGGAACGGCTCGCAATCCGTTCCCTGTTTTTTTATTTAATTTTAATTACTTCTCGCCAAACAAATTGAAGCGGAAAAGCTTTTGCTGATCTTCGGGGTTAGAGCACTCAAATGTTGCTTTGGCGATGCTGCCGCCCTCGATGAGCTTTGTGAAGCCGATGAGCTGGCAAAGCTTGCTCTTCAGGTTGAGGCGGTCGCCCTCTGCTGTAACCATATATACGTCGCCTGTGCAGCTTGCAAGAACATCGTTGAAATCCTTAAGGTCAAAATCATGCATTTCTACTGACATAGTGTAAAACTCCTTTTTCTATTAAAATATATTCGTCCAACTTCCGTTTTGGCGGCCAACTTTTTCCCGCCATCAACAATATATCATATTTGGTGGGCAATGTCAACAATAAAATGAAAAACTTTTTGTATGATTGCACAAAATTTAGTCCATATTTTTTATATATACGAAAAGTTTTAAAAATACCTCCGCAACGCTTGAAAAGTCGAGCGTTTTTAATTATAATAATAGTAGCGTAATTTGTTAATTAACTATCAATTAAAGGAGACACAACTATGCAGTATTCACATGAAGTTGAACAAATGTGTCCTATCACAAAGGGCCCGCATCACGGTCCGGCTCCCATTCCCGAAGAGGGCGAATGGGTAAAAGCCTACAAAATTGAGGACATCAGCGGTTTTACACACGGTGTAGGCTGGTGCGCACCGCAGCAAGGTACGTGCAAGCTTTCACTTAACATCAAAAAAGGCATCATCGAAGAGGCTCTTGTCGAGACAATCGGCTGCTCGGGCATGACGCATTCCGCAGCTATGGCAGGCGAGGTTCTGCCCGGCAAAACAATTCTTGAAGCTCTTAACACAGACCTCGTGTGCGACGCCATAAACGTTGCAATGCGTGAGCTGTTCCTTCAGATTGTCTACGGTCGTTCACAGACAGCGTTCTCCGAGGGCGGCTTGCCCATCGGCGCAGGTCTTGAGGACCTCGGCAAAGGGCTTCGCAGCATGACAGGCACTATCTTCTCAACAAAAGCCAAGGGTGTACGCTATCTTGAGCTTACAGAGGGCTACATCACAAAGGTCGCCCTTGACGAGAACGGCGAGTGCATCGGCTATCAGTTTGTCCGTCTTGGCAAAATGATGGAGGATATCCGCCACGGCAAAGACCCCAAAGAGGCATACGAGAAAAACATCGGCACATATGGTCGTTTCGCCGATGCTCCAAAATATATCGACCCGCGTGAAGAGTAATAAAGGAGGACGTAACCATGGCAACATTTGAAAGTCAGGATCGCCGCATGCCCAAAATCAACGAATGCCTGAAAGCCAACGGCCTCGAGTCTCTCGACGCCTGCCGCGACATGCTTCTTGAAAAGGGTATAGACGTAGATAAAATTGTAAGAGGTGTACAGAACATCTGCTTTGATAACGCAGTTTGGGCTTACACACTAGGCACAGCAATCGCTGTAAAACGTGGCCTTAGAAACGCCGCTGAATGCTCATCAGCAATAGGCGAGGGTCTTGAAGCCTTCACAATCCCCGGCTCGGTAGCAGAGCAGCGCGCCGTCGGTCTTGGCCACGGCAACCTCGGTGCAATGCTTTTGAGCGAGGACTGCACATGCTTTGCATTCCTTGCAGGTCATGAGAGCTTCGCCGCCGCAGAGGGCGCTATCGGTATCGCACGCACAGCAAACAAAGCGCGCAAAGCACCGCTTCGCGTCATCCTCAACGGCCTTGGCAAAGACGCAGCATATATCATCAGCCGCATCAACGGCTTCACCTATGTTGAGACAGATTACGATTTCAAAAAAGGCGAGCTCATCACAGTTAAAGAGCAGGCCTTTTCAACAGGCGAGCGCGCAGCAGTTAAATGCTACGGCGCAAACGATGTCCTTGAGGGCGTTGCCATCATGAAAAAAGAGGACGTGCAGTGCTCTATCACAGGCAACTCCACAAACCCAACTCGCTTCCAGCACCTCGTTGCCGGCACATACAAAAAATGGGCAATCGAGAACAATAAAAAATACTTCTCAGTCGCATCAGGCGGCGGCACAGGCCGTACGCTTCATCCCGATAACGTCGCAGCAGGCCCTGCCTCCTACGGCTTGACGGACAGCATGGGTCGTATGCACGGCGACGCCCAGTTCGCCGGCTCCTCCAGCGTCCCCGCCCACGTAGAAATGATGGGCCTAATCGGCATGGGCAACAACCCCATGGTCGGCGCCACAGTTGCATGCGCAGTAGCAGCGGCTCAGTGCTGATAGCATTATAAAATAAAAGCTCTGCTCTCGATTTTGTATGTCGGGAGCGAAGCTTTTTATATAAATAAATTTGCGTTGACTTCTCATCGTTGCCGCCTTATAATTGTGACATAGCGACGTGAGGGGAGAGGGGAGAATGGGGCGGCCTTGTAAGCGCAGGAGGGTTTGCGCTGTGCCTTTGGTGGAGGAATTTGCTCCGCAAAGCGGGTGTGGCGAGGTTTTGCTGGCTGTCGATGAATACGAAGCCATTCGGCTTATCGACCACATGGGCTTGACGCAGGAGCAATGCGCGATGCAGATGGACGTTGCGCGCACGACGGTGCAGGCTATATACGACAGCGCGCGCAAAAAGCTTGCCGACGCGCTGATAAACGGCAAACGCCTTGTGATAAAGGGCGGCAGCTATGCCGTCTGTGCACATTCGCCAGAATGCTGCGCAAAAAAGCACTGCGGAACAGGCAAGCTTTGCTGCAAGCAAAAATAATTTTGCGAAATGTAACACAGTCACAGAAGTCAGCCCATAATTTGGGTATACTGATATCAAGGTTAAGAGCCGACTTTTATATTTAAAATTAATGGAGGTCACGACATGAAAAAATATGTATGTACCATTTGCGGTTATGTTTACGACGAAGCCGACGGAGCGCCCGATGACGGCATCAATCCCGGCACAACATGGGAAAACGTCCCCGAGGACTGGGTCTGCCCGCTATGCGGCGTAGGCAAAGACAGCTTTAACGAGCAGCTAGACTAACATATAAAAAGCACTGCTGCGCAATAGCGCCTTTACAATAAGGATGTTTTTAGGGTATCACTGTTGAAAAAACAGTGATACCCTAATTTTGTGTTATGCTCGTTTGCCGTAATGTTTATCATCTTTCAAGGCTTTCATATACTCCGCCGAATTGCAATTTGGACACCGCAATTTTCTATCTTCGACGGCATTAATTGCTATCAGCGAGTGTAAAAAAGTTGGTTTAAAAGAACATTGACATTTAGGGCATATATAGTGGTATCTCTTCCAAACATACAAGTGAAGTAACAAGGCGGCTATAATAGCTACGGCAACAAAAATCCAAATTAAATTATCAGACATGAAATTATACCTTTCGATTATATAAATAATTCAACCTATCGATATTATAACACCGGTAGATGATTGCTGCAACCAACGAACTGTTGTGGTGTTTTTCAAGTTGATTATTGACATATGTCGAAAAAGGGAGTAAGATTAAAACATAAAAATACGGAGGTACTACGATGAGAATAGCGGTAACATATGAAAATGGTCAGATTTTTCAGCATTTTGGGCATTGCGAAGCGTTCAAGCTGTATGATGTTGAGGGTGGTGAGGTGAAATCGTCACAAATCGTCAGCGCGATAGGCAGTGGGCACGGCGCACTTGCGGGCTTTTTGCAGGCAAACAAAGTGGACGAGCTTATTTGCGGCGGCATCGGCGGCGGAGCACGCACGGCGCTTGCACAGGTGGGCATAAAGTTGTATCCCGGTGCGTCGGGCGGCGCGGACGAGAGCGTAAATGCTCTTTTAGCGGGCACACTTTCGTTTAACCCCGACACAGTTTGCAGCCATCACAGCCACGAAGAGGGACACACCTGCGGAGAGGATAAGCACGGCTGCGGCGGGCATTGAGCCCAAGCGTGTTGATTAGCGCGAAATACCGCGTTAATCTGTCATTCTGAGGATCGAAGCGACGAATAATCTTAAGACCTACAGCATGCGCAAAAGATTCTTCGCTTCGCTCAGAATGACAAGGGGGTTTCTGACGCCATATATGGCGTCACTGCAATGTCACAAATCGCGTAGGGCACGACGACTCGGCGTGCCGCTCTTGCAGAGGGCAAGGTGTCCACATGATAATGCTTTACCGAGAGAAGCACAACCTTTTTTAGTTTGCACAAAGCTAGCGGCGTGCCGAGGTCGTCAAGCCCTAAAGTATAACGCAAATTCACATCAAAACAGGTTAAAACTTTCTTTTATAAGGGAATTGAGTGTAACACAGTCACGGTAAAATAAGGCGCTTTGCGCTATCATTTTAGCAGATGGAACGCAAGGCCTTTTTTGCAATTTAATTAAGGAGACGACTATGAAAATAATCATCATTGGCGGCGTCGCGGGCGGCGCTACGGCGGCGGCACGTCTGCGCAGGCTCGACGAAACGGCACAGATAATCGTTCTTGAACGCGGCGGGTTTGTGTCCTACGCAAACTGCGGGCTGCCATATTATATCGGCGGAGAAATCAAGGACAAAGCCGCGCTGACACTACAAACGCCCGAGAGCTTTATGAGCCGTTTTCGCGTTGAGGTGCGTGTGCGCAACGAGGTGACGGCTATCGACCCGCAGAGCAAAACTGTGACTGTAAACCCCATTGACAGCGGCGAAGCTTACACCGAAACCTACGACAAGCTTATACTTTCACCGGGCGCAAAGCCTGTTGCGCCGCCGTTTGACGGCATAAACAGCGAGGGCGTTTTCACGCTGCGCACTGTTGAGGACAGCTACAAAATACACGGTTTCATATCCGCAAAAAAGCCGCGCACGGCGGTGGTTGTCGGCGGAGGATTCATCGGGCTTGAAATGGCGGAAAACCTTGTGAACGCGGGCATAAGTACGACGCTTTTGCAGTACGAAAATCAGATTTTGCCGCCGCTCGACTACGATATGGCGTGTCAAATCCACGCGTATTTGCGCAGTAAAAATGTCGTTTTGCGCCTTGAAGAACTTGTCGAGGGCTTTGAAAAATGCGGCGAAAAGCTCGTTACAAGGCTGAAGGGCAAAGCGGGTGTTGAGGCGGATATGGTCATTTTAGCCATCGGCGTTGCGCCCGACACACACCTCGCGGCAAAGGCGGGGCTTAAGCTTGGCATAAAGGGCGCGATAGCCGTCAACGACCGCATGGAGACGTCGGCAAAGGACATTTATGCTGTCGGCGATGCCGTTGAGGTGACGCATTTTGTCACAGGCGAAAAGGCGCTCATCTCGCTTGCGGGGCCCGCAAATAAGCAGGGGCGCATTGCGGCGGATAACATCTGCGGCATAAAAAGCAGCTTTAAAGGCTCGCAGGGGTCGTCTGTAATCAAGCTTTTTGGCATGACGGCGGCCTCGACTGGCGTAAACGAAAAAACGGCGCAGGCGACGGGTATAAAGTACGATAAAACGGTTAATTTCTCCGCCGCGCACGCGACGTATTACCCAAACGCCACAAGCATGACAATAAAAACGCTTTTTGAGCCGCAGACAGGCAAAATTCTCGGCGCGCAGATAGTCGGCTTTGACGGCGTTGACAAGCGCATAGACGTGCTTGCGACTGCGATACGCGCGGGCATGACGGCGGCTGATTTGACGGAGCTCGAGCTAGCTTACGCGCCGCCGTATTCTTCGGCTAAAGACCCTGTGAATATGGTTGGCTACACGATTGAAAATGTGCTTGCGGGGCTTGTTAAGCAGCACCACTGGCACGATATTCCCGCTCTACAAAGCGACAAAAACGCAGTTTTGCTCGACGTTCGCACGCCGCAGGAGTACGCGCGAGGGCATATTGCGGGCAGCATAAACATCCCGCTAGACGATTTGCGTGGGCGCATGGGCGAGCTTGACAAGACAAAAAAGCTGTATGTCAACTGCCAAAGCGGGCTGCGTAGCTATCTTGCGTGCCGCATTTTGGCCCAAAACGGCTTTGATTGCAGCAATTTTTCAGGTGGATATCGCTTTTATGAGTATATCGCAAATGAAAAATGCTATGCCACCGACACAAATTATCCGTGCGGTATTAAAATTTAAAAATATTACAGCGGGGCGAAGCTTTGAAAAATCGCCCCGCTTATTTTATTTGACAACCTACTAAATGTGTGGTATTATAATTTGCGAATGAGTTGCAAATCGAGGTGACTGACCGATGGTAAAATATATGACACAGCAGCGCAGACGGCTGCTAGAGTTTTTAAAATCGAACCCTGACAAGCTGTTTTCGCCAAAGGAGATAGCGGTGCAGCTTGACGGCGAGGAAGTTAGCCTCAGCGCTATTTATCGCAATCTTGCTTTTTTAGAGGAGAGCGGTGTCATCGGCAGAGTGATGAGGGCAGGCAGCAAGGAAGTGTTTTACCGCGCGCTAGACAGCGGCGTATGTCACGGGCGTGTGCACCTAACCTGCACCCGCTGCGGCAAAACGAATCACATGGACGCGGAGGTCGCAAAGCAATTAGCCGAAGCGCTTCGTAAAAGCAGCGGCTTTGAAATAGACACAGCTCGCACAACGATTTATGGGCTGTGTAAAAGCTGCCATTCGTGACTTCGCTTGTTAAACACGCACATCATCAGTCGCCGAAGGGGTGACTGATGAGGTAGGTTTGCGTGAATCAAAGCGGACGAGCAAAGCTCGCCCCTACATTTAACTAGCGAAGCGCTGTGGAATAAAGAGAACTTGTAGCTTGCGAAAAATTTACAAAGTAGGGAGCGACGCCCTCGTCGCTCAGCAGACGGTGGTTTGCGCAAACCAAAGTGGACGCGCAATGCACGCCCCTACAATGCACGTTGTAAGTGCGTGCAAACCAAGAACATCATAAATCCGAGCGAAAGGAGCATAAACCTATGATTACGAATAAAAAATCCGTTTCGCGGTTGCTTTGCGTCGTTTTGGCGTTTATGATTTTATTTTCTGTTGCGTTTATTGTCACCGAGGCAGGGCATAGCTGTGTGGGTGATGGGTGCGCGGTGTGCCGTCAGCTTGCTGCTTGCGGCAAGGTGCTTGCGGGCGGCGGCACTGTGCAGGCTGCGCATTTTGCGGCGCTGCTTGCTGTATTTTGCACATTATCTGCCTTCGGCGAGGTGAATTTTAAAAACGCCGACACGCTTATTTCATTAAAGGTGAAGCTTTCCGATTAAAAAACACAAGGCACAACTGTGCCCGTAGATTTTTGGCTGCGGCGCTTTGTCCTTGTGTTTTTTTGCCCATTTTTAAATTTTGATCGGAGAAAACCTATGAAAAAACTAATCGCCTGCGCCATAGCAGGCATGATGATATTCTCGACCGCTTGTGCGGCAAGCACTTCGCCTTTACAGCAGACAGAAGCAAAACCGCTTAACATAGTCTGCACAATTTTCCCGCAATACGACTGGGTGCGCCAAATTTTAGGCGGCCGCACAGATGACGTAGCGCTCACGCTTTTGCTAGATAAGGGCACTGATTTGCACAGCTATCAGCCGACAGCCGACGACATGGTTAAAATATCTGAAAGCGACATTTTTGTGTATGTGGGTGGAGAGTCGGACGTTTGGGTGGCTGATGCTTTGCGCGAAGCAGAAAATAAAAATATGGCGGTCATAAATCTGCTTGAAGTCCTCGGAAACGAGGTCAAGGAGGAGGAAGTCGTCGAGGGTATGCAGCTTGAGGAAGAGGAGCACGCGGAGGGAGAGCCGGAGTACGATGAGCACGTTTGGCTTTCGCTCAAAAATGCGCAGACAATATGCAAGCAGCTTGTTGAAACACTTTCAAAAGCCGACCCCGAAAACGCCGCGCTATATGAAAAAAATGCCACCGAATACATCGAAAAGCTTGCAAAGCTCGACGGCGAATATCAGGCGGCGGTGGACGCGTCGGCGCATAAAACCTTGCTTTTTGGCGACCGTTTTCCGTTCAGGTATTTAGCGGACGACTATGGGCTTGACTACTACGCCGCGTTTGTCGGCTGCTCAGCCGCGACAGAGGCGAGCTTTGCGACTGTGAGCTTTCTCGCGGGCAAATTAGACGAGCTTTCGCTGCCGGGCGTGCTCACGATAGAGGGCGCACAGCACAAAATTGCCGACACAGTTGTCAGCAACACAAAGACAAAATCGCAGGATGTTTTGACGCTCAATTCGATGCAGTCAGTGACTGAAAAGGACGTTCAAAACGGCGTGAGCTATCTTGAAATAATGCAAAGTAATCTCGAAGTGCTGAAAAAAGCGCTCGGTTAGGAGGAAAATATGGCACAGCTTACAGCACAAAATCTTTCGCTTGGCTACGACGGCAGCGTCGTGCTGCGCGGGCTTAATTTTACAGTCAACGAGGGCGATTATCTTTGCATAGTGGGCGAAAACGGTTCGGGTAAAAGCACGCTTGTGAAAACGCTGCTCGGCTTGCAGCCACCGGAGGGCGGAACAATAACGACAGGCGACGGCTTGCGTCAGCGCGAGATAGGTTATCTTCCGCAGCAGACGTCAGTTCAGCGAGATTTCCCCGCGTCGGTGATGGAAATTGTGCTGTCGGGCTGTCTCAACCGCTGCGGACACCGCGCGTTTTACAATAAAGCCGAAAAGGAAACAGCGCTTGCAAATTTAAACCGCATGGGCGCGGTTCACCTTAAAAACAGGTGCTACCGCGAGCTTTCGGGCGGGCAGCAGCAGCGCGTTTTGCTTGCGAGGGCGCTGTGCTCGGCACAAAAAATGCTGCTTTTGGACGAGCCTGTTTCAGGGCTTGACCCAAAGGCGACAGCCGAGCTTTACGAGGTTATCGAATCGCTCAATAAAAATCACGGAATTACTATTTTAATGATTTCACACGATATAGCGTCCGCATTGCACAAGGCGTCCCACGTTTTGCACGTTGGCGAAAAGATGTTTTTTGGCACGCTTGAAGAATACATGAAAAGCGAAATCGGAAAGATGTTTTCAGCGGAAGGGGATAGCCAATGACGAATATTATTACAACACTGCAAACATATTTTGCGTATCCGTTTGTGCGCTACGCGTTCATCGTCGGCATACTGATAGCGCTTTGCTCGTCGCTGCTCGGCGTGACGCTTGTGTTAAAGCGGTTTTCATTCATAGGCGACGGGCTTTCGCACGTGGCGTTTGGCGCAATGTGTGTGGCGACGGTGCTTAAATTAAGCGACAATATGCTGCTTATTTTGCCTGTGACAATATTCTGCGCTGTGCTGCTGCTTTGTCAGGGACAGCGCGCAAAAATAAAGGGCGACGCGGCAATAGCGATGCTGTCCGTAGGCTCACTCGCGGTCGGCTACCTTATAATGAACATGTTTTCAGGCTCGGCAAATTTGGCGGGCGACGTTTGCAGCACGCTTTTCGGCTCAACGTCAATTTTGACGCTCACGCAGCAGGAGGTCATTCTTTGCGCGGTGCTTTCGCTGCTTGTCGTTGCGATATTTGTGCTGTTTTACAACAAAATTTTCGCTGTCACGTTTGACGAGGATTTCGCGCGCGCAACAGGCGTAAACGCGGGAGCGTACAATCTGCTCATAGCCGTCACAATCGCGGTAATTATCGTGCTCGCGATGAACCTTGTTGGCTCGCTGCTCATTTCGGCACTTGTGGTTTTTCCGGCGCTTTCGGCCATGCGCGTGTTCAAAAGCTTTCGCAGCGTCACAATATGCGCGGCGGTGCTGTCTGTAACGTGCGCGGCGCTCGGCATTTTGATTTCGGTCGTCGCGGGCACTCCTGTGGGGTCAACAGTTGTGGTGGCTGATATGGCGGCGTTCGCGGTGTTCACGTTTGTTGGCAGGCTCTCGGGAGGTGTGGCAAAATGAAAATGCGCATTTTAGCGTGCTGCATTGCCGCCCTGCTGCTTTGCGGATGTGCAAAAGGGCAGAGCAGCTCTCGCGAGACTGTGGTGCTGTCGCCGTCAGCCGCGCAGTCGCAAAGCGAGGACGATATCGACGTCGACTTAGTGGGCGTGAACAGCAACATGATTTACGCGCAGGTGTACGAAATGATGACGCGGCCGGAGGATTACCTCGGCAAAACAGTGCGCATAGAGGGCGAGTTTAAGGTGTATGCAAACGAGGAGCTTAATAAAAGCAACTACGTCGTACTGATTGCCGACGCGCTCGCGTGCTGTCAGCAGGGCATGGAATTTATATGGAAAGGCGAGCACAAATTCCCCGACGATTACCCCGAACCAAACTCAACAGTCCAAGTGACAGGCACGTACCAAAGCTACGAAGAAAACGGCGGGACTTATTATTATTTGGAGACAGATGGAATTTTAGAAGTGAAAAGTGCCTTCTCCAGCGCCATTTTAAAAGCTTCATTTTGCTGTTGTGTGCGCGGGGGTTGGCCTTTGGGGTGTTTGCCGGCGCGCAGCAGCTTTTTGTTTGTGTAGCGCCTTTCCAAAAGGCCGTCGATGTTTTGCGGTGTGTACTCCATGCCGTCTTGGTTTAATGTGATGGCGTGCTTTGCAAGGCACATTGCAGCGAGGCCGTAGTCCTGCGTTATCACGATATCGCCGGTTTTAATAAGGTTCACAAGCGCAAAATCTACGCTGTCAGCACCCTTGTCAAAGGTCATCGTCAAAGCGCCCTCGCGCTTAAAATAGTGGCTCGTGTCGCAAAGTATAAAGCATTCGCATCCGTGCCGTGCGGCGGCTGCAATGCAAATATCCACAACCGGACACCCGTCCGCGTCGATAAGTATACGTGGCATGTTTTGTCCTCTTCTATTTATGCAGTATTTTACAAAGTGTCCGTAGGGCGAGACGACCTCGGCTCGCCGTAAGCTTTGCGCAAATCGTCAGTATTCGGCGCGCCGAGTCGTCGCGCCCTACGAGGGAGTTCAATTTTTATTAGGTTCCTTTATAAACCGCTCAAACTCTTTTTCGCAAAGCGGCTTTGAGAAATAATAGCCTTGAATGCTGTCTGTGCCGCAGGCTGTCACGGCTTCAAGCTCGGCTGATGTCTCGATGCCCTCCGCCACGACGCGCATGTCCTTAAGCCTTGCTATGCGTATTATATACGACACATATTCGCGCTGCTTTTCGCTTGTCGTTATGTCGCGCATGAGGCTTATGTCTAGCTTTAATATATCAAGGTCAAGCGTCGAAAGATAGCCTATGCCGCTGTAGCCCGCGCCAAAATCGTCAAGCGAAATGTGTGCGCCCGCCCGCCTGAGCTGCTTCACTGAGTTTATCGCCGCGTCAAACGAGCTTAAAACAGATGTCTCCGTCAGCTCAATGCTCACGTCAGACGGCTTGCCGCCCGCGTTTGCGATTATATCAAGCGTCCTCGCCGCGCACGTGCTCTGCACTATCTGTTGCGCCGATAAATTCACGTGTACATACGATATTTTATGCCCCGCGGCGCGCATGCGGTATATCATGCGCACTGTCTCGTCAAGCACATATTCGCCCACGCTGTCAATCATTCCGCTGCGCTCGGCTATCTCGATAACCTTTGCCGTCGGCAGCAGATTGCCGTCTTTTCCAAACAGCCTCATAAGCGCCTCGGCACTCACAAATTCGCCCGTGCTCACATCGTATATCGGCTGATACCACACCTCTAGCTTGCGCTCAAGTATGCTCGTGCGCAAAAGCGTCATTATCTCGTCAGCAAGGCGCAGCTCCGCCGTTATTTTAGAGCTGTAAATAACATACGGCAGATTGTTTTCTTTCGCGTGTGCAAGCGCGATATTGGCGTTTTCAAGCAGCTCAACAGCGCTCAAACCGTTGTCGGGAGACATGCACGCGGCTGCGCGGCAGTCAAGCACTATGTCAAGCTGACCTATCTGCACGGTGCGGTGCACAGTTGAGCGTATGCGCTCAAAAAGAGCCTCATCGGGCTTTCTGCCTGCCAATATGCCCATAAAAACGTCGCCGTCAATGCGGTAAAGCTGTTCGCCAAAAATGTTTTTTAGTCTTTCAGCCGTCGCCACAAGCAGCGCGTCGCCTATTTCAAGCGAAAACATATCGTTGTACTGCCCAAAATTTTTAAGGTCGATAAGGCAGCAGGTAAACAATGACGAAAAGCTTTTTATTCGGCGCGAAACATTCGCGAGATATTTTGCACGCGTGCCTATTCCAAGCAGATTGTCAGTGTACGCCGCGTTTTCAAGGCGCTCGCGGTAAAGGTTGAACGCGCTTGCAAGCTTTCGCAGCTCGTTGTCTCCGTGCACGTCAAACGGCTCTGCGTCATAGCCGTTTGCAAGGCGGCTGCACTGGTCTATCATCTTTGACACAGGCTGTGTCAGCAGTTTGTATACAGATATCACAATTATCGCCAGCACCGCGGCAATCAGCAGCGATATCGCGCCCTGCATCGTCGCATACGTCGCTATCATGCGCGTCATATTGCTCATCGAGCGGCACGACATAAGCACGATGGGATATTTTTGCGACGCACACACCGCCGCGAGCATTTTGTTGCCCTCCGGCGTGACATATTTATACGCCGATTTTCCGTTTTCAAGCGCGGACGACACGCTTTGCGCTATCGAATTTATGGTGTCTTGGCTTATGTCGTCGGGCACGCCCTTGTTTGTCGCGATAAGCTGCATTGACGTGCTCTCAAAAAGATATCTTTCGTCCGCCGAGCTCTCTATCGGCAAGGCGTATACAGACGGGTCTAAAAAAAGCGTCGCATAGCCGACTATCGTCCCTGTGCCCGACTTGACAGGCACTGTCACGGCGATTATGTCGCAGTCCGATATCGCGGATATAGTCACGCTGACGTTGCTGTCTGCGAAATCCTCCGGCGACACGCACACACAGCGCTCGGCCTCGTCGGCATATTCGTCAAGCACGGTGTTGTGCAGGTAAAAGTTCCCGTCCGTGTCCTGCAACGCAAAGCCCGAACAGTCGGAAAGCTTTTCGATAGAGGAGTAAATATTTTGCGCAATGTCGTTTTCAAGGCTCGCTCTCTCGTCGCCTGAAAGGTTGTCGGACGATAAAAGCGCGGCCATCCTTGTGCCGCTGCTCAAAAATTCGGCCTGATTTGCATAGCCCTCTATCGTCAAGTTGAGGCGGTCTATTGCGTCTGAAGTGCGCGACGCGGTGGAGCTCATGTACGCCTTTTGCGTCGCGCAATGTGTTACATACGTGCTCAATATCAGCAAAACCGCAAATACAGCCACGGTTATGCATATAATTATAACGCTGAACCGCCACTGGCGAGACTGTGCAACGTCGCTTTTTTCTGTTACTCTGGAAGCTTTAAACATTTCGGCAACCTCATTTCAAGCAAATTAGCTCACGATAATACTATCATAAAATAAACACATTTGCTATATCAAAGTTGAAAGAAATTTTAACAATATATTGTAAATCGAAATTATTTTTATAGCGCGATAATAAGCAAATTTATGTCATGCTCAAAACAGACAAAAAAATTGCTAAAAATAGTTGCTTTTTACAATTGACATACTACCATACAAGTTATATACTGTCCTTAGAATACACGCAAGCTATAAATATTTGCCTTTTTAAAACGAGGAGGACAAAACTATGAAAATGAACGAAACTAACCTTACAAACAAAGCCGAGTGGGAGAAGCTCGGCGTCGCACTGCCTAAGTTTGACCACGCCGCAATGTCGGCAGCCACAAAAAAGTCGCCTGTTTGGGTGCACTTTGGCGCGGGCAACATCTTCCGCGGCTTCATCGCTGTTTTGCAGCAAAAGCTTCTAAATGAAGGCATCACCGACAAGGGCATCATCGCAGCCGATACCTTCGACTA
This sequence comes from Clostridia bacterium, assembly GCA_009929695.1. Lineage (GTDB taxonomy): Bacteria > Bacillota > Clostridia > Oscillospirales > Ruminococcaceae > Ruthenibacterium. The sequence continues at coordinate 37,293 of RZZW01000025.1, forward strand.
CGACATCGTCGACAAAATCTACACGCCGTTTGACAACCTCACAATGATGGTCAGCCTCAATCCCGACGGTTCAACAAGCCGCGAGATAGTCGGCTCTGTCGCCGAGGCTCTCCGCGCAGACTCAAATGACGCACAGCAGATAGCGCGCTTTAAAGAAATTTTTGAAAACGCCGCGCTCCAAATGGTCAGCTTCACCATCACCGAAAAAGGCTATGCGCTTTACAATTTAAACGGCGAGTTCTTGCCCGTCGTCAAGGCCGATATCGCAGATGGCCCGTCAAAAGCCCGCCACGCCATGAGCCTTGTCACCGCATTTTTGCTCGCGCGCTACACAGCGGGCGCAGCACCCCTAGCAGTCGTCAGCATGGATAATTGCAGCCACAACGGCGAAAAGCTGCGCTCAAGCGTGCAGACAATCGCAAAGCAGTGGCTCGACGGCGGCTTTGTCGACGACGGCTTTATCAGCTACATCAGCGACGAGGCAAGAGTCAGCTTCCCGTGGAGCATGATTGACAAAATCACCCCGCGCCCCGCCGAGGTCGTCGAGAAATCTCTCGCAGACGACGGCATAGAGGACATGGCGCCCATCGTCACAAGCAAAAACACATTCATCGCGCCGTTTGTAAACGCCGAGGTTCCGCAGTACTTAGTTGTTGAGGACAATTTCCCCAACGGCCGCCCCGAGCTTGAAAAAGCAGGCGTGTACCTCACAGACCGCGAAACTGTAAACAACACCGAGCGCATGAAGGTCACCACCTGCCTAAACCCGCTTCACACAGCTTTGGCCGTCTACGGCTGCACATTGGGCTACACAAGCATCGCGTCCGAAATGAACGACGAGCAGCTTGTCGCAATGGTCAAAAAAATCGGTTATGACGAGGGTATGCCCGTCGTCGTCGACCCGAAAATCCTCAGCCCGAAAGCGTTTATAGATGAAGTTATTGAGAAACGTCTGCCCAATCCGTTCATCCCCGACACGCCGCAGCGCATTGCCACAGACACAAGCCTCAAGGTCGGCATTCGCTTTGGCGAGACGATAAAAAGCTACCTCGCAAACCCCGCGCTCGACGTCACAACGCTTACGGCTATCCCTCTCGCACTCGCGGGCTGGATGCGCTATCTGCTCGCTGTTGACGACAATTGCCAGCCGATGGAGGTCAGCTCTGACCCGCAGAAGGACGCCTTGCAGGCAAAGCTTGCGGGCATCACAGTCGGCAAGCCCGAGACGTATAACGGTCAGCTTAAAGAAATTCTCACAAATGCATCGCTGTTCGGCACAGACCTTTGCGCCGCAGGACTTTGCGAAAAAATTGAAGCTATGTTTGTAGATATGCTTGCGGGCGAGGGCGCAGTGCGCGCCACACTCAAAAAATATCTCGCATAGAAAAAAGGGGCGTTCCAAATGCGCATTTTAAAACGTAAAGCGCGGGAAACCTCTCGCGATTACGCTTTGCGTGTGATGACAGAAAACATAGTGTCGCTTGAGCTTGCGCCGGGCAGCACTGTCAGCGAAAACGAGCTTTCGGTAGAGCTTGGGCTATCCCGCACACCTGTGCGGGAGGCTCTTATAGAGCTTGCCAAAACAAATATCGTCGAAATTTTGCCACAGCGCGGCAGCCGCATTTCGCTTGTCAATTACGATATGGTTGACGAGTCTCGTTTCGTCCGCCTTATTTTCGAGATAGCCGTCGCCAAAATCTGCTGTCAAACAGCAACGCCGGACGATTTTCTGCTTCTTGAGGACAATATAGCCCTCCAAAAACGCTACGCAAACGACGATATGCACTATGAAGATTTTCTCAAAACGGACAACGATTTCCATATGCTGTTTTTCAAAATAGCAAAAAAACAGCAAACCTATAAGCTCATGAACAGCATGTCGCTCCATTTCGACCGCGTGCGCAGCATGAGCATAGGCATCCACGACGGCAACATAAACGTCCGCAACCTCGAAAACCACATCGAAATCCTAAACGCAATAAAAGCGAATGACGAACAACTTGTCGAGCAGCTCTTGACAAGCCACCTCTCCCGCTACAAAAACGACGAGGAAGCAATCCGTCAAAAATATCCCGAATATTTTAAGCAATAAAAAAAGGCTGCCACATTCACTGCGGCAGCCGTAGTTTTTTAAATTATATCCCCAAATCCTCATTCGGAAAAATTTCCTCTGCGAACATCTCAAGCAAATCGTCGTGGCAGTTGTCGTCCACAAGCGAGGTATACGGCTCTTCCTGTGGGATGCCGTATATCGCACCGTGCTTATGATGCTCGTTTTTGCCTGTTTTATTTTGCTGTGTAACGTATTTCTGCTCGGTTTTGTCATTTTTCTGCATAATATGCACCTCCATGCATATTTATGATATGCAAAGGCGGCATATATATCCGTGCCAAATATTACATTTTGCTCTCGTTTTCGTCAGCTTCGGCATTTGCTACGGCTGTCTCAATTTCCTCGTCAGGCGCGGGATTTTCGTAGTCCTCCATATACACGGCACGCTTTTTTTCACGCAGCTTCGCCTGCTCTTTTTCCATTTGCTCGTTTATCGTAGCGGCTTTTTTCTTCCACAGCTTCCATGCGCGTATGCAAAAAAATACAGCAAAACCCGCCAAAATCGCGGTCAGTGCCGCAATCACAAGATGCGCCGCCGTCCACTGTGCAAACGGTGTCATTGATAAAAAATTAATGCTGCTGTAAGCAAAATAAGCAGCGCCTAACGCCAAAATTATTGAAATAAACAATTATATCACCTCATAAAGTTTATTGTAGCATATTTTCCATATATTTTACACGTAAAATTTGACAAATTTTGTCTAAAAAGCTATAATACTTTCAGTGATAATCTATAAGAATAGGAGGTTTTATATTATGGGCAAATTTGAAATCAAGGAAAATGCAAAAGGCGGCGTCAGCTTTAGCCTCAAAGCGGGCAATGGCGAGGTCATCGGCGCGTCAGAGGTTTACTCTTCGCTTGCAAGCTGTGAAAACGGAATTGCCAGCGTAAAGAAAAATGCTCCAATAGCCGAGGTCGAGGATCAAACAATAGACGAAAAAGCCAAAAATCCAAAATTTGAGCTCTATGTCGACAAAGCAGGCGAGTTCCGTTTCCGTTTGAAGGCGGGCAACGGTGAAATAATTTTAGCGTCCGAGGGCTATAAAAGCAAGGATAGCTGCAAAAACGGCATAGAAAGCGTAAAGAAAAACGCCCCCGATGCCGAAAGCGTAAAGTAATAACGCAAATATTTAACAAAAGACTTGACAAAACACCCCAAAATAACGTATAATTAACTACGCTGTCCGGGTGTGGCGCAGTTTGGTAGCGCGCTTGACTGGGGGTCAAGAGGCCGCAAGTTCAAGTCTTGTCACTCGGACCATATCGAGTGTTCATAACGGATTTAAGTATTCCGTGTGGACACTCGATTTCTTTTTGCCTAAAAATCGGGTTTCTTCGTACTATGTATGGAGCAGGTTTTGACGCCTGCTCTTTTTGTTTTATGCTGGAATAGCCTTCGGAACATATTCCACCGCTACTCCCTGACGGGTATCTGCTGTATAGTTGCTTTTGAAAGCTGAATCCGGAATTTCGATATATCCGACAAAGCGGTAGTAAATGACTATATGCTGGGTTCGGCTTTTTCCTTTGCCTTCGGTTTCATAAACATCAATGTGATCGATCAGTTCCCGGAGTAAAGGAGCCGTGAGATTCTGCATCTCCATAAACTTTCGTACCGCACTGATGAACTGCTCTTTACCTTGCTGCATCGTATCCAGACAAGCCAATCGTTCACGCAGTTCCACTATCTTTGCTTTGAGTTCCATACGCTCTAACTCGTACTTATGGGAGAGCTGCATAAACCATTCGTCTGTGACTTTTCCCGTTGCATTGTCCTCGTACAACTTTTCATACATACGGGATACCGTTTCAATACGCATTGAGGATTTCTGCAATTCACCCTCTGTAAGCTTTTGCTGCTCGAGAATATCCTTGTTTGTCTTTTGCGCAAGCAGTTCTGCAAATGTATCCTCGTCATCACGGAGAAAAGATGCCAACCGTTTCAGTTCAAGCATCACAACCTGTTCTACAGCGTCTGCACGGATATAATGGCGGTTTTCGCAATCTCCTCTGGTGTCCTTCTTGTAATTGGAGCAGCTGAAATATTGAATATCCTTATTAACCGTGTTGACATGCGACCAAAGCTTGCTGTGGCAATCAGCGCAGTAGAGCAAATCACAGAAGATATTCTTTTCTGCGTTCTCGGATTTCGGTGCACGGCGCTTGGTTTTGCCGATAATCTTTTGCACCTGTTCAAAGGTTTCACGGTCAATAATCGGTTCGTGAACGCCTTTGAAGATTGTCCAGTTTTCTTCTGCATTCGGAATACGGGCTTTGTTCTTGAACGACTTTGAATAGGTCTTGAAATTGATAATGTCTCCGCAGTATTCCTGTTGTGCAAGAATTTTTGAAACCGTTGTCTTGCCCCACTTATACGGATTGGGCTGCGTTTTCTTTCCGCCTCTGCCAAGCCCTTTTTCATGCCAGTACGCCATCGGAACAAGCACTTTGTTTTCCTGCAGGATGCGTGCAATCGTTTCATTGCCCTTGCCTTCGAGACACATATGGAAAATGTCTTTTACCACCTGCGCTGCTTCCGGATCGATTATCCATTTCTTTTTGTTCTTCGGTGATTTCAGATACCCATATGGTGGTTGCGACAGCGGCTCTCCCGAATTACCGCGAATGCGATGTGCCGAACGAACTTTGCGGCTGATGTCACGGGCGTACATCTCATTCATAACATTACGAAACGGTGCGAGCTCATTCTCACCATCGTTGCTGTCAACACCATCGTTAATGGCGATGAACCGGATATTCCGGTCTGGGAAGAAATTGTCGGTATAGTATCCGCATTGGAGATAATCTCGTCCGAGACGAGACATATCCTTTACAATCATCACGGCTACATAACCAAGTTCCATATCCTCCAGCAACTTTTGAAAGCCCGGACGGTTAAAGTTTGTGCCGGTATATCCGTCATCCACATAGAACCGTGTATTTTCAAACCCGTTCTCTTTTGCATATTTGGTGAGCATTTTCTTTTGATTGGCAACGCTGTTGCTGTCGCCCTCTGCACCGTCATCACGGGACAAACGGCAATAGAGTGCTGTGATACCTATTTTTTCAGATTTCTTCTTCGACTGCATTATTGTCCTCCTCTCCGGCAGTCGAACACACATATTCATCTGCCATTTTATCCTTGTATTGAGGCAAAGTCAAAGGTGTGAAATCGTTAATAATTGTTCTTTTGATTCTGTCATTTATCTTGTTTTCGGAGTTCATCGGTTCAAAATGTGAGGATACCGTATAAGTGACATCGCCTATTTTAAAGTGCCTATCACCGCATCCGATTCCGATAATCCAGTTTCTGATTTTGTTTTTCAATACGGTTCCTCCTTTATCTCGCACCGTCGTCGCGATTGCGTTGACGGCGGCGGTAATCGGCTTCTACGATTTGAATAATTGCCTTTTCCATATCTTGCGTGGTATAACTTTTGGGGAAGAAACGGCGCAGGTCTTCTGCTTTGAAGCTGACTTTCTCTTGCTGATTGGCTTTTTCCTCGCACACAATGCTGTATATTTCATCTTCCGTCAGCATTTCTTCTCGGTACATATTTTTCATGCGAACGGCTTGAGCGTAGGAAGGAGTGCAGTCCTCCTGTGACATAGCGTCCAGAACGGCATACTGAAAATCAGTATCGAGATACGAAAGTTCTACGCCAACGGAGAAAGCCATTCTACCTTCATCCATATATTCAAGTAGTTCAGGGACGAGATAGGTCAGACGGATATAGCGCTTAACTTGTGTGGCACTGTCAGAATCAGAAATCTCGTCTGCGGTTAACTTCGGGCCAACTCGGTCCGAAGTTAAATCCGTTCTTTTCCCCTGATGGGACATGGCATCCATTTTCAGCTTATACGCAAAGGCTTTCTCGCTGGGCAGGATATGCTCACGGTGCAGATTGCTGTCTACCACGGCAATGGCGGCAGTATCACGATCAAGGGCATAAATCAAGGCAGGAATTTCACGAATTCCTGCCTTTTCTGCTGCGTGTAATCTCCTATGCCCGGAAATTACTTCATATTCATCTGTGTTTTCTATCGGTCGGACAATCAACGGAGACATAATTCCTTGCTCCTGAATGCTCTCTATCAGACTGTTCATTTCATCATTGTCGATAACCTTGTAGGGGTGTCCCTCAAAGGGACGAAGTTTATCTACCGGAATCAAAACCGGTGTTCTGTTTGTTTCATTTTTCATTATCTTTCGTAGTTCCTTTCTCTGCTTCGATTTCTTTCTTGGAATAGATTTTTGTTTTCGTTCTCACAAATTAGATTCATGGTGTCGATAATTCCTTGTGAACGGGTTTCAATACCTTTGTTCAATTTAAGATTCTTACGTTGGACTGCAAGTTTCGCGGTAATATTCCGTATGTCTTCCCGAAGAAGTTCTTTTTCCTCCGGCGATGCCCTGCGCATCATGTTGCGCAACTTGTTTCGCCTTTCATTCAGATACTCCATTTCAATCTCGATGTTCTTTCTGTCCTCATATAAATCCTCAAGTGTATCAATGTTGCTTATGCCCATGTACTGCGTCTGCGCTGAAATCTCGTCCATTTTCCGTATGTCTTCAAGCAGGTACGGACTTGTGGGCGTGTACTTTCTCTCTTTCGGGAGAAAACCAAGCTGATAGCTGTAATACAGAAACAGGCGGTAGATATGGGTTTCGCGGCAGAAATCGTCAAACGGATTATAGGCAGAACGGATATGCTCCGGGATATACGGGGAAAAGGTTATTACTGCAGCACGGGCGGCGGTTTGTTTGTAGTCGTCATAAATTCGGTTTTGAATGTTCAAAACGGTATATTCTTCATCCAGCGTATCAAACCGGGTGTAATGTTCAAAGTTGTGTAATTTCAGCTTCCAGTGCATACCGTCCAGATACACATCGTAGCCTTTGCGGATGAGGTGCTTTTTGAATTGGTCAATCGTCCTGCTGGTTGCAATCGCTTCTTCAATATCCCGACGGTAAATGTTATACCGTGTCGGCTTGCCGGATTTCTCATCCAGCCATACCGGGCGGGACGGTGCCTTGTGCGGATTCTGTATCACCGAATAACCGTACTGTCGGCATAGGCGGTCGGAGCAGTCTCGCAGTCGTTGTTGTTCTTTCTTTGAATAGTTGTATTTTCCGCCGTTCTTGAAGGATACGGAATTAAATGCAAAATGATTGTGAAGATGGTCTTTGTCAAGATGTGTTGTTACAACAATCTGAAAACGGTCACCCCACATTTCCTTTGCCAGCATGACGCCGAGCGCATGACATTCTTCCGGGTCAATTTCATCCGGGCGAAAGCTCTGGTAACCGTGCCATGCTATATATTTGTCGTCTTTTCCGTATTGCTTCTTTGTGGCAATCATTTGCCGCAGGGCGGTTTCTTTCAGACAGTTGATGGCGGTGACATATTCTTTTCCTGCGGTTTTGTCGGGGTTCTCTACATAGGAGAACACACTGAAAAAGTCCTGCTGTTCCTTTGTTCGTATCGTGGTTTTCTCCGGGTCCTCCACATAGTCAATCAGATCTTTCATTAGTCCGGCAATACTATAAGGTCGATTTTACCGTTCAGAGCATCGGCAATCATCTCGTTGAAACCATCTCTGTGCTTGGTGTTCAATGCCGAAATGCCCTCGTCCGTATAGACCTTGACGAATGTCCACTCAGG
>RZZW01000048.1 GCA_009929695.1 Clostridia bacterium
AATGCGTTTCCCATGCGCCCTCTTAACTGGCAGTCTCCTAAAAAAATTCTCCATGATTTTATTGCTTTTGGTGTAACGTATCATTGACAAACCTACATTGAAAGCATAATAAAACACGCACCGCGCAGATTTTAAAGTCTGCGCGGTGCGTGTCATCATGCGTTTAATTACTCTGCTATATCAGCATACTGGAAGTACCAGTAGCCATACGGTGAGTGCCAATCGCCTGTGATTTTGTCGCTCTGGAGCCAGAAGTCATTGTAGAAAGCAACAGGAATGACCGACATGTCTGTCATGGCGATATCCTCTGCCTTATGCAGTGCAGCTGAACGCTCTTCGGGGTCAATTGTAGAACGCGCTGTATCCATTGCGGCGTCAAAATCTGCGCTTGCATATTTTGAGTTGTTGTTGCCGTTTGAGCTGTAAAGGTTGTCAAGAATGTTTGACGGGTCGCTGTAATCGCCAACCCAGCCGTCGCGTGCGACGCCATAGTCACCGGCGCGGCGCATTGATGTGAAGCTCGCCCACTCGACAACTTCAACGCTCACTGTCAAGCCAAGCTCTTTCCAAGCCTGCTGCAAGTACTCGCCAACAACCTTGTGGTAGCCTGCGTCGTTGGTAACATACGAGATAGTGGGGAAGCCTTCGCCGTTAGGATAGCCTGCGTCGGCAAGAAGCTGCTTTGCTTTTTCAAGGTTGCCCTCAAAGTCAGAGTTGTCGATATAAGGCTTGCCGCCGTTTGCATTGTCTGCAAACACTGTGCCGTCTGTGTCATACCAGCCCTGACCAACAAGAGCTGTTGCGGCTGAATATGTGCCCTGCATAAGTGTTTCGGCAACATAGTCGCGGTCGATTGCAAGGCTTAATGCAGTGCAAACGCGCGGATCTTGGAACTGCTCAAGAGTGTAGTTAAGGTCGATATAATATGTGCCGAGGATAGGCGCAATGTGGAAATCAGCATTGCCCTCAAGGCTCGGGATTTCCTCTGTGGGAACGTCCTTGATCATAAGCGCTTCGCCTGTCTGGTAGGCGCTGTAAGCAGCGTTGGGGTCTTCGATAAGAAGGCACTTGATGCCGTCAAGCTTAACAGCGTCTGCATTCCAGAAGTTGGGGTTTTTGCTGAAAAGAATATGAGAGTCAGGCACCCACTCTGAGATATAGAATGCACCGTTTGTGATGTATGTCTCAGGCTGTGTTGCCCATGCGTCGCCGTTTGCCTCAACAGTTGCCTGCTGAACAGGGCTTGTTGTTGCGAATGCAGCAATTTTGTCAAAGAATGTGCAGGGCTTGCCGAGTGTTACAACAAATGTTGTGTCATCCGGAGCTGTTACGCCAAGCTTGTCAATATCGCCGGCAGTTGCTTCCTCAAAGCCTGCAACAGAGCCGAGAATTGTCTCAGCATAAGGTGCTGCTGTCGCGGGGTCAGCAATGCGCTTCCAGCTATAGACAAAGTCGTTGGCTGTTAGGGGAGTGCCGTCAGACCATTTGAGGTCTTTGCGAAGATGGAATGTCCATGTGAGCTGATCTTCGCTTACTTCGTAGCTTTCAGCAGCGCCGGGAATGGTAGAGCCATCCTCTGCGATGTTGAGCAGACAATCAAAAGCGAACAAAAGCATGTTGCCGCCGTCGACTGCGCTGTTGAGCGCAGGGTCGATTGTCTCGGTGTTAGGCCCGATTTGGATTGTGAGAATTTTCTCACCTGTCGCGGCAGCAGTTGTGCCTGACGACGCTGATGTTGCTGCACTTGAAGATGCCGCGCCGCCGCAAGCGGTAAGCGCAAGGCTCATAACAAGAACAGCTGCAAGGAGCAGTGCAAGTTTTTTCATGTGTAATCCTCCATAAAATAATTATAACATTCCGCAAAAAGCGGATTGATATACAAGTTGTTTTTGTCATTCTGAGGAGCGCAGCGACGAAGAATCTTTTGCTGTAAATTTAAGCTTATAAGATTCTTCGCTGCGCTCAGAATGACAATGAGACTGCGCCCATAATGGCAATGTTGTAAATTTTATTTCACCTTATCAAGATGATGGCAGGCAGCAAAATGTCCGCTGCTGACTTCGCGCCATACGGGTTCTTCCGCCGCGCATTTTGCATCGGCATAGGGGCAGCGTGTGCGGAAGCGGCAGCCGGACGGCGGGTTAACCGGGCTCGGCACGTCGCCCTCAAGCACTATGCGCTGTGAGCTGCGGCTCACGTTCGGGTCTGCGATAGGGATTGCCGATATAAGGCTGCGCGTGTAAGGATGCACGCTGTGGAACGTCAGCTCATAGCTGTCTGCAAGCTCGACCATTTTGCCGAGATACATGACGCCTATGCGGTTAGATATATGCTTAACAACGCTCAAATCATGCGCGATGAAAAGATATGTCAAGCCGAGCTGATCTTGTAATTCTTCAAACATGTTAACGACCTGAGCCTGAATTGAAACGTCAAGCGCCGATATAGGCTCGTCGCAGACGATAAATTCGGGGTCAACCGCGAGCGCTCGTGCGATGCCGACGCGCTGACGCTGACCGCCCGAAAATTCGTGCGGGTAACGGTTTGCGTGCTCGGAGTTAAGCCCGACGCGCTCAAGCATTGAGATAATGCGGTCGTGTCTGTCTTTTTTTGACGCGGCGAGCTTGTGTATGTCTATCGCTTCACCGACGATATCGCCGACAGTCATGCGCGGGTCAAGGCTCGCGTACGGGTCTTGGAAAACTATCTGCATTTTGCGGCGGTAGGGGAGCATGTTGACGGCTGTTTTTTGTCCGTAGACAGGCTTGCCGTCAGCGCCCTTCATCTCCGTTCCGTCGGGGTTCATCATCGGTGTTTTGCCTGAGTCAAAAATAGTTTTTCCGTCGTATATAATTCTGCCGTCCGTCGGCTCGTAAAGGCGCAAAAGCGTGCGTCCGGTGGTAGTTTTGCCGCAGCCGGACTCGCCGACAAGGCCCAGTGTCTCGCCCTTGTTTATATAAAAGCTTACGTCATCGACGGCTTTTACAACATTTTTCTCAAACATTTTGCCGCTTGCCACAGGAAAAAACTGTTGCAGGTGCTGAACTTCAACAAGGCGTTTGTCTTCCATTATGCCTTACCTCCATTAGTTTTTTCAAATTTGGCTTTATCAAGCAGCCAGCACGCGCTGTAATGCACGTCGGTGATATCGGTGTAGGCGGGCATGCGCTCAAGACATACCTTCATGCAGGAGTTGCAGCGCGGCGCAAAGGGGCAGCCCTTCGGCGGGTTGAGCATATCGACAGGCGAGCCCTCGATAGGCACAAGGCGCTTATGCTCTTTTTCGTCAAGGCGGGGAATGCTGCGCAAAAGACCCTTTGTATATTCGTGTGACGGATTATAGAAAATGTCGTCAACAGTGCCGTACTCGACAACCTTGCCCGCGTACATAACCGCAATGCGGTCGCACATGCTTGAAACAACGCCGAGGTCATGCGTGATCATGATTATCGCCATACCGAGCTTTTCTTTAAGTGACATCATAAGCTCAAGTATCTGCGCCTGAATTGTAACGTCGAGCGCCGTTGTCGGCTCGTCGGCAATGAGCAGCTTTGGCTCGCACGCGAGCGCAATTGCTATCATAACGCGCTGTCGCATACCGCCCGAAAGCTCGTGCGGATACTGCGTAAGGCGCTTTTCAGGCTCATTTATGCCGACGAGCGTCAAAAGCTCTATCGCGCGCGCCTGCGCCTGCTTTCTTGTTTTATCTGTGTGAAGCAAAATAACTTCGCGTATCTGGTTGCCTATTGTGTAAACAGGGTTAAGGCTAGTCATCGGGTCTTGAAATATGATTGATATTTCACTGCCGCGAATTTTGCGCATCTGCTTTTCGGACATATCGTTTATGAAATGTCCGTTGAAATGCAGCTCGCCGCCGATGAGACGTCCCGGATATGCCGTGAGCCCCATAAGGCTGTAAGCGGTGACGGACTTGCCGCTTCCGCTCTCGCCGACTATGCCGAGAACCTCGCCCTCGTTAAGATGTAAAGAAACGTCATTGAGCGCCTTCACTTCACCCGCCGGTGTAAAGAAGGAAAGCCGCTCGTTTTGTACGTCTACTAAATATTCACTCATTTATAGCTACTTCCTTCCGTTAGTTTTTCATTTTCGGGTCAAATGCGTCGCGCAAGCCGTCGCCAAGAAGGTTAAAGCTCAAGATTATAAGGCTTATGAGCAGCGCGGGCGCAAGCAGAAGATACGGATAAGTGTTGAGTCCGTTTACAGCCGCCGAGGCAAGCGAGCCGAGCGACGGCAGCGGAACTGCAACGCCAAGCCCGAGGAAGCTCAAAAAGCTCTCTGTGAATATCGACGACGGAATTTGAAGCGTCGTTGTGACGATAAGTGTGCCGATGCAGTTTGTGAGCAAATGCTTGCGGATAATTCTGCCGTTAGACGCGCCGAGCGCTCTTGCGGCTGTGACATATTCGCTCTCTTTAAGTGTGAGCACCTGTCCGCGCACTATACGCGCCATGCCGACCCAGTAGAGCAGCGCAAAAACTATAAATATACTTATAAGGTTAGTGCCGAGCGTTTGCACCCACGTGAAGCCCGGCTGCGACGCAAGCTGTTCAAGCGGGCTTTTGAGCGCAAAGGATATAAGCACTATGAGCAAAATATCCGGCACTGTGTAAATGATATCGACTACGCGCATCATTATAAGGTCTACCCAGCCGCCGAAGAAGCCCGCGATAGAGCCGTAAATCGAGCCGATGATGAGGATAATCGCCGACGCGATAAGACCGACCATGAGCGAGATACGGCTGCCGACCATCACGCGCACCGCGTAGTCGCGCCCGAGCTTATCTGTGCCGAGAAAATGCGGAAATACGCTTTCGCCCGCGTCCATTGCGGCAATTTCTTTTTCGGAATACTGCATTGGAGCAAGGTTTTCGCTGCCGCGTATCTGTGTTTCGTAGGAATAAGGATAAAAGGCGGGGACTATGAATGAGAATATCATTATAAGGATTATAACGACAAGGCTCACCATAGCAATTTTATTTTTGCGCAGACGGCGTGCACCGTCGCGCCAAAAGCTAACGCTCTCGCGCATCACGACAAGGCTTTGCTTGTCTGAGTCAGATGCAGGGAGGAAATCGTCAACTTTGAGCTGAAAACTGATTGGGTTTGTTTTTGGCATTTGTTTTTTCCTCCTATTTTAGTTTGATGCGCGGGTCGATAAGCTTATACACAATATCAACGAGAACATTCATTATAATAAGCAGTGTGGCGAGAAATATTGTTGTGCCCATGATGACTGTGTAGTCGCGGTTCATTATGGAGCTGACAAATTCTCCGCCAAGGCCGGGTATCGTGAAGATTTTTTCAACGATAAAGCTGCCTGAAAGCGTGTATGCAAGCATGGGGCCAACATAGGTAATGACGGGCAAAACAGCGTTGCGAAGCGCATGCTTAAACAGCATGACGGGCTGTGAAAGACCCTTTGCGCGAGCCGTGCGCATATAGTCCTGCCCGAGCACATCGAGCATCGACGAGCGCATAAGGCGCGCGATGTATGCCGTCGGATAAAACGCGAGTGCGAACACAGGCATTATATAATGAAGCGGCGTCGCAAGCCCGAACGTTGGCAGCCACCCGAGATTTACGCCAAAGAAATACATACACACCGTACATATTACAAAGCTTGGCACGGCGATGCCGCAGGTTGAGAAAACAATTATAAAGTTGTCCCAAAACTTGCCGCGGTTGAGCGCCGCGATGCTGCCGAGAGGTATGCCAAACAGCAAAGCCGTCAGCGCGGATATTCCGCCAAGCCTTGCCGAGACGGGAAATTTAGATGTGATAATGTCAGAAACATTTCTGCCGCGCTGTTTAAGGCTGGCGCCAAAATCGCCCTTAGCAGCGTTTTTGATGTAGTTGACATACTGTGTTGAAAGCGGCTGATCAAGCCCGTACTTCTCATTAAGCGCAGCAAGCGCCTGCGGGGTTACAGATTTTTCTCCCATAAAAGGCCCGCCGGGCACAAGGTTCATGAGGAAAAACGTCAGTGTGGCGACAATAAAAATTGTCAGCAAGGCCAGCGCAATACGCTTTATGATGTATTTGGCCATGAATATAAAACTCCCCTTATAAAATTAATTTTGCACTTTTAATAATATATCGCCCGAAATTTACACAAATTTTGCTTTAATAATTGCTTGCGACATACTATTTTCACGACACTTATCTACTACTTTAACATTTATTTCACGATTTGTCAATGTAGCACGCACACTTTCCATATATATCCCCAAGCTATAAATGAAAGCGTCAAAGTAAATAGCAAGTTTAGTCAAAAAAGCCGAAAGCGTCCTTGCTATGCGCACAAAATGTTAAAATATAACCGTTGTTTAACTTTTTGTCACACTTTTTAATAACTGTTCAATTGCGCCAAAACGGTATTGCTGATATTATAATGACAGAAAGCTTTCAAATAATTTTTAAAGAGTTGATATATATGAACATGAACGAGATTGTGCGCGAAAGACGAAAAGCGCTCGGCATGACGCAGGAGCAGGTGGCGGATTGTCTCGGCGTCTCAGCGCCCGCCGTAAATAAGTGGGAAAAGGGCGCGACGTACCCCGACATTTCGCTGCTGCCCGCGCTCGCGCGTCTGCTTGGGATTGATGTAAACACGCTGTTTTGCTTTAATGAAAGCTTGTCGCAAAAGGAAATCGGGCTTTTTCTAAATAAGGTTGTAGAGGTGCAAAAAGCGAGCGGACTCGACGCTGAATTTGTGCTCGCTATGGAAAAGGTGAGGGAATATCCAACGTGCGCGGAGCTTTTGCACATGCTTGCGCTCACGCTGCAAGGCTCGCTTATGATGGCGCATCTTGACGACGAGAGCCAAAAGCCATACGATGCGCAGATATTATCGTTATATGAGCGCGTTGCGAAATGCGGAGACGAAAAATATTCAAAGCAGGCAAATTATATGCTCGCGTCGCGTTTTATTTCTGAAAAACAATACGAAAAAGCGCAGGAGCTTTTAGATGCTATGCCAGAATATAACGCTCTTGACAAACGCGGCTTGCAAGCGAGCTTATGGGTGGCGCAGGATAGGACAAACGACGCGGCAAAGCTGCTTGAACACAAGCTTATATCGGCGCTTAACGACATACAGGCGACGCTTATATCGCTTGCCAAAATCGCCGTAAAAGAGGGAGATTTTGACACCGCAAAGCAGCTTGCAAAATGCGGGCAAAGCGAGGCGGAAGTGTTTGGGCTTTGGGGATACAGCGCATATATAGTGCCGCTTGAAGTGGCGGTGACAAGCAAAAACGTTGTTGAAAGCCTTGATTTGTTAGAAAAAATGCTAGCCGCAGCGCTTATGCCGTGGGACGTAAAAAAGTCGCCGCTTTACAAGCACATAGAAGTAAAAGAAAACGGCGGAAATTTAGGCGCACAAATGATGCCCTCGCTGATATCCGAGCTTGAAAAAAGCGAAGAATATGAGTTTTTAAGAGGAGAAGAAAAGTTTAAAAGGATGATTGAGAAATACAAATAAAGAAAAATGAATGAGTTATGGCTGCGCCATAACATTCAAATAAGTAGTGCGTCTATGTAAGATTTCATATAAATCTTTCGTAGACGCACTAAATATTATAATTTTACCGCAACGTGGTAACTCCTTATTTCTTCTTTTTTCTTTCTTCTATCTTATTTCAATTTCTTTTCGCAGTAAATACACCTCAAAACGCCATTTGCGTCTTTTTTATAAAGCGGCAAAAGCTCTTCTTCTGTCGAGGTTATGCAGCGGCGGTTTGTGCAGGGGGTGCTCTCCACTGTGCTCTCGAGCTTGTAGTCAGACGGCTTGTCGTCTAGCTTTCCACTAGGTGCAAGCCCAAGCAGCGTGAGCATAAGCGCCATGCGGACGTAAACGCCGTTTTGCGCCTGCTGAAAATACGCAGCGCGGCTGTCATTATCAACGGCGAGCTTTATCTCATTCACGCGCGGCAGAGGGTGCAGCACGGCCGTTTTTTCTTTTGCAAGCGCCATTTTTGCCTCGTCGAGAATGTATATATCCTTAACTCTGTCGTACACATTCATGTCGGTAAAGCGCTCTTTTTGTATGCGCGTCATGTACAAAATGTCGAGCGTCGGTATTGCGTCCTCAAGGCTTTTTGTCTCTATACACGGCACGTTTGCCTCTGCCATTTCGTTTTCCAAAATATGCGCGGGAACTTTTAATTCGTCGGGGCTTATGAGCACAAATTCGTTGCCCTCGTATCTTGCGAGCGCCTTCATCAGCGAGTGCACTGTGCGGCCGTATTTCAAATCTCCGCAAAAGCCGACGCGCAGATTTGTAAGGCGACCCATGCGGCTTTTTATCGTCAAAAGGTCTGTCAGCGTCTGCGTCGGGTGTTCGTGGCCGCCGTCGCCCGCGTTTATGACGGGTATTCTTGAAAAAAGGCTCGCCCTGAACGGTGCGCCCTCTAAGGGGTGGCGCATGGCACATATGTCGGCGTAGCCGCTCACCATGCGGATTGTGTCAGCGACTGTCTCACCCTTTGCGGCGCTTGACGAGCTAGCGCTTGAAAACCCAAGCACCTTGCCGCCCATGCGCAGCATTGCCGATTCAAACGAGAGCCGCGTGCGCGTGCTAGGCTCGTAAAAAAGTGTCGCGAGAATTTTGCCGTCGCACTCATGTGCATATTTTGCAGGCTCGGCGGCAATGCTTTCACCAAGCTGTAAAAGCGTGTTAAGCTCCGCGATAGAAAGGTCAAATGGTTCCATAAGATGACGCATATAATGTAAACTCCTTTATAATAATCGCTCTTTGCATGTCATTCTGAGCGCAGCGAAGAATCTTTAGCGTGCAGTGATAACTATAAGATTCTTCCTGCGCTCAGAATGACACAGCGATACTCCTATTTAATAAAAATTTTCAGCAGCTTTTTCTTTAGCTCGTTTGCGGGCTGATATCTTATCGGCAAATCAATCCAGCACGCTTTGCTGTGGATTGACTTGTAGTGGCTGAACGTCTCAAAGCTTTTTTTGCCGTGATATGAGCCCATTCCGCTCTCGCCAACGCCGCCAAACGGCGTGTAGCTCGTCGCCAAATGCACAACAACATCGTTTATGCACCCGCCGCCGAATTGACATTCGGTAAGCACGCGTTGCTCGACGGTTTTGTCTTTTGTAAAGAGGTAAAGCGCGAGCGGCTTAGGGTTTGCACGCACGTATTTTATAACGTCGTTTATGTCGCTATAGGCTATCACAGGCAGCACAGGCCCAAAGATTTCCTCCTGCATAACAGGCGCTTGGGGCGTTATTTTGTCGAGCACAGTCGGCGCAATTTTTAGCGCTTCTTTGTCGTATGTTCCGCCGCAGATTATCTCCTCGCCGTCGATGAGCGCCTTAACCCTGTCAAAATGCTTTCTATTTATTATTTTACCGAGGTGCTCGCACGACGCGCCGCCATCGTACTGCTTTTCTATTTGCAGCTTTATCTCATCGACAAGCGCCTGCTTTATGTCCTCGTGCACAAAAAGATAATCGGGCGCAACGCACGTCTGCCCCGCGTTTAAATATTTGCCGAAAACAATGCGCCGCGCGGCAATTTTAACATCGGCTGTCTTGTCCACAATGCATGGGCTTTTGCCGCCGAGCTCAAGCGTGACAGGCGTTAAGTTTGCCGCCGCTTTTTCAAGCACAAGCTTGCCCACGCCGACACTTCCTGTGAAGAAGATGCAGTCGAATTTCTGGTCTAAAAGCGCCGCGTTTTCCTCGCGTCCGCCAAGCACCGCGCAGACGTATTCGGGCGCAAAGGCTGCGGAAATTATCTGCGAAATCACTTTACACGTGTTTTGCGCGTAATTGCCGGGCTTCACAACGGCGCAGTTGCCCGCCGCGATAGCGCCGATAAGCGGCTCCATTGCTAGCATAAACGGATAGTTCCACGGGCTCATCACAAGGCATACGCCGAGCGGCGACGGCTGACGAAAGCTGTGCCCCGCAAAATGTGCAAGCGGCGTATACACGCGCTGTGGCTTTGAAAAACGCGCGATGTGACTGCGCTGATATTTAAGCTCGCTTATCGTGAGCGCGACCTCGCACATGTAGCTCTCAAATTCACCCTTACCCAAATCCGCCTTAAGCGCCGCGTAAATTTCGTCCTCGTGCGCCTTGATTTGGTCTAAAAGCGTGTCGAGCGCCTTTTTGCGGTATTCAACCGAAAGCGTTGCGCCGGTATCGAAAAAGCTTCGCTGCTTTTCAACAAGCGTGGTAATTTCCATCATGCGTCAACCTCCGTTTATTTTGTTATAAATAAAGTATATCACGCGCCCTTTTCAAAAACAATATATTGTAGAGTACAAGCAAAATTATCGCGAAAACGCGCGGTTGTAGGTTTGTCAATGATACGTTACACCAAAAGCAATAAAATCATGGAGAATTTTTTTAGGAGACTGCCAGTTAAGAGGGCGCATGGGAAACGCATT
>RZZW01000049.1 GCA_009929695.1 Clostridia bacterium
TGTTGCGTTTTATAATTTCGAGCGCATTAACTTAAAAGACGGCCTCACTCCGTTTGAGATTCGGAGCAAGACCGCGTAATTTGTCGCAATTCTACGATATGGTGCTTTTTTATTTGTCTGTTAATCGGGGAACAGTCCAAATACAGCGGGGGTTTTTGAAAGGATAAATATTATGAACTAAAAGCTGTAATCATCGTCGTCATCGTCGGAATATACTTCTATGTAATCCGGCGTTGTCTCTTTTTCAAAATATGCAATGCCGACTATTGCGGCTAGGGCTGCCAGTAAAATAAAAATCAGTTTAAAAATCGCTTTCATGCTTGTATACCCTCCAAATTTTAATACGGCACTAATGTAAATACGTCAAAGCCCGCCGTCGTCGGCACGCTTTCTTCAATTGGCACTTTAAACGCGCTGCCAAATGCCGCCTCGCCGTCCTTGCATAAAAATACATTCCCTGCAAAAACCGAGCCCGACTTCATCGGCGACGAAAGCACCTTGTCAAAAATTTCTTTTTCAATAACTGTTTCGGCACACCAGTAAAGCCCCTGCTCGTCGCTGCCCGTCACAATGCTCACGCTTGGCGGCGTCAGCGCTTTTACGCAATTGTTTGTCCGCGCGTCAAGCAGCTTTAAATCGCATTTTGCCGCCTTGTCAAGCGTCAAATACAAAAAGCTGTCGTCCTTATCCGCCGGCATAAGCGCAAGCGCCATGTGTGTGCCCTCGGGCGGCGCTTCGTCAAACTCTGTAAAGCTAAGATGCAGTGCGCCATTGCAGGCGTAGCATCGCATATACGCATACACCTCGCCGCGCGCGGGCTCGCCGTTAAAATGTGTGAGCTTCAGCGCGGGAACGGTGTCCATCAGCAGCGGCTTGTCGCTGTCTGTTATCAAAAACGTCAAGCGGTGCGCCCCCTTTTAATACTATTATATAATTGCAGTATAGCACAAAAAGCAGTAAAAACGCAATGGTATTAAATTAAAAAAGAAAAAGATATTATAAATTGCAATGTAGGGACGCCATATATGGCGTCCGAAACCGAGGGCTTGTGCAAAGCTAACGGACGAGCGAAGCTCGCCCCTACAAGGCACGTTGTGAATGTGTGTGAACCTGCAACGTGAGTAGGGGCGGATTCAATATCCGCCCGCAAATTTGCGCAAAATTCACTGAAAAACACATAAATATAATGTTAATAAAATAACTTTTGTTGACTAAAAGGGCAAAGATGGTAAAATAGAAACGAGACTTTTGGTAAAACAGCGTATTTTGCGCTAAAGAAAGAGGGAACATAGAGCCATGCCCAGTATCTTTACAAGACGCGCGCAGGGCGCCCATGTGCCGCATAACAAAAATACAGCAGGCAAAGCCACCGAAAAAATGCCGCTGCCCGCGAAGATTATTCTTCCGATGCAGCAGCACATCGGTGCGCCGTGTGCGCCTGTCGTACAAAAAGGCGACACAGTATATGTGGGTTCAGTAGTAGGCAAAGCAGGCGGCTTTGTCAGCGCAGACATTCACAGCGGTGTTTCAGGCACCGTTGACGGAATTGAAACACTCCGCTTTCCAAACGGAGCGCTTGTCTCGTCCGTAGTAATAATTCCGGACGGAGCACAAACACCCGACCCTGAGCTGAAAGCACCGGTGGTGACGGACGCGAAGGGGCTTATTGAGGCTGCCCAAAAATGCGGGCTTGTCGGCCTCGGCGGCGCGGGCTTTCCGACAGCCGTCAAATTTTCGCCTAAAAACCCCGAGGCGGTCGACACCCTTGTCATAAACGGCGCGGAGTGCGAGCCGTACATAACAGCTGATAACCGCGAATTTTTAGAGTGCAGCGACACCGTCATAAGCGGCATCGCGGCGGTCAAAAAATATCTCAATTTAAAAAAGGTCGTCATCGGCATCGAGCGCAACAAGCCCGAGGCCATCGACATGATGTTCAGCCTCACAAACGGAGACGCAGACTATAAGGTCATGCCGCTAGACAGCCTTTACCCGCAGGGCGCTGAAAAGGTGCTCATTGAAAAATGCACAGGACGCGAAGTCCCTCGCGGCGGCTTGCCCGCGGACGCAGGCGTAATTGTCATGAACGTGACGACTGTCTCGACGCTCGGCAAATACTTAAAAACAGGTATGCCGCTGACGACAAAGCGCCTCACAATCGACGGCTCTTGCGTAAACGAAGCCAAAAACGTCGAGGTAATCATCGGCACGCCGATAATCGACGTTCTCAACTTCTGCGGCGGCGTAAAGGACGAGGTCGGCAAAATAATCATGGGTGGCCCTATGATGGGCACTGCCGTTTTGAGCGCCGATTTCCCGATTATAAAGCAAAACAACGCCATTTTGGCATTCAACGAAAAGGAGGCAAAGCTTGCCGAGCCGACACCGTGTGTGCGCTGTGGCCGCTGCCTTAACGCGTGCCCAATGGGGCTTTCGCCTGTGGAAATAGTGTCCGCATTCGAGAAAAACGACGTTGAGGACTTGAATGCGTTAATGACAGACCTCTGCATAGGCTGCGGCACGTGCAGCTTTGTCTGTCCCACAAAGCGCCCGCTTGCTCAAACAATGAGCCTTGCGAAGATTGCGCAGAGAAACGGAGGTAAAAAGTAATGGATAAAAAGCTTGTAATCTCGGCTTCTCCGCATATCACCGACTCGTCGACAACGCGCGGTCTTATGCTAAACGTGATCATCGCGCTTTTGCCAACGGCTGTTGTCAGCGGCATAATCTTCGGCGCGCGCTCACTGCTCGTCATAGGCGTAACAGCTGCGGCGTGCGTCGGGTTTGAGGCAATTTACAATATACTTATGAAAAAGCCGCAGACTGTCGGCGACCTTTCGGCTGTCGTCACAGGCATAATTTTGGCGTTCAACCTGCCGTCAACTATCCCGCTTTGGATAGCAATTGTCGGCGCGTTTATCGCGATAGTC
Source organism: Clostridia bacterium (assembly GCA_009929695.1). GTDB lineage: Bacteria > Bacillota > Clostridia > Oscillospirales > Ruminococcaceae > Ruthenibacterium. The sequence goes on from RZZW01000049.1 coordinate 2,931, forward strand.
GTCACAAAGCAGCTTTTCGGCGGGCTTGGGTGCAACTTTGCTAACCCCGCGCTTGTCGGACGCATCGCCTTATTCATCGGCTTTGCAAGCAGAATGACAACCTACGGCTTCCCCGCAAAGGCAGCCGTCGACGCTCTCGCCACCGCGACACCGCTCGCGACATCGGGCGCGTTTTCGGGCATGTCTGTTTTCGGCACGCTTTTGCTAGGCAATTACGGCGGCGTGCTGGGTGAAACCTGCTCGCTCACGCTTATTATCGGCGGCATTTTCTTAATCGTAACAAAGACAATCGACTTCATGATACCCGCCGCCTACATCGGCACAGTGGCCGTTTTAAGCCTTGTGCTCGGTCAGGACGTTGTATTGCAGCTCCTTTCCGGCGGCTTGCTGCTCGGCGCGTTTTTCATGGCGACTGACTACGTCACAAGCCCGTTCACGCTAAAAGGCAAGCTCATCTACGGCATAGGGCTTGGCGTTTTGACGTGCCTTATCCGCTTCTACGGCACAATGGCAGAGGGCGTGAGCTTCTCGCTTTTGCTTATGAACCTGCTCGTGCCTTATATCAATAAGGCGACGCGCCAAATCCCACTGGGAGGTGCGAAGAAGAAATGAGTATTTTTAAAGATTTCGTAAAACCAATCCTTGTTTTGAGCATCATCTGCCTTGTAACAAGCAGTCTGCTCGCGTTCACAAACAACGCCACAGCGCCCGTCATTAAAGAAAACGAAGTGGCCACCGCAAATGCTTCACGCCGCGAGGTCTTGCCCGACGCCGACAGCTTTAAGCTCGTCGAGGGTCTTACAAGCGACAACGTGACGGAGGTCTATAAAGCCGACAACGGCGCGGGCTATGTTATCACAGCTCAGGCAAAGGGCTACGGCGGGCAGGTGCCTGTCATGGTCGCGTTTAATGCAGACGGCAATATCGCCGCCGTGAAATTCCTCGACAACGACGAAACCCCCGGTCTTGGCCAAAAGGTCAAGGACGCATGGTTTGGCGAGCAGTTTGCGGGTCGTCAGTCGGACGTTTCGCTTGCGCTCGCTAAAAACGGCGGGGACGTAGACGCAATTTCAGGCGCTACAATATCGTCAACAGCAGCCGTAAACGCGCTCAACGGCGCAATGGAAATGTATAAGGAGGCCGTGAAGCAATGAATAAAGTAAAAATATTAACTAACGGTCTTATAAAGGAAAACCCCTCGCTGCGCCTAGTGCTCGGCACGTGCCCCACGCTCGCCGTCACAACGCTTGCCGTCAACGGTCTTGGCATGGGCCTTGCCGCGACGTTTGTGCTTATCTGTTCAAACGTCGTCATATCGCTTTTGCGCAAGGTCATTCCCGACAAAGTGCGCCTGCCGGCGTATATAACGGTTATAGCGGCGTTCGTCACAGTGCTGCAAATGCTCGTGAAGGCGTATATGCCCTCGCTCGACGCGGCGCTCGGCATCTATCTGCCGCTTATCGTCGTCAACTGCATTATCTTAGGCCGTGCCGAGATGTTCGCGTCAAAGCACAATCCGTTTGAGAGCGCGCTCGACGGCATCGGCATGGGGTTAGGCTTCACGCTCACGCTTTTGCTCATGGGTTCAATCCGCGAAATTCTCGGCGCGGGAAGCATATTCGGCGTGCGCATTATCCCCGAAGCTGTCGATTCAATGACAGTGTTCATCACACCTCCGGGCGGTTTCTTTGTATTCGGCGTGCTGATGGCGCTTGTCATCTTCATCGAGAATAAAACAAACAACCGCATCGAGCGCAAAATCGGCTGTGAGGGCTGCCCAAGCGCTTCTATCTGCGGCGGAAGCTGCGAAAAAGTGCCCGCTAAAAAAGACGCGGCTAAAGAAGGAGGCGAGGCATAATGGCGATAAAGCTTGCTACAATATTTTTCAGCATGATACTTGTCAACAACTATGTGCTCGTGCAGTTTCTTGGCATATGTCCGTTTTTGGGCGTGTCAAAAAAGCTCGATTCCGCGTTTGGCATGTCCTGCGCCGTCGTGTTCGTCATGGCGCTCGCAACGGCTGTCACGTGGCCAATATACACGTTTGTGCTGGTGCCGAACGATTTACAGTATTTGCAGACGATAGCGTATATTTTAATCATCGCTGTTTTAGTACAGCTTGTTGAGATTATCTTGAAAAAATTTATGCCGCCGCTTTATAACGCGCTCGGCGTTTATCTTCCGCTCATCACAACAAACTGCGCCGTGCTCGGCGTCACAATTTCAGTTATCGACGAGGGCTACGGCTTTGCAGAGAGCCTTGTGTGCGCAGTGGGCGCGGGCTTTGGCTTCATGCTCGCAATGGTGCTCTTCGCGGGCGTTCGCCGCCGCTTAGAGGACGCAAAACCGCCCAAATGCTTCGAGGGCTTGCCCATAACGCTTGTCGCGGCAAGCATGGTCAGCCTTTCGTTCATGGGCTTTGGCGGCATTATCGAAAATATTTTCGGCGCAGTGTAAGAAAGTGGTGAAGTAAATGAGTATGGTAACAGCAATAATTATAGTTACGGTCATCGGCTTCATCGGCGCGGCAGTGCTTGTTGTGGCTGCGCATTTTATGCACGTTGAAGAGGATGAGCGCATAGGTCAGGTTTCGTCGGTTTTGCCTGGTGCAAACTGCGGCGCGTGCGGCTATGCGGGCTGTGCGGACTACGCGAAGGCGATAGTCGGCGGCGCACCTGTAAACAAATGCGTCCCCGGCGGCGAAAACGCGGCGAAAGCCGCCGCCGCAATAATGGGCGTAGAGGCAGGCGACGTTGTAAAGCGCAAGGCGATAGTGGCGTGTCAGGGTAGCCTTGACCACACAGAGGATAAATATGTGTATCAGGGCGTGCAAAGCTGCGCCGCGTGCGCGTCGCTTTATAAGGGCAGCGCAACGTGTGAGTACGGCTGCCTCGGCTATGGCGACTGTGTTAAGGCGTGCAAATTCGACGCAATCATAGTCAGCAACGGCCTTGCCCGCGTCAACCCCGCCAAATGCACAGGCTGTGGCGCGTGCGAACAGGCGTGCCCCAAAAAGGTGATTTGGATACGCCCCGAGAGCGAAAAGCCCGTAGTAATGTGTGCCAACCACGACCGCGGCGCACTCACAAGAAAAGCGTGCACAGCAGGCTGCATAGGCTGCATGAAGTGCGAAAAAAACTGTCCCGAGGGCGCGATTAAGGTCACAAACAACGTCGCCCGCGTAGACTACTCAAAATGCACCGGCTGCCGCATCTGCATGAACCAGTGCCCGGTGCACGCGATTACTATTCCTAAAGTGGTATAATAAAAGAAAAAATAAGATAGAAAAAAGAAGAAGTAAAGAGTGAAACCTGCGGGTTTCACATTTTAATGGTTTGCAGTTTTCTGTCATTCTGAGCGAAGCGAAGAATCTTTTGCGCGTTATCGTAGGTTTTAAGATTCTTCGCTTCGCTCAGAATGACAAGGTGCACTATCCATTAAAATGTGATTGCCGCAGCAATCACTCCTTACTTCTTCTTTCTTCTTTTTTCTATCTTATTTAAATTTATTTAAGATTTTCCAGCACCGCCACAAGATATTCCCACGTTCTCTGCGTCGAGGCTATGCTCAGTCTTTCGCGCGGGGTGTGGATGTCCTGCATGTCGGGGCCGAAGGATACGCAGTCTAGGCCGTCTAGCTTTTTCGAGAAAACGCCGCACTCAAGCCCTGCGTGGATCACTTCGATTTTTGGCTCGCGGCCGTATTTTTCTTTAAAAACATTTACCATTGTGTCGCGCAGCGGAGACTCCTTGCGGTATTCCCAACCTGGGTAATCGCCCTTTCGCGTCATTGATACGCCGATGCTTTCGCCTATTCTCATAAGGCGCATGGCCTCGTACAGCTTTTGCGATTCAACGCTGCTGCGTATGCTGAAATCGGCCTCGATGCAGCTCTCGCTCGTTTTTACAATGCCAAGATTGATGGACGTCTGCACAAGCCCCTTTATGTCGCGGCTCATCTCCTGCACGCCGTTTGGCGTTGCGACAAGCATGTGAATTACGCTATCTGTATATTTTTCCTGCAACACAAACTGCACGCGCTCGCTGCAAGGCTCAACTGTCACGCAAAGGTGCGGGTCTGTCACGCTGTATTCGTTTTTGAAGGTCGCCTCCATCTGTTTGGCACATTCGCGCAGCTCGTCCGGACTTTTCACCGCAATCACAGCCGTGCACAAAGTCGGAATGGCGTTGTCCTTTGTTCCGCCTGTTATGCTTGCAATGCGAAGGCTTGATTTGTACGTCACAGCGTCGAGCAAGCGCCCCATGAGCACGTTTGCGTTGGCACGGCCTCTGTCTATCATGATGCCCGAATGCCCGCCTGTCAGCCCCGATATCGTGACTGAAAGCTGCGGCGCGTCAAACTCCTCGCGCTGCGTTGCTAAGATATATTCCGCGCGCAAACCGCCCGCGCAGCCCACTGTCAAAACGCCCTCGTCCTCCGAGTCAATATTGATCATTGTGCGGCCTTTTAGCAGCGAGTAATCGAGGTTTAACGCGCCGTCCATGCCGGTTTCTTCCTCTGTTGTAAACACCGCTTCAATGGGCGGGTGCTTCAGGCTGTCGTCGTCAAGCACTGCCATAGCCATCGCCACGGCAATGCCGTCGTCGCCGCCGAGCGTCGTTCCCTTAGCTCCGATAAGGTCGCCCTGAACAAATAGCTCAAGTGGGTCTTTGCCCATGTCAAGCGCGCAGTCGGTGTCTTTTTCGCACACCATGTCAAGATGTCCCTGAATTATGACGGGCTTTGACGCTTCATATCCCGCCGACGCGGGCTTTTTGATGATGACGTTGTTAGTGTCGTCTTGATAATATTCAAGCCCGCGCTGCTTTGCAAAGTCAACACACCAGTTGCTTATTGCCTTTGTATTGTAAGAGCCGTGGGGTATCGCACACATTTCTTCAAAAAATTTAAATACATTTGCGGGCTGCAAATTTCCAAGTATAGCCATATTTTTTCTCCTTAAAGTTTGTTTATCTTTAGTATACGAGGCGAGCTTTCATTATACAAGAGCAATGCAAAAATTTCATCATCGTCAATCATCACGGTGTGCGCCGTTCGAGCACACTTATGAACAAAAAGAAACAATTAAACCGCGACAAAACGTTAATTATGCGTAAAATTTATGCACGATGGTAGAAAAGTTATAGCTTTTCATACAAGATATGTGTTTATATTGTTACAATTGCCAAAAAACCCTTGCGGTTTTAGTGCACAATGCTATAATTACAGACAGTCCACAGAAAACTATTCTGCGGAACGCACTTTTTACATTTTTGGAGGATTTACAATATGAAAAAGATTATGATTGCTGTTTTGTCGCTTGCTATGGCGCTTTCACTGGCTGCCTGCGGCACAAATAATACATCCAGCTCAACTGCCGCTTCTTCAGTAGCATCTTCTGTTGCTTCTTCAGTTGCATCATCAGAGGTTGCTTCATCAGAAGTTTCTTCAGTTGCTACATCAGAAGTTGCTTCTTCAGAAGTTTCATCTGTTGCTGACAGCGCAGTTTCATCAGTTGCAGCCGAGTCTGCTTCTGCAAGCAAATAATCTGTCACCCCCAAAAGCGCACGGCTGTTTTTCAGCCGTGCGCTTTTTTGCAATTATCACACTGTTATTTGCGCGAAATTTGTGGTATTATATAATGTAATGCGATAAATCCGCCGTAAATTTGCGGTGACCCGTAGTGGTGGATTCCATATCTGCCCGCAATTTCGCGCAAATTTGAGGTGTGGCACATTTGTATAAACCGCAACGTGCGTAGGGGCGATTCACGAATCGCCCCTACGCACGTTGTAAATGTGTGCGGAAATTTGCGTACGCGCAATGCGCGCCCCTACAATCCAAAAGTGTAAATTGATAAGGAGACAATCATGCAGGAAAATATTGCGGTGGAAAATCCGCTTGGCACTGAAAAAATCGGCAAGCTGATGGTCAGCTTAGCATTGCCGAGCGTGGTGGCGCAGCTTATAAACGTGCTTTATAACGTTGTCGACCGCATATATATCGGCCATATCCCACACGTCGGCTCGCTCGCGCTGACGGGGCTTGGCGTGTGTGCGCCCATCCTCATGCTCGTCTCGGCGTTCAGCGCGTTTGCGGGCATGGGCGGCGCTCCGCTCGCGGCGATAGCCCTCGGGGCAGACAACCGCAAGGAGGCCGAAAAAATCCTCGGCAGCAGCGTAATTATGCTTTTGTTTTTAAGCGTCGTGCTCACGGTGGGCTTTCAAATCTTCAAAACGCCCATCCTCTACGCGTTTGGCGCGTCCGACACGCTTATTCCGTATTCGCTTGACTACATAACTATCTACCTTTGGGGCACAATAAGCGTTCAGCTTTCGCTCGGCTTAAACACGTTCATCACCGCACAGGGCAAGGCGCGCACGGCAATGTTAAGCGTGCTCATCGGCGCTGTCGCAAACATAGTGCTCGACCCTATCTTCATTTTCACGCTCAACATGGGCGTAAAGGGCGCGGCGCTCGCGACGATAATCAGCCAGACAATCAGCGCCGTGTGGGTGGTGTCCTTCCTCACAAGCAAAAAAACACTTCTTCGCATAAAGCGCGAAAATATGCACCCTGACGCGCGCGTGATTAAAAAAATCGCCTCGCTCGGCATATCGCCGTTCATCATGCAGAGCACCGAAAGCCTTGTCAGTATAACCTTAAACAGCGGCATGCAGCGCTACGGTGGCGACATGTACGTCGGCAGCATCACCGTTTTACAGAGCGTTATGCAGATGATAATGTTCCCGATACAGGGCTTTTCACAGGGTGTTCAGCCGATTATAAGCTACAACTACGGCGCAAATAACATGGCAAGGGTGCGCGGCGTGTTCAAGCGCGCTCTCTGCGTATATATGACGGTCGTGCCCATTGGCGCGCTGCTCACAATGACGATGCCGAAGCTTTTCGCGTCGATATTCACAGACGACCCCGAGCTTATAGCGCTTGTCGGCAAAGCGATGCCGATATTCATGTTCGGCATGCTTGTTTTCGGCCTGCAAATGGCTAGCCAAATGATGTTTATGGGCATGGGCAAAGCAAAGCAGAGCCTTTTCTTGGCGCTCATGCGCAAGGTGATTTTGCTTGTGCCGCTCGCAATAATAATGCCTTCCATCACCAAAAGCGCCATGAGCATCTACTACGCCGAGCCAATAGCCGACATAATTTCCGCCACAGTCGCGGTGACGCTGTTTATGATTAGTAGGAAACAGCTACTATATAATGAAAAATAAATAAAAGAAGATAGAAAAAAGAAGAAAGAAAAAGTAAGGTGTGATTTCTGCGGAAATCACATTTTAATGGATAGCACAACCATTTTACCTCCCTTGTTAAAGGGAGGGGGACCGCCCGCAGGCGGTGGAGGGATTCTTTTTACGGCGTTGTGTAAACCGTTGGAAGAATCCCTCCGTCGCTCCTGCGTCGCGCCACCTCCCTTTAACAAGGGAGGTTTTTTGTTTGCGTTATCCATTAAAATGTGAAACCCGCAGGTTTC
>RZZW01000026.1 GCA_009929695.1 Clostridia bacterium
ATGCGTTTCCCATGCGCCCTCTTAACTGGCAGTCTCCTAAAAAAATTCTCCATGATTTTATTGCTTTTGGTGTAACGTATCATTGACAAACCTACATTTTTAAAAATTATAATGAAAAATGAAAAGTGAAAAATTAAGGTGTGATTGCTTCGCAATCACATTACAATAGATAACGCAATGTTATAACATTGCGTGTTATATTAAAATGTGCCGCAACGCGGCACTCCTTAATTTTTCAATTTTCATTTTTCATTCTTCACTTAATTTATACTAATCATAACCCCCGCGGGCATGCACACCGCTGTGTCGCCTGCGTGGGACACTCGCCCGAAGCCTTCGCAGATGTGGTCGGGGCATTGGCTGTCAATAAAGCGTATTGCGCCGTCCTTGATTTCAAGCGTCACGTCAAGCTTTGCGCCCTCGGCTTCGCCTATGTGCACTGTTTTGTCCTCGTCAAGCGGCAGCGTTATGCTCTTTGCATCGACGATGGACACCACGGCCACGCTGCCCGTCTGCCTGTTAAAATATAATATTAAAGCCATCACAGCCGCCAAAACAACTATTGCGGCGGCAAAAATTACGTTTCTTTTCATTCTTCATCCTTGCATAATTACAATATATATACAGTATAGCACATAAAATATGCACGCGCACTGTATATTACAAAGAGGTGTTGTGTAAAAAGTGACAAAATTTTCATATGATAATTGCACATGTTGCCATGCGGTGATATACTTGAAATAATTATTATAATGTATGAAACGGAGGCGACTTATATGCCCTCACCGCTTTTTTCAAGGCGTGAGCTCGCGAGGCTTATAGTTCCGCTTATTATTGAGCGCGCGCTTGAAACGCTTGTCGGTATGGCTGATGTCGTCATGGTTTCGGGCGTGGGCGAGGCGGCGGTGTCGGGCGTTTCGCTTGTGAATATGCTCAACATTCTGCTTGTCAACATCTTCGCGGCGCTTGCCACAGGTGGCGCTGTGGTGACAAGCCAGCTCATCGGCGCAAGGAATAACAAGCGCGCTTGCGAAAGCGCGTCGCAGCTCATGGTCGTCAGCGGGCTTGCAGGCGCGGTGATATGCCTCGCGGTGCTTGCGTTTCGCGTGCCTGTGCTGCGGTTTTTCTTTGGCACTATCGACGACGACGTTATGCAGGCGTGCCTCACATATTTCACAATCTGCGCGCTATCGTATCCGTTTCTCGCTATATATAACGCCTGCGCCGCGCTTTTTCGCAGCATGGGTAACTCAAATGTGTCAATGTGCACAAGCGCGTTCATGAATGTTGTCAATATTGCCGGAAATGCCATTTGCGTTTACGGCTTAAAGCTTGGCGTTGCGGGCGTGGCGCTGCCGTCGCTCATCGCAAGAATTATCGCCGCGGCAATAATGATGAAGCTTATATTTGATCAAGCCCTGCCCGTGCACGTAAAAGCGGGCGAGCGCTTCAAATTTGATAAGCCGCTCGTGAAAAGCATACTGCGCATCGGTATGCCGTCGGCGGCTGAAAACGGAATGTTTCAGCTTGGGCGCGTGCTCGTCGTGAGCATAATATCGACGTTCGGCACTGTGCAGATAGCCGCAAACGCCGTCGCAAACAACATCGACAGCGTCGGCACTATTCCCGCCGAGGCGATGAGCCTTGCCATGATAACAGTCGTCGGACGGTGCGTTGGCGCGGGCGATATGCAAATGGCGGGAAAATATACAGAAAAGCTGTTGGCGCTTGCCTACGCTGCCACTGCCGCGCTCAATGTAGTGATATTCACGTTCCTAAACCCGATTTTGGGAATGTATAATCTTTCGCCCGAAACGCAAAAGCTTTCAATAATACTTATCTGTATTCACAACGGCTTTGCGGTGCTTATGTGGCCGTCGGCGTTCACGCTTGCAAACGCTATGCGCGCGGCAAACGATGTAAAATATACAATGCTTGTTGCAATTTTTGCAATGTGGGTGTTCCGCCTCGGCCTTAGCTACGTGCTCGGCTCGATGCTTGGTATGGGCGCGATTGGCGTGTGGGTAGGCATGATTTGCGACTGGGTTTTCCGCACTGTATGCTACGTTTGGCGCTTTGCGAGCGGCAAATGGAAACAAATGGCAAAAGCGTAAATGTGCACACACCACGCACACTTTCAAAAGCTTTTTTGTGCGCAATGACGAATTTACATAAATGCATAAATATCCATTGACTTTGTATATTTATGCGCTATAATATAGTCATGGAAAGAAAAAATGCTGATTTTGAGCAGCATTTAGTTAAAAGAGGAGTTTTACATATGAAAAAGTTAGTTACACTTACAATTGCAGCGCTTATGGCGCTCTCACTAGCAGCATGTGGCAGCACAGCTTCATCACAGACAGCATCGTCTGCCGCTCAGTCAACAGCGTCAACTGCCTCAACAGCCGACGGCGCAATCGCATCTGCCGACGACCTCACAGGCAAAAAAATCGGCGTTCAGACAGGCACAACAGGCGACATCTACGCAGAGGACGTTGAGGGCGCGACAATCGAGCGTTACAGCAAGGGCGCAGACGCAATTATGGCGCTCACACAGGGCAAAATTGACGCAGTTATCATTGACGACCAGCCCGCAAAGGTTTTTGAAGCGCAAAACGACAGCATCAAGGTTCTTGGAGAGCCGTTCACAGTTGAAGATTATGCAATGTGCATATCAAAAGATAAAGCAGACCTCACAAAGTCATTTAACGAAGCAATCGCCGCGCTTAAAGCCGACGGCACGCTTCAGAGCATCATCGACTATTACATAGGCGAGGTTGAGGGCAGCAAGCCTTATGAAAGCCCCGCAGATGTCAGCTATACAAACGGAAAGCTCATCATGGCGACAAACGCCGCGTTCCCTCCGTATGAATATGTCGAAAACGACACAGTGTGCGGCCTTGACGCAGACTTTGCAAAAGCCATCTGCGACTATCTCGGCTACGAGCTTCAAATCGACGACATGGAGTTCGACTCCATCATCACAGCTGTACAAAGCGGCAAAGCCGACTTTGGCGCTGCAGGCATGAGCGTCACAGAGGACAGACTAAAATCAATCGACTTCACAGATAGCTACTGCACAGGCACACAGGCAATAATCGTCGCAAAATAATTTTGTTCCAAACGGCGCGAAGCTTTATGTTGCACAAAGCTTCGCGCTGGTTTATAATATACATTATAATGTAAAAAACGCGCCGCGTTAAAAATCATAAGGCAGGGTGACCGCATGAGCTTCAAGGAACGCTTTATTCTCAATTTTATAGAGGACAACAGGTGGAAATATCTGCTTGACGGCCTTAGCAATACGCTTGTTATCACGATATTTGCGCTTATGCTTGGCGTCACGCTTGGCTTTTTGGTGGCGCTTGTGCGCGTAACTCACGATAAAACGGGCAAGCTAAAGCTGCTTAATAATATCTCAAAGCTTTACCTCACTGTCATTCGCGGCACGCCTGTCGTTGTTCAGCTTATGATAATTTATTACGTCGTGTTTGCGACAATGTCCGTCAGCAAAATAGTTGCCGCGGCACTTGCGTTCGGCATAAATTCCGGCGCATACGTCGCGGAAATATTCCGCAGCGGCATAATGAGCATCGACGCAGGTCAAATGGAGGCGGGGCGCAGCCTCGGGCTTTCATACAAAACCACCATGTGGAAAATAGTTATGCCGCAGGCGGTTAAAAACGTTCTTCCCGCGCTTGGCAACGAAATGATTACTCTTTTAAAAGAGACAAGCGTTGCGGGCTATATAGCGATACAAGACCTCACAAAAGGCGGCGATATAATACGCAGCCGTACATATGACGCCATGCTTCCGCTGCTTGCGGTGGCGCTGGTGTATTTGTGTGTAGTGCTTGTTTTGCAACATTTTGTAGGGAAATTAGAAAGGAGACTTGCGCGAAGTGATAGACGTTAGAAATCTCGAAAAATCTTTTGGAGACGTCAAGGTTCTGCGAGGAATTACACAGACGATCCAAAAAGGTGAAAAGGTAGTAGTTATAGGGCCGTCAGGCAGCGGCAAAAGCACATTTTTAAGGTGCATAAATCTTCTCGAGCAGCCGACGGGCGGCCAGATATTTATTGATGATGAGGAGATAACCGCCAAAGGCTGCGACATAGACCAAGTGCGCAGCCGCATGGGCATGGTTTTTCAGCATTTTAACCTGTTTCCGCATTTGACGGTAAAGCAAAACATCACGCTTGCGCCTGTTCAGCTAAAGCTTATGAACCAGAAGGACGCGGATAAGCGCGCAATGGAGCTGCTCGGACGCATCGGCCTTGCCGAAAAAGCGGACGAATATCCAAACATGCTTTCTGGCGGCCAAAAGCAGCGCATAGCGATTGTCCGCGCGCTCGCAATGAACCCCGAGGTAATGCTTTTCGATGAGCCGACAAGTGCGCTTGACCCCGAAATGGTCGGAGAAGTGCTCGACTTCATGCGCGAGCTTGCAAACGACGGCATGACAATGGTCATTGTAACTCACGAAATGGGCTTTGCACGCGAGGTCGCCACACGCGTCTTATTCATCGACGAGGGCGTAATCATGGAGCAAAACGAGCCGAAGGAGTTCTTTGCAAACCCGCAAAACGAGCGTTTGAAGAGCTTTCTTTCAAAAGTATTATAATGTAAGCAATTGTGTCATTCTGAGCGCAGCGAAGAATCTTTTGTGCATTGTCATAGGCTTTAAGATTCTTCGTCGCTGCGCTCCTCAGAATGACAATGTATAATTTATAAAGGGGATTTTGAATAATGGAAAAGAAAAAGTATAAAAAAGTTGTTTTGGCATATTCGGGCGGTCTTGATACATCTATCATTATTCCGTGGCTTAAAGAAAATTACGGCTGTGAGGTCGTGGCTGTTTCCGGCGACGTAGGGCAGGGCACAGAGCTTGAGGGCTTAGAGGAAAAGGCTCTCAAAACAGGCGCGTCAAAGCTCTATATCGAGGACTTAAATAAAGACTTCATCGAGCAGTACATTTGGCCTACGCTCAAAGCGGGCGCAAAATATGAGGGCACATATCTGCTCGGCACAAGCTTTGCCCGCCCGATTATCGCAAAGCGCATTGTCGAAATCGCCAAAGCAGAGGGTGCGGACGCAATTTGCCACGGCTGCACAGGCAAAGGTAACGACCAAGTGCGTTTTGAGCTGACAATCAAGGCATTTGCACCCGAGCTCGACGTTATCGCACCGTGGAGAACATGGGACATCAAGAGCCGTGAGCAGGAGATTGACTACGCCGAAGCGCATGAAATTCCGCTCAAAATCAACCGCGAGACAAACTATTCAAAGGACAAAAACCTCTGGCATCTTTCGCATGAGGGTCTTGACCTTGAGAACCCCCAAAACGAGCCGCTCTATGACAAAATCCTAGAGCTTGGCGTCTCACCGGAAAAGGCACCCGACGCGCCTACATATGTCACCGTTCATTTTGAAAAGGGCATTCCCACAGCCGTTGACGGCGTTGAGATGGGCGCTGTCGAGCTTGTCGCAAAGCTTAATGAGCTTGGCGGAGCAAATGGCATCGGTATCATCGACATAGTCGAAAACCGCCTTGTCGGCATGAAGAGCCGCGGCGTTTACGAAACACCGGGCGGCACAATTTTGTACCATGCACATGAGGTGCTCGAGACAATCTGCCTTGACAAAGAGACAATGCACTTCAAGCCGATGGTCGCGCAAAAGTACGCCGATTTAGTGTACAATGGCCAGTGGTTCACCCCGCTGCGTGAAGCACTTGACGCGTTTGTCGACGACACACAAAAGCACGTCACAGGCGACGTTAAGATGAAGCTTTATAAAGGCAACATCATCAACGCCGGCGTGACAAGCCCCTACACCCTCTACGACGAGCAGACAGCATCGTTTGGCGAGGACGACGGCTACAACCAAGCCGATTCAGAGGGCTTCATCAACCTGTTTGGTTTGCCCATCAAAGAACAGGCAAAGCTTTCAAAAAACTGGGATAAATAATTCAAAACAACCTGACGCACATTCGCGTCAGGTTGTTTTTTTATATAAATTTTATAAACGCCCCTCATCAGTCGCCTGCGGGCGACAGCTTCCCCCGAGGGGGAAGCCTTTAAAGCCTTCCCCTTTAGGGGAAGGTGGCGCGACGAAGGAGCGACGGATGAGGTAGGTTTGCGTATGAACATATTTATTTGTCATTTCCTTCCAAACATGCTATAATATTTAACGTAAATTATATATTAGGGGTAACGGAAATGGATGAACAATTTGTCAAAATGACTAAAACTCCGGTGCCAAAGCTTGTGGCACAGCTTGCCGTGCCGACTGTCATCAGCATGCTTATAACAAGCATCTACAACCTCGCCGACGCATATTTTGTCGGCGGCATAGGCACAAGCGCCAGCGGAGCAATCGGCATTGTGCTCGGGCTGCAAACGCTTATACAGTCGTTCGGCTTCATGTTCGGTCAGGGCGCGGGCAGCCTTGCAAGCCGCAGATTAGGCAGTAAGGAAAACGACGCCGCGTCCCGCATAGCCTGCGAGGGCTTTGCAATGTCGCTCATAGTCGGAGTAATATTTGCGGTTTTAGGCTTCATATTTTTCACGCCAATGCTAAAGCTGCTCGGCAGCACAGACACAATTTTGCCCTACGCGCGCGATTATTGCCAGTATATTTTGCTCGCCGCGCCGTTTTTTGCTTCAAGCTGCGTGCTAAATAACGTCATGCGCTACGAGGGTCACGCGTCGCTCGCCATGATTGGCTTAACGACAGGCGCGATATTAAACATAGTGCTCGACCCCATATTTATATACGGTCTTAACATGGGCGTAGGCGGCGCAGGTCTTGCGACGGCGCTGTCGCAGCTCGTCAGCTTCTGCATATTGTTTTATATGTTTATCTCAGGCCGCACGCAGATAAAAATTTCACTCCGCGCGCTAAAATGGCGCATTGAGGACGTAAAAGAGATATGCGCGACAGGCTTTCCCACGCTTTTGCGTCAGGGCTTGACGAGCATTTCAACAATGGCGCTCAACAACTGCGCGGGCGTTTACGGCGACGCGGCAGTCGCGGCAATGAGCATTGTCGGGCGTGTGTGCTGGCTCATGGCGTCTGTAATGGTCGGCATAGGGCAGGGAATGCAGCCCGTGGCGGCTTATAACCACGGCGCAAAAAAATATTCGCGCGTCAAAGAAGCGTATATTTTCACAATAAAGCTCGGCGAAATAGTCATGATTATATTTGCGGCGGCAATGTTTTTAGTCTCCGCGCAGATAATCGGTGTTTTCCGTGACGACCCCGAGGTCATAGCAATAGGTGTGACGGCGCTGCGTCTGCAATGTGCCGCAATGCTGTTTCAGCCGCTGACAGTCGCGTCGAACATGGTGTTCCAAAGCATAGGCGAAAGCCGCCTTGCGGCGCTCATAGCAATGCTTCGCAGCGGCATATGCTTTTTGCCGGTCGTGTTTATTCTGCCGATGTTCTGCGGCATATTCGGCGTTCAGTGCGCCCAAACAGTCGCTGACGCGCTGTCGTTTGTGATAGCCCTGCCGTTCGCGATACATTACATGCGCAATATACCTAAAGACGCATAAATTAATCAAGCAGCTTTTTATAAAGCCGGTCAATGCACACCGCACCAAACGGCGCTGTGATGAGAATTGACACAACCGCGGCGCATAAAACCGCGTTGCCGCACGCAAGCCCCATCGACAGCGGCACCGCGCCTATAGCGGCCTGCACCGTGGCTTTCGGCGTGTATGCCACCATGCAAAAAACGCGCTCCTTGCGTGTCAGCTTTGTTTTAATGAGGCAGGTTAAAACGCCAACCATGCGGAAAATCAGCGCGAAAATTATAAGCGCCACAGCCGCAAGCCCAAATTTTGCGGCATAGCTTAAATCTACAGCCGCGCCCACAAGAACAAAAAGAAGTACCTCCGCCGCGACCCAAAGCTTGCTGTATTTTACCGACAGCCGCTTCGCGAGCGGGAGGTATTTTTTGTTTATCGCAAGCCCTGTGCTCATTATCGCAAGCAAGCCCGAAAACGGCACAGTGCCCTTTAGCGACGTTTCGAGCTGCAAAAGCAAAAACGAAATGCTCAAAATAATGAGCAGCTTAACCGAATCGCGCATATGAATACGCTTAAAAAATAGCGTCAGCAAAAGCCCCACGCACACGCCGACGACAACGCCGAGCACAATGGAGACAGGTATCTGCAAAAAGCTTGCCGCCGACACGCTCTCGCCGCCCGCAAGCGAGGTGAACGCCGCAAACAGCACAATCACAAACACATCGTCGACGGACGCGCCCGCCAAAATAAGCTGAGGTATGCTGTTTTTGCGCCCGTAGCCCTCGTCCATTATTTTCAGCATTCGCGGCACAACAACAGCGGGCGACACCGCCGCGATAACACTGCCCATAACCGCCGCCTCAACGCGCGTTATACCAAATAGCGCAGGCGCAAAAAGCACAGTGCCAACAATCTCAAAGCACGCCGGCACAAAGCACATCAGCACCGCAGGCCGCCCAACGCGCTTTAAATCATCAATGTCAAGCGACAGCCCCGCCCGCGTGAGTATTATCACAAGCGCCGCTTGCCTAAGCTGCGCAGAAATTCCAAGCAGCGAACCGTCGAGCAAATCCAGCGCAAACGGCCCAAGCAGCACGCCTGTAATTATCATCCCAAGCAGCCCAGGCAGCTTTAATTTAGTGAATACACCGCTTAATAAAAGACCACATAAAAACACTAGAGCAAGACTTGTAAGCATAATGAAACTCCTTCTATGCACGTTGTAAAATTGCGGGAAATTTTCGGACGCGCAATGCGCGCCCCTACAATTTTTGATAAATTTGCGGTGAACAAACGTAGGGAACGCATTGTATGCGTTCCGAAACCGACGGTTTGCGCGAAATTATTGGAACGCATACAATGTGTTCCCTACGAGACAAAAAAAGCCGACAACTTCTGCGTTTAGCAGAAGTCATCAGCTTAAAAGCGGTTTTGGCGCGTGCCACGGGAGACGTTCATTCCCTTTTTTGTATTCTATCACATAAAACTGCGCTTTGCAACAAAAATATTTACGCTCGCACAGCCAAAATTACATTTTCGTCGCCGACGGGCGCGGCCTTTATGTCGATGAAGCGGTTGCCCTTCAGCATTCGCATGCACGCTTCAACGGCGTTTTCAACAAGATTGCTTATTATGATGGACACGTCGCCCTCGTCCTCACCGAGATTTCTAGGTATCTGCAAATTAGTTTTCACCTCGGTGTCCTGTTTTTTTTGCCTCGGAAATATGGTGGCACAAAACCGAATTTACAGAGTAGTTGTCGCACACCGGCGGCATTTCAGGCTCGCCGAAGTTTTGACTGTTCGCCTGCAAATATTTGCGTATGCCGTCGCAATCGCCCTTTTCGGCAAGGCTGTCAATAACGATAAAATGATGGCGCAAATCATGCGCGGCGCGGCGCGTGCGCAAAATGCCAAGCAGCATTATAACAAAGCTCGTTATCTCAAACACAAACCACTCAAACAATATAAAAGCGTTGTACAATGTTCCGTCAAGCTGTGCGTCGCTTGAGTTTGAAAAAATTCTCATTCTGAAAACAGTGACAAAAAGCACGGGAATAAGCCACTGATATTCCCAAAAGCCCTGTCTTGCTGTTGAAAATATAATTGGGGAAATAAGATTTTTAATGATAATGCAAAGCGCGATAAACGCCGGTAAAATCATCAGCAGCACACAGACTAAAAGCACAGTCAAATATGACGTTCCGACAAAAACCTTTACTAGCTTATCCGTCATCATGCGTGCTGCCACCTGCGCTGTGTCGTACACGCACATTATCGTCATGAGCGTAAAAACATACTGAAAAGCATTTTCACGCGTCGCAATTATGCCTGAAATGAGAATTATAGCCACAAAGGATGCGGATATTAGCGTAATTGTGGACTGTGTGATAAACCCTTCGCTTGAATAATGCGACGTCACGATGAACGACACGCCTATGCTATACAGCGCCACAGCGCCGTAAAATGTCCATGTCGGCAGCCATAAATGCTCTTTGAACGGAGATATAGACAGCCACGCCGCGCTCATTGTGATGGCGCAAATCATCAGCGTTATATGCACAAACGGCAACTAAATACCCCCATTCAGCTTAGAAAAGGCGTAGTCTGCATAGCGGTGCTTAAGCGCGCTTTTGCTGCCGCGCGCGATAGGTATGCGCTCGCCGTTTATCATCAAAAAGTCACGCTCGTCAAGCATGCTCACCTTGTCCATGTTGATAATGCAATTGCGATAGCAGCACAAAAACTGCGGGTAAATTAATAAAAGCTTTAAAAATTCGGGAAATGACATGTGGCTTCGCACAACGCTTTCGGCGGTGTGAATTTGTATGTAGTGGTTGTAATAATCAGTAAAAATGATATCATCGAGCATGACCTTAGCGTTTTCCCAGCCGGAATTCACCTCGATAAACGCCGAGCAATTTTTTAAAGCGCGCATACACGCCTTGAAAATATCCGCAAGCTGCTCGTCGGTGTACGGCTTTAAAAGATAGTCAAACGCGCGCACGCGGTAGCTTTGCACGGCGTGCTCAACGCTTGTTGTGCAAAAAATTATAAGGCAGCCGTCGCCGCTCTCGCGTATTTTCTGCGCTGTGTCCATGCCGTTTATGCCGGGCATATATATGTCGATAAACGCCGCGTCGTATTTCTCGCTCTCAAATTCCACCAAAAAAGCTTCGCCGCTCTCAAATTCGTCAAGCGTACAAACTATGCGGCTTGTGGTGCAGCTCTCTTTAATAAATGCCGCAAGACGCTCGCGCTATTCCTTTGTGTCGTCTATAACCGCAATGCGCATGATGTGCACCTCCCAAATAGTCACTATAACTATTATTCTACTATAAATATCGTACAAATTCAATAAAAAATCCACTTTGCACACAAATGGATTTGTGATATACTAGACATGAAAAACTATAAAGGGGAATCTCTATGACACTCAAGGAAAAACTTGCGCTTGCAACGACCGCCTGCAAGGTGCGCATAGGTGTAATTGAAGGCACTCATGGCGCTAAAGCGGGGCATCCCGGCGGAAGCCTCGGCGCGGCAGATATGTTCACATATCTGTATTTTAAGGAAATGAATATCGACCCCCAAGAGCCGAAAAAGCAAGACCGCGACCGCTTTGTTTTGTCAAAGGGTCACACAGCGCCCGGCCTTTATGCCGCGCTTGCAAACAGAGGCTATTTCCCGGTTGAGGATTTGCCGACGCTGCGCCACGTGGGCAGCTATTTGCAGGGTCACCCGAATATGAACCTTGTGCCGGGCGTTGATATGTCGACAGGCAGCCTCGGTCAGGGCGTTTCAGTTGCCGCGGGCATGGCAAAGGGCGCAAAATATATGGGCAGTGCCGCAAAGGTGTACACGCTTTTGGGCGACGGCGAAATCGAAGAGGGTCAGTGCTGGGAGGCGTTCATGTTCGCCGCGCATTACAAGCTCGATAACCTCTGCGTCATCATCGACTTAAACGGCCTTCAAATCGACGGCGCGACAAAGGACGTAATGAACTCCGCGCCGGTTGACGACAAAATGAAAGCCTTTGGCTTCAACGTTATAGTCATCGACGGCCATAATTTCGACGACATGGAAAAGGCGTTTGCCAACTTCCGTAATACAAAGGACAAGCCCACCTGCATTTTGATGAACACCACAAAGGGCAAGGGCGTAAGCTATATGGAAAATAATGTCGACTGGCACGGCAAAGCGCCGAACGACGCTGAATTTGAAGTTGCAATGACTGAGCTGAACGCACAGCTTGCGGAACTGGAGGCACAGGCATGAGTGAAGTAAAATGTATAGCAACGCGCGAAAGCTACGGCAACGCGCTAAAAGAGCTCGGCGCACAGCACGATAATCTTGTCGTTTTGGACGCTGACCTCGCCGCCGCAACAAAGACAGGCGTGTTTAAAAAGGTCTACCCCGATAGACATTTCGACTGCGGTATCGCAGAGGCAAATATGATGTGCGTCGCGGCAGGCCTTGCTACGATGGGTCTTGTTCCGTTTGCGTCAAGCTTTGCGATGTTCGCGGCAGGCCGCGCGTTTGAACAGGTCAGAAACTCGATAGGCTACCCGAAGCTGAACGTCAAAATTGGCGCGACGCACGGCGGCATCTCTGTCGGCGAGGACGGCGCAAGCCACCAGTGCTGCGAGGACTTCGCCTTAATGCGCTCAATCCCGGGCATGGTGGTGTTAAGCCCGGCGGACGACGTTGAGGCAAGAGCCGCCGTCAAGGCCGCATACGCGCACGAAGGGCCTGTCTATCTGCGCTTTGGCCGCCTCGCAGTGCCTGTTTTCCACGATGAAGAAAATTATCATTTTGAAATAGGCAAGGGCGAGCAGCTCACAGACGGCAGCGATGTCGCGATAATCGCAACAGGCTTGATGGTTGCCGAGGCGATTGAAGCTGCAAAAACGCTGAAAGAGCAGGGGATAGCCGCTCGCGTAATCAATATCTGCACAATAAAGCCGCTAGACGAGGAAATCGTCCTAAAGGCAGCTAAAGAGTGCGGCAAAATCGTCACAGTCGAGGAGCACAGCGTAATCGGCGGCCTCGGCGAAGCCGTTTGCGGCCTTTTGAGCGAAAAACAGCCAACGCCCGTTAAGCGCATCGGCGTAAACGACGAGTTCGGCCATTCCGGCCCCGCAAAAGAGCTTCTAAAACAGTTTGGGCTCTCGGCTGAAAACATTGTTAAGACCGTTAAGGAATTTATTTAAAAATTGTGATGTGATGCAAACTAAAAGCTTTCACCTCATCAGTCAGCTACGCTGACAGCTTCCCCTCAAGGGGAAGCCTACGCGAGAGCCTTCTCCTTTAGGAGAAGGTGGCGCGACGCAGGAGCGACGGATGAGGTAAGTTTAAAGTAAACCTAATTGAAATGTCATGCCTTACAGGCAAAGGACGCTTCGCGAATCATAAAAAGTGGCCGCTGCAAATTTGCAGCGGCCACTTATTTTTTATTTTCTGTCTTTTAAAGGCACATAATCATCGTGCGGCAGCACGTTTTTATATGCGGGGCGGATTATTTTGCCTGCGTTTATAAGCTCTTCAATGCGGTGCGCGCTCCAACCGGCTACGCGGCTGATGGCGAATATCGGGGTGTATAATTCAAGCGGCAAATCGAGCATGCTGTAAACAAGCCCGCTGTAAAAGTCGACGTTTGCCGAGACGCCCTTGTACATTTTGCGCTCGTCCGCTATCACAAGCGGCGCAAGGCGCTCAACGGCGGCGTAAAGCGCATATTCCTTGTCGCGGTGTTTTTCGGCGGCAAGACGCTGTATAAAGATGTTGAGAACGCGCGCGCGAGGGTCGCTTATCGAGTAAACGGCGTGTCCCATGCCGTAGATAAGCCCCGCCTTGTCAAACGCCTCCTTGTGCAGCAAATCGCGCAGATATTTTTCGATTGCCGCCTCGTCAGTCCAGTCCTTGACGTGCTTTTTCATGTCGTCAAACATCTGCACAACCTTGATATTCGCGCCGCCGTGCTTTGGCCCTTTAAGGCTGCCGAGCGAGGCTGAAACAGCAGAATATGTGTCCGTGCCTGATGAGGTTACAACGTGCATCGTGAAGGTGGAGTTGTTGCCTCCGCCGTGCTCTGCGTGCAGCACAAGCGCCATGTCGAGCACGCTCGCTTCAAGCTTTGTGTAGCGGCGGTTTGAGCGCAGCGTGTACAATATAAGCTCCGCCGTTGAAAGGCCGGGCTTCGGGTTGTGAATATAAAGGCTCTTGCCGAGAACATAGTGGCGGTATGCCTGATATGAGTAAACGCTCATCATCGGAAACAACGCTATCATCTGCATGCACTGGCGCAAAACATTGTCGATGCTCAAATCATTCGCGGCCTTGTCGTAGCCGTAAAGCGTCAAAACACAGCGCGAAAGCGTGTTCATCATGTCTGCGGTGGGCGCCTTCATTATTATGTCACGCACGAAATTTGTCGGCAAAGAGCGGTAGCGTTCAAGCTGCTTTGTAAACATGTCAAGTTCATCAACAGTTGGCAGTTTGCCGAACAAAAGCAGATATGTCACTTCTTCAAATCCGAAGCGCTGCTCTGTCACAAAGCCTTTTACGATGTCCTCAACGTCTATGCCGCGATAGTAAAGCTTGCCGTCGCATGGCACTTTTTGACCGTCAACCATTTTTGTCGCAACAATGTCGCTGACCTCTGTCAAGCCCGTCAATACGCCGTTTCCGTTTAAGTCGCGAAGCCCGCGGTTAACCTGATATTTTGTGTAAAGCGCGGGGTCTATGCTGCTGTTGTCGATGCAAAGCTGTCCAAGCTCCTTGATTTCGGGTGTGATCTCCGAATAATTGATTGATTTGTCAATTGGCATTTTGATACCTCCATTTTCTATATAGATAATATTCATGTAGCATATAGTATAGCAGAATTTCATGGAGAAAATGTTAACAAAAGTCACAATTTATACATTTTTTCACAATTTTACAAGGTACACCGTAGGGCAAGGGCTCTGCTCTTGCCGCTTGCAACCGCTAAAGGCTGTCTACGGCAAGAGCAGAGCCCTTGCCCTACAGATGCTATTGGATAATGTTATTCAAATTTAAATTGCAACCTGCTCCACAGCCACCGCTGAAAGCTTTAGCGCGGATATATCAATGACAGCGCCTGCGTCGTCCGTGTCGGCAATTATGTTTGTCGTGATGTTGTCCGTGTTGCTCATCAGCCGCGCAAATAAATCGTCGTACTGCTCCTGTGTGAACACCGCGAATTTAGATGTGTCCATAGAAAGCGCCACGCCGCCGTTTGTCACGTCCATCGTCACAAGCTGCCCGCCCGGAAACGCCCCCGCGTAGTAGTCGTCGAGCAGGGAATAGACGGAGTTGTCAATGCATTTTATAGCCGATGAAATGACCGTTATCGAGTCCTCCGATTGGTCACTGTCGCAGCCTATCACCTTGCCGCCCATAGCGTCAGACGCCGCAATGACGCTCGCGTTTGCCTGTCCCGCTGCCGCAAATACACATTCCGTGCCACTCTCGTACCATTTTGAAACAAGCTGCGTCACACTGTCAGACGCGTCAAATGAGCCCGCATAGGTGTATTTTACGTGTATGCTGCCCGCAGGTAGTGAAAGTTGTGCAGCGGCGTATTCCGCGCCCTGCAAAAAGCCGTAGCCGTAGCGTATCACCGAGCGCACCTCTTCGCCACCGAGAAAGCCAAGCTGTGTGTAGCCCTCGTTCACAGCGGCATAGCCCGCCATAAAGCCCGCCTCTTCCTCATTGTAGCTCAGTGCGACGGTATTTTGCGCGATATCCTGCGTGCCGTCAGCGCCTGACGGAGTGTTGTCAACTATCACAAATTTGATATCGGGATATTTTGCTTGATAATTATAAACGGCCTGTGAAAACTGATAGCCGGGCAAAACTATAAATTTGGCGTCTTTTTTTATTGCTTCGTCGAGAGTTTTTTCAACAGAAGCTGTGTCGTTAGGGTTTTCGAGCGTGTAATATGCCTTTGAAATGCTGTGCTCCTCGGCATATTTCACAATGCCCTCCCATGCACTTTTGCTAAAGCTGCTAAGTGACGCTTCGTTGTCGGGAGTTATAAGTGCAATCGTAGCCTTGCTGCCGCAGCCTGTAAGCAGCGCCGCTGCCATAACAAGCATCAAAGCCAAAGCGGTAATTTTCTTCATGAATGTTACTCCTCAATTTTACGCAAAATAAACAGTAAGTATAAGTTAACCATATTTCACCGAATTTTGCAATACCTAATTATTTTGCATCAAGGCTGTTTGCGCCGAATCCCATAGGAAAAAGTTCACCCAATGTTTTAACTATATATTCATCATCATTTTTAGCCATAATAACCGAAAGCTTTTCACCGCCGAACTCAAAAAGCGCCTGACGGCACACTCCGCACGGCGAAATGATGCCGTTGCCCACTATCGCGATAGCTTCAAACTCTCGCTCGCCCTCGCTCACAGCCTTGAAAAGTGCCGTGCGCTCGGCGCAGTTTGTGGGCGAATACGACGCAAATTCAATGTTGCAGCCTGTGAAAACTTTACCGTCTGTACAAAGCAGCGCCGCGCCAACCTTAAACTGCGAGTATGGCGCATACGCATTTTCACGCGCTTTTGCGGCTGCGTTTATAAGCTTTGAATAGTCTATGCTCATTTTTACTGCCCTTCAAGCACGCTATCTAGCGCGACTTTTATCATTTTTTCAAGCGAGGTTTGGCGCTGCTGCGCAGTTGCTTCCTCGCATTTTTTTGCAAGGCTGTCTGAAATAGTCACAATGCACGCGGCGTTTTTGCCAAGATAACGCGCGTTTGCCAAAAGCGCAAAGCTCTCCATCTCAACGCACACACAGCCGTGATTATCTCGCACGGTTTTCCAGTAATCGGCCTGTTTTTCGCCGTAATAAAACACGTCGCCCGAATGAATTATGCTTTTTATAAGGCTCACGCCGTTCTTTTCGGCGCTTTTAATAAGCCGCGCGTTAAGCTCTGCACTAACAGGCATAACGCTTTTCTCAAAGCCGTACTGCGTCTTTGCATACGTGCTCTCGCTGTACGCGCCCTCGGATAAAACAACATCAAAAATGTTAAGCTTTTCGTCGTAAGCGCCCGCCGTGCCTATGCGGATAATGTTTTCAACGCCGTAAAATTTGTAAAGCTCATACGAGTAAATTCCGATAGACGGCATCCCCATTCCGCTGCCCATGACGGATATCGGCACGCCTTTGTATGTGCCTGTGTATGCGAGCATTCCGCGCACGTCGTTTATGAGCCGCGCGTTTTCAAGAAATTTCTCCGCGACAAATTTAGCCCTCAGCGGGTCGCCCGGCATGAGCACCGTCTTGGCAAAATCCCCGATATTAGCACGATTGTGTGGTGTTGGCATTATAATTTGTGCCCCTTTCTTAAATGGAAAATACTAAAGAAAAAAGAAGTAAGGTGTGACGCCTGCACACCTCTGTCATTCTGAGCGAAGCGAAGAATCTTTTGCGCATCGACGTAGGTTTTAAGATTCTTCGCTTCGCTCAGAATGACAGAAAACGGCTAACCATTTAAATGTGACGCCACAGCGTCACTCCTTAACTTTTCTCTTTTCTTTCTTCTCTTTTTATGCCTGTTCCTTTATAGTCCCGTCCGCATATGCGGTTAGCAGCTTTTTCAAATCTTCTATCTGACATTGCAAGCGCATACCCTCGTCGGTGTCCTCGACGCGGATACGGCGCTCGTTTGTTTCAAAAACGTTTACGGTTGATAGTATATCCACATTATCAAGTATTGCCTGCTGTGTGCTTTCAAATTCACCGTGGCTGCGCAGTGTGAGTCCGCGCGACGATGATACAAGCGTATAGCCCGCAATGCCTGTCTTTGTGTGATACGCCTTGCAAAAGCCGCCGTCTATCACTATTAAGCGCCCGCCCGCCTTTATCGGCGTTTCGCCGTCGGCTGCACGCACGGGCACGTGGCCGTTTATAATGTGGCTGTGCACGCCGTCAAGCCCAAATTCGTCAAAAATTTTCAGCGCCGTGCGCTCCGCGATAGATGTGTCCTCGCTCTCGATAAAATCGTAATACGAATTTTTCTTTTCGAGCTTCACGTCCGCGTCGTCGATGAAAAGCTGTTCAAACGTGCTCATCTTGTCGCGCCCAAATATAGGCGAGTTTTTGCCGCACCACAAATACCAAAGAAAATCTTGCCCCATGCGGCGTGCGACGCTGTTATCAGGCGCAAAATATCCCTGCCGCGCCATTCTCTCGCAAAAATCCATCCACGACCGCCCGTAATATGTCCTGTCGCCGACAGTTGTCTGGCTGAAGCTGCCGTTTTTGTTAAAGGGTATCGCGCCGTGATAAAGCAGGTTGTTGTTCTCGATTTTATACACGCTGCCCTTGGCGTAAATAAAGCGTATATGCCGTTGCAAACGCTCGCTTTCCTCAAAGCTTTGGCACAGCTTTATCATAACCTCGTGCTCCTCGGGCGTGAGCTTTGTCGGGTTTTGCGGGTCGACAGTGGGGAAGTCGCAGTCTTTCAGGCTATACTCAACGCCGTCAATCTTTATGCGCTGTGTCGTGAAATCTATGCTGTTTAAAAGCGCCCTGTCCTCCATGTCAAAGCCGGAATTTCGCGCGATGACCTCCGCTTCAAGCTTGAACAAAATCATCGCGATAGCCTTGTGCATACGCGCAACGCGCATTAAATCGCGAGGTGTGTATTCCCCCTCGCACACGTTTTTCGGCATGAAGTCGGATACGTCGGTGTCCTTGTAAAATTCCTCCGCAAAAAGCGACAGCGGGCGCAGGTTGATGCCGTAGCCGTCCTCGAGCGTCTCAAGGTTGTTGTAGCTTAGCGTGATGTGTATAACGCCCGCAATGCATACCGGGCTGCCCGCCGCCGCGCCCATCCACTGAACATCGTGGTTGCCCCACTGAATGTCAACAGAGTGGTGGCTCATCAGCTCGTCAATTATGATGTCAGGGCGCGCGCCGCGGTCAAAAATGTCGCCGACGATGTGCAGCTTAAAAACCGCCAGCCTTTTTATAAGCTCCGCCATCGCGATTATAAAGTCCTCGGCGCGGCCTATATCTATTATGGACGAAAGTATGCGTCCGTAGTAATTTTCTTTGTCGTGATCTTCAAAATGTGCGTGAAGCAGCTCGTCTATTATGTACGCAAAGTCGTGAGGCAGGCGTTTTCGCACAAAGCTGCGCGTGTATTTGCTCGATGCCATGCGGCAAACGTCTATCATGCGGTAAAGCGTTATGCGATACCACGATTCCAAATCTTTTTCCTTCACCTTTAGCTGCGCAAGCTTTTGCGCGGGATAGTAGATGAGCGTCGCGAACTCAGCACGCTCCTCGGCAGACATAGTGTCAGACAGCACGCGGTCGACCTTTTCCTTAATAACGCCGGACGCGTTGCTCAAAATGTGTGTAAAGGCTTCGCTCTCGCCGTGCAAATCGCTCATGAAATGCTCTGTCGGCTTTGGCAGCTTTAAAATCGCCTGCAAGTTTATAATTTCGCCCGAAGCCGCCGAAATGGTTGGATATTCCTTTGAAAGCTGCTTCAAAAATTTAAGCTCTGTCGCGCTTATGCTCTCCGTCATTGCCTCTCCTCCATTCAATAGGGATATATATACTTACGCTTCTATTTTAGCATATTGTGTGGTAAAATAGAAGCGTGAAAGGAGAATTTTATGTTGAATATTCCTAAAAAATGTACGCTCTGCCCGCGAAAATGCGGTGCAGACAGAAATAAAGAAAAAGGTTTTTGCGGCGGCGGACAAAGCGTGCGCCTTGCAAGAGCCGCGCTTCATATGTGGGAAGAACCGTGCATAAGCGGCACAAAGGGCAGCGGAACGGTGTTTTTTTCAGGGTGCAGCTTGCAATGCTGCTATTGCCAAAATTATAAAATAAGCGCCGAAAATTTCGGAAAAGATGTGTCGCAAGAGCGCCTTGCCGAGATTTTTTTGCAGCTTCAAACGGACGGCGCGCATAATATTAACCTTGTCTCCGCGTCGCATTATCTGCCGTGGGTCATAGATGCGCTCGACGCTGTGCGCGGGAAACTTACAATTCCTGTTGTCTACAACACAGGCGGCTACGAGACTAAAGAGGCGATAGACGCACTTCGCGGCTATGTCAATATTTTTTTGACTGACATAAAATATTTTTCGCCCGAGTTTTCAAAGCGGTATTCAAACGCGGAGGATTATTTTACAGTAGCCTATGCCACCGCAAAGCAGATGATAGAAATGACAGGCGCGCCTAAATTTGACGCGGACGGCATAATGCAAAGCGGCGTGATAATTCGACACCTAGCCCTGCCCGCCGCACTAAACGACACAAAAGCCGTCCTCAATGCAATCGCAAAATTGCCAAAGGACAGCTTTTTAATAAGCATAATGAGCCAGTATACGCCGTTTTATAAAGCCAAAAACACAAAGCCCCTAAACCGCCGCATATCAACCTACGAGTACAAAAATGCCATAAACTACGCCGCAGATTTAAACTTAACAACAGGCTTTATGCAGCAAAAAAGCAGTGCAAAAGAGGAGTATACGCCTGAATTTGATTTGGAAGGCTTATAAAACAATAATAATGTAGGGGACAGGTTTCCCGTCCCGAAAGGTTTTTTATTTAACCAATCGGGACGGAAAACCCGTCCCCTACATACTATGAAGCGATTTTATTCGTTTCTCACTCTATACCCGAGGCTCATCAAGCTGTCTCCGAGGTGGACGTTTTCTACTGTGATGTCGCTGTAATCGGCGGAGAGGTCGTAATGGCTGAAATTCCAAAAGCCTTTTATGCCGAGCGCGACAAGCGTCGGAGCCAGTGCGTGCGCGCTTGAACGCGGGATGCACAGCACGGCGACGGCGGGGTGATGCTCGCGGCAAAACGACTCTATGTGCGACACATCCTGTATCGTCAGCCCGCAAATCTCGCCGCCAATCTCGTGCTCGCTCTTGTCAAACGCCGCCACAAGGCTGTATCCGCGCGCTTCTTTTGTGAGAAATCCTGAAATTGCGCGTCCAAGCTTACCTGTGCCAATTAAAATTGTGGGCAGCTTTTCGCCGCTGAAAAGCAGTGTGGATATCTCGTCGAGCAAAACATCAACGTGATATCCGATGCCCTGCTGCCCAAACCCGCCAAAGCAGTTAAAATCCTGCCTGACCTGTGACGCGGTTGTGCCCATAGCCTTTGCAAGCTCACTGGACGACACCTTCACAACACCGTTTTTGTGCATATCCGAAATATAGCGGTAATATTTTGGCAAACGCTTGATAACCGGTAAAGAAACCTTATTTTGTACAGCCATATATAAACTCCTCGAAGTGTAAACGTAGTGCGATTTTAAAATTGAAATTTTGCACATCTTCACGGCAACGGACGCCATGTATGATTTCCGTGCAATTTTGTAGGTTGTGTAGGGGCGATTCACGAATCGCCCGAAAAACAATCGCGAGCGTGTTGCTGCCAATTTATGCAAAGCTACGCGGGCGATTCGTGAATCGCCCCTACATATTTTCGATGGTTAGCGTGATGCGCATTTATTTTCTTACAGCGCCTCAATTGTCTCCATAACATAGTCGCCGTATTCGCTGCAGGTGCAGCCTGTGTCGCGGCCTGTGATAGTGAGCTTTTTGTCCTCAAACATGCACTTGTCAAGCGCCGCTGTAAGCTTGTCGGCCTCTTTTTGATAGCCGATGTGCGAAAGCAGCATAACGCTTGCACGCAGCATGCTGCAAGGGTCTGCATATTGTGCGCGACCCTCTTTTACCATGCGCGGCGCACTGCCGTGAATAGCCTCAAACATGGCATAGCGCTTGCCGATGTTTCCGCTGCCCGCCGTGCCTACGCCGCCCTGAAACTCCGCGGCTTCGTCTGTGATGATGTCGCCGTAAAGGTTCGGCAGCACAAATACCTGAAAATCCTTGCGGCGCTTCTCGTCAACAAGCTTCGCCGTCATGATGTCGATGTACCAGTCGTCCGTTGTGATGTCAGGGTGCTTTGCGCCCTCGGCTTGGCAAAGCTTCAAAAATTTGCCGTCCGTCGCCTTAATTATATTCGCCTTTGTGACGATTGAGACACGGTTTTTGTGGTTTTTCTCGGCAAAATCATACGCAAGCTTCGCTATGCGCTCTGTGCCGTCCGTTGTTGTGATGGTGAAATCGACCGAAATTCCGTCGTCAGTCTCAAAGCCGCAGCTTCCGAGCGTGTATGCACCCTCGGTGTTCTCACGGAAGAACGTCCAGTCGATGCCTTTTTCGGGCACCTTAACAGGGCGCACGTTTGCAAAGAGGTCAAGCTCCTTGCGCATTGCGACGTTGGCGCTCTCGATATTAGGCCATTCGTCGCCCGCACGCGGTGTAGTTGTCGGCCCTTTTAAAATGACGTGGCAGGCCTTTAATTCCTCGAGAACGTCGTCGGGGATAGCCTTCATGCACGCGGCGCGGTTTTCAATCGTCAAGCCGTCGATTTCTTTAAACGTAACCTTGCCCTTGGCAACCTCGTCCTTTAGCAAAAAGCGAAGTACGCGCTCGGCTTCTTTGGTGATTGTCTCACCGATGCCGTCGCCGCCGCATATGCCGATGATGATTGTGTCAAGCTTTGAATAATCGACAAAATCTCCCTGCGCGCGCATTTTCGCGACGCGGGCTTTCTGCTGTTCAATTAAAGCTGCAAATTTATCCTGAGCTTCGTTTATATTAACCATTTTAAACCCTCCATTACTTGTTTTGTTCGCGTGTATAGTTAAGCAGGCCGCCTGCCTTGATAACCGTGGCTTGGCGCTCGCTTATGTCGCATTTTAGCGTCATAACCTTGCCTGTCGTCTCGTCTGTAAGCGTGATTTCGCCGTTTTCAACACCGCTCAATACGCCTGTGAGCTTTAATTTGTCGCCTAGCGAAATTGTGTCGCCGTCGTCCGCGTTTGCAAATTCAAGCGGAAGAATGCCCGCGTTTACAAGGTTTGCCTTGTGTATGCGCGCAAAGCTTTTTACAATTACGGCGCGAATGCCAAGATAAAGCGGAACAAGCGCCGCGTGCTCACGGCTAGAGCCTTGGCCGTAGTTTGCGCCGCCGACGATAAACCCGCCGTCAGCCGCAAGCGCACGCTTCGGGAACTCCGTGTCGCACACTTCAAAACAGAAGTTTGCAAGGTGCGGTATGTTGCTGCGGTAGGGAAGTATCTTGCTGCCCGCGGGCATGATGTGGTCTGTCGTTATGTTGTCGCCAACCTTTAAAAGGCACGGCAGCGCCATTTCGTCTGTCAAGGGTTCGGCCTGCGGAAGCGGCTTAATGTTAGGCCCACGCAAAATTTCAACGCTCTCATACGTCGCGTCGTCCGCGGGCATGTCCACCATATTGTCGTTTATCGGGAAGCTTTCGGGCATCGCCACTTTGTCCACTGCGGGCAGCGTTGTCGGGTCTGTTATATATCCCGAAAGGCAGCTTGCCGCCGCTGTTTCGGGGCTGACTAAATAAACCTGACCGTCCTTTGTGCCGCTGCGCCCTTCAAAGTTGCGGTTAAATGTTCTAAGCGAAACGCCCGCCGAATTAGGGCTTTGACCCATGCCGATGCAGGGCCCGCAAGCGCTTTCAAGTATGCGTGCGCCCGCGTCAAGCAGCGAGGCAAGCGCGCCGTTTTCACTTAACATCGTAAGCACCTGACGGCTGCCCGGCGCAATTGCAAGGCTGACGTCGGGCGATACTGTTTTGCCTTTAAGTATCTCCGCGACTGTCATTAGGTCGGTGTAGCTTGAGTTTGTGCAAGAGCCTATGCAGACCTGATCAACCTTAGTCATGCCGAGGCTTTTCACGGTTTTTATATTGTCGGGGCTGTGCGGACACGCCGCGAGCGGTTTAAGCGATGATAAATCAATGTTTACCACCTCGTCATAAACGGCATCTGCGTCAGCGTCAAGAGGTATGTAATCCTCCTCGCGTCCCTGCGCCTTCAAAAACGCTCTTGTCGTCTCGTCGCTGGGGAAAACAGAGGTCGTCGCGCCAAGCTCTGCGCCCATGTTTGTTATGGTGGCACGCTGCGGCACGCTTAGCGATTTAACGCCCTCGCCGCTGTATTCGATAACCTTGCCAACGCCACCCTTAACTGTCAAAACGCGCAGCACTTCAAGAATGATGTCCTTTGCGGAAACCATAGGCTGCAATTCGCCCGTCAGCACAACGTGTGTAATTTTGGGGTAGGGGATATAGTACGCCCCGCCGCCCATTGCGACGGCAACGTCAAGCCCGCCCGCGCCCATTGCAAGCGCGCCTATGCCGCCGGCTGTCGGCGTGTGACTGTCTGAGCCAATCAGCGTTTTGCCCGGTTTTGCAAAGCGCTCAAGGTGCACCTGATGGCAAATGCCGTTTCCGGGGCGCGAATAGCGCACGCCGATTTTTTTTGCCACAGTGCGGATAAAACGGTGGTCGTCAGCGTTCATAAATCCGCTTTGCAGCGTGTTGTGGTCGATATACGCCACAGAAAGCTCTGTTTTTACGCGCGGAATGCCCATTGCCTCATATTCAAGATACGCCATAGTGCCTGTCGCGTCCTGCGTCAAGGTTTGGTCAATGCGCAGCCCGACCTCATTGCCGACTTTGGCTGTGCCGTCGATGAGATGCGCGTCAATAATCTTTTGCGATATACTTTTTCCCATGTAAAAAAGCCCTCTTTCTTTACATAATTTATACAATAAATATTGTAGCCTTTTTTTATTTCATTGTCAATCAATTCACAAACTTTGCAAGGTGTGATACAATAATTTTATACAATATTAACTAAGGAGCGATGATTTTTGGTAAAACTTATAGCAAGCGACATTGACGGCACACTTTTGCAGGGCGAGGAAACCGAGGTAAGCGCAAAAACCTTTGACAATATACGCCGTCTTGCGGCAAAAAATATAGCCTTTTGCGCGGCGAGCGGCAGACAGTACACAAGCCTGCGCCGCCTTTTTGCGCCTGTTGCGGACGACATATATTATATCTGCGAAAACGGCGCGATGGTGTATACAAGGGGCGAAAAGCATATAATATGTAAGACCCCGATGCCGCGCCCGCTCGCGCTAAAGCTCATAGACGAAATATGCAAAAATCCCGAATGCGAGGTGCTCATAAGCGGCGACGACATGAGCTATCTCATACCGAAAACCGACGAAATAGTTTACCTGATGAGTAATTTCACAGGCAACAACGTCACAGTAGTCAAAAATGCGGACGAGGTAGCGTGCGATATTGTGAAGATATCCGCCTACGTCAAAAACCAAAGCCCCGCCGCGCTCGAAGCTGCCATGGGCGAATGTTGGCGCAAAGCGGGCTTTAACGTCGCCGTCGCGGGCGAGGACTGGCTCGACTTCACCCTTGCCGACAAAGGCACAGGGCTTGACGGGCTTTGCAAAGCGCTAAAAATCGGCAAAGAAAACGTCATGGCGTTTGGCGACAATTACAACGATATCCCTCTTTTAACAGCGGCGGGTATGCCGTATATCATGCAAAATGCCGCGCCTGATTTGCGCCTGAAATTTGCAAATTCCTGCGCGGATGTAAACGAAATTTTGGATAAGCTGTAAGTATTTGCAAAAAATGGTAAAAATCGCAAGAAAACGGTAAGCTTTAAATCTTCGCAAATTTTTGTGATATACTTTTTAATGCAAAGTAATTTCGAGGAGAATTTTAATGAAAAAGCTGCCGCACATTTTCGCGTTATCAATGGCTGTCATAATGCTTGCCACCGCGCTTTCGGCGTGTGGAGGCTCTGCGTCGCAGACGGCAAATTCACAAACTCAGCCCGAAGCTTCGGCGTCCTTTGTGGCACAAATTGTCGAGGACACAACCCCGCAGTCTATGCCTATGCCGGACACAAAACAAGAGGAGACAGTGCACGGCAGCGTGATAGGTTCGTCCGGCGACAACCTAACAATAATGACGAAGGACGGCGTGACGGTGGTCTTTCCAATAGTAGACGCCGAGATGAAAAACGTCGGAGTGCTTAATGAGGGCGACTGGGTGACAGTGACCTATAAAGGCACAATTGCAGACGACATGGCGGCTGTTGAGGTTATTTCCGTCGAGGACAACACCGAGGAGGCAAAGGAAGAAGCCGACGAGACAAAGTTTGCCGACGCGAAAAACGCCACAATGTTCACAACAGGCCCGATAAATGTCCGCGCGGGCTATTCGACAAATTATAAGGTGGTCGCAACGCTCGCAAAGGGCACAGAGGTCGAGGTGCTCGGCGAAGCGAAAAACGGTTGGAAGCAGATAAAATATAACGGACGCGAATATTATATGTTCGGCAAATATTTAACAGATACAGCCCCCGAAAAGGGTCTTGACGACGCGACAGGGCTTACGGCACAGACTACAAACGGCACTGTTTACACAACTGTCGGCCTTCGTATGCGCGACGAGCCTGCTGTCGCGGGGCACGTGCTCGGCGTTGCACCAAAGGGCACGGCGCTTATCAAAAAAGGCATAATAGGCGACTGGATACAGGTCGAATATGACGGCGGCGTAGCGTATTGCGACAGCGAATATATAACCACAGCGCCCCAAAGCGAGACTGTCGTCACAATCTCTGAGGGTTTGCCGCAGGGCGTCGAAAAGACGCTAGCGGACATGACAATGTATACAACATTCGCGCTTCACATGCGCTCAACGTGCACGACAAACGCCGTAATAATAGGCACAGAGCCAAAGAGCGGCGCAGTGCACGTCACAGGCACGCTAAATAACGGCTGGTACTCGGAATATCTCGCGTAACCATGTCATATTGTAGGGACGCCATACAATGGATAAAGAAGGGGAATTAAAATGCAGCTGTTTATAAACCAAAAGTTAATCTCTTTAAAAGGTCGATTTTTCATCTCGGACGCAAACGGCAACGATGTGTATGAGGCGCAGGGCAAGGTGTTTGCGCTCGGTCGCCACTTGACGCTAAGTGATGTACAAGGGCACGAGCTACTCAAAATCAGGCAGAAAATTGTCTCGCTGCACCACACATATTTTATAACGCCAACGGGCGGCGAGGAGATGGAGCTAATTCAAAAAATAGTCTCAATCAAGCCGCATTTTTATCTCAATGCGCTCGGGTGGGAAATTTCAGGCAGAATAACAGCACACGACTATACAATATATAAAGGCGAGGAGATCGTCGCGCAGATAAGCAAGCAGTGGGTCGCCGCTGCAAGCCATTATGCCATCGACATCACACACGACGAGGATGCCGTCAACGTCATAGGCACAGTCCTCGCGCTCGACTGCGTAAACGCCGACAATATCTCAAGCAGCGCGTCGTCTGCATCAACGTAAAATGCGCATTTATGCGTGTAAATAAAGGAGTAGAAGCATGGAAGTAGAAGCATTTCTTCAAAACGCGACAATCGCGTCAATAATCGCCATAGTGATATCACTTTTGGCGTGCTTTTTCGGCTATAAGCTTGAAAAGCTGTTCATCGGCATCGCCTCGGCAATAGCGGGCGGCACAATTGGCTACATACTCGCATCGGCAATTCCAAACGCGCCGCAGTGGGCGTATATCGCGCTTGTCGCGGTGGGCGCAATCATTTTTCTCGGCTTGTCGTTCAAGCTTTATCTCGCGGGCATATTCGTTTTGTGCTTTGTGTTTGTGGCGCTTGCGGCCAACGCATACATTAAAGACGCGACGCTCATGTGGATAGTTCTCATCGTCGGCGGCCTTATCGCGGGCATACTCGGCGTAAAGCTCACGCGCCCTGTGCTCATCGTCACCTCGGCGCTCAGCGGCGGCGCAACAGTGTTCAGCGAGGCGTTTAAGCTCATAGGCAGCCAAGAGCTTTCAGCGGTTTTGGGTGGCTATCTTCCGCTCTTGCTCGCGGTGGTTCTTGCCGCTTTAGGCGCGTGGTTCCAGTTTAAAACAACAAAGAAATAAATTTATTTTTTGGAGGTCAATCATGAAAAAATACATAGCAGAATTTATCGGCACAGCGGTGCTAGTAATCTTCGGCTGCGGCAGCGCTGTCGCGGCAAACACACTTCTCGGCAATGCTTCGCAGACAGTTCCTCTCGCGTTCTCAACGCTTTTAATCTCGTTCGCATTCGGCCTTTCAATCGTCGCAATGGGGCGTACTCAATCGGCAATGTCTCGGGCTGCCACATCAACCCCGCAGTGTCAATGGGTATGCTCGTCGCGGGCAAAATGACGGTTAAGGATTTCATCGGTTACATAGTCGCACAGTTCCTCGGCGGCATCGCGGGCGCAGGTCTGCTTTTCGTATTCTTCGGCTCAAACGCAGCACTCGGTCAAAACGGCTACGGCGACGCAAGCGCGCTCGGCATAAATGTCGGACAAGCACTTTTAGTTGAAGTGGTGCTGACGTTCGTTTTCGTTCTGCTCATCTTGGGCGTGACCTCAAAGCCCGAAAACAGCAGCGTGGCAGGCCTTGTAATCGGCCTCACACTAACGCTTATCCATATCCTCGGCATACCGTTCACAGGCACATCAGTAAACCCCGCCCGCAGCTTTGGCCCGGCACTATTAGTCGGCGGCGAAGCCCTCTCACAGGTGTGGGTGTTCATCCTAGCCCCACTAGTAGGCGGCGCACTTGCAGCGATTGTGTATAAGACACTTATCGCTGAAAAGAAATAAATTATAAAATTAAAATGGCTGTTTCAGGTGTAAAAAATACATCTGAAACAGCCATTTTGTCATTATGTGCGAAGCGAAGAATCTTTTGTACATCGCTTAGGTTTTAAGATTCTTCGTCGTTTCGCTCCTCAGAATGACATGCACTTTGGTGCGCGCATACAACCGAAACCGATTGTTTGCGCGAAACCTAACGGAGCGACGAGGGCGTCGCTCCCTACAATGCACCAATTAAATAAAAAAAATAAAATGTGACGCCGCAGCGTCACACCTTAATTTTTCATTTTTCACTTTTCATTTTTAATTTAATAGTCATTCCTATGCTCCTTTTTCCATTTGCGAACAAAGCCGAATATGGAAATTGCGAGCATAAGCACAAGCGCCACCGGCATAAGCCAGCCGTTGCCGGAGGTGTCAAAGCTGCGCACCTCGCTCCATGCCAAGTCCATTGCGCTGTTTATTTCGTCAGACAGCACACTGTACGTCGTGCAGCGCGAGAGCATATCCTCGTCGGGGTACATCATCGGGTTTTGGCTGTACTCCTCGTCAAGCAAAGCAGGCACTTCAATTTGCGGCGACGAATAGCAGATGTACTCCGCGTTCGCAAGCGCGATGCTTGTCTCGCACATGAAGTTTATAAACATTTCAGCCGCCTGCTTGTTTTTGCTCGTCTTTGGTATGCACATTGCGTCGATGTAAAGGTTGCTGCCCTCCTGCGGGATAAACATTCCAAGATCCGGGTTATCCTGCATCATTGTGATGCCGTCGCCCGCGTAATACGGTGCAAGCGCGGCCTCTCCACCGCCCATTTTGTCAAAGATCTCGTCCATGACATACGCCTGCACAACGCTTTTTTGCGCTTTAAGCTTCTCTGCGCACGCGTCAATTTCAGCCTGCGCCGTCGGGTTTATCTCGCTACCAATAAGCATTGACGTAATTCCAAACGCGTCGCGACTGTTGTTGAACATCAGTATCTGCCCCGCGTATTGCTCGTCCCAAAGCAGACCCCAACCCTCGGCCAAGTCGCCCTCGTCGACCATCGTCTTGTTGTAAACAATGCCGATAAGCCCCCACATGTACGCAACGGAATACTTGTTTTCGGAATCGTAGTCGCTTTTTTTGTAGCTGTCGCCAATCAGCGAAGCGTTAGGAATATTCGCGAAATCAAGCTCCGCGAGCATATCCTCCTTGACCATTTTGCCAATCATGTAATCGCTCGGGATAATAACGTCGTAGTTGCCGCCGCCGCTTTTCAGCTTGGCGTAAAGACTCTCGTTTGTGTCAAAGGTCGTGTAGTTTACTGTTATCCCTGTCAGCTTTTGAAACTCATCTATCACGTCCACCGAGTCATCGTTGCCGTTTGAGATATATTCGCCCCAGTTGTACACATTCAGCGTTATCTTGTCGTTTTTAAAGCGTGTGTAGTCGTATCCGCTTTTTACGTCAACCTCGGCAAAAGAGGGGAGTGCCGCCGCTGCAAAAATAAGCAGTGCAAGCGTTAAAGAAATTATTTTTTTCACAGCTTGCCCTCCTCTGCGCGCGCCGCGCGGGAAAGACGCTTTTCGCGCCGCGAATCAATGCCGTTCGACACTAAAATTATTGAGAGTATAACGGCAAACATTATCGCCGACAGCGCGTTTATCTCAGGGCTGACCTTCTTTTTCGTCATGCTGTAAATCGCAATCGGCAGCGTCTGCACAGTGCCGCTTGTGAAGTAAGATATTATAAAATCGTCGATAGAATATGTCAGGCAAATCAAAAAGCTTGAAAAT
The DNA here is from genome assembly GCA_009929695.1 of Clostridia bacterium. GTDB lineage: Bacteria > Bacillota > Clostridia > Oscillospirales > Ruminococcaceae > Ruthenibacterium. Next base: position 29,907 of record RZZW01000026.1, read on the forward strand.
ATCGCGGGCGTAAGCTCCGGCAAAACTACCTTGAAAAACGCCTGACGCGGGTTGCAGCCGAGGTCTAGCGCCGCCTCATACACATGCCTGTCAAGCTGACGCAGCTTTGGCCCGACGCTGAATATCACATACGGCACGTTGAACGTTATATGCGCAATCAACAGCGTTGTTATTCCAAAGCTGTTCATCGAAACCTCAAAGCCGAGTATCGACGACAAAACAGATGAAATCTGCGTGTTGAACACAACAAATAAAAGCATCATCGACACGCCAGTGATTATTTCAGGGTCGATGACAGGCACATAGCTTATGCCCATGACGACAGTGCGTGTGCGCTTTTTAAGGCTGTTTATGCCAATTGCCGCCGTCGTGCCAAGCACCGTCGCAACCGTCGCCGATATAAACGCGATGACAAGTGAAACGGCAAGGCTTTTCAAAATCATTTCGTTTGAGAAAAGATTTTTATACCAGTTGAATGTGAAATTTGTGAACACCGTGCGGCTCTTGCTCTCGTTAAAGCTGAATGCGATAAGCACGGCGATGGGAATGTACAAAAAGCCGAATATGGCAACCATGTACACGCGCTGATACCATCTCATTTTTCTCATACCATCGCCTCCATTTCCTCGGTGTCGGCAGTGGTAAAGCTCATGCACATCAGCACTATCACCATCAGCACAAGGCTCATGGCGCTGCCGAGGTTGTAGTTATAGCTGTTGCCGAGAAATTGCAGCTCGATAAGGTCGCCTATGAGCAAATTCGACCCGCCGCCGAGCATTCGGCTTATGATAAACGTGGATATCGACGGCACAAACACCATTGTTATGCCCGTCGTTATGCCGTCCATCGAAAGCGGAATAAGCACGCGGAAAAGCACGCTGAACATGTTCGCGCCGAGATCCTGCGCCGCCTCTATAACGCTTGAATCAATCTTCACCATTATTGTGTAAAGCGGCAAAATCATATAAGGCAGATAGTTGTAAACCATGCCGAGCACAACAGCGCCTGACGTGTTTATCATCTGAAAAGGCCCTATGCCGAACACGCCGAGAAAACGGTTTATAAGCCCGTTATTTTCAAGCAGGCTCATCCACGCGTAGGTGCGCAAAAGAAAGTTCATCCACATGGGAAGCATAACGAGCATTGTCATCATACTTTGGGTGGAGGTGTGCATACGCGACAGCATATAGCTTAAAGGAAACGCCAGCACAAGGCACACGACAGTCGCCACTATCGCCAAAAGTATGCTGCGCACAAAAACGGTTGTGTACATGCCAAGCGACATTATGTTTTCAAGCGTGAACGCGCCTGTTTTGTCCGTGAAAGCAAAATATACCACAATCACAAGCGGCACAGCGATAAACGCCACCATCCAAACAAGATATGGCGCTGCAAGCGAGCGCTTTTTAAACATATTCAGCTTTCCTCCGTGCGGTGCATGATGTGTATTTCATCGGGGCCTATCCGCATACCTATCATCTCGCCAACCGGCGCCGCCTGCGTGGATTGAATTATCCATTCTGTGTTTGCCGCTTTAACGTGCATCTCAAAATGCACGCCTTTAAATATGACGTTTTCGACAATGCCGGTAATCTGCCCTTGAATGGGCGGCACTATCTGAATATCCTCAGGGCGCACAATGACCTCGACTATCTCGTTTCGCTCAAAGCCCTTGTCGACGCACACAAATTCCTGCCCCGCAAATTCAACATAGAAGTCGCGCTGCATTATGCCGTCAATTATATTGCTCTCGCCTATAAAATCGGCGACGAAAGCGTTTTCAGGCTCGTTGTAAATGTCCTGCGGCGAGCCTATCTGCTGTATTGCGCCCTTGTTCATAACGACCACGGTATCCGACATCGTGAGGGCTTCCTCTTGGTCGTGCGTGACGTAGATAAACGTGATGTCAAGGCTCTGCTGAATGCGCTTGAGCTCTATCTGCATTTCCTTGCGCAGCTTTAAATCAAGCGCGCCGAGCGGCTCGTCGAGCAAAAGCACGCGAGGGTGGTTTACAAGCGCGCGCGCAATGGCAACGCGCTGCTGCTGCCCGCCCGAAAGCGTGAGCGTATTGCGCCGCTCAAAGCCCTTTAAGCCCACAAGCTCAAGCATTTCAAGCACGCGCTTGCGCAGTTCTTTCTCGTCCATTTTTTGCAGACGAAGCCCAAAGGCAACGTTTTCAAAAACGTTGAGATGCGGAAACAGGGCGTATTTTTGAAACACCGTGTTCACGTGGCGTTTGTACGGCGGCAGCCGTGTGATGTCCTTGCCATCAAAAAAAACATTGCCCGATTTCGGCTCGATAAATCCGCCTATGACGCGAAGCGTCGTCGTCTTGCCACAGCCTGACGGCCCCAGAAAGGTGACGAACTCCTTGTCGTGGATATCGAGCGACAGGCCGGTAAGCACCGTCTGTCCGTCAAAATCGACTACAATGTTTTTAAGAGAAACTATGAGATTATTGTCCAATTTTATGCATCCCCCTTTGCGGAATTTTCTTTTTGGTATCTCCAAAAAGCGGACGCTAATTACATCACCCCGCAAAAGGTTTGTTACACGGCAAGATAGTGCCGCTACAGTGGTGCATCCTACGTCATTTATCAGATGTAGCACATATAATGTGCATTGATAAATATACATATGTTGAACCCAAATGTCAATAGTTTTTCCGCAAATTTTAAGATTTTTTGCAATATTCTTGACGATATCCGCGTAGATTTTTAGGTTTGCTTTAAAATGCTTTAATTTGCTCCCGTTTTCTTCCTTTTGCTACAAAATATTGTTTTTTGTTGCAAATTGTGATATTCTTATTAGTATTGTAATATAAGGGGGAATTGTCATGGAGCTGCACGAATCCGCCGAGGATTATCTCGAAACTATACTCAAAATTAAAGACACAAGGGGAGCGGTGCGCTCTATTGATGTGGCGACAGAGCTTGGTTTTTCAAAGCCTAGCGTCAGCGTCGCAATGAAAAAGCTGCGCGAGACAGGCTATATAACAGTTGACCCCGACGGCAGTATAGAGCTGACACAGCAGGGTCACACCGCCGCTGCAAATGTCTACGAGCGCCATAAATGCCTAACGGCGTTTTTGATGTCAATAGGCGTGAGTGAACAAAACGCCAAGACAGACGCCTGCAAAATCGAACACGATTTAAGCGCCGAAAGCTTTGAGTGCATAAAGGCGTTTTTTGAGAAACAAGAAATGTAATATCCACTCACACCCTATGTCATTCTGAGCGCAGCGAAGAATCTTTTGCGCATCGCCGTAGGTTTCAAGATTCTTCGCTGCGCTCAGAATGACAGGTGTGTGTCTTCTTTTGACACTTTTTGCATTTCTCTGCATACAATATATATAATCAACAAAAAATACACGGAGGTTTTGTTTATGGCAGGCGACGTTGCCGCTACCGATAATGTTAAGCTAAAGGCCGCCCCTAAAGTAAAGGCGAAAAAGCGCTTTGCAAAGGGCATGAATTTTTACAAGCTGTTTTGGGTGTTCTTCATAGGCTGTTTTCTCGGCGTTGTAATCGAGACGGTTTTTGTATTTGTCACAACAGGCAAGCTGATGAACAGAACAGGGCTCGTATACGGCCCGTTCAATCTTGTCTACGGCTTTGGCGCGCTTATAATGACAATTTGCCTGCACAGATTAAAGGGCAAAAGCGACAGATATATTTTCCTCGCCGGCGGCGCAATAGGCGGCGCGTATGAATATGCGTGCAGCTGGCTGCAAGAGACATTCACAGGCACGGTGAGTTGGGACTACAGCGAGATGAAATTTAACCTCGGTGGCCGCGTCAACCTGCTCTATTGCATTTTTTGGGGCGTGCTCGCCGTATTTTGGGTTAAGGAAATTTACCCGCGTTTAAGCGACTGGATAGAAACCCACGTCCCATATAAAGCGGGCGTTCCGCTGACATGGGTGCTCGTGGCGTTTATGCTTTTTAACATGGCAATGAGCGGGCTTGCTGTCTACCGCATGAGTATGCGCTACGAGGGCGCACCCGCAACAAACGCCGTCGAAGTGTTTCTGGATGATCACTTTGACGACGCGCGCATGCACCGCATTTATCCAAGTATGCAGCATAAAAAGTAAAAGGACAGCCCATTTTTACAACTGCGCCTATTGACAAGTGGATATGACAGTGATATGATTTTGATATCAGATTTGCATAGGAGGATATTTATGCTTACAATCTCACATTTCACAAAAACGTATCATGGCGGCAAAACAGCAGTCGACGATTTATCGCTCACTGTTGAGAGCGGCGAAATAATGGGCTTCATCGGCCACAACGGCGCTGGCAAAACAACAACGTTAAAAAGCGTCGCAGGCATTCTTGATTTTGAACAGGGCGATATCGAAATCGACGGTCACGACATCAAAACAGATGCCGTAGCCGCAAAAAGCATCACCGCGTTTTTGCCCGACAACCCCGATTTGTATGAGTTTATGACAGGCATTTCCTACCTCAATTTCATCGCTGATATCTACAACATTTCAGCCGATGAAAGAACGCAGCGTATTAAAAAATATTCAGACGCATTTCAGTTAACAGGCTCGCTCGGCAGCAATATTTCAAGCTACAGCCACGGCATGAAGCAAAAGCTTGCGCTTATTTCGGCAATGATACGAAACCCTAAGCTCTTGATTTTAGACGAACCGTTTGTCGGGCTTGACCCTCAGGCGGCGTTTACCATGAAAACATATCTGCGCGAAATTTGCGACAACGGCGGAGCTGTCATTTTTTCAACTCACGTGCTAGAGGTCGCTGAAAAGCTTTGCGACAAAATAGCCATTATCCGTGGCGGCAAGCTTGTCGAGGTGGGCAAAACAGCCGACGTTGTGGGCAAGTCAACACTCGAAAGCGTGTTCCTTGAGCTTGCTTCGGAGGGCGAAAATGCGTAAGTTACTTGTGCTGCTAAAGCTTAATTTCCGCGCGCTGTTGTCGTCTTTTTCAGGCGGGCGCAGCGGCAAAAAGAAAAAAATGGGCATGCTCGGCGCGACACTGCTGCTCGGCGGCCTTGCGGTTTACCTCTCTGTAATTTACAGTATGCTTATGGGCGACGCGCTGTCGCAGGTGGGCTTGCTTGACAGTATGCTGCCGCTCATGGCCGCAATGTCGTGCGTGATGGCGCTCATGATGACGGTTTTCGCCGCAAGCGGCTTCATTTTCGGCGGCAAAGACAGCGATTTAATGCTGTCGCTGCCCGTCAGTCCGTTTGTCGTCATGCTGTCAAAGCTGCTCGCACTATACATCGAAAACCTGCTTTTCTGCTTCTTGTGGATGATACCTACAGGCGTCGCCTACATAATTTACGGTGGCAGCTTAAGCGTTGCATTTTGTATAAACCTTGTGCTCGTCGCGCTTTTTCTGCCGTTTATTCCGTCGCTTGTCGGCATGCTCATCGGCGTTGTGATATCATGGATGACGGCTAATTTAAAGAAAAACGTCATTCTTTCAAATGTTGTTTATTTCTTGTTTTTCGCGGTAGTCATAATTTTGTGCTCGCAGGTAAACTCGCTCGGCGCAATTTTAATTCAAAACAGCGAGGGCTTTAACGCGCTGCTTGCAACGTGGCTGCTGCCGTTCGGCTTACTGCAAAAAGCGCTCACGACAGCGCCACTGCACATCATTTCGTTTATGCTCATATGTGCCGTGCCGTTTGTCATCGTGACGTATATTTTCAGCATAAGCTACAAAAAGCTGCTCACGCTTTTAACCTCGCACAAAATGCGCAGCGACTATAAGCTCGGCAGGCTCGGCGCAAAAGGGCAGACGAAAGCGCTTGTCAACAAAGAATTTGGGCGCTATTTTTCAAGCACAATTTATGTGTTTAACACGGCGTTTGGCACTGTAATGCTTATCATGGCGGCAGCGGCGGCAGTTATTATGCGCGGCACAGTTATGTTTTATGTTGAAATTATGGGGGGAGTGACGGCCGTTTTGCCGCTGCTTGCCACCGCAATAATTGCACTCGCCGCAACTGTCGATACCTCTAGCGTGTCGATAAGCCTAGAGGGCAAAACGCTGTGGATACTGCGCGAAGCACCTGTCACGCCCGCCGCACTTTTTGGCGCAAAGGCGCTAGTGTGCTTCAGCGTCGCGATGGCGGGCGTTGTGATTTCGGCAGTAGTCATCGGCATAGCCTATGGCATACCAGCAGTCACGGTTATTTCAATCATCTTGGCGGGCGCAGCAATCTCCGCAAACACCGCCGTTTCGGGGCTGTGGATAAATCTCCTTCTGCCCAAAATGGACGCGTCCAATGACACAGTGGTAGTAAAGCAGTCAGCGTCAGCAATGGTAGGTATGCTTTACGGCGTCGTCATAGCAGGCGCAGGCATTGCAATACTTCTTATGCTAAACCCGCCACTGGAACTGTTTTGCATAGTCTACGCAATAATTGTCACCATAATAACCATAGTTTTCTGGCGGCTTTTATTGACGAAGGGATATCAAAGGTTGGCGGAAATCTGATTTTAATAATTAAAAATGAAGAATAAAAAGTGAAAAATTAAGGAGTGATTTCTGCGGAAATCACTCCTTAATTTTTCATTCTTCAATCTTCATTTTTCACTTTATTTATTCTTCCGGCAAATAAATATGCTGTGGCAGTCCATCTATGTAAACCGGTGTCAGCTCCGCTTGAATCAGCGGGCGGGCGTAGGTTAAAAATTCGCGCTTCATGTCGGTGTGGTTTTCATTTATCCATTCAAGCGGCACTTTTTTTTCAAAATTCGCCACCTCGTGCACGTCGTGTGCCTCTGTTGTGCACTGATATGGGTCGTCGGATATTCGCTTTAATGCTATCATCTCGCCTGTGTGCCCTTCAAACGCCGCCTTTACAGCCGCGCCGCCCACCTGAAACGCCTCGGTGATGTCCGTGCGGCTCGTTATATGCGCCGCACAGCGCTGTAAGGTCGCAAGCTCTATACTGCGCGTCTTTGTGTCAAGCTCGCGCGCGACGCAGTTTGAAAGATATCTCGCCGTTCCCGTCAGGCTCTTGTGCCCGAACGCGTCCACAAACCTCGCGTCGTCCGCAAGCTCGCAAACATATCGCCCGTCTGCAAGCTTAACACCCTCCGACACCGCAATTACTATCGAGCGACTCTTTTTCTGCATTTCGGCAATTTTTTTCATAAAATTCTCAACGCCAAACGGCACCTCGGGCAGACAAATCATGTCAACGCCCTCGCAGTCCTCGCCACGTGCAAGCGCCGCCGCAGCCGTCAGCCAGCCCGCGTTGCGCCCCATTATCTCGACGATTGTAACGTAATTTGTGCCGTAAACCGTCGCGTCGCGCACAATTTCCTTCATAACAACGCCGATGTACTTCGCCGCGCTGCCGTAGCCGGGCGTGTGGTCAGTCACCATGAGGTCGTTGTCAATCGTTTTCGGCACGCCCATAAAGCGTATGTCGCTGCCGATTGCTTTGCCGTAATCCGCAAGCTGCATTATGGTGTCCATGCTGTCGTTGCCGCCGATGTAAAAGAAAAAGCCGATGTCAAGCTTTTTCAAAATCGCAAACAGCTTTTCGTAAACCTCGGGCTGTGCCTGCGCCTTTGGCAGCTTGTAGCGGCAGCTTCCTAGATACGACGAAGGCGTGCGCTTTAAAAGCTCTACCTCTAGCGGATTTCTGATGCGCTCGCTCATGTCGATGTATTTCTCGTCAAGCAGCCCCTGAATGCCGTGGCACATGCCGTAAACATGCTGCGCCCCGCGCCTTGACGCCGCCTGAAATACCCCCGCGAGGCTTGCGTTGATGACGGAAGTAGGCCCGCCGCTCTGCCCGACAATTGCGTTTTTACCCATAAATTTGTCCTCCTGAATCTATTTATATTGCAACATTTCTCAATAATTATAGCACAAATATCTAAAACGTGGTATGCTTTTCTTGCGTGGCAGCATACAAATATTGTTTGTTATATACTATACAGGTTAAAAGTGCTATAATGAAATAAAGCATGGAAAGGCGGGCTATCAGATGAAAAAGACAATTTCGATTTTAATAATATTAACCCTCGCGCTTTCTCTCGCCGCGTGCGGCGCAGCAAGCGATAAAAACGCCGCGCAGGACGTGACAGAGTATGCTGCGCAAAGCAGCACCGCGCTCTCCGAGGACGCAGACACCGCCGACGCTCAAACAGGCGTGACGCTGCCGCAGGACAATAGAAAAATAATCTTAAACGCAACAATTGAAATGGAAACCGAAGCCTTTGCGGACACCTGCGCCGCGCTTGAAAAAGCCGTTAAAGCCGCAGGCGGCTACATATCTTCAACAACAGCAAGCCAGCTCGGCACCGAGTATGACCGCGACGCAAGCTACGAGCTTCGCGTGCCGACAAAAAAATACAGCGATTTAATCTCGTCGATAAGCGGTGCAGGCACAGTCGTGCGCAAATCAGAGAGCACCGAGGACGTGACGGCACAGTATGTCGATGTCGAGGCGCGTCTCAAAAGCTTAAAGCTGCAAGAGGAGCGCTTGTACGCCATGATGGAGCAGGCGGGCGAGCTTGAAACGCTGCTTGCGATACAAAATCAGCTCACCGAGGTGCAGTATCAAATCGAGAGCTACACCTCACAGCAGCGCACATATGACGATTTAATCGACTACGCCACGGTGAACGTCTACATAACAGAGGTCAACCGCGTCACGCAGCAGCCAAAGACGTTCAGCGAGCGCATTGGCTCGGCGTTCACAAGCAGTTGGTACAATTTCGGCGAATGGTGCAAGGACTTCGCAGTCGGTGCAGTCAGCATTCTGCCCGCGCTCATCGCAATTTTAGTTATCGCGATAATTTCAGTTTTCATATCGCTCGGCATTCATAACAAAAACGTGACAAAAAAACAAAAGGCGGCAAAGGGCTTATATTCATCACCCGCCGCCCCCACGTCATATTCGCCGCTTTATTCGCAAGAAAAAGCAGAACAACCGGTGCAAAAACAGAGCACCGACAATGAAAAAGGGGAGTAACAAATGCCACAAACAGGACATATGCACTGTAAAAAGTGCGGCTATCACATATCTGACGGCACACGCACCTGCCCGCTGTGCGGCGGCGAAATAGTGCCCGAGGACAAGCGCAACAGCGTCGGCGAAGGCTTTGACCACGACCTTTTCGACGCGCAGCAAACAGATTACTACAGCGACAAAAACGACATGTATTACGGCGACAAGGGCTTAATTAAAGAGGAGGGCAAGGGCAAAGCGGCTGATTATATGCGCCGTCTCGACAGCGAGGCCGCCTATCATTCCACCCCCAATCCGTCACAAAAGGCTCAAAACTTTGATTTTAACCGCTACCGCGGCACAAAGGGCACAGGCTCGCTCACGTGGATTATAATTATCGGCATAATTTTAATGCTGTCTGTATCAGGCTCGTTTTTTGAAGAGCTGATGGACAATAAGGAAAATAACGCCGATTATGCCACAGCCCCCGCAGAATCCGTTCCCGCGTCTGCTGAAATAGCTACGCCGTTTAAGGAATATTCCTCAATCGAGGACGCAAAAGCCGCGCGCGGCTATGATTTCGCAGTGCCTTCTGTGCTAAGTGAAAAATATACCTTTTTGACAGCGCTCATCTATAATGATATAGACATGGCAGACTTAATATTTACAGACGACAACGAACAGATAAATTACCGCGTGTCAAAAACCATGACGCAGGACGAGCTCAATGGCGATTATAACAGCTATCCTGTTGAGTATGTCATGGGTGTAAACGGCGTAGATGTCACGATGCTTGCCAAAAAGGACAACGAAAACTACGTTGCAATGTGGACGAATGACGGCTTTAGCTACTGCGTAATGGCAGACGATGGTTTAGACGATGACGAGGTAATGCTTATCGCGGCACAAACAATAGGCGAGGCGGGGGACGGCGTGATGGCAATGTCGATGTATCCCACAGAACCCAAAGCGCCGGATTACGATATATCTGTACTTGATGATGATAAGCAGCAGCTTTACACCGTCGCATATAATTACATGATAGAGCTTTCCTTTGGAAACGGCTTCATGCCAAACAGCGTAACTGTCGACGGAACATATCACGTCGATAACGGCTTTATCAATATGGACGCATATGAAAATGCGCTTGAGAGCGTGTTCACAGACGATTATCTCGACGCGCTTGAAAAAAGCGAAATGCTGTCAGGCGCATATCCTGTGCATAAGGACATAAACGGTCAATTCTGCACAGCAGACGGCGGACGTGGCGCAAATATCAGCTATCAGGGCGCGGCTTTAACAATTAATTCGCAAACAGATACGCAAATCAGCATGACCCTCACCGCCACCTATAACGACAGCGAGTTCACAAGCGCCTACAGCAAAAAAGACCCGACAAAAGACACAACAGAGGACTACCCGATAACATTAGTAAAAACCGACGACGGTTGGAGATTTTCACAGTTTTCGGTTGTTGTTTAATAATATAAAAGAAGATAGAAGAAAGAAAAGTTAAGGAGTAACGGCTGCGCCGTTACATTATAAATAGAAGAGCGTCTACGCAAGGTTTCATATGAACCAAGTGTAGACGCTCTAACTATTATAATGTTACCGCAAAGCGGGAACTCATTACTTCTTATCTCTTCTTTCTTCTATCTTCTTTTTTATATCATCTCAACAATAGTTCCGCCGCCGTAGATTAAATCGCCGACGTAAAAAACCGCCGCTTGTCCCGGTGCGGGGGCGCGCTGTTTTTCGTCAAAGCGCACTGTCAAAACGTCGCCGTCGACGGCTTCTATAACGCACGGTGCAGGCACGGCGCGGCTGCGCACCTTTACGTCGTAGCGCTCGCCCGCTGAATACTGCTTTCCGTTTGTCTTTATCGCGTTTTTAACGGTTATCGCGCCCGCAAATTCGTCGCCCGCGAGCGCAAGCAAAATGTCTCCGTTTTCAAGTATGCGCTTTATGAAAACAGGCTTGCCGTAAGCGATGTTAAGCCCTTTGCGCTGACCTACGGTGTAGTGCAAAATGCCCTTGTGCTCGCCTAAATCCTCGCCGTTTGGCCCTATAAAGCGCCCCTTCTTGCTCGTCATGCCGCGCGCTTCGATGTACGCCGCATAGTCGCCGTCGGGGATAAAGCATATCTCTTGGCTGTCCGGTGCGTCGGCGCTTGAAAGCTGCGCGTCAGCCGCCATTTCGCGTATGTCGCCCTTTTCAAATTCGCCGACCGGAAGACACAGCCTTTTCAAAATTTCCTGCGGCAGCGCGTACAGCATATAGCTTTGGTCGCGCGCTTCGCTAACGGCTTTTTGCACGTAATAAATGCCGTCTTTTTCGGTCACGCGCGCGTAATGTCCGCTCGCGATAAGCTCAACTCCCATTGCGTCGGCTGTCTTTGCAAGCACCTCAAACTTTACGCGCGGGTTGCACATAACGCACGGCGACGGCGTTACGCCCGCACAGTAAGCTTCGCAAAAAGGCTCAATGACCTCCTGCTCAAACATCTCCTCGCAGTTGCTAACGGCAAGCGCCACATTAAGCTGCTTTGCCGCAACAATAGCCTGTTCCACAGCCTTTTCGTGCGCGGGAGAAAAATGTATGACAACGCCCTGCACCTCAAAGCCCTGCTCCTGCAAAATTTTCACGCACACAGACGAGTCAACGCCGCCCGACATTCCAACGACGATTTTGTCCTGCTTTTCATACGTGCGAAACCCCGCTCCGTCCCCAATTTCACCGCTCATGTTCTACTCCTTAAAAAAGCGCCGACTATATAAATCGACGCTATAAATTATTGATAACCCATCGAGTGTCATTCCGAGGAGCGCAGCGGCGAAGAATCTTTAGCTTTGCACAAAAGATTCTTCGCTGCGCTCAGAATGACACGAGGGAAATTTACTCAATGCCGCATTCGCATGCATGGCATTCGTCCTCGACCTTGCCGACAATCGGCTCGGGGTCAACGCCCTGCTTGCGATAATAATCGGAAAGCGCTGCCTTAACAGCCTGCTCTGCAAGCACACTGCAATGAAGCTTAACAGGAGGCAAACCGTCAAGCGCCTCAACAACGGCGCGGTTTGTCAGCTTTAAAGCGTCCTCAATGCTCTTGCCCTTTATCATTTCCGTGGCAATGCTCGATGTCGCTACGGCAGCGCCGCAGCCAAAGGTTTTAAACTTTACATCGGAGATATTGCCGCCGTCAATTTTAAGATACATCTTCATAACGTCGCCACACTTGGGGTTGCCAACCTCGCCCACGCCGTCGGCGTTTTCAATTTCACCGACGTTGCGCGGGTGAGAAAAATGATCCATTACTTTTTCACTATACATATTAAAAACCTCTTTTTATAATAAATTATGTTGTTAAAATCAGCCGTTTACGTGCCAAATTGCGCTTCTGCGGCGCACCTCGGGCACATATTCCTCAAGTGCTTCGCAGACGGTTTTCGCATCGTCCATAGTGTTCTGCACGCCAAAGCTTATGCGCAAGCTGCAATTGGCCACCGCGTGCGGCACGCCTATCGCAAGCAAAACGTGGCTCGGGTCAAGGTCGCTAGACGCGCAAGCGCTGCCGCTCGATGCGCAAATTCCGCGCATGTCTAAAAACAGAAGTATGCTCTCGCTCTCCGCGCCGAGAAAGCCTATGTTTGCGTTGTTCGGCAAACGTCTTGACATGTCTTTTGGGCCGTTGAGCTGTGTTTTTTCAATTGCGAGCGCGTGCTCGATAACATAGTTGCGCAGGGCGGCTTCCTGCTTCATTTTCTCGTCAAGTCCGCTTGTCGCAAGCTCAATCGCTTCGCCAAGCCCGACGATGCCTGCCACATTTTCAGTTCCCGCGCGGTGTCTGCGCTCTTGCGCTCCGCCGTCAATGAGGTTTTGTGGGTTAATGCCTTTTTTAATATAAAGTGCGCCAACGCCCTTTGGCCCGTTGAATTTATGCGCGCTCATGCTCAGCATATCGACGTTTTGCGCCTTTACGTCAATTGGGATAGCGCCCGCCGCCTGTACAGCGTCGGTGTGAAACCACACGCCCGCCTCGCGGCACACGGCGCCGATTTCGGCGATAGGCTCGATAGTGCCGATTTCGTTATTCGCCATCATTACGGTGACAAGCGCTGTGTCGGGGCGGATGGCGTCCTTAACCTGCTGCGCGGTGACAAAGCCCTCGCTGTCAACAGGCAAAATTGTGATGTCAAAGCCGTCCTTTTTAAGCGCTTCAACCGTGTTTATAACGGCGTGGTGCTCGATGGCTGTTGTTATGATGTGCTTTTTGCCCTTTGAAAAAAGCGCACGCGCTGTGCCTTTTATAGCCCAGTTGTCGCTCTCAGAGCCACAGCTTGTGAAATAAACCTCGTCGGGCGAGCAGTTGATCGCCTTTGCCACCTGCGCTCTTGCCTTATCGACAGCCTTTTTGGCGGTGTCGCCGATATCGTATATATTAGCATTTGACGGATTTCCGTACAGCTCGCAAAAATAAGGAGCCATAGCCTCAAAAACAGTCTTAGACACCGGTGTAGTGGCCGCATTGTCAACATAAATAATCTTACTCAAAAATATCCACCTTGCTTCTTTCTTTTGTTGTAATTCTAATATATACCATTTTGGTAGTGTTTGCAATAGTAAATATAAATATTTAAAGAAAAAAGAAGAGAGAAGAAAGAAAAAGTGTTGAGTGAAAGCTGCGCTTTCACATTTTAGCGGAATGTGCGTTCTACTTGAAATGTGAAAGCGCAGTTTTCACACATTACTTATTCTTTTTTCTTTTTTATATCTTCTTTTATTTATAAAGTGCTGCCTGTGCCACCGCTAATTCGTCGCAGCGCTCGTTTTCGGGGTGCCCTGCATGACCTTTTACCCAGTGGTAGCTTATTTTGTGTTGCTCGGTCAATGCTAAAAGCTGCTGCCATAAGTCGCTGTTGAGGGCGGGGGACTTGTCAGATTTTTTCCACCCTCTGCTTCGCCAACCCTTTGCCCAACCCTTTTCAAGCGCGTCTATAACATATTTCGAGTCGCTGCAAAGCACAACATCGCACGGCTCTTTTAACGCCGAAAGCGCCGCGATGACGGCCATAAGCTCCATTCTGTTGTTTGTGGTGTGCGCCTCGCCGCCCGAAAATTCTTTTTTTACGCCGCGATATTCAAGCACCGCGCCCCAACCGCCCGGCCCCGGATTTCCGCTGCACGCACCGTCTGTATATATGTTTATGCTTTTCATAGCTTTCTCCAAATCCGATATTTAAATATCATTATATAATAATTTCATCACATCTACAAGTATATCCGCATTTCTTTTGTCAAACATTACTAACACATATCAGTTTGTAGGTTTACCATAGATGTGTTACAGATAAGCAAAAAAAGAATAGCGAATAGGAAGAACCTGTTGTACAGTTAAGTTGCGAGACTAAACAGCAAAG
>RZZW01000027.1 GCA_009929695.1 Clostridia bacterium
TAAACCACATGGCAAACGGAATGTCTCGCACATATATTCTTTCCGGCTTTGTGGGAAGCGACGGTTTTAGAAATCTTTGCGGTCAGTATGGCATAAAGCTGGGTACTGTAAATCTCACTCAAAACCGTGACCAAAACACCGTTGCAACAGCCTTTGTGCACAGATTATATATACACGCGCTCGGAAGAACAACAGTAAGCGAAGCCGACCTTAATTCACGCGTAGGCGACTTGCGTTCAAACAAAATCACCGCTGCCAATATGCTAAAAGAGATATTCTCAAGCGATGAATATAAGGGCAGAAATTTAGACAACGCAGAGTTTGTACATGCGTCTTATAAAACGCTATACGGCCGCGATGCACGTGATGCCGAGCTTGGGCAAAAGCTTTCTTACCTCAATGCACATTCGACGCAAGACTTGCTTGCAGTACTTATTGACAGCAGTGAATTTAAAACCATATGTGCGGCCGCGGGGATAACATCGGGATCGCTCACTCAGTCTAAGGCTGTGTATAATATTTTAGATGTATCCGCATATCAAAATACAATTAACTGGTCGGCAGTAGCAGCTTCCGGCAAGGTTGACGGTGTAATGATACGTGCCGTTTCCACATCTAATACATCTAATGGCCCATATGTTGACCCTTACTTCGCGGCAAATGTTATCGGAGCTAAACGTGCCGGGCTTAAAGTGGGCGTTTACTATGTGCTGTATGGTCAAAACATTGGAGAATGCGCCAGCGAGGTCAACCTAATGCTAAGTGAGATTGCAAAGCTTGAAGCACAGGGATATTACATTGACCTGCCTGTAGCGTGCGACCTTGAATATAATACTGGCAAGCTAAGCGCCGGTTATTTGACAACGCTCGGAAGATATTCGATGGACCTTATTGAGCTTGCAGGCTATTATCCGCTTTTGTACACAGGTGCTAATTTTTCACAGAACAGCCTTAATTTAAGCGAAATAGGCAACCGTGATTTATGGATTGCCTGGTATCCGTATCTTTTACATAACAGCATTGTATACGGCATCAAGGGCACGCCATACGAGAATGTCTTAGCGCCAATTGAAGCTACGCCGTGCACCAAAAGCGGCAACCCTACAAACCCGGCGACAGTAGGCGTAAATTCATATTCGATATGGCAGTACCGCAGTGACGCAAACATAAGCGGCATAAACGGCAAGGTTGATATAAACTACGCCTATAAGGACTACGCAACTATACTTGCAACGACTACACGCAGTGACGGCACCAAGTGGAATCATCTTAAATAAACAAAAACGCCGCGGACTATTTTAATAAAATATGTCTATATGCGGCGTTTATCTATTTATATGTCTATATTGTAAAATATCTATATGTGAGGTATTTGAAGATTGATTTATACATTATTTTGTGGTATATTTAATATATGTTTATTATTTTACCCCTGATACCTTGACAGCAAAGCTGACTAATTTATTTGCTTTTAGCTCGTCAAGTTGGGATTTATAGTATTCACATTTAGAGTTTAACAGCGTTTCCGATTTCTCGTAATTTTCTATAACCTTTTTGCAGCTATCAAGCTCCTCGGAAAGATTTTCCGAATTTCTTTCAAGGGACACAATATAGTTATTCTTATTGGCTATATCTTGCTGCTGCATTTTCATCGCTTCGTCCTTTTCTGCCATTGATACCTGCTGCGCTTGCATGGCTGTGTCTTTATTGCACATCGCCTGCTGATGTTTGTGAATAGCAGCATCCTTTGCTTTAACAGCCTTTTCACTTTCTAAGAGAGCAGCATCTTTCGCTTCTATCGCTCTGCCCAATTCTACGGCATCATCAAAATGTTTGTCGGCTATAAGCACAAACATAGCTCTTTGCAGACCTGTATATATCGCCAAATCGTTTTCGAGCGTATAGGAAACTAACCAGTGCCATTTTTGGAGAATTTCACGCTGTTGGGATGGATCAATTTTATCTGACGAAAAAATTTGCGGGATAAAATTGGCGGCAATTGTATATGCTTCTCTGTTAAAGCAGGCATTTTGGTTTGCGCCAACGAGCAAATCTTTAATATACAAATAGCTTTTGCTGATTGTTTCAAGCGCTTTTTCATCAATCGTTCTTGAAACCGTATCTCCGGCGCGGTAATTATTTACAAGCACGTCAATATACACAAGCTTGCGGATACAAAGCATATATTCCAAAAGAAACAGTGTGTCCTCTGCAATTTTAATGTCCTGCTTGAAGCGTATATTGTTGGCGGAAATTATATCAGCGCGATAAATTTTACACCAAAAAATACCGTTTACCTCCATTGCGCAAAGCATATCGTCAGGCAAATTATACTCTTTGCGGTTTGCGAGCGCAAAGCAGCCGTTTTTGTCATTTATAATGGCTTTATCACACGCGACATCGCGATAATAGCCTGTGACAAGCTCTGCATTGCTCGCTTGCGCCTCATCATAAAGCAACATACAGGCATCCGGCTCATAATAATCATCACTGTCCAAAAACATTATATAAGGCGCACTGACATTTTCGAGAGCTATATTGCGCGGCAGCGACGCACCGCCGGAATTCTGCGTTGTTTGCAGAACTTTCACATTATTGTTTTTTTCAGCATATAAAAGCAAATACTCATAGCTGCCATCGTCAGAGCAATCATCCACGGCGATAATTTGAAGGTTTTCAATACCAATAGTTTGTTTCTCCAAAGACTCTAACGCATCTTTTATATATCTTAATGAATTATACACCGCTATAATAATACTTATTTTATATTTCATATCTGATACTCCACTTCGATTGTCATATTGATAATACAACAAAAGAGCAGTGCTTGCAACACCTTAAACTGAAAGGAAAGTTAAAATGGAACTAAACATCTGCAATCTGGACGCACTTATACAGAATATAGAAGCCGAGGCTTCCGAGCATGAGGTTGATAAAGCGATCAGCGTTGCCGAAAAATCCGCTTACACTTGTGCGAACCGAACAGTTCCTCATATAAATGCTGTGAGTTTAAATGCTTCTGTTTATCGCTGCACCGTGCAGAATAACGTTGTTAGTGAAAACTCTACCGCGTGCCGCATACCTATTTTCGGGAAGCTTATATCGGCGTTTCGTAAGCTTATAAGAAAAATGCTGAGATTTTATATTTTGCCTATTGTAAATCAGCAAAATGTCTTTAATGCCTCCGTAACAGATGCATTAAGCTCGCTTAACGCCGCCCCCGCCAAAGATGCGGAACTGGAGGCACGAATAGACGCTCTTTCATATGCAATGTATTTGCGTCAAAAAAGTGACCTTGATGTTTTGCGTGCTGAGGTCAATGAGCTTAAAGAGGCAAATGCTGCTCTTGAAAAAAAGCTTGACAGCTTAAATGACAAGGCAGGACGGTGAATATAAATGACATTTATAAGTATGCACCAATCCATTGTATCGCACGACGCCATAGGCAATGATATAGAGTTGATGACAAACGTATTTGCAAAGCAGCATAAAGCTGTTTGCTACGCGCAATACGGTTTAAATAAAAGCCTAAAATATATTGACGAAAAAAAATTTAACCTGCTGGCGCAAAGCCCTCAAACGGTAATAGTTTACCACCATAGCGGACTTTGGGAAGACGGCGAAAAGCTGCTTGACGGAGCTAAAGCACAGATTGTTTTTAAATATCATAATATCACTCCGCCGAAGTTTTTTGCGCCATATTGTACAGCATATGAAAAAAGCTGTTTTGAGGGGCGCAAGCAAACCGAGCGTCTCATAAAGAAATTCCCCAACGCCTTTTGGCTGGCGGATTCGCAATATAACGCAAGTGAGCTTTACGGTGTTGATAAGCAGCATATCGCTGTATGCGCGCCTTTTAATAAAATCGAGCGTTGGAGCAAGGCAAAGCCCGACGAAGCCGTTTTGAAAAGCCTTGTGTTAAACGAAAATATAAATGCTCTTTTTGTAGGCCGCTGTGCGCCGAACAAGGGGCATCTCGCGATGATTGAAGCTCTCGCCGTTTATTGTTCAAAATACAAAGACAGCCGGCTTCATCTGTGGATTATAGGCAAAAGCGACGATGCCTTGCACAGCTACAACACGCTTGTACACGGCGCTGCTGCATACTATGGTTTACGTGATAGAGTGCATATCATTGGTGAAATAAACGACAGCATATTGAAATCTTATTATATCGGCAGTGATTTCTATTTAAATATGAGCGAGCACGAGGGCTTTTGCGTGCCTGTTGTAGAAGCGCAGTATTTTGAGCTTCCTATTATTTCATTTAGTAGCTGCGCAGTGCCTGAAACAGTGGGTGAAAATCAACTTTTGCTTCATAAAAACAATCCTCTAGTTTTTGCAAAGGCTATGCACACGCTAGTGGAAAACAAAGAGCTTTCCTTCGCGCTTGGCGCACAAGGCAGAAAAAATTACGAGAGTCGGTTTACGGAAACTATACTTTCAAAAAGGCTTACCGAGATATTTGACGAAAGGTTCAAGGTTAAATTATGAAAATAGCTATAGCTAGTGTTCAAGTACCTTTTATCACAGGTGGTGCTGAAATTCTTGTTAATATGCTTCATGATGAGCTAAAAAAGCGCGGACATGAAGTATGCCTTGTCACAATGCCCTTTAAATGGTATCCTGAAAAATCGCTTATAGACTGCATGCTTATGGGGCGCATGATGGATTTAACGGAAGTAAACGGCGAAAAAATAGACCGTGTGATTGCTATGAAATTTCCTGCATTTTATGTCAAGCATCCTCATAAGTGCATATGGCTTATGCATCAGCATCGACAGGCTTATGACCTTTGGGGCACACAGTATGGTGATCTTGATAAAATGCCTAACGGCGAAAATATTCGCCAAATGATTACCATTAACGACACTAAATACCTCATGGAAGCAAAAAATATATATACTATAGCCAATAATACAACTGCCCGCTTAAAAAAATACAATAATCTTTCCAGCACCCCTCTTTATCATCCTCCGCTCGGATATGAAAAGATGCATTGCGAAAATTTCGGAGATTACTTTTTTTATCCAAGCCGCATAGATCAGCTGAAACGACAGCGCCTGATGGTCGAAGCCGCACGATACGTAAAAACAGATGTGAAATTTGTAATCTCCGGTGGTGGAAGCGCTGCGGAGGTGCAGCATCTTAAAGAACAAATCTCTAAATACAATCTCGAAAACAAGGTCACGCTTACAGGCTTTATAAGCGAAGAAGAGAAAATTTCTTACTACGCAAACTGTCTCGGTGTATATTTTGGAGCGTATGATGAAGATTACGGCTATATCACGCTTGAAGGATTTTACAGCGAAAAGCCTGTTATTGTGCATACAGATTCCGGTGGTCCGCTTGAATTTGTAGAGGACGGAAGAAACGGACGCGTAATTGAGCCTGATGCACAGAAGCTTGCAAAATGCTTTGATGAATTTTACAATGACCGAAAATTGGCTGAAAGCATGGGTAAAGCAGGGCGCATATCTTTACGTGAAAAAAATATGGATTGGGACTATATTATTGAAAAATTATTGGAGGATTGATATAGATGGATAAAAAAAAGACTTTACTTTATGTCAGTCCTTTTTGGCCGAAACAAAGTGGCATAAGCGAATACAGCTCACATCTCGTGCAGGGTCTAAGCACAGAATTTGATGTCACACTTCTCACAGACGGATATCATCCCATCACACCATGGCTCTCTGATTACCCTGTACTTTACCCTGACAGCAACAAAATAGCTTCGTTTGATTATATAATTTATAATTTTGGAAACTGCCCTGATTATCATTACTTTATGCTCGATTTGCTAGACAAGCATCCCGGGTATGTTATATTGCATGACTTTTCACTTTACTATTTGATGACCTACGCCTTAGAACAAAAAGGTGATGTTTTATCAGATTTCTACGCTAGATACGGAAAGCAAATTATTGCAGACATCAAATATGATTTCAGAAAGACATGCCGGCCTTTTTTGCTAGCTTCTTCTTTCATGTCAGCTAAATACCCTCTTAACGAAGATGTGCTTTTTAAAGCAAAAGGCATATTTACCCACTCTGAATATACCAAGCAGAATGTACAAAAAATTGTTGGGGATAAAATTCAGGTCAAGTCAATTTATCATGTAGAAAATATATTGGAAAATCTCACTGACCTCAAAAAAAGCGGACGTGAGCTTATGCGCAAGAAGTTTAACATCCCAACCGATGCGCGCATCATCGGCGCTGCCGGATTTATTGCTGAAACAAAGCAAAATTTAATAACAGCACGCGCTGTAAAGCATTATAACGAAACCCACACCGACAAGCTATATTATTGCATGATTGGCGCGGGTGATGTCGCTGATAAGTATATTGATAAATATATTTTAAAAACCGGATTTGTTGATAACGATGAGTTTTTCCCATATATTGCAGCTTGCGACGTCATTGCAAATTTGAGGTGGCCTTATGGCGGCGAGACAAGCGGCCCGCTTTTACAGTCAATGGCTATGGGCAAACCTTGCATCGTTACCGATGTAGGATATTTTTCAGAAATCCCTGATACCGCTGTTATAAAAGTTCCTCATGACATTACCGAAGCTGATTTGGAAACAATCATAGGTAAGGCGTTCAGTTCAGATGCTCTGCCTATAGGTCAGGCAGCATATAATTATGTTGCAGATAACTGCAATGCCTACACTATTGCAAAGCTGATAAGAGCTTTTATGGAGGATACTTCAGCCCGCCATTAGTGCTAAAAGCAAACAACCCCGAAGCCGTCATGTAAAAGTTTCATGACGGCTTCGGGGGTTTATTATTCGTATCGCAGTGCTTCGACGGGGTCCATCTTAGCGGCTTTGTTTGCGGGGTAGTAGCCGAAAAAGACGCCTATTGCCATTGAGAAGAGGACGGCTATTATTATTACTGATATGCTTGGCGAGGCTGCGTAGCCGAGAAGCTTTGCACCTGCTGCACCGAGCATAAGGCCGACTAAAATGCCTATGATGCCGCCGATTATGCATATGATAACTGACTCGACTATGAATTGCAATCGTATGCTGCCGTTTGTTGCGCCGAGTGCCTTGCGCGTGCCAATTTCTCTTGTGCGCTCGGTTATCGAGACTAGCATGATATTCATTACGCCGATGCCGCCGACAACGAGCGATATCGCGGCTATGACGGCTATCGCGAGCGACATTGTGCCCACCATTTCGGTCATAGTCTCCATGAGCGAAGCCATGCTTGACGCTGTGGCGGTGTAGGTGCTGTTTCTTGTGTAATAATACGCAAAAAACTCCTCTGTCTGGTCGAGAAAATCTGTCGGGGCGTCCGCGGAGCCTACGACTGTAAAGGTCTGATAGCCCGCGCTTGCGCCGTCGATTTGCTTTGCCGTTGAGAGCGGAATATACATTGTCGTCGTCGGCACGCTGTCTGTCGACGAGAGTGTAAAGCCGTTTGCTTCATATGTGAACACGCCGACCACGTAAAACGTATAGATTTTTGTGCCGTAGGTAATCGTGAACGACTTGCCAATCGGGTCGACATTTGCGCCGAAAAGCTCGTCGCACAAAACGTCGCTGACTACCGCGACGGGCTTTGAGTTGTCGATATCGTACTCATTTATAAAGCGCCCGTTTATTATTTCCTCGTTTGCGACATCGTTATATTCGAGATTGCAGCCTGTTATGTTTACGCCCGCGCTCTGCGTGCCGTTTATGGCGGTGTTGCTGCCGACTGACTCCACCAAGCCTATTGCGAAAATATCGTCGCCGTATGCCGCCTTATATTCGGCTATCATGTCGTCAGTCAAGAGGTCGCTCGCGGCGGGTGTCGAGGGGCGGAACATTCGCGTCATGCCGCCCTCTGTTGTGTCGCTGCTGCTCTTTTGAGTTATACTAACGGTGATATTTGTCGCGCCCATGCTCTGCATACTCTCGGTGAGCGCCGTCGTCATTGAATTGCCAACCGTCATTATGCCTATGACAGAGCCTATACCTATTATAATGC
The DNA here is from genome assembly GCA_009929695.1 of Clostridia bacterium. Classification (GTDB taxonomy): domain Bacteria; phylum Bacillota; class Clostridia; order Oscillospirales; family Ruminococcaceae; genus Ruthenibacterium. Next base: position 7,986 of record RZZW01000027.1, read on the forward strand.
CGAGCATTGTGAGCAGCGCGCGCATTTTATTTGCGAGCAGCCCGCTTATGGCGAGGCTGATGTTTTCGAGAAAAAGCATTATGCTCTCACCCCTTTTCTGGGTCGTGTGCCGATGATTTTGCCGTCGCTTATTGTGATTATGCGCTGGCATTCCTCGGCAAGCTCGTGCGAGTGTGTGATGAGCACTATTGTTTTGCCCTGCTGCTCGTGCAGGCGGTGGAAAATATCCATTACAAGGCGGCCTGTTTTGCTGTCGAGCGCGCCTGTGGGTTCATCAGCGAGGATAATTGCGGGGTCGTTTGCCATGCTGCGCGCTATTGCGACGCGTTGCTTTTGACCGCCGGAAAGCTCATTTGGCTGATGCGTTGCACGGTCTGTCATCTCGACAAGCTCCAAAAGCTCCTTCGCCCGCTTTGAGCGCTCGGCACGCGGCACCTTGTCGTACATCATCGGCAGCTCGACGTTTCTAAGCGCATTTGTGCGCGAAATTAGGTTGAAGGTTTGGAACACAAAGCCTATTTTTTCGCAGCGTATGCGCGAAATTTCCAAATCTCCGAGCTTGCTCACGTCAACTCCGTCGAGCATATATGTGCCTGACGTCGCCTTGTCGAGCGCGCCTATTATATTCATGAGCGTCGATTTACCGCTGCCGGACGCGCCGACAATCGCGACAAACTCGCCCTTATACACCTCAAAATTTATGCCGTGCAGTATCTCAAGCTCGCTTTCCGTGCCGATATAAAAGCTTTTTACGATGTTCTCCATGCGGATAATCGGCGTTTGACCTTGCACGGTAGCAGCCGCCGCATTTTCGGCGCTTTGGCGTATTGCGTCGGCTTTTTGAGCAAGCTCTGCCTGCGCGGTGCTGAGTGGTTGCTGTGTGTTGTTGGGCATTGTGCTTAACCTCCCATCGGGCCGCCACCGCCGCCTGACGGAGGTGTTCCACCGCCGCCGGCAGTCGCCGCCGGTGTCATTCCGCCACCGCCGCCAAAGCTCACCATGCCGCCGTCGGTCATTTCATTTTGGGCAGAGATTGTCGCGTCAATGCTTGTTTCGTCGGCGCTTGAGCGCACCTCCATACCGTCCTTCAGCTCGTCGCTGATAATTTCGATATAGTAGTCCGTCTCCTCGCCTGTCGTAATGACCATCGGCTCAAATTCTCCGCTGTCGTTTTTGACGTAGATGACGCTGTTGCCGCTGTCGTCTGTACCCACTGCGTCATACGGCACGGCGTAAATGTCGTTTTTGCCGCTGATGATGATGTCGACTGTCGCGTTCATGCCTATCAGCAGGCCGCTGTCTGCGGTGTCGACCGTGACCTCGGCGCTAAAGCCTGTTGAGCTGCCGGAGGTTGTGGCTGTTTGTGAAATTTGGCTCACGTGGCCTGTTATAACTGTGTCGCCTGTCGCGTCTGACGTTATTTCGGCTGTCATGCCTGTTGTGATTTTTTTGATGTCGTATTCGTCGATTGTGACGGATATTTTAAGGCTGCCTGTGTTTTGAATGACAAACAGCGCCGACGCCCCACCGGTGCTGCTTGAACCTCCGCTGACGTAAGAGCCGACGGTGGCGTTGACGGCTGTGACTGTGCCGTTGGCAGTCGCGGTTATTGTGCAATCCTCGAGTGTTTTTTCAAGATCCTCAAGGCTTGTGGTGTCGATATTCGCAAGGTTATCCTTGGCTGTGCTCACGCTGTCGGTGGCCGTTTTATAGCTGCTTGTGGCGTTTGTGAGCTTCGTGTTTGCGCTGTCATATGCGGTTTTTGCCGCTGTGTAGCTTTTTTCTATAGCCTCGTAATCGTTGGTGGCTTTTGCCTCGTTAAGGCGGTCTGTGGCGTTTTTGTAGTTGGCTGCGGTGTTGTTATATTTTGACTGTGCGGCAGCCGTGGCGCTGACAAGAGCTGTATAGCGTGGGTCGTTCAGCACAGTGTTATTCACATCTTCGTTGCTCATATCGGGGTGGTCGGTATGATACTGCGCCGTGAGCGTATCCACCATCACCTGCTGCGCCGCGACAGCGCTGTTTAGGGCGTTGCCGTCTGTTATGTACTGCTGATACCATGAGTCATATATTTGCTGCTGCGTGGAGACGGCGGCAACAGCGGCGTTATATTTTGTCTCAATTGGGGTAAAATTCGCCAGTGCGGTGTTGTAATCAGACAGCGCGGTGTTATAGCTGTTGAGCGCCTCGGTATTTTTTTCGACGGCGCTGTCGTAGGCTTTTTGAAGCTGCTTTTTGTTGTCGGCAAGCTTTTCCTTGGCTGTTGTAATCTGATCTTCTAAATCCTCTGTGTCGAGATATGCGAGCACCTGACCGTCCGTCACGGTGTCGCCCTCCTGCACAAGAATTTCCTTTACCTTATAATTGGCCGTTGAGGTGATGTTTGTGACAGACGAGCTCTCGACGCTGCCTGTGACGGACACAGTTTCGGAGAGGTCTGTTTTGGTAAGAATAGTTGTGCGCGTGAAGCTGCGTGACATAACAGATTTGTTTGCGCCAAAAATCTTACTTGACAAAAAATATATCGCAACCGCCGCGACGATAACGACAAGAATTGCGATAATAACCTTTTTCTTTGTTGGCCTCAATACTCTTTTAAGTTTTCCCATTTTCGGGAGTCTCCTTTCGAGTGACGGAATTTTACCTGATGAAATAAATTATAGCTGCCATTTGTGTTGACAGCGTGACAGAACTGTGAATAGTCCCACGTTAAACCTGTGTTTTGCAAAGATTTCACTTTGGCACACACATATTATTAATTTTTACGCACATTGCGCGTCCGCAAGGTTTACGCAATTTTACAATGTGCATTGTAGGGGGCGGCATCCTCGATGTCCCGCTTTGGTTTGCGCAAACCTACCTCATCCATCGGCTAACAAAAACAAAGGAGCTGCCGCAGATGTGTTTTGCACCTCGCAACAGCGCCTTATTTTAAAAATATTCGCTATCTTTCAAATGTCATTCTCAATTCAGTCTGCCAAGACTGCTCTGCGCCTAGTGTCAAGCTTGCGCGTTTTTCGCTCCAGTTGCCGCTCGCGTCCTCAAAATCTGGCAGGCCAAACCACGGCTCTACGCACACAAAATGCAGCTTGCCCGCGGCGCTCCACACAAGCGTGTACGGAAAGCCCGCTATGTCAAAAATCACCTTGCGGCCTGTGTTCTTTTCGACGACGGACAGCGTCTGCGATTTGAGCCCCTTAAAGCAAATGCTGTCATGGGCAAAAAGCGTGTCACTTATAGGTATTTCGGTTCCGTTTTCAAAATATTTATATGTCTTGCCCGTCACAAGTCCGTTTGCGGTGTTTACGTCCACAACGTCGGGCGTTTCGGAGGTATCAAACACAAAGGCGTAGTCGTCAGCCTTGTGATTTTCGTCAAACGGGCAGTTTACGCCGGGGTGAAAGCCGAAGCCGAACTGCATTGGCACGTCGCCGTCGTTGACAATTTCGATATGCTGCGCAAGCGTTTTTCCGATGAGGGTGAATGTTGAAATCAGCTTAAACGCAAACGGAAATTTCTCCATTGTCAGCGCGTTTGCCTCGAGGCAGAGGCTGACGCTGTCGGGCTGCTGCGCAATTAAAGAGTGCTCCATATCGCGCGCAAAGCCGTGCTGTCCGCCCTCGTATGTCACGCCGTTATGCGTGTATTTGCCGTCCTTAAGCTTGCCGCAATACGGAAAAAGCATCGGCGCATGGCGGTTCCACACTGCGGGGTCTGCCTGCCAAAGCATCTCCTCGCCTGTCTCTTTTTTTATAACGCTTGTCAGCTCCGCGCCAAGCGACGCGACGCTCACGCGCAGAAATTCATTTTCGATGGTAAAGTCCATAAATGTACCTCCTAGTACGCCAATCATATATAATAAGTATAATACAAATTGCGGCAAATTAAAAGGGCGTTTCACCATTTTCTTTTTGCGGGCATATTCTGTAAAAAAAGGAGTGATTATATGGCTGCCACTGATTATACAGGAACAGGCTTTGTGCGCGCCGCAGCATCCGTTGCGGGACAGACAGCACCTGTTTCGGAGGTTCTTGTAAAGCTTTATCTTGAAAATGAAACATTCCCGACGTTTGAAGGCACAACGGACGATATTTTCAACACTTATGTTCGCAAAACAGGCACTAAAAATCCATATTACACAGAGTATTGCGACGGCAAGACAGTCTCCTGCCCCGGCATGAAGCAGTGGGGCACCGTCACGCAGGCAAACGCGGGCAAAAACGCGCTGCAAATACTTAAATTTTACTACGGCAACGACATCGAAATCGTGCGCACGTCAAACATCGGCGCTGTGCCTTCAAGCTATCCGGGCACACCGCTTCGCGTAGGCAGCACAGGCAGCAACGTCAGCATTTTGCAGCGCCAGCTAAACCGCATAGCCAAGGATTACCCGTCGTTTGGCAAGCTGACAGTAAACGGCATCTTCGACACCGCCATGCAGACCACCGTCATAAAGTTCCAAAAACAATTCTCCCTAACCCAAGACGGCGTAGTCGGCCGAGACACTTGGTACAAGATATCATACGTCAATTGCAACAAATGCAGGCGTTGCGTTTTTGGGGGAGGTGTATTATACTTAGTGGCATAAAGTGGAAATGAGGGCGGTTTTATGGTTGAAGTGGTGGCGGCGCTGATTTGGGACAAGCGCAGGTTTATGATATGTCAGCGCCCTAAAAATAAAGCGCGCGGGCTTTTGTGGGAATTTGTCGGCGGTAAGGTCGAGGCGGGCGAAACAAAAGCGCAGGCGCTTATTCGCGAGTGTAAGGAAGAGCTCGACATCACAATTTCCCCCGCCGACGTGTTCATGGAGGTCACGCACGAATACCCCGACATCACAATTCACCTGACGCTTATAAACGCCACAATATCAATCGGCACGCCAAAGCTTTTAGAGCACGCCGCCATCGAGTGGATAACCGTTGACGAAATAGTCAACTACAATTTTTGCCCTGCCGATTATGTCATTCTCGAAAAGCTTAAGCAATAAATGTGCGTACCAAATGAAAAACAGCGTGGCATATTGCCTCGCTGTTTTTATAATTTCCCTTAGCCAATCAAGCTATAGAGATAACGGCACTAAATTATAAAACAAAAAGTGCTGGGGATATATTACCACACCGCAGGTGGCGGAACTGTCATCTAGCACGAAGAAATAAAGAAAAAGCAGCGGGGACATATTGCCCCGCTGCAAGCGATGGTCGAAGTGGCGGGACTCGAACTCGCGGCCTCCTGCTCCCAAAGCAGGCGCTCTACCAACTGCGCTACACCTCGATATAAGCTGTCACATTCTGACAGCTATATTATTATAAACAAAATAAGGCACAATGTCAAGCAAACGCTTGACTAAAATTTGTTGTTGCCGTACAATTATAATACTATAACTATATAAAAAGGTGTGGCATGATGCGAAATAGTGAAAAGACGATGGATCAGGTTGTAAATCTTTGCAAAAACAGAGGTTTTGTTTATCCCGGCAGCGAGATATACGGCGGCCTTGCAAATAGCTGGGACTACGGCCCGCTCGGCGTTGAGTTTAAAAACAACGTCAAAAAAGCATGGTGGAAAAAATTTGTTCAAGAGAGCAAATATAACGTCGGGCTTGACTCGGCCATACTCATGAACCCGCAAACGTGGGTCACAAGCGGCCACGTCGGCGGCTTCTCCGACCCCCTTATGGACTGCAAGGACTGCCACGCGCGCTTCCGTGCGGACAAGCTCATCGAGGACGACGGCGGCAAGGCAGAGGGCTTGACATTCGAGCAAATGAGCGACTATATCCGCGAAAAAGGCATTGCCTGCCCTGAATGCGGCAGCAAAAACTTCACCGATATCCGCAAATTTAACCTCATGTTCAAAACGTTCATGGGCGTTACCGAGGACTCTAAAAACGAGGTCTACCTGCGCCCCGAAACAGCTCAGGGCATATTTGTAAACTACGCAAACATTCAGCGCACAACGCGCAGAAAGCTGCCGTTCGGCGTTTGCCAGATAGGCAAAAGCTTCCGCAACGAAATCACTCCGGGCAACTTTATCTTCCGCATCCGCGAGTTTGAGCAGATGGAATGTGAGTTCTTCTGCAAGCCCGACACTGACCTCGACTGGTTCTATTACTGGAAAGATTACTGCAAAAACTTCCTTTTGTCGCTCGGCATCGACGAAGAAAACATGCGCCTGCGCGACCACGAAAAGGAAGAGCTTTCGTTCTATTCAAAGGCGACGACAGACATCGAATACCTGTTTCCATTTGGCTGGGGCGAGCTTTGGGGCATTGCCGACCGCACAAATTACGACCTCGGACGCCATCAAGAGGAATCGGGCAAAAGCCTTGAATATTTCGACCAAGAGACAAACGAGCACTATATTCCATACGTTGTGGAGCCGTCGCTCGGCGCAGACCGCGTCGCGCTTGCATTCTTGTGCGAAGCCTACGACGAGGAAATTGTCGACGCAGAGAAAAACGACACACGCGTCGTGATGCGTCTGCACCCAGCGCTTGCGCCGTTTAAGGCCGCCGTTTTGCCGCTGTCTAAAAAGCTTGGCGAAAAAGCGAGCGAAATTCACGCTGAACTTTCAAAATATTTCATGGTGGACTACGACGAAGCAGGTTCTATCGGAAAGCGCTATCGCCGTCAGGACGAAATCGGCACACCCGTTTGCATAACAGTCGATTTCGGAACAGTGGGCGACGACAAAGCCCCTGCCGACAACTGCGTAACTGTGCGTGACCGCGACACAATGGAGCAAAAACGCATACCAATCACCGAACTGAAAAGCTATCTTGACGAAATAATCGCATTTTAAGGGGGCTTCATTATGATTGGCTGGATAATTCTTGCGGCTGTCGCGGCGCTGATAGCGGTGCTGCTGATACGCGCGGCAATGTTCAAGCCCGTAAAGCCAAATTATCCCGCGCACGAGGAAATTGCTGTCGATAAAGACGCAGCCGCACAGCGCTTTGCGCAAATGGTGCGCATACCCACGGTTTCAAACGAGGACGAGAGCCTTGTCGATGAGGCGCAGTTTGAAAAATTCCGTCAGCTTTTGACAAAGATGTACCCAAACGTGCATCAAAAGTGCATGCCGCAGTACATCGGCACAAAGGGAATACTTTTCTCTTGGAAGGGCAAAAGCAGCGCCGAGTCGTCGGTGCTTATGGCGCATTTTGACGTTGTGCCCGTAGAGGAAGCCGAGTGGAAGCACCCGCCGTTTTGCGGAGAAATCTTCGACGGCGAGCTGTGGGGACGCGGCACTTTAGACACTAAAATAACGATATTCGGCACTCTTGAAACAGCCGAAAAGCTTATCGCAGACGGCTTTGTGCCCGAAAACGACATCTATATGGCGTTTGGCGGCGACGAGGAAGTCGCGGGGCACGGTGCGATTGATATTGTCGATTATTTCAAGAAAAACGGCATCACTCCGGCCCTCGTCATCGACGAGGGCGGGGCTGTCGTTCAGGGCGTTTTCCCCGGCGTTAAAGAGCCTATGGCGGTTGTCGGCATAGGCGAAAAGGGCATGATGAACGTCAGCATCACCGCAAAGGGCGAGGGCGGCCACGCGAGCCACCCTGTGCTGCCGTCCACAGTAGGTACAATGTGCCGCGCCGTCGTCAACTGCGAAGCGCACCCGATGCCCGCGCACATAACGCTCGCATTTAGGGAGATGACAAAGGCGGTTGGGCCGTATTCAAGCTTTGGGCTAAAGGTCGTTTTCGCCAATTTGTGGTGCTTTGGCGGGCTTTTATGCACGCTTGCGAATAAGCTCGGCAGCGAAATGAACGCCATGCTGCGCACAACCTTTGCGTTCACACAGGCAAAAGGCTCGCTGCAAAATAACGTCATGGCAAACGAAGCCACAGCGGGGCTTAACGTGCGCATGGTGAACAACGACACCGCCGAGAGCACAAGGCAGTACATAGAAAAGTGCATCGACAACAAAAACGTCGACGTAAAAATAGTCATGTCGCGCGAGGCGAGCCCATATTCAGCCACACAGGGCGAGCACTGGGATAAGCTGTCAGCCGCCATCGCAAATACATGGCAGGGCTGCATAGTGTCGCCGTATTTGATGATAGCCTGCTCCGACAGCCGCAACTATAACGGCTTTTGCAAAGACATCTACAAATTCAGCGCAATGGCTTTGACAGCCGAACAGCGCGGCCTAATCCACAACTCAAACGAGCGCATCCCCGTAACCGAAATAGCAAAAACAATCGAGTTCTACACACGGCTTGTGAAGAGCCTTTAATAACAAAGCAAATTCACTGAAAATATTATTTGGAGGTATAACTGATGGAACACTTGAAAAGAAAAAATATCTCCATGAAAATGATGTTTTGCGGCGGAATAATTTTCGGGATTATAGTTTTTTTATGTATTTATGGCTTTAGGATTGTCGATGTGACATATGACGAGTGGCTTTGGAACGGAGAGGATTTAAGCCAGCACTATTCAGGTTGGTTGTCATACCGAAGCTCCGCGTGGAGATTTCCGTTAGGGTTATGCGATACACTTATAGACGGACAGCTTATATCCGTCATGTACACGGATTCTATTCCGTGGCTTGCGGTTATATTTAAAGCCTTCAGCGCAATTTTGCCAAGCACTTTTCAGTATTTAGGCTTATATGGATTAATGTGCTTTGCGCTGCAAGGCGGCTTTGCGTTTTTAATCATGTATAAGCTTACAGACAACGCCATATATAGCGTTGTTTCAGGCTCAATTTTATTCTTTACAGCACCGCTTTTTCAGCGCATGTTCACACATACAGCTCTTGCAAGCAACTGGATAATTCTTGCATCCTTCACTTTATGGATTTTCCACAAGGACTTTCGTTCCATAAAAACATCAACAATTCTTTGGTGCGGAATTTTTGCATTATCCGTAGGTATCCATATGTATTATTTGCCTATGGTTGGCGCACTGATGTTTTTTCGGTATTTACAAGATGCTATAGAGAACAAAAAATATTGGTCTAGGCTTGCTTGTGTTATATCGGCAGTGTTAAGTGCTGTTTTAGCACTTTATGTTCTAGGCGGATTTTACGGCGGCGCACAATTTGACCAAAGCGGACTTGGTTCATACAGCATGAACTGGAACAGCCTGTTCAATTCCTCTAATATAGGACGTATTTTGCCTGCGCTGCCATTAGCGCAGGCGGATCAATATGAAGGAATTGCCTATCTAGGCTTAGGCGGCATACTTGCACTCGTTATTGGATTAGCAGCATTAATTGTAAACTATATTAAAAACCACAATGGCATTTGCTCAAATCGAATAGGAGCATTGTGCGGAACGCTTTGTGCGTTTGCGCTTTTGGTTTTTGCCGCAAGCCCCAAGGTAACGTTTGGTTCACACGTTTTATTCACAATACCTCTTCCTGATATTATTATAAAGGTATGGAATGTTTTCAGAAGCTCCGGTCGTGCTGCATGGCCTGTAATGTATGCTATAATAATTATAGGCATGGTGCTCATATGGAAAAATTTCAAGCAGTTTGTCGCAATTTTGCTTTCAGCGGCGTGTCTCTGTATACAAATATATGACTTTTCCGCTTATATCGGAAGAAAGCACATGGAGTTTTTTAGCCCCACTGCTCAATCAGTTCAGCTAACACCAACAGATGTTTGGACTTCGCTGTTGTCAGATGTATCCAACATCCAATTCATGAGTGATGCGTCGGCTCCGCTAGTTGTTAGCTATAATTCTAAAACCGTTTATGCACTTGTAAGATATGCCATGGACAACGATGTTAATTTAAGCAATTTTCACATAGGAAGAAAAAGCACAGACTCAATAAACGAAAAGCGCAACAGTGCGTTTAACGACATTTTCAATGGAAATCCATCTGATGACACTATATATGTGTTTGATAAAATGTATTTGGATAAACGCATATTTGACAACTTGAATATATATCAGATGGACGATATGTTTATCGGCGTCACAAAGCCTATTGATAAGAGCTTGACGTCCAAAGTTAAAGAAGTAGAATACGGCGAATTATATTCATTTTCTTCTAAGCTCCCAAATGCTATAGGCGCAAAGTATGAAAATAATGCCTTAGTTGTGTCCTCGGGAGAAACAGCCTCTTTGCAAAGCATATGGCTTGGCAACGGCAAATATAAAATAACTGTCAAAGGCGAAGCGCTCAAAAGCTCTACTTTGAAAGCAACCGATGAGAGCATTAACATAGTTGTAGATAGTATAGCGGATAAAGAAATGATCTTCATTATCGAAATAGATAAAGAGGGCGAAGATGTAACTTTGCAATTACAGACAACCGAGGCAAACTGCATCATAAGCGATATAACAGTCTCTTCGGCTGTAAAAGAATACGAATCTCTTGCCGCGTAATTAACTTATAAAGCACGCCTTAGATTTTCAAAAATCTAAGGCGTGCTTTATAAAATTTAAACTGCGATTTTGATTATTAAATCTATACTAGCTTTGCACGTCGGCTTTCAGCACAAAGGTGTTTTTGTCTACATCTATAAGCCCGTCCTTTTGCATTTTGCTTAGTTCATTCGACATCGCGCTGCGGTCTACGCTTAAATAATCCGCAAGCTGTTGGCGGTTAAACGGGATTGTCACGGTGTTGCTGCCCTGCCTTTCCGCCTGAAACGATAGGTATGAAACGAGCCGCCCGCGTATTGATTTTGAGCTTGTGTGCAAAATTCGGCGCGATAAATTGAGATTTTTCTGCGCTGTCACAGCAAGCAGATTGCGCACAAGCCTGCTGTGGTGAGCGCACGCTTTCGGGCACGTGCCGATAACGCGGCCTATGTCGAGAAAAAGCACCTCGCAGCGGCTATCCGCAACGGCGTTCACCATCATCGGCTCATTTGGCACGCAGGCGTATGTCTCGGCGAAAATCTGCCCCGCTTCAACGTGATATAAAAGGCTCGTGTTGCCCCATAAATCATTGCTCTCGATGTTCACGTCTCCCGAGAGCACAAAGCCCATGCTGTGCACAATGTCGCCGACGCTGTAAATATATTCGCCCTTTTTATATTCGCGCAGCTTTGCGCCGAGACAGCCGAGCATACCCTCGACTTCCTCCGGCGTACAGCCCGCAAACAGCGGCGTTTGTGCTAAAAAATTACAGTCCAAAATATTCTCCTTTGTTGTTATAACAACATATCTTACGGCTTGATTATAGTATACTTTAGTCATGAAAACAAGCTTTATATTCGGAGGTAAAATTATGCTTAGAAAAATTATCACTATAGATGAAGAGAAATGCAACGGCTGTGGCGCGTGCGCAAGTGCCTGCTTAGAGGGTGCAATCGGCATGGTCGGCGGCAAGGCAAAGCTTTTGCGCGACGACTACTGTGACGGCCTCGGCAACTGTCTGCCCGCGTGCCCCACAAGCGCGATAACATTTGTCGAGCGCGAAGCCGCCGCATATGACGAAGCCGCAGTTATGAAAAATCAGCAGCAGAAAATGAAGCAGCACGCCATGACAATGGGCGGCTGCCCGGGAAGCCATTCGCGTCAGCTTGAGCGCGAAGCACCGATATCAGAGGAAACACCCCACGCAGTCAACACAGCTTCACAGCTTCGCCAGTGGCCTGTTCAGATAAAATTAGCGCCCGTAAACGCGTCTTATTTTGACGGCGCAAACCTTTTAATCGCCGCCGATTGCAGCGCCTATGCCTACGGAAATTTCCACAACGAGTTTATTCGCGGCAAGGTTGCGCTCATCGGCTGCCCAAAATTAGACGCGGGAGATTATAGTGAAAAGCTGACGGAAATCATTAAAAATAATAACATCAAAAGTCTGACAATCGTCCGCATGGAGGTTCCGTGCTGCGGCGGCATAGAGCACGCGGCAGTTACAGCGCTCAAAAACAGCGGCAAATTCATTCCGTGGCAGGTCGTCACGATATCGGTCGACGGAAAAATACTAGATTAACAAATTTCAGCAAAAAAAGTCGAGAAAATATCCGTGCGCTCCTGTAAAATGTCATTGTGGAGATGATTAGATGAACGAGCAGCTTTTGGCGGTTCAGCGAATGCAGGACTATATTGAAAAGCATATCGACAGCGACATCACGGCGGCACAGCTTGCGCGCGCAGCACTGTTTTCGCCGTGGCATTCGTATCGGCTTTTCAAGCTGTACACATCGCTTACGCCCGCACAGTATATACGCCGTCTGCGGCTTTCAATGTCGGCGTTACGGCTTAAAAATGAGGATTGCCGCGTGCTCGACGCAGCGCTTGACCTCGGCTTTGGCAGTGTGGACGGCTATCAGCGCGCTTTTTATAAGGAGTTTGGCTGCAACCCTCGCGAATACGCGCAAAACCCTGTTCCTATCACGCTTTTTATCCCCTACGGAGTAAAATTCAGAGAGCTTAGAAAGGATGAAATCGACATGGAAAACCTGCAAAGCGTGTTTGTTCAGCGCATCAAAAAGCCCGCCCGCAAAGTGATTATAAAGCGCGGCGTAAAGGCGGAGGATTATTTTCCGTACTGCGAGGAGGTCGGCTGCGACGTGTGGGGTCTGCTCACGAGTATGGACTCCCTCTGCGGCGAGCCTGTGTGCCTGTGGCTGCCACAAAAGTACATAAAACCACACACATCAACCTACGTTCAAGGCGTTGAGGTCGCCGACGATTACGACGGCACAGTGCCCGAAGGCTTTGACGTTATAGCGCTGCCCGAAGCCGAATATCTGATGTTTCAAGGCGAGCCGTTCGAGGAAGAAAACTACTGCGAAGCAATTTTAGCCGTGCAGCACGCAATGGAAAAATATAATCCCGACACCATAGGTTATGAATGGAACACAGAAAACCCGCGCATTCAACTAGAACCGCTTGGCACACGCGGCTATATAGAGCTTAAAGCCGTAAAGCGTAAATAATTTAAACCCACCTTTGTAAATTTACAGAGGTGGTTTTTATAATATTAAGTTTATTAAAGCTGCACGCTAAGTGCCTCGGGGGTGGCGAAGGGGCCGGGGATTGTGGAGACGGTGCGGTGGTTGCCGTGATAGTCGCGGTCGAACACTATGGGGGTGCCGTCTGTGTTTTCAAATTTTTCTTCCGGCTCAAACGCTTTGCCGAGTGTTTCTGTTGTGATTATGCCGTTTTTTATGTCCTTGAGGTAGTCGTAAATATTTGTTTTAAGCGTATATTTGCCATCTTTTTCGATTAGCTCGAAGAAGACGGTGTTTTTATCGTCGACAAGCTTATTGCTTTCGTTTTTGCACGCTTTTGCGCCGTTAAAATACGCGTTGCCGTCGAGCCAAACGGGCAGATGCGCCGAGTGATACGGCGTAAGCTTTGGCATATCAGCGGGCTTATCGAGCTCAAACTATTTTATCCACTCGTCGTAGCTTGGATATTCATCGAACATATCTGTGCCGACGACCTGATTATCGCTTGCATATGGGTGGTCTGCGCTGAGCTTAACAACCGGATAATTCTGCACGAAAATATTGTTGTAAAATCTGTCGTCGCCGTGCAAAATTGTCATAAAGCCCGCGACCTCTGTGCGGTGGCGGATATGATACGGCGTATAGCGCGGCTCGCTGCCCTCCTCAACGGAGTGGTTTGTGCCTTCGCCCACAGACGTAAACGCGCCCAAAATGAGGTTATGAACGCACGCTACGCCCTGTGTTGCCATGCGGATAGACGCTTTTGATAGCAGAATATTGTTGTCGATAAGCGTCGGCCCATGCCCGACCTCGACGAAAATATCCTGACTTACCATTGCGCCTGCCGCGACGCTCACGTTTTCGGGCGCGTGGTTGTCGTGCATAAAGTTTTGCGTAATGCGCGTGCCCTGCGCCTGCCAGTCGCACCAAATGCCCATTGTGCTGTGGTGGATATGGTTGCGGCGGAAGGTCACGTCAATCGGTGCGTGGAGCTTAATGCCCGCGATTTCCGCGCCGCCGAGTTGCTGCATATTGTTGATGTTATGTATGTGATTGTCCTCGATAATGCTGAACACCGCGCCCATGCGCCCGACGATGCCCGTCTGCTCGCAGCGATATATGTGGCAGCGGCGCACGATGTGGCTACCGACGTTTTCTTTAAGCCAGCCGTGATACTGCCCGCGGCAAACGGCGTCGCGCTCCATCTGTGTGGGGCTTTTTACGTGCTTTGTTGTGAAATAATGGTCGTTTTCCTCGTCGTAATATTTGCCGAGGGAGATGCCGCTGCATTTGCTGTTGCTGATTTCGCAGTCCTCAATTATCCAGCCCTTTGACCAGTGAGGGCCAACCATACCGTCTTGAAACGCCGCAGGCGGCGCCCATGTTGTAGCGGCTTTGTTGATTTTAAAGCCGCTGAGGGTGATGTAGCCAACGCCTGTTTTTGACGGCATAAAGCAGTTGCGGCGCACGTTGATGTCCGTTTTTTCCTTGTTTGGGTCTTTATCTTGGAAGTTTGCGTATATGACAGTATCGCTGCCGTCCTGCTCGGTGTACCATTTATATACGGAATATTCAGGCTCCCAAGACGGCTTGTAAACCTCGCCTTTTATACATTTTTCAAGTGTTTCTGTCTCATAAAGCTGACGGTCGTTTAAATAAACAGCGCCTGTATGACGCACCACCGGCGCAAAATACCAGTCTCCGCCGACGAACGTTGTGTAGGGGTTATACGTTCCGAAAACGCCGTTATCGACGTGGCATACCCACACATTGCCTTGATATTTTTCCCAAGAATTTATCTCCTCTGCGCCTGTGATGACAGCGCCGAGCGGCACTTCGCTGCGGTAGATTATGCGTGCGTCCTCTGTTCCGGCATGAACAGGGTCGACATATTCGCGATAAATTCCGGGCGCGACAAGCACTTCGTCGCCCGGCATTGCCACCTTTGCCGCGTCGTTGATATACTTAAAGGGCATTTCCTTGCTGCCGTTACCCTCGCGCGAAGCGGCTGCGTTTACATAAATTGTCGTGAATATTCTCCTATATAAGTTTGCGGGCGGATATTGAATTCGCCCCTACGGCTCAATGTAAATTTGCGATAGAGCGTAGGGAACGCATTTCATGCGTTCCGATAGCTTTACGCGAACGGATTTTCTCCGGCGTATGGCAGGTTTTTTGGCTGATTGTACGCGATATCTGCTATACCTAGATATTTGAACACCTCAAACAAGCGCTTGCCGTAATGGCCGAACGCGACTGCGCCGTGGTGCGGGTAGCGTTTTGCGATGAGCACATGGCGGTAGAAACGACCCATTTCGGGTATCGCGAAAATGCCTATGCCGCCGAAGCTCTGCGTTGCGACGGGTAGCACTTCGCCCTCGGCGATATAGCTGCGCAAAACGCCCTCGCTGTCGCACTGCAAGCGGTAGAACGTGATGTCGCTTGGCGCAATGTGGCCCTCTAGCGTGCCGCGTGTGATATCGGGGTCGCTGCCCGCCGGCTCTAGCAAGCGGTGCTGAATGAGCTGATATTTAACGGCGCGGTCTGCGCACATTTTGCAGCTTGGCGTGTTGCCGCAGTGGAAACCCATGAATGTGTCGGTGAGCGAGTAGTCGAATTTGCCCTTTATGCCGTCGTCGTAGATGTATTTTGGCACGCTGTTGTTGATGTCGAGCAGCGTCACGGTGTCGCCCGAAACGCACATGCCTATGTACTCGCTTAGTGCGCCGTAAATATCCACCTCGCACGAGACAGGGATGCCGCGCGAGACAAGGCGGCTGTTGACGTAGCACGGCTCAAAGCCAAATTCGTTCGGGAAAGCAGGCCAGCATTTGTCGGCAAATGCGACATATTTGCGGCTGCCCTTGTGCTTTTCTGCCCAGTCGAGCAGGGTCAGCTCAAACTGCGCCATGCGGACGTTCAAGTCCTCATAATAGCGCCCCTCGCCCATTTCCTTTTTCATATCCTCGCAAACAGCGGGAATGCGCGGGTCGTTTGCGTGCTCTTTATAGCTGACAAGCAGGTCAAGCTCCGAGTTTTCCTCGACCTCTACACCAATTTCATAAAGACCTTTTATCGGCGCGTTGCAGGCAAAAAAATCCTGCGGGCGCGGGCCGAAGGTGATGATTTTTAAGTTTGTAACGCCGATGACGGCGCGTGCAATGGGGATAAAGTCGGCAATCATGTCCGCGATTTCGCCCGCTGTGCCGACAGGATATGACGGAATGTAGCCTTTCAAATGGCGCATGCCGAGATTGTATGAACAGTTGAGCATGCCGCAGTATGCGTCGCCGCGGCCGTTTATCATGTCGCCGTCGCCCTCTGCCGCCGCGACAAACATGCACGGGCCGTCGAAGTTTTTGGCGATGAGCGTCTCGGGCGTTTCGGGGCCGAAGTTGCCGAGGAACACACAAAGCGCGTTGCAGCCTGCGTCTTTTGCCTCCTGCACGGCTTTGAGCATGTCAAGCTCGTTTTCGACTGTTGTTTTAATCTCGACGATTTCTGTTTTTTTTGCTCCGCACTGCTCGGCAATCGCCGCGCGGCGTTTTTCGCTTAATGCGATTGGAAAGCAGTCACGTGAGACTGCGATAAGGCCTATTTTTACTACTGGTATATTTTCCATAATTATTACTCCTTGTGTTTTAAATTTGTAATGTTTATTGTAGGGAGCGACGCCCTCGTCGCTCCGCTAGGTTTGCGCAAACTTACCTCATCCGTCGCTCCTTCGTCGCGCCACCTTCCCCCGAGGGGGAAGGCTTTCGTAGGCTTCCCCTTGAGGGGAAGCTGTCAGCGTAGCTGACTGATGAGGTGAAAAATCACTCACGCCACTAAATAATTTCAGCCACATCAATATTCTCGCCAACAAGCCCAACATATGCGCCCTGCTTCGCTTCGTTTGCGTCTTTATGCGCGAGCAGCCATTTATTGCGCGCCCAGAGGGTTTTGTCCTCGGCGTTTTTTATGGTTATTGCTGGTTTGTCGGTGTTTGTGCCCTTTGGCAGCACCACCATCACTTTAAAGCCTGCGCCGTTTTTGGCACTGCATGGCGCATAGTGAAGTGTTGTTGCGTACACCTCTAACAGTGTGTTTTTCGGACACAAAAACGCGCGGACTTTCGATGTGTCGAGCACTCCGTCGATGATTTCGTGCTGCTTTGCTAGGAGCAAAATAAAGTCGCTTGTGCCGAGGTTTATCTCGCTGTCGCGGTGATATTCGAGGCAATTTAGCTTTGTGTTATGTCCGTTGCACCACCCAAGCTGCACAGGCATTCCGCCGTAGATATTGTCTTGTATTTCCGCCGCGATAGAGAGCTTTTCAAGCGCGGGCTCACTTGGCACATATTCAACGCCGCCCGTCAGCGGCGTTTCGTTTTCGAGCGCATTTACAAGCGGCGATACGTCGTAGCCTGTGATAATTTTGCCGTATGGCGCAAAGCTTTCGTCTGTCACAAGTTCAATTTTCATTTTTTCACTCCTTTTCAAGCTTGGGAAAAAGCGCTTTTACTGTCGGATAAATTTTGCGAAATTTCTGATATTGCTTCTCATATTTCGCCGCGATTTCAGGCTGCGGAGATATGATTTTTGTGACCTTTATTAGCTTTTCGGCGCACGCCTCGACACTTGAATATTCGCCGCACGCCACAGCCGCAAGCATTGCGCCGCCGTAGCCGGGGCCTTCCTCTGCGGCGGGAATTTCCACCTCAATGTTGAGGATATCCGCCACCATCTGCCGCCACATGCGGCTTTTTGCGCCGCCGCCGCAAAGGCGCGTTTTTGTAACGTTTATGCCAAGCTGCTTTGCGATTTCCATTGAGTCGCGCAGTGCAAACGTCACGCCCTCAAACACCGCCTGCGTCATCTGTGCGCGAGTGCTGTCCATGCTCATGCCGATGAAAGTGCCGCGCGCGTTTATGTCGTTTATCGGCGAGCGCTCGCCCATCAAATATGGCAGAAAGAACACGTTATTTTCGCCGAAATTTTCAATTGCGGCCTCTTCCGCGCGGTAATCGAGCGTTTGCAAAATGTTTTCTATCCACCATTTTCCGCATGATGCGGCGCTTAACATGCAGCCCATTAGGTGATAGCTGCCGTCTGCGTGCGCGAATGCGTGCAGCGCGTTGTGGCTGTCGACGGCGAATTTTTTGCTTGAGATAAACACCGTGCCGCTTGTGCCGAGCGAGATATTGCAGTTTCCGTCGCCGACAGTTCCTGTGCCGACTGCCGCCGCCGCGTTGTCGCCTGCGCCCGCCGCCACCTTTACGCCGTTTGGAAAGCCAAGTGCCGCCGCAACGTCCGTTTTCACAGTGCCGACGGACTCATAGCTCTCAAAAACCTTTGCCATCTGCTCCTCGCGCACGCCGCAGATTTCGAGCATTTCCTTGCTCCAACAGCGGTGCTCAACGTCGAACATAAGCATGCCTGACGCGTCGGAAGCGTCGGTGCTGTGCACGCCTGTGAGCATGTACACGATGTAGTCTTTGGGCAACATTATTTTATTTATCCGCGCGAAAAGCTGCGGCTCGTTTGCTTTCATCCACAAAAGCTTTGGCGCTGTGAAGCCCGCAAACGCGATGTTTGCCGTAAGCGTACTAAGCTTTTGCTTGCCGATGACGCTATTAAGGTACTCGACCTCTTTGCCTGTGCGGCCGTCGTTCCACAAAATTGCGGGGCGGATAACCTCGTCGTTTTCATCGAGCACCACAAGCCCGTGCATCTGCCCGCCGACGCCGATGCCGCCGATTTCGCGCGCATCAAACCCCTGCAAAAGCTCTTTTATGCCCGCCCATGTCTGCGAAAGCCAATCCTGCGGCGCTTGCTGACTCCATCCCGCGCGAGGAAATTCGAGCGGGTAATCCTTCGACACGACGTTTTTTATGTCGCCGTCAGCGCTCATCAAAAGCAGCTTCACAGCCGACGTGCCGAGGTCAATTCCTATATACATCATAGCGCTTTCTCCTTTGCGTGCTCGTGCACTTTATCTTTATGTTACGGCTGATAAATATAAAAGTCAATATTAATTTTAAAGCAAATTAAATGTTTGTGCAATATAAATTACTTTTAATTTTTATGTTGTGCAAAGTGCTGATGAATTTACCGTGCCCGAGCACGCAAAAGCGGTTATATTGACAAAACTAAGGCATCATGCTAGTATCTGCTTAGGAGTGATTTTATGGCTACTATAAAACAGATTGCGGCGCTTGCGGGGGTGTCGCGCGGGACGGTGGACAGGGTGCTGAATAACCGCGGCATCGTGAACGCTGAAACTGCCGCTAAAATAAAGGAAATTGCCGCCGCTGTGCAGTATTCTCCGAATAAAATTGCAAAAACGCTTGCCGTTAAGAAAAAAAACATCAAGCTTGGCTACATAATGTACGCGAGCACGAGCGGAAATCCGTTTTTTGACGACGTTGTGACGGGCATTAACGCGAAAGCGGAGGAGCTTGCCGAGTACGGCGTTAGCGTTGAGACGCGATATTCTGAAATAAACAACGTGCAAAAGCAACTGGAGCTGATGGACGAGCTTGTGCAGGCGGGCGTTCAGGGGCTTGCGATAACGCCTGTCAACGACGCTGCTGTGGCTGAAAAAATAAACGAGCTTTCGAGCGCGGGCGTGCCTGTTGTGACGGTGAACTCCGACATCGACAATTCCGCGCGCATAGCGTATGTCGGCAGCAACTACGAGCAAAGCGGAAAAACGGCGGGCGGGCTTATGCGGCTTATCACAAACGGCAGCGCAAATGTCGGCATTGTGACAGGCTCGCGCGATGTTCTCTGCCATGCGGTGCGTGTGAGCGCATTTAAAAAAAGCCTTGCGAAGCATTGCCCAAATGTGAAAATTGTTGACATTGCCGAAAATAACGATGATGATTTTCAAAGTTTTTCTGTCACAAAAACACTGCTTGCGGCTCACCCCGAAATCGACGCGCTTTTCCTCGCGGCGGCGGGCGTGTACGGCGCGTGCAGAGCAGTTATTGAATTGGGCTTGCAAAAAAAAGTGAAAATAATCAGCTTCGACTGCGTGCCAAGCACAAGAAAGCTCATTCAAGAGGGCGTTATCACCGCGACAATAGCGCAGCAGCCGTTTAAACAGGGCGCGCTCCCGCTTGAAATTCTATTCAACTACCTCGGCATGGACATAAAGCCCGCGAGTGAGAAATATTATACAGATATCGAGATTAAGATAAGGGAGAATTTGTGATTTCGGCACACCGTCAAGCATCTGTCATTCTGATGAGCGAAGCTACGAAGAAGCTTTAAACCTATGGCAACGCGCAAAGATTTTTCGCTTCATTTAGAATGACAAAGGGGCTGTTGCAGATGTAAAAAGTACATCTGCAACAGCCCCTTTGTATAAGGAGGTAAATATTTTATCAGCCGCCGAACCATTTTAGCGGAATTTCTACAAGCGGCGGAACTGCAGCGAGCAGAAGGCATAGGCCTGTTTGCGCTATGAAGTACGGCATTGTGGGCATGATGATTTTATCCATTTTCACCTTGCCGGTGGCGCACGCAACATTGAGAACAGGACCGACAGGCGGTGATGTAAGACCGAGCACGTTCATTAAAACAAACACGACGCCGAAGTATACGGGGTCAATGCCTGCCGCCTTAACAAGCGGAAGCATGATTGGCGTGAGGATAAGTATGCTCGGTGTGACGTCCATTGCAAGACCGACGACGAAAACAATGCCCATAAGCACAAGCATCAAAAGCGTCGGGCGCTCGACAAGACCGCTTAGGCTTTCGGTCATGAGCTGTGGAATACGCGATATCGTCATGAAATATGCTGCGCAGTTTGCCGCTGCGGCAAGGAACATTACGACCGCGGACATTTTTGCGGCGGATACGAACGCCTTCATCAAGTCTTTAATTTTCATTTCGCGATAGACGAAGGTGCCTATTAAAATGGCGTAAACGCACGCGATAACGCCGGCTTCTGTGGCTGTGAAATAGCCCGAATGAAGCCCCAAAAGGATAATCACAGGCAACAAAAGTGCCCATAGACCGGAGAAGAATATTTTGACAGCCTCTTTAAACGTCGGGCGCGGCAGTGTGTTTGTGTCGGGCACAACACCCTTTTTGCGCGAAACGAAAAACCACACTGCGCAGGCAATTATTGTGAGGTAAACAGCCGGTGCGATGCCGCCCATGAACATGGACTTTATCGAAACACCCGCCGAAATGCCGTACACAATCATAGGCACAGACGGCGGCATAATTGGCGCGACAAGGTTAGCGCTGGCTGTAAGAGCCGCCGCCTTTTCGCGGTTATAGCCGGAGTTTGCCATCATTGGTATAAGAATTGCGCCAAGCGCCGCGCACGCTGCAACGGCAGAGCCGACGAGCGACGCGAACATAAGACATGCGAGAATTGTCACATAGCCAAGCCCGCCGCGAACGCGTCCGATAAAGATGTTGCAAAACGCGATAATGCGCTTTGTAAGCCCGCCGCGGTTCATAATTTCGCCCGCGAGGACAAAGAACGGCAGCGCCATCATTGTTACGGAGTCAGAGCCTTGCATAAGTGTGCGCGCGATAATCGTCGGGTTTGCGTCGCCGCCGCCAAGCGCCATTGCGGTGCATACAGCACAAAACAGAAGCGCCACGGCAATAGGCAGACCAATCAGAATACCGACGAGCATGGTGACAATAAAAACAGCTATAATCATTGCAGACCTGCTCCTTCCCCTAAATCTCCGTCAGCGGACGCTTCTTCGTCATCACTTTGAACGCCGAAGCGCTCAAGAACGGATTCCTTTTTGAAAAACACCGCATATAGATTTACAAGTGAAATAACAATTATCGAAGCGCCGAGCAAAAAGCCCGCGAAATGCACCATGAACACAGGGAAATGTGTCGCAACCCAAAAGTCATTGCGGTTTTTCCATGCGTTTTGGATAGCACCCGAGGCGAGCACGCCCATCATCCAAATGATGATCCCCTGAAGGATAAAATACAGTATTTTTTGTCCTAAAGGCGGCAGCTTTGTGAGCAGTGTGTCAATCATCAGATGACGGTTTTCACGCGCGGCTATTATCGAACCGAGATATACAAGGTAGATAAAGCATATGCGCGTTACTTCCTCGCTCCATGCGAAGCCTAAGCCGAACTGACGAAGCACAACATTTAAAAACGTGAAGAAAATCATAACGCCAAGAAATATTGCAATGACAACCTCCAAGCCTTTAAAAAGCTTGTCGATAATTGTTGCAGAGCCATGACCCTCAGCCTTTTTTGGCATAATACGCCCTCCTTTTTGATATGTAACACCGTGCCCCGGGGGAATGAGGCACGGGTTTTGTTAAAGCTTATTATTTAACAGCTTCAATTTTTGAGATAAGGTCCGGTGCCCATTCGTTTTCGGCAAGAAGCTTGTCGATGGTGGGCTGAATTTTCTCGATTATCTTTGCTTTGTCCTCTGCTGTGCACTGTGTGACAATCATGCCTGCGTCCTCAAGTGTTTTGCGGTCGGTGTCAACAGACGCGATATAGTCGTTCCATGCCTGCGCAGCTGTTGCTTTGCATGCGTCGGTGATTATTTGGCGCTGATTTTCAGACATTTCGGCAAGCTTGTCCGAGTTTGCGACTATTTCAAGCGTGGCAACAATGTGGTTTGTCTCGTAAAGATATTTTTGCACCTCTTGGAAATTCTGTGTGACGACTGTAACCATGCCGTTGTCCTGTCCGTCAACAGTGCCTGTTTCAAGTGCTGTAAACAGCTCGCCGAGCGGGATAACAGTTGCGGATGCGCCAAGATTTTCAGCAATGCCGATGTGAATTGGGTTGTTCGGCATACGGAATTTCTGACCTGCAAAGTCCTCAACGCTTGTCAGCTTTTTGTTTGATGTGAATGTACGCGCGGAGTTGGGACCCCAGCCGAGCAGCTCGACCTCGGGGAATGCCTCGTGAAACTTCGCGTTTACCTCGTCTGCAATTTCGCCTGTCCACACGTTTTTGGCGTGCTCAAGGTCGCGATAAAGGAACGGCCAGTCGGAAATAAGCATCATCGAAAATTCCTGATTCATCGGTGTGCCAACGATCGCAAAGTCGATTGAGCCGTCACGAACAGACTGCCAAAGCGCGGCTTCGTCGCCAAGCAGACCGTCGTGATAAACGTCTACCTTAATTTTGCCGCCTGATTTTTCTTCAACCTGTTTTTTGAAAACATTGTCGAGCGCCGCTGCCATCGGGTGTGTTACGCCCCAGTTGTCGCCGACCTTAATGCTGAACTCTTTTTCATCGCTGCCGCCGGCGGCTGTTGTGGTGGAGGCGGATGTGCTGCTGCCGCATGATGTGGTGAAAACAGCAAGCATCATAACTGCAAGAAATACCGAAAATATCTTTTTCATTTTAAATTTCTCCTAGCTTTTTCAAGGTTTGTTGTTTTGATTATACGTTTATCATCTTAACGGCTATCCCCCTGCCGTCAGCTTTAAGCTTTGTTTATTCCCCAAACACGATAACCATTTTCTTCATGTCCTTTTCGGGGTGGAGCATAAGCTCGAACACTTTTTCTACTTGGCTGAACGGGATATAGTGGCTTACCATGCCGTCCATGTTGTATTTGTGCTCGGCTACGTTTTTGATTGTCGGCTCAAACTGTCCGCTTGACATTCTTGTGCCGATGATTGAAAGCTCGCGCACGTTTATCATTGCCTGCGTGATGCCCTCCTGCGTTGTCGAGAAGCCAAGCGGCACTATTGTTGCGCCGTTTGCGGGTATGCCCTGCTCAAGCATTGCTGTGAGCGAGCCGGGGTAGCATGCGGAATCGAAAATTGCGTTTACGCCGATGCCGCCTGTAAATTCCTGAACGAAATCCTTAAGATTTTGCGTTTTTGTGTTTACAACTGCGTCCGCGCCGTATTTTTTTGCGCGAGCAAGCGAGCTGTCGTTGATGTCTGCGCAGATTACCTTGCAGCCCTTTTGCTTTAATGTCTGCAAAATTACCGCGCCGATTGTGCCGCTGCCGAGCACAAGCACCGTTTCGCCGCCTTGAATATTGGCGCGCTTTGTGCAGTGAAGCCCGATTGCGAACGGCTCTACAAGCGCCGCCTCGCGGAAGGTTATTTCATTTGGCACCAGATAAACCTCATGCTCGGGTACGGCGAAATATTCTCTCCAGCCGCCGTCTGTTGCGGCACCGCGGGCTTTTACGGTTGTGCATATGTTGCGTCTGCCGCTTAAACAATGCGGGCATTTGCCGCAGGCGACTACCAAATCGACAACAACATGGTCGCCCGGCTTAACCTTCGTCACGCCCTTGCCTACCTCGACAACGACGCCTGCGTTTTCGTGCCCCGGAATACGCGGGTAAACGGCGTTCGGGTTTTCACCCAAGAACAGATGGATATCTGAACCGCAAACGCCCGCCGCCTTCATTTGTATAAGCACCTCGCCGTCTGCGGGGGTGGGCTTTGGCACCTCTCTCACTTCAAATTGCTTTGGACCTGTGATAACTACCTCTTTCAAAATGCTCTCTCCTCTCAAAAATGCAAGCTTGTTAAAAATATACTAACTTAAAATTTTTTATTGATATATCAAGCTGATATAATTCTTTGATGTCATCATAATATCACACAGCTGCGAAATAGTCTAGCAGAATAATTTACAAAAAATTCATTAAATTTTTATACAATTAACCAAATTTTGCTTGGTTATTATAAAACACGTAATTAAATCGCGCTTTTCTATTGTATAAAATGAGTTATTACTCTACAATATATTACAGTAATATGTTTTATTGAAATGAGAGGTGTGTTTTTTTGACAGCTAAAGAAGAGACAAAGGATGTGCAAACCGCGGGCGATATTGCATATCATCACCTGCGCAAAAGCATTGTTGAGCTGCAAATAAAGCCGGGGCAGGTTATAAACATAAACGAGCTTGGCGAGTTTTTGAAGGTGAGCCGCTCGCCGATACGTGACGCGCTTATTCACCTTGCAAACGACGGTCTTGTGACGACCACCCCGCAAAAAAGCACAATAGTGTCGAAAATAGACATTCAGCGCGCGAATGACGAGCGTTTTATGCGCGCCTGCATCGAGGGGCGCGTTTTGGCGGAATTTGCAAAGGTTTACCGCACCTCACACATGGATACGCTAACTGAAATTTTAGGCAATCAAAAGCGAATGATGGACGTGCAGGATACGCGCGGTTTTTTGCGCACCGACGATGCCTTTCACTCCGTTTTTTTTCAGGCGACAAACCACCCGTTCTCTTTGGACACGGTGTTAAACATGTCAGGGCACTATTTGCGTATTCGCCTTCTGTCACTTGTCGAAGCGGACATTCGCGAGAAAACATATGAGCAGCACCATGAACTTTTGAGAATGCTTCAAGATAAAAGCCAGACGAATTTTCAAGATATAGTCGATTTGCACATATATAAAAAGCAAGACGAAGAAATACGCATGGCACGAAAATACCCCGATTTGTTTACCGGCATAGAGGAAATAGACAGCTTTAAAAATAAAATATGGGAAGAAGATTTTCTTAAAACGATTTAGCCTTCCTTATATAAATGGGCTGCTGTGGATGTGAAAAAACACATCTGCGGCAGCCTTTTTTTGTCAACTTCACTCCATTTCGCATAAGCTGTAATGAGGTGAGCGCTATGGACACACAAAGCAGCGACGACTGCCGTATAAATGTTGAAAACGCCATTAAGCGGCAGCTTAACGAGGTGCTTTACGCTGAAAAGCTTATAAGCCGCGAGCAATATGAATATGCCAAAAACGCGCTTGAGCACATGGACTATTGATACATAAAGGAGCAGCGTATGACAGTGCACGAAACAATAAAGCGCATAAACTGTGGCGAAAATATACGCGATATGAAGCTGCGCGTTGTCGATTATGCGCGCGTGTCAACAGCATGTGCGGCGCAGCGCAGCAGCTTTAACAATCAGCTAGACACCTATCGCGACATGATAATGTCAAATCCAAACTGGAGCTACGTCGGAACATATTCAGATGGTGCCGCTATAATAGGACTTAATCAGAAAACCTTGATTTAAGGGGTTTTACCGATTAAGTCCTATTTTTTTATACCCTTTTACCCTACCCAAAAAATCTTTTACCCAAGAAAGGAGTTTGCCGATGGCAAAAGTAATTGCAATTATGAACGAAAAAGGCGGCGTGGGCAAAACAGCCACGGCGACCACGCTTGCCTAGCTCTTGTCCAAGAGAGGACACAGAACCGCCCTCATCGACTTTGACGGTCAGGGGCATTCCAGCATTATCTTCGGTGTGAAAAACACCAACAAACTGGAGGTAACCATCAACACCATTATCCGCAAGCTGATTGAGGACGAGCCTTTGCCCGATCCCGACAGCTATATCATCAAAACCGCCTGCGGTGTGGAGGTCATTCCCTCCAACTCCCAGCTCTTTACGCTGGAACGAAATCTGTGCAACGTGGATTTTCGTGAACGTATGCTGTCGCAGTATGTTGACACCATCACGGACAGGTACGAATACATCATCATTGACTGTATGCCCCAAATGGGTACGCCAATGATTAATGTGATGATGTGTGCGGACAGTATCATTGTACCGACCCAAGCGGAGCTATTATCCACACAGGGATTGGCAGAGCTGCTAAAGCACTATCAGGTCATCAGCAAGAACAGCAACCACCGCCTGCGGATTGACGGCATCCTCATTACCATGGATTCCCCCAATACAATTCTGTCAGCACAGGTCAATCAGATGACAACGTTGATATTTTTTGCTGCTTGTATTGTAGCGGGTGGATTAACAAAATATATTTTTAAATAGGAAAGGTCGTAAATTATGTCTGAGCAAGAAATACCAATTGAGATGTTTAACAAAGCGCTTGTAGAAAAGGTACAAAAATGTGAAACAGCCGCACAGCTTATTGCTGTTGCAAAAGAGCACAATATCCCCTTGACCGAGGAGCAAGCCGAAATTCAGCTTGAGCACTTGAAGAAAAAGTTTGGATAAAGTGCGTTGCGGCGGGCGTGTGTCACGTTATGCGGGCGACCACAGGTCGCCCGCATAACGTGTAATGAAAACCAATGTAGGGGCGGATTCAATATCCGCCCGCGCAGGCTTGCACAAATTCACAGCTTGGCGTAAATCGAGAAAGGAATATTAACATGAACCTCACAAAAGAAATGCTGGAAAAAGCAAAAACCGCTAAATCCGCAGCGGAATTACTTAGCATGGCAAAGGAAAACAATATTGAAATAACCGAGGCGCAGGCGATAGAATATTACGCCAAGCTATGCCTACCGTTTTAAAAACATAGGCGAAGCGTTTGCGCTTTCAAAGGACGACTTTTTGCTGCTGATAAAATGTGACGGCAAGCAGCCGCTTGAAGAAACTGATGCGCTTCATAAGCTTTTGGAGCGCAGGCTTTGCAACATAAGCGACGGCAGCGAGCAGCTTAGCGACCGGCAGCGTTTAAGGCTGTACCCCAACCGCTATTTTGCCGCCTTGAATTTAGAAATCACAAGCAAATGCAACTATAACTGTCTGCACTGCTTTAACGCCGCCGATTTATCGCCGCTGCAAAGTGAGCTTACGTGGGACGAGTGCGAACATTTGCTTGACGAGGCGCAAGGCTGCGGCATAGCCGAGTTTACCATAACAGGCGGCGAGCCTATGCTGCACCCGCATTTTATGGATATTTTGCGCGGAATATACAGCCGCGATATGTTTGTGAGCGAGCTTAACACAAACGGCAGCTTTATCACAGACGAAATGTTGCTTGAAATGAAGTCGTTCGGCTGCAAGCCCACAATGAAAATATCGTTTGACGGCATAGGCTGTCACGACATTATGCGTGGGCGCAAGGGCGCTGAAAATGATGCACTGCGCGCTATTCGCCTTTGTATTGAGCACGGCTTTACCGTTATGGCGCAAATAAATGTAAACAGGCTTAACCTCGCCTCTATGCGGCCGACGCTTGAGCTTTTAGACGAGCTTGGTGTATGCAGCGCTAGGCTTATACGCACGTCGGAATCTCCGCGCTGGCTGCAAACAAGCGCACAGCTGTGCGAGGGCGGCGGCTGTTTAAGCTTTGCCGAGCATTACGACGCTATGCTTGCGCTTGCGGAAAGCTACGTTCAAAACGCGCATAAAATGTCACTGAATATATGGCAGTTTATGCGCGTTTATCCTGCGGCAAAAAAATATTCACCCGAGGCTAACCTTTGTGCAAATAATGATTACAGCGATAATTTGCCGCTTTGCGTTGGCAACCGCCACATGACAGGCGTTACAGCCGATGGCGAGATAGTGCCTTGCCTGCAAATGTCGGGATATTACAGCCAAAAAGGCATTTCGCTCGGCAATGTAAAAAGCACTCCCCTAGCCTCACTTTTGAGCGGCGGCAAATATATTGACGAGGTGTGTACCCGTGTCACTTCGCTGCAAGAGCGCAACGAAATATGCCGCGCGTGCCAATTTTGGCAACAATGCCGCGGAGGCTGCCGTGCACTTGGCACGGCAATGACAAACGACCGAATGGGCGCAGACCTTTCAAAATGTATTTACTACAAAGGCAGATATATTGAAAAAACAGACGAAGTCATGTCGCGCTGCGGTTATGAACGGACCTAAAAGCAATGACGCATATTAAAAAGAAAAGCTGCAAATAATCATGCGGTTTTCATTAAAGCGGAACACTGCATTTTACTTTTTAAAGGGGGACGCTATGACAACCTCACAGCTTTTTGTATTTCTGCTAAAATTTTATATTCCGGCGGCGTGGTCAATCTTGTTTCGCGCCGTCGCGTTTGGCTATACCTCAAAGCGGCACGTGGCACTTGGTTTTGGCATTTACACTGCATATGTGATGATTGTTCCGGCGCTGCTGATAACGCTGATGGGCTACGGCGAATATACACATGTGGCTTCGATTGTGATGACCTTGGGCAGCATGGCTGTGCTTATTTTCTCTACCGATACGGTCGGCAAAACCATATTTTTGCACCTTGCGCAGGGCGGCATGATAACGGTGATGTCGGTAATAATAAACATGGCGCGCACGTTAATTGGCTTTTCATACAACACACTGCTTATTATTCTTGCGATATGCAGCCCTATTTTGTTTTTTGTCGGGCTGCACTTTTGGGCAAAGCCAATGCGCTTTTTAGTGGACAACATTAAGGACAGCGTCGGCTCACTGCTTGTGCAGCCGCTGTTTGTTTTGGCGGTGGTGACGCTTATTCCCATATATCCGCCGCAAAATTTTGCCAACCACCCTGTGCTTTGCACACTGCTGATGATTGCCGTAGAAATGGCGTTTTTTCTGTATCTTTACACAATGTACCGCAATCTGCAGTGCATCAGCACACTTTCGCGCGACGAAGCCCGCATGGAGCTTTTGTCGCAGGAGATTTCGTCGTATCAGACATATCTTGACAGCGCGCGCCAAAGCCGGCACGACCTGCGCCACCACGACGCGCTGCTGACTGAATATCTTGAGCACGGCGACATCGACACCGCGCTTGACTATCTGCGCGCTCACGACAGCGCCATAACAGACGGCGCGTTGAAACGGTTTTGTGCGGAGCCTACCGTCAACGCCGTGCTGCGCATTTATGAGCTGCGGGCAACGGCGGCAAAAATTGAATTTTCCGCTGTGGCAGAGTTGCCGCAGACGCTGCCCCTAGACGCTCCGGAGATTGGCTGTCTTTTCAGCAATATTTTGGAAAATGCCGTTCATGCGGCGGAAAATATTTCCGGCGGCTTTATAAAATTAACCTCGAAGATTGATGACGGCAAGCTGCTTGTTGAGATGAAAAACTCCGTCAAGTGTCAAACGGAATTTCGCGGCGACTTGCCTGTCTCGCAAAAGCCGGGCGGTGGAACAGGAACACGAAGCATTCTTGCCACAGCAAAGCATCACGGCGGCCTTGCAAGGTTTTCGCAAGAGAAAACCGAGTTTTTCACCCGCGTGATTATACCGCTTGAAAAATAGTGCTCTTGAAAAGAGCAATGCGCGCCCGACGCTCACCATGAATTTGCGGTGGGTTGTAGGGAACGCATTTTATGCGTTCCAACTCGTTTGCGCAAACCTGCGCGCGCAGCGCACTGTTAATTTTGCACCATTAACCAAATAAAAAACAACTTCTCAAAATTTAGAAGTTGTTTTTTATTTGCACAAGTCTTTAATCACAGAAGAAATATTATCAAACGGCACATTATAAACATCGCGAATAAGCTGACAGCCTCTAAATAAACAGCTCGTTTTCCTTGCGCGTTGAGCAGGCTTTTTCTAAGCCTTTTAATGCTACTTTTAGCATTAGAGCGTTGAGCTTGCGCGCTTTTGCGGGGCAGATTGATACACAGCGCATGCAGGATATGCAAATGCTGTTGTCCGTCTTTTGCGGGTCGTCTGCAGGGATTGCCGCGACGGGGCACATTTTGGCGCATAGGCCGCATTTTGTGCAGCTTTTGCCCGCTTTGGGCTTCAAGGGAACGCCGTTATAATCTTTATACGGATAATTTCCCGCAAGCTTTAGCGGCTCGCGCGGCGCGTTTTGGCTTATTTTGCTTATGATTTGCCTTGAAAATTCCGCGAGCTGCTTTTTGTCGCTATCGTTTGGTCTGCCTGAGGCAAATTGGCGCATTATTGAGTGCTCCGCGATGGCTGCGACAGCCGCGGTGCAGTCGAAATCTCGCGCTGTCAAATAGTCCTGAAGCTCGCGCAGAGTGTCCTCATACGCTCTGTTGCCGTAGACGACCACCAATATCGCTTTTGCGCCGTTGCCTTTATAGCCGCTCATTCTTTGCAGCGCCGCCGGAACCGCGCCCGCCGTATGACGGCACGGCGACTATGCAGACATCACCCTGTGCGAAGGTCATGTCGGTGTCAGCCTCGCGGCTGCACAAATCTACCTCTTTATAATCTCCAAATTCTCCTGCGAGTGCCTTAACTACGTTTTGCGTCCCGTTTGTCGGGCTGAAATATATCGCATATGTGCTCATGTTTTTTCTCTTGTCTAAAATAATGTGTAACTTGTGTGCTTCGCTTGCGTTTTTTCGCTTGCGGGAATATTCTTATTTTAACATTTTTAGGGAGTGAAGGCAATGACGAGCAAAGCAGAAAAAGTGCTGACGCGCGGAGTTTATATTTTGTTTGGGTGCGTGCTGCTGCTTTGCGCGGTGCTGTGCCTTTTTCAAGGCGTGCGAATGCAGGACATTTACCCGCTCAATGTAAGCCCGCTTTGGCTGATTTTTGGCATGGCGGCATGGGGCGCGGCTCTTTTTGGGGTTTATTGTCTCACGCGTCGCTTTGATAATTTTCTTAAAAAGCACGCTGCGCCAATTTTTATTTTGGCGCTGCTTTTATTTTTTGCGCTGTGCTTTGCGTGTGCAAAAGCTATGGCTATGGCACTTTTGTACGACGCGCGATATCTGTTTGACGGCGCTGCAAGCCTTGCGCAGACGGGCAGCTTTGGCGAGAACGAGTGGTATTTTTATCGCTATCAAAATAACTTCGCGCCCGCTGTTTATCTGTCTCTGTTTTTCCGTTTGGGTGCAATTTTCGGGCTTGATGCGCAAACTGCAGGGCAGCTTTTATGCGCGTTCGGCACGACGGCAGTGGTGTTTTTCATTTGCAAAATATCGCATATGCTCTGCGGCGCAAAGGCGGCCTGCATGAGCCTTGCGCTGTGCTTTGCGACGCTGCCGATGTATTTTTTCTGCGCTGTCCCCTACACCGACACGCTCAGTTTGCCCTATGCTGTGGGGTGCATGTATTTTTATCTCAAAGCGAAACGTGCGCAAACGCTTAAATTTCGCTGCCTTCACATGCTTTTTGCGGGCGTGATGATAGCCGTCGGCGCGGCTGTAAAGCCAACCGTGTATATTGCCGCGATTGCTGTTTCTATTGATTTAGCTATGGATTTTTTGCGCAAAATTTCTTTCAAAAAAATGCTTTTGCCCTTGCTTTTTGCCGTTGCCGTCTGCGTGGCGCTGCCGCTTTTGCAAAACGCATATGTGTACGGCGGCAGCCTGCTTGACGAGCAGCAGGCACAAAACGAGCACATTCCGTTCACCCACTGGATAATGCTCGGGCTGACTTCAAACGGCGCGTACAACGACGAGGATCAGGAATTTACGATAAATCAGCCCTCGCCAGAGGTGCGCAGCGCGGCAATAAACGCGGAAATTTCGCGCCGCATTGCAGAGAAATCCCCGCTCGACTGGCTTATTTGGGCTAAAACAAAGCTGCTGACGATAACAGGCGACGGCACTTATTTTGTGAGCACGCAGCTTGATGACGAGGTGCTTTACCCCAACGCTCTGCACGGAATTGTGCTGCTTGAGCGCCCGCATTATGCGCTGTTTTATCATTTTTGCACGTCACTTTATCTGCTGTGCCTGCTCGCCGCCGCGGTGCACGCCCTGCTAGATAAATCGGCCTCGCTGCTCCCCTTGCGCCTCGCACTGCTTGGGATCATAGCTTTTTTGATGATGTGGGAGGTTTCGGGGCGGTATATGTACAATTTTTCGCCGTTGCTTATCATCTGCGCCGCGTGCGGAATGTCGAAAATTTTATACTGTTGCAAATTTCGCCATAATGTGGCAAAATAATATTATGATGTTAATTTACGCAAAAGGATGATGAAAATGCAGGACAAACGCAAGCTGAATATACCCTTGCTCATCTTGGGGCTGTTGGCGCTCGCGGCGGGGTTGTACGTCGCGGCGCTTTATGATCTCCAAATCGACAAAGCGCTTTATAACCCCACATTTTCCCCCGCGATATTAGTCGAAAGCTGCTGCTACTACGTGCTCTATATGCCCACAGCGGTGCTGTGCGCGCTCGCGGCGACGGACAAAAAGCAAAAGCTTTGGCTGCGCATCGTGGGTGGCGGCCTTGCCGTCATAGCCGTTATAGCGCTTTGCATTTACACAACATACAGTATAAATAAACGTGGCGCTGAATACGCTTTGTATATTTCATTAGGCATTTGGGTCGCAATTTTGGCGGTTTTGTTCGCCGTTTTCCGCACGCAATACAGCGAAAGCTTCAAGAAAAAGGCTTATTTTGTCTGCGCTTGGGGCACAGTTTTGTGTGCCCTTGAGCTTTCGGTAATAAATATTGTTAAAATGTTTTGGAACAGAACGCGCTTCGACGACATGCTCGCGGCAGGCAGCTTTGAAAAATTTACGCCGTGGTTTCACCCGCTTGGCAACGGCGGCACAAGCTTTCCGTCGGGGCACACAGCGTCCGCGTGCGGCATACTTGTGCTGCTTATAATCGTCGACGTCGCGCCGAAGCTGCAAAAATACCGCCCCGCAATTTTCGCTTTCTGCCTAATTTATATAGGCTTCACGGCATTTATGCGCATGATGATTGGCCGACATTTTTTGAGCGACACGCTGTCCGCCGCAACAATAATGCTGGTGCTTTTCAGCATAATGACACGCACCAAGCCTTATCGAAAGGCTCTTCACAACGCGCTCGAAGCGCCGGAATAATTATACTTTAAGGATATTTCTATGGCTAAAATACTATTTGTTTGCCACGGTAACATCTGCCGCTCTACGATGGCGCAGAGTGTTTTTGCGGATATGGCGCAAAAATGCGGGCGCTGCGGAGAGTTTGACGTGCAGTCCGCCGCCACAAGCATTGAGGAAATAGGCAGCGAACCGCACTATGGCACGCGTGAGAAGCTTGCGCAGGAGGGCGTGCCGCTTGTGCCACACCGCGCAGTGCGCATGACGCGCGAGGACGGCAAAAAATACGATTTGCTAATCGGCATGGACGCGCAAAACATCCGCAATATGCTTAAAATTGTTGACGATGACGACGCAAAAAAGATATGCCGCTTGCTCGATTTCACAAGCACCCCGCGCGATATCGCCGACCCGTGGTACACAGGCGATTTCACCGCCACCTACAATGATATTCGCCTCGGCTGCGCGGCGATTTTGGAGAAAATTTAAGCAAAATTATAGACGTAATACTTTGTAAATATGCTGTTCGTAGGGCAAGGGCTCTGCTCTTGCCGTTGCAACCGGTTGACGGTAAGTTGCGGCAAGAGCAGAGCCCTTGCCCTACGATGCATTTTGTCGCTTTTGCCTATCCGCCAAACAGCTTCGCAAGCGGTGAGATGGCCTTTTGCAGGTCGCTTATAGCTTGATTTAAGCCGTCGATGTCAAGCTTTCCGAGCGCGTTGCTGATGTCAGCCATGCTGCCCTGCCCTGTCGCGGCGAGCTTATTGATGTTCGTCACAAGCGCGTCCCAGTCAATCTCTTCAAACTGTACAGCCACGCTGTTTATGCTGTCGAGCGCAGTGCTCACCTGCGGAGCAAGCCATACGGCGCAAATAAGTACAACCGCAAAAATGCCAACACACGCGATGGCGCAAAGCTTAGTCCAAAACATCTGCTTTTTTAAAAGCGATTGCAAATCGTCCTTTTCTTCTACGGTGGCAAGTGTTTGTTCAGCCATGTAAAAATACCTCCAATACCTGTTTTTTCCAGTATACACCGCAAGCATATGCGAGCGCAAGTAAAAGAAATAACGCATTTACACAAAAAATATTCAAAAAAGTATTGCATTTTGCTAGCAAGTGTGCTATATTAATATAGCACCTTGAAAGTGCACATAACGCGGGATGGAGCAGTCCGGTAGCTCGTCGGGCTCATAACCCGAAGGTCGTAGGTTCAAATCCTGCTCCCGCAACCATATTGTGCAAGCAAAAAAGATATTGCACCGAAAAACCCAGTAACCACAACGGTTTCTGGGTTTTTTCGTGCCCTTTTTTTGAAGTGC
>RZZW01000028.1 GCA_009929695.1 Clostridia bacterium
CCCCTTGTCATTCTGAGCGAAGCGAAGAATCTTTTGCGCATTGCGGTAGGTTTTAAGATTCTTCGTCGCTTCGCTCCTCAGAATGACAGATTAAAGCGGTATTCCGCGCTAATCAACACGCTTGGGAGCAAGCCGCCGCAATACATAGCATTAATACAAATAACAAAAAAGCTCTTTCCTTGCTATAAACAGCAAGGAAAGAGCTTTTTTAATTATCAGGCAAGCATATCGTCAATGATTGTCTGCTGTGCTTCAAAATATTTTATAAATTCTTTTTCCGGCATCGGCTTTGCGTAGTAATAGCCCTGCACGTAGTTGCAGTTCATGCTGCGCAGCGCTGAAAGCTGCTCGTGAGTTTCAACGTCCTCGGCGACGACGAGCAGGTTCATCCACTTCGCAAGCGATATAATAAAGCTCACGATGCTTCTGCTGCCGTTGTTCACAAGGTCGCGCTGTACAAGCTTCATGTCGAGCTTAAGAATGTTGATAGGCAGCTCAGACAGCATGTTAAGCGACGAATATCCGCTGCCGAAATCGTCCATTTCTATCGCGAAGCCCATGCCCTTAAGCAGCCCCACAGTCTCTATTATCTGCTGAGAATTTTCGGTGTAGGCAGTCTCCGTCACCTCAAGGTGCAGACGGCACGGCTCTATGTCATGGCGGTTTAGCGTGTCTAGCAGAATTTTCGGCAGATCGGGGTTGCATATGTCAACGCGTGAAACGTTGACGGACACCGGCACGTATGTTCCGTAGGTATTTATCCACTCGCGAATATACTCGCAGGTCTTGTCCCACACAAACATGTCGAGCTCCGTTATGAAGCCATTGCTCTCAAACAGCGGGATAAATTCGCCGGGTGACATAAACCCCATCTCAGGGTGCAGCCACCGCACAAGCGCTTCTGCGCCCGCCACTTTTTCGTGGGCAAGGCCGTATTTCGGCTGTAAAAATACTTCAAACTGCCCATTTGCAAGCGCGGGGCGCATATTGTCTATGATAAACTGCTCGCGCAGCATTTTTTCGCGCATTCCGTCGTCGTAATAGGCGACATATCTGTCGTAAAGCCCCTTTATCGAGTCCGCCGCAAGTATTGCGCGGTCGCACAAAACGCTGGCGGGCAGGTGCCTGTCGTCGACACGGCATATGCCGCTTTTTAGCGCGAGCGTTATGTTGAGCGGATATTTTGCCACCTCGCTTGTGAAATTCTTCAAAACCTTTTCCGACACTCGACAGCTTGGCATCAGCAGCCCGAAAACATCACCCGAAACGCGCCCGTAAACGCAGTCGTGCAAATCGTTTTCTCTGTAAATGTCAGCCACATAGCACAGCACATTGTCGCCCTGCGCCTTGCCAAAAAGGTCGTTCACAAGCTTAAATCGCTCGATGTCGCTGCAAATTAAGTCGTATTCAACGTCGGGGTTTTGCTCGAGCATCATCGTGACGGAATGCGCAAACGCCTCGGCGTTAAGCAAGCCGGTGAGAGGGTCTTTTTCGACTGTCTTGGCGTATTCGGACGTCTCGCGCAAATCTATCATGTTTTGCAGACGGCGCTGTAAAACCTTGCCGTTGTAGGGCTTTGTGGCGAAATCTGTCGCGCCGAGCTCAAGCGCTTTAAGCTCGTCGTCGTTGCTGCCGTCGGGCTGTGTCACAACTATCACAGGCAGCTTTTTAAAGCGCGCGTTTTGGCGTATCTGCGCAAGCACATCATAGCCGCTCATGCCGGGCATTATGACGTCAAGAAGCACAGCCGAAAGCTCGTCCCCACAGCGCTCAAGCAAGTCAAGCGCGGCAGAGCCGTTTTCAGCTGTCAAAATATCATATGCCGGCGATAAAAGTCTGCTCAGTATAGCAAGGTTAACCTTTTGGTCGTCTACAATCAGCACTTTGCGTTTTCGTTCCATCATCTCTACCCATATAAATATTTACAATATTATTCCACGGTCAGCGCACCGCAATGTCATTCTGAGGAGCGAAGCGACGAAGAATCTTTAAACCTATAGCAAGGCACAAAGATTCTTCGCTTCGCTCAGAATGACATTGAAGTTGTGTGTAATTGTTTACTTAACCTGCTGACACAGTCAATGCGATAATGTTGTTTTTGATGTTCAGCGGGCGTGTTAAATGCGTCATTTCTATGCAAGCGCACACCTTATCCGCAAGGCTCACAAGCCAGCTTTCGCGGTAGGCGGGCAGGGGAGCTGTCAACGGCCACATGTGCTTGACTATTATGTCGGCTTCTTTTTCAGATAAATCAATGCGCTGCGAAGCATTGTCGAGCGCTATGTGCGGGTGCACCCAAAGGCGCTTAAAATTGCCTACGCTCGTGTCGTGCCAATTCGCGAGATAAAGGTCGTGCAAAAGGCCTGCTCTCGCGGCGGCGCGGTAGTCAAGCCCGAGTGCGCGGCACATCGTAAAGCCCATGTATGCCACAAAAATGCAGTGGTCGTAGCATGAATATCCCTTTGCGTGCTGAAAATTGTCGCGCATCTGCATAACAGTTTTGTCGCGCTCAAGCCCCTCAAGGCATTCAGCGAACACCTCGCGGTTTTCTTCCTTCCAAAGCTTGCGTATCAATAAAATGTCCCTTTCGCATAAAAGTGTACGGTAGGGCGGGGGCTTGCTCCCGCCGCAACTTACGGCTTACGGTTCGAGCGGCGGGAGCAAGCCCCCGCCCTACCGTGAATTTATCTGCTCAATCATGTCCGCGCATATCGTCGCTGCTGTGTGGCAATATTCCTTGATGTCAAACTGCTTTACAACAAGCGTGTCGTAGGCGCTCTCGTCCGCGAGGTCGCTCATTGCGCGCAATATCACAAACGGCGTGTCGTTTTTGGCGGCAACGTGTGCCACTGCCGCGCCCTCCATCTCAACACAGTCGGGCGCGCACGCGGCGGCTATCGCGTTTTTAGTCTCTGCGTCGCCTATAAACTTGTCGCCCGTCGCTATTTTACCGACTATGTAATTCACCTTCGCGTCCGCGCAAGCCGTTTCAGCCGCGCGTATAAGTGCGCCGTCAGCCTTGAAGCTCTGCATGTGCGGGTATGCCTCGGCTATCATTCTGTTTTCCGCGTCGTGGTAGACAACAGTGTCGCTTATAACCACGTCACCAATGCCTATTTTGCCGGTCATGCTGCCTGCGATACCGCTGAAAACGACAGCCTCTGCGCCGAAATGCGTTATCAAAAGCTGTGTCGCGGCGGCGCTGTTCACCTTGCCCATGCCCGCACAGCAAAGCACTATGCTTTTGCCGTGCATCGTGCCAAGGTAAAACGTGCACCCGCCTATTTTCTCCTCGCGCTTATCTGCAAGCTTGCTGTCAAGCAGCGCTATTTCGTCGGGCATCGCGCCCAATATGCCTATTATATTCATACTCATTTTTCACCTGAATTATACGTTGAAGCGGAACAGCGTCACGTCGCCGTCCTTCATCACGTACTCCTTGCCCTCGCTGCGCACAAGACCCTTTTCCTTTGCGACTGTCATGCTCTTGCACGCCATAAGGTCGTCGTATGCCACTATCTCGGCGCGTATAAAGCCGCGCTCAAAATCAGAGTGAATTTTGCCCGCCGCCTGCGGCGCTTTTGTGCCCTTTGTGATAGTCCACGCGCGCACCTCCGGTTCGCCCGCAGTCAAAAAGCTTATCAGCCCAAGCAGCTTGTAGCCCTCTTGGATAAGGCGGTCAAGCCCGCTCGCGTCAAGACCTAATTCCGCAAGAAATTCCGTCTTTTCGTCTGCTGTGTAGCCCGCGATGTCCTCTTCGATTTTTGCGCAAATAGGCAGACAGCCCGCGCCCTCGTCGGCGGCAATTTTCTGCACCACAGGGTAATATTTGTTGTCGCCGATGCCCGCAAGCAAGTCGTCCTCCGACACGTTTGCCGCGTATATCACAGGCTTGCCCGATAAAAGCGGCATGTCCGCCATCACGAGCTCTTCTGCTTCGCCGCTCACTTCAAACGTGCGGGCGTTTTTGCCGTCGCCGAGGTGTGCCACAAGCCTTTCAAGCATTGCGGCTTCCGCGGCAAGCGTTTTGTCGCCGCTCTTCATGGCCTTTTTTGTCTTGTCAAGGCGGCGCTCAACTATTTCCATATCGCTCAAAATAAGCTCAAGGTCAATTGTCTCAATGTCGCGTGCGGGGTCAACGCTGCCGTCGACGTGAATGATGTCTGTCGAGTCAAAGCAGCGCACGACGTGGATAATCGCGTCCACCTCGCGTATGTGGCTCAAAAACTTGTTGCCAAGCCCCTCGCCCTTGCTCGCGCCCTTCACAAGCCCCGCGATATCTACAAATTCAATTATAGCGGGCGTGTATTTTTTAGGGTGATACATCTCCGCCAAAGCGTCAAGCCGCGCGTCCGGCACAGGCACAACGCCAACGTTCGGCTCTATTGTGCAAAACGGATAATTCGCCGCGCCCGCCCCCGCGTTTGTTATAGCATTAAAAAGTGTGCTCTTGCCGACATTCGGAAGTCCAACAATACCAAGCTTCATATCTTACAATTCCTCTTTCATATGTATACTCATATTTATTATACATTATAATGCAAAGTTAGTAAAGCACTAAAAACTGCCTTTACAGCAGCCCGTGATACTCTCTTGCGCCGTATAAAATGCGCATTATGACGGCGGCTTTTTGCGCCTCGTCAATAAGATAAAACACAAGATAATTATTCACAACAAGCCTGCGGTAGCCCTTTGCCGCAAGATACGCGTCATCAACCTCCGCGCCGCTGCGGGGAAACTGCTTTAAAGCACAGACGGCTTTTTCCATATCAGAAATAAGCCGCTCCGCCGCTTGCTCGTTGCACAGCGTGTCTGTTATATAGCTGTCGATTTCGTCGAGGTCTTTAAACGCGAGCGGGGTGTATTTAATAGCGTAGCTTTCATTTTCCATGCTTGTTTCTCATGCGCTTAAAAACCTCGTCGCCGTCAAGCAGAGGCACGCCGTCCTCAAGCTGCTTTTCGGCAGCGCCAAGCTTTCTGTAAATATCCAAAAGCCCTATCTGCTTTTCGTAGGTGTCCATACTCATCACAACTAAATGCCCGCGGCCATTTTTAGTGATAAACACAGGCTCGTTTTTTTGATAACAAAGCTCCGAAATTTTCCCCGTATCGCGCAAATCCGCCATAGGTCTTATTGTAGGCATAACATCGCCCCTTTCGCGTATAGTATACACAAATTGTGTACAAAGTTCAAGCATAATAATGCCTTAACTTTCAATTGACTTTTTATGCTATACTGTAACAAAAAAGTGTTTTATGCGTCTAACTTAAACAACCATTCAATAACGCACACGACCACAAGTGCAGAGGGGAAAATAGAGGTTCAGATGTCATATGCGGATATTGTATCTACTATGTTTAGGTTGACTGCACAAATTTCAGGCACCAATTTAATAACATCGTTTAATTAATGCTATGATAACAACAATTATTTCGTACATACCAATTATAGTTTTGCTTTTAGAGGGTGCAATTCAGATCAGTGTATTAGTACTACTTTATAAAATATATATTAATACGAAAAAATAGCAAATACACATGGAACGACAGGGCGGGCTGACAATAGCCCGCCCTACGTTTTGCGAAATTGTTGGGGCTATGGGTCAAGAAAAGCGTAAAATTGAGTTTAAAGACTTTTTTTGTACATAATTAGGATGTATAATGTAGATATTACCTTTGAAAAAGGAGTATTTGTAATGGATAAGGAAAAAATTCTTATTGCGGACGACGACAAAAACATATGTGAGCTGCTTCGCATTTATTTAGTGCATGAAAATTACGACTGCATCATTGCGGGCAACGGCGTTGAGGCTATTGAAAAATTCAAGGCGGAAAAGCCCTCGCTTGTTCTGCTCGACGTTATGATGCCGAAAATGGACGGCTGGGAAGCCTGCCGCAAAATACGCGAAATCGACAACACGCCTGTAATTATGATCACGGCAAAGGGCGAGACGTTCGACAAGGTGCTCGGGCTTGAGCTTGGCGCTGACGACTATGTTGTCAAGCCGTTTGACACAAAAGAAATCGTCGCGCGCATAAAGGCTGTGCTGCGCCGCTGTGCAAAACCCGAGGCGGGCGCTGCCGAAAACGGGGACAAGCACATCACCTACGACAAACTGTCGATAGATTTGTCGCGCTACGAATTAAAGGTCGACAACAAGGTAGTCGAAGCCCCGCCAAAGGAGCTTGAGCTGCTTTATTACCTCGCAAGCCACCCAAACCGCGTTTTCACACGCGATCAGCTTCTTGATGAAGTTTGGGGCTTTGAATATTACGGCGACAGCCGCACAATAGACGTTCACGTAAAACGCCTGCGCGAAAAGCTAGAGGACGTATCCGAGCTTTGGACGCTAAAAACCGTCTGGGGAGTTGGGTATAAGTTTGAGGTTAAGGACTGACGCTGAGCAAATTGCACCGTAATATAGGCGGGAGGCGAAACGCCTCCCCTACAAGCTTGCCTTGAAATCGTTGTAGGGGACGGGTCTTCCGTCCCGCAAAGGTTTGCGCTGCACTTGCGTTGTGCGGTATCCTGGCCGTTATGCCATTGTTAGCGAATAATAAAGGGAGGTTTATGCCAATTGCGAAAAAGCATTACTACGCGTTATTTTTATGCCACTGCGGCGCTGCTTTTGTGCAGTACGGCGGTGCTTGGGTTTATACAAATTTACCTCTCGGCGGGCTATTTTCGCGAGACGAACGACACCTCGCTGCTCGCCACCATCGACAACACAATAACAATACTTAACGAGTACAACGTCGAGACGAGCTCTGACGCCGAGTCAAAGGCGAACGCCGCGTCGCTCATGCGCGATATCGTCATCACCGCCCGCTCGACGGACAACCTCATATTTTTCACCGATACAAACGGCTTAACCCTCATAAGCGGCGGCACAGACGCGTCAAAATACGCGGGCAAAACAATCCCTGCGCCCGCGCTTGCCATAGCCGCAAAAAACGGCAAATATACCTCGCTCGGCAAGCTCGACGGCTTTTTCCCGATAAGCTACTACATCGCGGGCAAGCCGCTTTTGAACGTTGACGGCGCAATTATCGGCTACGTTTTTTCAGCCGTCGACGCGTCGGGACTGTCAGCATATATGGCGAACATGATGTCCACGTTCATACTTTCGGCGGGGCTTATGCTCGTTGTTTCAAGCATACTTTCAATAGTCGTCACCGCGCGCATGACAACGCCGCTGCGCAATATTTCTTTAGCCGCAAAAAGCTTCGGCAACGGCAATTTCTCGGTGCGCGTGCCCGTTGAGGGCGACGACGAAGCGGCAGATTTGGCCGTCACATTTAACGATATGGCCAGCAGCCTGCAAAAAATCGACCAGTCGCGCCAAAGCTTTATGGGCAACATCGCGCACGAGCTTCGCACGCCTATGACGACGATAAAGGGCTTCATCGACGGCATTCTCGACGGCACAATCCCGCAGGAGAGCCGACAGCATTACCTCGAGATAGTCTCGCAGGAGGTAGGCCGCCTCACGCGGCTTATCCAAAACATGCTCGACATCACAAAGCTTGAAGCGGGCGAATATAAGGTCAACGCGAAGCTTTATAATGTGTGGGACACGGTTTCGGGCGTCGTTTTTCAAGCCGAACAGCGCCTTGAGAGCAAAAATATACAGATAGCGGGCTTTAAGCCTGTCCGCACAATGGCGTATGCCGACGCTGATTTAGTGTATCAGGTCATGCAAAACCTCATGGACAACGCGCTCAAATTCACGCCCGAGGACGGCGAAATAAGCTTCAGCGTCGTGCCGTCAAAGGGTACGGTGACTGTCAGCATCCGAAATTCAGGACAGGGGATATCCGAGGACGCGCTGCCGTTTGTTTTTGACCGCTTTTACAAAGAGGACAAAAGCCGCGGCCTAAACGCCACAGGCAGCGGGCTTGGCCTGCACATATGCAAGGTGCTCATAAACCTCTCCGGCGGAAAAATTTGGGTAGAGAGCAAGGAAGGCGAATACTGCGAGTTTAAGTTCACTTTGCCAAGCGATGCACCGTTGCAATTAAAAGCAGGGAAAACATAAAAAAGAAGAAAGAAGAGAGAAGAGAGAAAAAGTAAGGAGTGATTGCTGCGGCAATCACATTTTAATGGAGATGTGCTTTCCATTAAAATGTGACGCCCGCAGGCGTCACTCATTAACTTTTCTCTCTTCTCTCTTCTCTCTTATTTCTTCTCTTTTTTTATGCCTTATCAACATCAAGCATAAAGTAATACTCAATATACCCCTTGCCCCATTCGGCGCGGATGCGGTAGATGTACATGCCGGCGGTGGAGGGAGATTTAAAGGCGGAATTTTCTATCGCGAGCTCTGTGAAATCTGTGCCGCCGTTATCGGAGCGCCATATGCGCAGCGACGACGGGCTACTTGAAAAATCTATCGTTATATCCTTGTCACTGTGCACGTCATATGGCGAAATTGGCATATCCGCAATCGCCATGACAGGCTCGCTTATCTCCTTCGTCGTGAAAAAGCTCCACTCGTAGGCCGCGCGGTAAACATCGGGTATCGGCGCTCCGTCATATGTCACAGTGACTATGGGCAGCGCGCTCTCGGGGTCCTGCGTGTCAAGCGACTCCTTTATGACGACAGTCACCACAAGCGACAACGCCACAAGCAGCGCGCCAATCAATATTTTTTTTATAAAAATCTTAGGTATCTTTACGTTCATGGTATACCTCCGGCGATTTATAATTTACAGTATAGCATAAAAATAATCATTTAGGAATAGTTTAAAGCAAAAGAGGTGTTCATATGCAAAACTATTCCTGTCCCCCTAAGCTTCGTGTGCGCAGGCTTTTGAAAAATGAAATCGGCTCGGCTTATAAAATATATGCCGAGGCCGGTCGCGATTATCGCTTTGCGAGCGAAGAGCAGCTTTTGAAAATATACGAAAATGGCGTTATATGGGGCGCGTTTGAGGGCGGCGCGCTCGATGCCTGCACAGCCGTGTGCCGCGCGGACAGCCCCGCCGATATATGCACAGCCGCAATGAAAACGCGGCTTTTTTTGCCCGAAAATACGCTCATGCTGCCGTGCGCGGGCGGGTGTGACGAGAATATTTTAAGCAGCATTTTTTCGTGCGCCGCCCTCGACGCAGACAGCCTGCTCATACCCGTAAAAAGCGCGTCAAATCAGCTTTCGTCGGCATTTGACGCGGGCTTTTCGCTCGTTGCCATGCGCCCGTTGTTCGAGCTGCGCCCGCACTATATTTTTAAGCGAAAAAGTTTAGATTTTAAATCACCCTCCGTCAAAATGAACATAGCCGACACGCTTTCGCTTTCACGCGCGCTCGAAAACGGATTTACGGGCGTTTCGCTTGAGCGGGAATATGTGATTATGAAATAGTATATCTTTTTTGTACACAAAAGGTGTAAATTTTGAGCAATATTAATTCTTGCAATTTTGCACAAAAAGGAGTAAAGTTATTAGTATAATATTATTTAATTAACAGCTTTACGGAGGTGCAGCTATGGAAGAATCCTTTGTTGACAAAATAATTGATACCGACAAAAAGGCGCGAGAAATTATCGAGGGCGCGCAAAAAGAAAAAGATTTGCTGATGGCGGAGGCTGAAAAACGCGCCAAGCAAGAGATTGAGGCTCGTGCCGAGGACGACAAAAAAGAGATGGCACAAATCGACAATAAGTATAAGGAAAAGCTTGCAGCGGCAACCGAAAGAGCAAACGTCGAATACATCGCCGCAAAGCACGCGCTTGACGCCGCTTTTGAAAAAGGCCGCAAGGTGTGGCTCGACGAGATAATAAACGGTGCGCTGGAAGGATAAAATTAAGCGTCTTTTGTAGGGCAAGGGCTCTGCTCTTGCCGCTACAACCGAATAACGCCAAGTTTCGGCAAGAGCAGAGCCCTTGCCCTACGCAAAAACCCTGCACAGATTGGAGTGTGTTTACCATGCTTGAAAATTTATCGGTGCTTGCCATTGTGCCAAAGGCAAAGGCAATAGGCGCCGAGCGTCTCACGGGCGAGGAATATCACGCGCTTATGCGAAAGCGAAGCGTCATAGAGATAGTCGCCGCCTTGCAGACGCACCCTTATTTTAAAAAGAGCCTCGGCGGGCTGTCACAGACAAGCATTCACCGCGAACAGCTTGAGCAGGCGCTCTCACGCGATATATTTTTCAAATACGAGTCGCTTATGCGATACTCGTTTCGCAAAAATCATTTCGGCTCGTTCTTCATCGTA
The DNA here is from genome assembly GCA_009929695.1 of Clostridia bacterium. Lineage (GTDB taxonomy): Bacteria > Bacillota > Clostridia > Oscillospirales > Ruminococcaceae > Ruthenibacterium. The sequence continues at coordinate 10,218 of RZZW01000028.1, forward strand.
AAGTGCGAAATAAACGAAATTCTCGCCAAAATGAAGCTTGTCTCGATGGGCCTAACGGAAAAATACATCGTCAAGCTGCCCGGATTTTTGACGAGCAAAACAAGCTTTAACCTAATCGCTCTCGCGCAGGCCACAACGCCCGAGCAGTGCGAAAAGGTGCTCTTCGGCACGCCGTATGCAAAGATACTTCACTCCGTTTTGCCAAAAAACGGCGAAATGCTTGACTATCTTATGTGTGAGCACGCATTTCTTTCATATTATTATGCCTTTGCGCTGAAAAAGGTGGACGAAGATTTATCGGGCAGCGCCGCTAAAGAGACAAAAAGCCTTTTTGTGCGCGAGGCGGAAATCTACAACCTCGATATCATCTACCGCGCAAAGGCGTTTTTCTCTAAGGAATTTACGCCCGATAAGATAAAGCGCCTGCTTTTGCCGGTGTACGACAAGCTCTCGCACAAGCAGCTGATGGCGATGGCGGACGCGCGCGATTTATCGGCGTTTTTGCAGATGTATAACGGCGGCAGAGCAAAGCGCCACTACGGCGAGTTCAGCGCCAGACCTGAGATGTCAACGGACATAGCGGGCCGCCGTTCGCTTTACAAGGCGGCGGATAAGCTGCTTCATTTTTCATCCTCGCCGCGCACTGTGCTGGCGGCGCTGCTGTTTTTGGCAGAGCTTGAGCGCAGCAATATAGTCACGGTGATAGAGGGCGTGCGCTACGCCTTGCCGCCCGAACAAATAGAGGGCTATCTTTGCAACAGATTATAATGGTTTAAAATAGAGAGGAACACGTTATATGGGCATGACAAAAATGACTCATGTAAACATTTACGGACCTAAAAGCAGTCCAAAGCCGGTGCTTGAAACACTCGCGCAGGTGGCTTGCTTTGACCCGGACGACGCAGCAGCTCGCGTAAACGCCGCCACAGGCGGTGCAGATAATGTTTACGAGCCTGTATTGCAGCAGGCTATCGGTATTTTAAGCGACTTGGGTGCGGACAAAACGCTCAAACCCTACGACAAAACAAAGCACTACACCTATAAGCAGGTTAAGCCTTTACTTGAGGCCTACGCAAAGCAGATATCAGAGCGCGGCCTTCAAAAGACAGAGTGCGAGGCAAAGCTGACGACATACGCGCAAACTAAAATGCAGCTTTATCATTTGACAAACCTCCACACAAGCGTAGACGAAATTTTCGCCTGCAAATACTTAAAAGTTCGCTTCGGCCGCTTGCCCGACGACAGCTTTGTAAAGCTCGCGTTTTATTCGGACAAGCCGTTCACGTTTAAGGAATACGACTTTGACGGCAAATATCACTGGGGCATGTATTTCGTCCCCGAGGACTACGCGCAGGACGTTGACGACATCTTCACCTCGCTTTATTTTGAGCGTATGTGGGTGCCTGATTTCGTCCACGGCACGCCGCAGGACGCGCTCGCGCAGATAATTACCGAGGAGAGCGAAACTAAAAAGCAGCTTGCCGCAATGTCAAACATGCACGACATCGCAACGCCCGAGCAAATCGAAGAGCTGCGCGACATAGCCGCGTGGCTCAACCACGAAAAGCAGATTTTCGACATGCAGCGCTACGTGATTGTGCTCGAGCACAGCTACTACATAAGCGGCTACGTGCCCACGGATAAGCTTGCGGACGTAAAGCGCTCGCTTGAGATGATACCGAATATCCGCGTGGCAGAGGACGCGGCGACAAACAAGCTTTCGAGCGTCGAGAGCGAAAACGTGCACCCGCCTGTTCAGCTTAAAAACTCATGGTTCGTGCGCCCGTTTGAAATGCTTGTCGAAATGTACGGCCTGCCCGGCTACGGCGACATCGACCCCACGACCTTTGTCGCGATAACATATTCAATACTTTTCGGCATAATGTTCGGCGACGTCGGACACGGAGTGCTGCTTTGCCTTGTGGGTTATTTCATAATGTACAAGATGATGCACATGGAAATAGGCCTTGTGCTCACACGATGCAGCATTTTCAGCGTTATTTTCGGGTTTGTTTACGGCAGCGTGTTCGGGTTTGAGCACGCGCTCGACGGCTTTTGGCATATGCTCGGCTTCGCCGAAAAGCCGCTTGAAGTCATGAGCCCTGAATCGACAAACTTCATTTTGCTGTCGTCAATAGCCGCGGGCGTGTTTATCATTGCCGCCGCCATTGTCACGGGCATTGTGTCAAATTTGCGCCGCAAAATATATCTCAAAACGATATTTTCCGTCAACGGCGTGGCGGGGCTTGTGCTTTATCTAAGCTTAGTCGCGCTGCTGCTGCCTATCATGGGCATAAGCATTCCGTTTGTAGGCACAGTGCCGTACTACGTCATATGCATCGGCGTGCCGTTTGTCTCGATATTCTTTACAGAGCCAATCTGCAAGCTTATCGAGCACGAAAAAATCACCGAGAGCTTTGGCGAAATGTTTATCAACGGCTTTTTCGAGATGTTCGACGTGCTTTTGAGCTTTGCGTCAAACACAATGAGCTTCTTGCGCGTCGGCGGCTATGTGCTGGCTCACGCGGGCATGATGAGTGTTGTGTTCACGCTTGCGGGCATGACGTCAAATATCATCGTTTATTTGATTATAGTCGTAATAGGCAACATATTTGTAATGTGCCTCGAGGGCTTGTTTGTGGCAATTCAGGTGCTGCGTCTTGAATTTTACGAGATATTCAGCCGCTTCTTTGAAGCCACAGGCGTCCCCTTCACCCCGCTTAAAATCAGCCTGGACGAACAGGCTGATAAGGCGGCGTAAACGCACCACATTAATTTGTGTGAACCGTGGCGGACGCGCAATGCGCGCCCCTACAATCCCGCAAGGTGTGTAGTGGCGGATTCCATATCCGCCCGCAATTTAGCGCAAATTTGCGACGGGGCACATTTGTAGGGGGCGATGCCCACATCGCCCCGCAACCCCGTTTACCATACGTCAACCCATAAATTTAAATATACAATTCATTTAAGAGGAGTTTTTACCATGAAAAAAATTAATTCTAAAAAGCTTGCCCGCATCTTTATCGCAATGATAGTTATTTCCGTTTTGGCATTCGCATTCGCTTCCTTCAGCTTTGCCGAGGGGGAAGCAGCTCCGGCTGCCGCTTCTGACGGCGGCTTGGGTCTTGGCCTTATCGCCGCGGCTCTTTCAACAGGCATAGCGGGCATCGGAGCGGGCATCGCCGTCGGCGCGGGCGCACCTGCCGCCATCGGCGCTCTCACAGAGGACGCAAAAACCTTCGGTAAAGCCCTTATCTTCGTTGTTCTCGGCGAAGGTATCGCACTTTACGGAATGCTTATCTCCATCCTTATCCTAAACAAGATTTAAGGGTCAGACTATGAAATATTTTTTGATCAGCGATAACGTTGACACCCTCGCAGGCATGGCGCTTGTGGGTGTCAAGGGCGTTGTTGTGCACGAGGAGGACGAAGTGCGCGCGGCGCTTGACAAAGCTTGCAGCGACCCCGAAGTCGGCCTTGTACTGATTACGGATAAGCTGATTGCAAAATGCTCGGCAGTCGTTTTTGAATATAAGCTAAAGCTCAAAAAGCCCCTTATAGTCGAAATGCCCGACCGACACAGCGACCAAACCCCCGGAGACAGCATCAAACGCTATATCTCCGAGGTTGTTGGCGTAAAGATTTGAGGTGAAGCGCATTGGCAAATAATAACACAAAGCAAAAGGCCGTCGTCAAAGAGCCGGCACAATACGAGGATTTTTCGTCCTCCGTCATAAATGCCGCCATGCATCAGGCGTCTCTCATTGCGGCAAAAGCCAAAAAAGAGAGCGACACGCATTATAAAGAGCTTCTCGCGGCGCAGCCATTAAACACAGTGGCGGCATATAAAACAAACGCCAAAACAAATCTGCGCCGTCAAGAAGCAGCAGATAAGCAAGAAAACCGCCGTAAGCTGCTCGTTTACCGTATGCAGCTTGTCCACGGCATTTTCGCCGAGGCAAAGGAAAGCCTTGAGGAGTTTGCCGCGTCGGATAAATATGCCGATTATCTTATAGGCATCGCAAAAAAGCACGCCGAGGACGTAAAAGGTGAGTGCACCGTTATCCTTCGCGCCGAGGACGAAAAATATAAGGATGCTATCCTTGAAATTCTCCCCAAAGCGAAATTTGAGACGAGCGCAGACATAAAAATAGGCGGCATGAAGCTTGTCGTTGGGCGCTTGATGTACGTCGACACCTTAAGCGACGCGCTCGAAAGCCAGCAGCAAAGCTTTTTGACGCGCTGCAAGCTGTATGTCGAGTATAACGGAGAGGGGCAAGCCAAATGAGCAATAATGTCATACATTCAATAAACGGGCCTGTCGTCACCGTGCAAAACACATCAGATTTCAGCATGATGGAAATGGTTTACGTCGGCAACGCCGGTCTTATCGGCGAGGTCATCAGCGTAAACGAGAAAAAAACGACAATTCAGGTCTACGAAAATACAACGGGCTTGTACATCGGCGAGCCTGTAAACGGCTCCGGCGCGCCGCTTTCGGCAACGCTCGGCCCCGGTATTATGCAAAATATTTTCGACGGCATCGAGCGTCCCCTCGGCGAAATTGCAGAGAAGCACGGCGCTTTTATCGCAACAGGCGTAAAGGCCGACCCGCTCAATAAAACAAAGCTGTGGGACGTGACAATCCTCGCAAAAGTGGGCGACGAGGTAAAGGGCGGGACGATTATAGCCACCTGCCCCGAAACAAGCATCGTCACACACAAAAGCATGATTCCGCCAACCTTGTCAGGGGTTGTCACATGGGCTGCTGAAAATGGAAAGTATAACGTCACACAGCCTATACTAAAAGTAAAAGACGACGACGGCAAAGAGCATGAGGTCTGCCTTGCGCAAAAATGGCCTATCCGCATTCCTCGCCCTGTCGCCGACCACAAGGTAATCAACCGCCCGCTGATAACAGGTCAGCGCGTTATCGACACGCTTTTCCCAATCGCAAAGGGCGGCGCGGCGGCTATTCCGGGCGGCTTTGGCACAGGCAAAACAATGACACAGCATCAGCTTGCCAAATGGTGCGACGCTGACATCATTATTTATGTTGGCTGTGGCGAGCGCGGCAACGAAATGACAGACGTTCTTGAAGAATTTCAAAAGCTGCAAGACCCTAAGCACAACTGCCCCATGATGGAGCGCACGTCGCTCATCGCAAACACAAGCAACATGCCTGTCGCGGCGCGTGAAGCGTCGATTTACACAGGCGTTACGCTTGCCGAATATTACCGTGACATGGGCTACGACGTCGCAATGATGGCGGACTCGTCCTCACGCTGGGCGGAGGCTCTTCGCGAAATCAGCGGCCGCCTTGAAGAAATGCCGGCGGAGGAGGGCTTTCCCGCATATCTGCCAAGCCGCCTTGCCGCTTTCTACGAGCGCGCAGGCTCTGTCGAGACGCAAAACGGTCTTGACGGCAGCGTAACGCTCATAGGTGCAGTCTCGCCGCAAGGCTCAGACTTTTCAGAGCCTGTCACGCAGAACACAAAGCGCTTTGTCCGCTGCTTTTTGGCGCTCGACAAATCACTCGCCTACGCGCGTCATTACCCCGCAATCAACTGGACAATCAGCTACAGCGAATATTATGAGGATCTAGACCCTTACTATATCGAAAACGTCGGCGAGGACTTCTGCAAGCTGCGCGGGCGCATGTTGAGCCTGCTTTCAGAGGAAAACAAGCTCATGGAAATCGTCAAGCTCATAGGCTCGGACGTTCTTCCCGACAGCCAAAAAATCACGCTTGAAGCGGCTCGCGTCATCCGCGTCGGCTTCTTGCAGCAAAATGCCTTCCACCAAAACGACACGTTCGTCCCGCTTGAAAAACAGCTCTGGATGATGAAGGCGATAATGCACCTTTACGACAAAGCGCTCTACCTTATAGGCGCGGGCGTGCCCATGAGCGCCATATCCGAAAAGGGTATGTTCGATAAGCTTGTAAAGGCAAAATACGAGATACCAAACGACAAGCCCGAGATGTTCGGCGATTATATGAAGGATATCGACGATATCGCCGCCGCTCTGCTTGCCGCACAGAAAAATTCGTCCTCCGCAGCCGCAGCCATATTGTCAGCCGCCGAGCCGGAGCAGGAAAATACAGAAGAGGGGGCTGAATAATGGCACTTGAATATTTAGGTCTTGCCGACATTACAGGCCCGCTTGTCGCCATCGACGGCGTTAAAAACGTCAGCTTTGAAGAGATGGTCGACATCAAAATGGACGGCGGCGTTCGCAGTGGACGCGTCGTCGCGCTTGACGGCGAGCGCGCTGTTGTGCAGGTTTTCGCCGGCACAAACGGCCTTTCGCTGTCAAAAACACACAGCCGCTTCCTCGGCAAGCCGATGGAAATGGCTCTCGCGCCCGAAATTGTCGGACGCATCTTCAACGGCGCAGGTCAGCCCATTGACGGCCTCGGCGACGTGTACGCCGAGCGCTTTTCCGACATAAACGGCAGCGCGATAAACCCCGTCAGCCGCAGCTATCCGCGCAACTATATCCGCACAGGCATCTCGTCCATCGACACGCTTATAACGCTTATCCGCGGCCAAAAGCTGCCCATTTTTTCCGGCAGCGGCATGAGCCACAACAAGCTCGCCGCGCAAATAGTGCGTCAGGCAAAAATAAGCGACGAAGAGGGCGCAAGCTTCGGCATAGTTTTCTGCGCGATGGGCGTTACAAAAGATGTGGCTGACTACTTCCGCCGCTCGTTTGAAGAAAGCGGCGCACTCTCGCGCGTCACAATGTTTTTAAACCTATCATCAGACCCCATCATCGAGCGTATACTCACCCCGCGCTGCGCTTTGACAGCCGCCGAGTACCTCGCTTTTGAACAAAATATGCATATTCTTGTCGTCATGACAGACATGACAAGCTACGCCGAGGCACTGCGTGAGTTCTCGTCCTCAAAGGGAGAAATTCCGGGCAGAAAGGGCTATCCGGGCTATCTTTATTCCGACCTCGCAAGCCTTTACGAGCGCGCGGGCGTAATAAAAGGCCGCGGCGGCAGCGTCACGCAGATACCAATTTTGACAATGCCGAACGACGACATCACCCACCCAATCCCCGACCTAACAGGCTATATCACCGAGGGTCAAATAGTGCTAGACCGCTATCTCGACCAGCAGGCTGTTTACCCGCCAATAAGCGTTCTTCCGTCGCTTTCGCGATTGATGAAGGACGGCATCGGCGAGGGTTACACACGCAAAGACCATTCCGACGTGTCAAACCAGCTTTTTGCAAGCTACGCAAAGGTCAGCGACGCGCGCGGCTTGGCAAGCGTCATAGGCGAGGAGGAGCTTTCGCCGACAGATAAGCGCTACCTCGATTTCGGCAACCATTTCGAGCACGAATTTTTAGGTCAAGGCCAAAGCGTCGAGCGCACTATCGAGGAAAGTCTCGATTTAGGTTGGAGACTATTGTCCATATTGCCGCGCGAGGAGCTAGAGCGCGTGGATACAAAGGTGCTTGACGAGCATTACGGCAAGCACTAAGGAGGTGACAGCCCGTGGCTGAACAGATTTTTCCGACAAAAGGCAACCTGATTGCCTGCAAAAAGAATTTGTCGCTCGCCAAGCTGGGCTTTGACCTGCTTGACAGAAAGCGCAACGTCCTCATGCGCGAAATGATGAAGATGATTGACGAAGCGGGCGAAATGCAGCGCGAGATAGGCGACACCTTCACACGCGCCTACAAAGCCCTGCAAACCGCCAACGTCACCCTCGGCATAGAGACTGCCCTAGACGCAGCCGTCGTTGAGGAGGACGGCTTTTCAGTGAAGAGCCACAGTATAATGGGCGTAGATTTGCCCACAGCAACACTAACCGCCACACCGCCGATACCGTTCTACGGTTTTAGCGGCTCAAACGGTCAGCTAGACTACGCGTACATCAGCTTCAACACAGTCAAAGAGCTGTGCGCACATTTGGCGGGCATCGAAAACAGCGTGTACCGCCTAGCCGTGGCAATCAAAAAGACACAGCGCCGCGCCAATATGCTAGAAAACGTGGTAATCCCGCGCCTGGACGGCAACATCCGCTTTATCTCCGCAACCCTAGAAGAACACGAACGCGAAGAATTCACCCGAATGAAGGTTATTAAAAGGCAAAAAGAAAGCAATAAATAAAAAATGTGGCTGTTGCAGATATGCAACAGCCACATTCTGTTTATTGAGAATATAAATTCACCGTAAATTCGCATTAGACAGTAGGGCGGGGGCTTGCTCCCGCCGCAGCTTACGGCATACAGTTGCAACGGCGGGAGTAAGCCCTCGCCATACTGTGCATTACAATTCCTTTCGCTTATAAATAAAAGTGGAAAGCATAAACGAAGCCGCAAAAAGCACAATGCTGAAAACAAGGTAGATAAGTCTAAACACTAGCTCTGCATTCGCAAAATTGCTTAAAAACAAAGATGACACAACGCTGCTCACAAAAAACAAACCAAGCCCAAGTGCCATGGAAATCATCAGCAGCACATCGTTTTTGTCTGTGCCGAAAATCAAAACCAACGGTGTCATAAATGTCGGAATAGAAAATGCAAAAGAAATTCCAAAGGTAAAGCCATAGCCCGCTCGCTCTGCGTCTATAAAGCCGGTTAGCGCATAAAATATAGTGCGCTTATAATCGCCATAACAAGACCAATAAGGATGTACAGTATAAATGATATATAGCGCGCCTTCATCACATCGCTTCTGCTTATAGGCATGGTCAGCTCAAATCTGCTCCATTTAGATGCCCCGTCTTTTTGCATTGCGGTGCCGGACAAAGCGCCAAAAGCGCCCAGCGTTCCCCCGATAACGGCGGAGGCTAAATAACTGTTAGGCGGAAAGTAAATGCCTGCAATCCCAAGTACAATCATAATTATAATGAACGCAAGCATTGTCAGCTTCATCGAGCCTTCAACATTATAAAAATCATTTCTTATAAGCCCTTTCATTTACTTTCCTCCTTTGTAAGCATTGGTAAAATTTCGTCTATTGTCGCGTTGTCTGTCACAATGTCGGGGTGCGCCCGTGTAAATTGCTTTTTGTTTTCTATCAAAACCTCAAGCTGCAACCCTCTTTTTCTTGCGGAAAGATATTCACTTTTGTCAAGCGTGTCAAAATCGCTTTGCTTCATGCGCGCAATTCCGTATTCATAAATTAAGGTGTCCTTCTTTTCGGACAAAATTATTTTTCCGTTATCAATAAATATGATATAGTCGGCAACCTTTTCAAGGTCGCTTGATATGTGTGAGGACATCAAGATAGAGTTTTCCTCGTTTTCCACAAATTCCAAAAGCAGGTCTAATATCTCTTCCCTCACAACAGGGTCAAGCCCGGCTGTAGCTTCGTCTAAAATCAGCAGCTTTGCCTTGTGCGAAAGCGCCGAGCTGATTGACAGCTTCATCGTCATGCCGCGAGAAAATGTCTTGATTTTTTTATCGGCTGGGATATGAAACCGCTCAAGATACGCCAAAAACAGCGCGCCGTCCCAGTTTTCGTATATGTCCTTCATCACTCTTTCAAGCTTCTTAGGCGTAAGCTCGCCTGAAAAATGAACGGTGTCAAACACCACGCCTATGTCATTGCGGATATACTTAGCATCGTCCGTCATGGCTTTGCCGAAAAATGCAACCTCTCCGCTGTCCTTGTGCAGAATATTTAAAACGGCATTTATCGTGGTGCTTTTTCCCGCGCCGTTTTTGCCCACAAAGCCCACAATAGAGCCTTTCGGGATATTAAAAGAGACATTTTGCAGCTTAAAAGCTGTGTCCTTGTACGCTTTGCAAAGCTTATTTACCTCTAATGCAAAATCCATCTATTCGCCCTCCTCATAAAATATTTTTAAAAGCGCTGTAATTTTATCAAGCGCAATTCCGTTTGTGCGCGCGATATCGGCGGCCTTGCTCAAATGATCCTCTACACGCTTTTGCTGTTCTTCCAAAATAAAATCTTTATTTTGCGCCGCCACAAAGCTGCCGCGACCGACGGTTGTCTCTATAAAGCCGTCGCGCGTTAAATCTTCATACGCCTTTTGAACGGTTATCACACTAACGTGAATAGTCTTTGCAAGGGCGCGCATAGACAAAATAGGGTCGCCCGTCCGCAATTCACCGCTCATAATCATAGCTTTAATTTGCGAGGTTATCTGCTCGTAAATCGGCTTGCTTGTGTTGCTGCTTATAATTATCTCCACATGCTGCCTCCTTAAATGATATATAGTGTGCTTGTTTAATAAGTACACTACATATCATTCAAGTACACTTGTCAATAGCTTTTTTTGATTTAGCCAAAATATATATGCTTTAATTTATTCGCGCTTTGTGCTACAATAACAATATATGTTTAAATTTGGGAGATAACAATGAATTATAGTGAATTAACTTTACCCGAGGCGCTGCATAAGGCTGTTGACCTCATGGGCTTTACGGAGATGACAGAGGTGCAGGAGAAGGCGATTCCCGTCATGCTTGCGGGGCGTGACATTATCGCCAAAGCGCCGACAGGCACAGGCAAAACCTGCGCGTTCGGCATACCCGTCATAATGAACGTTGACGCGCAAATAAAAAAGCCGCAGGCGCTTATAATGGCACCCACGCGCGAGCTTGCGCAGCAGATAACAGAGGATTTAAAGGATTTAGCGCACTTTCTGCCCGAAATCCACGTCGTAACGCTATACGGCGGCGCAAATATCATGCGTCAGATAGACGCGCTCAAAAAAGGCGTGCAGATAATCGTCGCCACACCGGGACGTATGCAGGATCACATCAACCGCCGCACCGTCGATATCAGTGACATAAAGACAATCGTGCTCGACGAAGCCGACGAAATGCTGAACATGGGCTTTTATAAGGACGTTCGCAAAATCCTCGACACAATAAAATCAAAGCAAGTGCTCGCCATGTTCTCCGCCACAATAAGCCGCGAGGTCATGGACATAGGCTGGCTTTATCAGCGCGACGCGGAGGAAATCACTGTTCAGCCGATTGAGAACAGTCAGCCCAAAATCAAGCAGTACAGCATTTTGACAACAGGCCGCAACAAGCTTGCCGACATGGCGGAGCTCATCGTCAAAAACGGCTACAAGCGCGTCATGGTGTTCTGCAACACAAAATACACAACGGCAATGCTCGCAAATCAGCTTGCGGATCTCAATTTCCACGCCGATTGCCTGCACGGAGATCTTTCACAGGTCGAGCGAAATAAGATAATGGGCGAGTTCAAAGCGGGCAATATTCCCATTCTAATAGCCACAGACGTAGCCGCGCGCGGCATTGATGTGTCTGACGTTGACGTTGTTTTCAACTACGACGTGCCGCAGTCAAACGAGTTTTACACCCACCGCATAGGCAGAACAGGGCGTGCAAAGCAAGAGGGCGTGGCGTATCTTTTATACACAAAAGAAGAGCGTCAGCGCGTGCGTGACATGCTGCGCTACACCCGCAACGAAGTAGATCCAATCGCCTTTGATGAGGACAGAAATGTAGTCGCGGGCGAGTTTTAAAGGTGACATAACTGTGATGTCATTCTGAGCGCAGCGAAGAATCTTTTGCGCATTGTCATAGGTTTTAAGATTCTTCGTCACTGCGCTCCTCAGAATGACAATCGGTAAAAAGGTGATATAAAATGAACATATTTATTTCCGCAGATATCGGGGGCACGTGTGGCATTTGCGCGTGGAGCGAGGCCGAGGTTGGCGGCAGCGGCTATGAATATTTCCGCAAGCAGATGAGCGAGGAAGTCTCCGCGGCGTGCCGTGGCGCACTCGCTGCGGGCGGCGAGCGCATTTTAGTAAAGGACGCTCACGACACAGCGCGCAATATCGACCCCTTGCTTTTGCCGCAGGAGGTGCAGCTAAACAGAGGTTGGTCGTATGACGGCTACTGCATGATGAGCGGAATACAGCGCGGCGACTGGGATGCGGCGGTGCTAACAGGCTACCACAGCGCGGGCAGCTCGTCGGGCAATCCGCTGTCTCACACAATGAGCACGCGGCTCGATTACGTCGAGATAAATGGTCAGCGCGCAAGCGAATTTATGATAGCTGCCTACACAGCCGCTTATCACAACGTGCCTGTGTGCTTTATCTCGGGCGACGCGGCAATCTGCGAAAGCGCGCGCCGCATGATACCGTCAATAGCCATCGTGCCCGTCAATAAAGGCGAGGGCGACAGCGTCACAAGCCTGCACCCGCAGCTAGCCACCGAGCGCATAGAGGACGTTTTAAGAGAACAGCTAGACAGCGGCAGATATCTTGAATGTGTTTTGACCCTCCCGACGGAATTTGAAATAAAAATCCGCTACCAAAAACACCAAGCCGCCGCCAAAGCCGCGCTTTACCCCAATATGGTACAACTAGACGAAAAAACCGTCCGCTACAATTGCTTCGACTTTTACGACGCATTGTGTATGATGGAATTTGTGATGTAAAAAAGAAGAAATAAGAGAGAAGAAAGAAAAAGTAAGGCGTTATGGCTGCGCCATAACATTATAATAGTTAGAGCGTCTACACTTGATTTACACAAAATCTTACGTAGACGCTCTACTTATTATAATGTTACCGCAACGCGGTAACACCTTACTTATTCTCTCTTCTTTTTTCTTTTTTATTTCAAATTAAGCTTTAACTTCCGCTTTTTCAGTCTCAATCGTCCCGTAAATCGGCTTTGGGGGTTGCTTTGTGCCGTTGTCAAGGCGCTCTTTGGCGACGCTTAGCATCAGCTTTATGCGGTTCTCTTGGTTTACTCTTGTGGCGCTTGGGTCGTAGTCTATGGGGGTTATATTCGCGTTCGGGTATATCGCGCGGATTTTATTTATCATGCCCTTGCCACAAATATGGTTTGGCAGGCAGCCGAACGGCTGTGCGCAGACAATATTCTCAAAGCCGGCGCTTTGCAGCTCCATCATTTCGCTTGTGAGTAGCCAGCCCTCGCCCATTTTGTTGCCGTGGCCGATAACGCCGTCGGACATATGCATCATGTCGGTAAACAGCGCCGGCGCGTGAAACTGCGGGTAGCCTTTGAGCACCTTTATCATCATCTTTTCGCGCGTCGTCAGCCAGTCGAGCACCTTGTCGTATATCGCTTTTTCAAGCTTGCTGCCGCCGTAAAGGCTTATCGTCAGCGGCGTGTTGACAACGCAGTATTCTATAAAGCCCATAAGCCCCGGCATGTTTATCTCGCAGCCTTCGGCGGCTAGCAAATCCTCAAGATGATTATTGCCGAGCGGCGAGTATTTGACGTAAATTTCGCCCACGATGCCCACCTTTACGCGCGGTGTGCGGGTGACAGCTATGCTTGCGAAATCAGCGGCTATGCCCTTGAAATTCGTGTTCATATCGGCTTTATTAACGCCGCGATTTTCGTCGTACTGCTTCGCAATTTTATCCGTCCACACCTTAATAAGCGCGTCCGTCTGCCCTTTTACGTTCTCATACGGGCGCGTTTGGTTTGCTAGCAGCATCAGCATATCACCGTAAAAAACGCCCGCTATAAGCTTGCGGATTAAAGGCAGGGTCAGCTGAAAGCCGCTGTCCTTTTCAAGCCCCGAAAAATTTAGGCTCGCGACGGGAATTTGAGGAAAGCCCGCCTTTACAAGCGCCTTGCGAAGCAGATGTATGTAGTTGGACGCGCGGCAGCCGCCGCCTGTCTGTGTTATTATAAGCGCCGTGTGGTCAAGGTCATATTTGCCGCTTTTCAGCGCGTCGATGAACTGCCCGATGACTAAAAGGGCAGGGTAGCACGTGTCGTTATGCACATATTTTAGCCCCTCCTGCGCCACCTCGGGGCCGCCATTACTAAGTATCTCGACGTTATAGCCCTCGTCGCGCATCGCCTCGGCAATTATGCCAAACTGAATTGGCGCCATGTTCGGGATAAGCACCTTGTGGGTCTTGACCATGTCCTTTGTATATTTGGGGTATGCTTTTATGTCTTCCAAGTGTAATGCCTCCGTGGCTTAAATGTGGTTTGTCTGCTGCTCGTCAATGGCGGCAAACAGGCTGCGCAGGCGGATGTTCACCGCGCCGAGGTTTGTTATCTCGTCAATTTTTATCTGCGTATACAGCTTTCCCTCGCGCTGCAAAATCTCGCGCGTCTCGTCTGTTGTAACAGCGTCAAGCCCGCAGCCAAACGACACAAGCTGTACTAAATTCATGTCCTGCTGCCCCGCGATGTATTTTGCGGCGGCGTAAAGGCGCGAGTGGTACGTCCACTGGTTGAGTATGCTTGTGGGGAATTTGCCGACGAGGTGCGAGACGGAATCCTCCGTGATAACTGCCGCGCCGTGGCTGCATATCAGCTTGTCGATGCCGTGGTTCACCTCGGGGTCAATGTGATAAGGTCTGCCCGCGAGCACAATTATCTCGCGCCCTTCGTCCCTCGCTTTTGATATTATCTCCGTGCCCTTTGCACGCACGCGCGCCATATGTGCCGCATATTCGGTGTATGCGCTCTTTGCGGCGCTCTGCACGTCCTTTTGCGAAATTCCGTTAAAATGCTTCGCGAGCACCGCCGTCATTTTTAATGTGAAATCCTTTTCGCGGTGAATGCCGATGTAGTCGTAGATGAAATTGACGTCAGCAAGCTCGTGACAGTTCGCCTCGATAACCTCGGGATAATACGCTACGACAGGGCAGTTGTAGTTGTTGTCGCCCTTGTGCTCATCAACATTATATGTCATGCAGGGGTAAAATATTGCTGTCACAGCCATTTTCGACAGCTTGTTAATGTGCCCGTGCATAAGCTTTGCGGGGAAGCACACGGTGTCTGACGGTATCGTCGCTTGCCCTTTAAGATACAGCTTGCGGTCAGACAGACCGCTCGTCACAACGCCAAAGCCAAGCTGCGTGAAAAACGTGTGCCAAAACGGCAAAAGCTCGTACATGTTAAGCCCCATCGGCAATCCGATAACGCCGCGCGGGCCAGTTTCTGTTTTATATTGCGCCAAAAGATGCAGCTTATATTCGTAAAGATTGAGCGGATTTTCAGCGCCGCGGTGCGAAATAGGTCTGTCACAGCGGTTTCCGCTTATATATTTCTGCCCGCCTGTAAACGTGTTTACGGTGAGCTGACAGTTGTTGCCGCAAAGCCCGCAGGCGACGTTTGTCACCTTTTGCTCAAAGGCTTCGAGCTGCTCTAAAGTGAGCAGTGTCGAGTGCTTGCGCTCCTTTGCCATGCCGTAAAGAGCCGCGCCGTATGCGCCCATAAGCCCCGCGATGTCGGGGCGAATGACCTCAACGCCCATCTCTTTTTCAAACGCGCGCAGCACCGCTTCATTGTAAAATGTGCCGCCCTGCACAACTATTTTTTTGCCAAGCTCATCGGGCGACGACGCGCGAATGACCTTGTATAATGCGTTTTTGACGACGCTCATCGAGAGCCCCGCCGAGATATTTTCAATGCTCGCGCCGTCCTTTTGCGCCTGCTTGACGGACGAGTTCATAAACACCGTGCAGCGGCTGCCCAAATCGACAGGGCGGTCGGCAAACAAGCCCAGCTTCGCAAATGTGGGCGTGTCGTAGCCGAGCGCCTCGGCAAACGTCTGTAAAAAGCTGCCGCAGCCCGACGAGCAAGCCTCATTCAAGAAAATGTTGCTTATCGCGCCGTTTTCTATCTTAAAACACTTCATGTCCTGCCCGCCGATGTCTATTACAAAGTCGACATCGGGCATAAAATTTTTCGCGGCGGTAAAATGCGCCACCGTCTCGACAACGCCGTAATCGACGCCGAACGCGCTTTTTACAATGTCTTCGCCGTAGCCTGTCGCCGTCACAGCGGCTATTTCAAGCCCGGGGTTTGCCTTGTAAATGTCTATCAGAATTTGCCGTATAATCGGTATAGGGTTGCCGCTGTTTGACTGATAGCTCGTGTGCAAAAGGCTGCCGTCAGCGTCTATAACGGCGCTTTTAACAGTCGTGCTGCCCGAATCTATACCTATGTAAATAGGCCCTGTCGCCTTTGCAAATTGCTTTCTCGCGACGCAGGCTCTTGCGTGGCGCGCGCGAAATTCTTCATATTCGGTGCGGTCTTTAAACAAAACAGGCGTGGCCGCATATGTCGCGACGGCACTGTAAGCGTTCAGCTTTTCGACGGTTTCGGAAAGGCTTAATTCGCTGTCTGAGTAAAACGCCGCGCCGAGCGCAACGTAATAAAGGCTGTTTTCGGGACATTTTCCCTCAAGCTTGAGCGCCTTGTCAAAGCTTTTTCTAAGCTGAGGCAAAAACGTCAAAGGGCCGCCTAAGTAAAGTATATTTCCGTCTATTTTGCGCCCTTGTGCAAGCCCTGCAATCGTCTGATTTACAACCGCAAAAAATATACTCGCCGCAACGTCAGACGTAGCCGCGCCCTGATTTATTAGCGGCTGAATGTCGCTTTTTGCAAAAACGCCACAGCGGCTTGCTATCGTGTAAATTTTTGTCGAGCTCTCGGCGGCTGTGTTCATCTCGTCGGGCGACATCTTTAAAAGCGTCGCCATTTGGTCGATAAACGCGCCTGTGCCGCCGGCGCAGCTGCCGTTCATGCGCACCTCTGCGCCGTGCGTCATAAACAGAATTTTAGCGTCCTCGCCGCCGAGTTCTATAATGACGTCAGTCTCGGGCGAGAGCGTGTTTGCCGCAACGCGCGTGGCAAAAACCTCCTGCACAAACGGCACGCCGCAAGCGTCCGCAAGCCCCATGCCCGCCGAGCCGCTTATCGAGATAAACACCTTTTCACCGTGAATTATCTCCTCGTCCACACGCGCCAAAAGCTCCGTCGCCTTTTCGACAATGTGCGAATAATGGCGCTCGTAGGTTTTATATAAAATATTATTTTCCGTGTCAAGCACCACGCATTTTATTGTCGTGCTGCCTATATCAAGTCCTATTTTCAATCGTGGATACTCCTTGGCAAATGCCGTGTTAAAGTTTAAGTTCTATATTATACTATAATAGTATTTTTTTAAACAAATTGCAAGCACCTGCCACCCTTTTTTGTTGACATAAAATGCATCAAAGTATACAATGATAATGATTAAATATTTCAAATTTTATGAAATTGAGACAATTGCTGTCTTAATGTCACCATAAACCCGTTGTCATTCTGAGCAAAGCGAAGAATCTTTTGCGCATCGCCGTAGGTTTAAAGATTCTTCGTCGCTTCGCTCCTCGGAATGACATGGTTTAAACTGTTTGAGAAGAGGTTTGCATATATGGAAAAAAAATAAAAAATCATTGCGGCTTATATCGCTTTTGGCGGCCGTCATAATAGCCCTCACGCTCATGCTGCCGTCGTTTGCGGCTAAAACAGCGCACACTGTGAAGGTGGGCTTTTTTCCGCTTGGCAAATTTCAATATTACGACGGTGCGGGCAATCCGGCGGGCTATAATGTCGATTACTTAAATAAGCTTTCACAGGTCACGCACTGGAAATATGAGTATGTCAAATGCGCAAACTGGGTCGAGGCGACGGCGCTGCTTTAAAACGGCGAAATCGACCTTCTCGCCCCCGCTCAGCAGCTTGCGTCGCTCGGCGAAAGGTTCGACTACGCCGCCGCGCAAATGGGCATTGAGAGCGCCGCGCTGTATGCTCTTTCCTCGCGCGACGATTTGATGTACGAGGATTTTGGCGTCCTCAAAACAGCCAAATTCGGCTACGTAAAAGGCTCTACGTTCGGCACAAAATTCATTGAGAGCTACGCGCCAAACGCAGGGCTTGAGCCGCAGCTTTTTGAATATGCAAACACAACCGAGCTTTTTGACGCGCTTAACGCAGGCGAGGTGGACGCAATTGTCACAAATATAATGTTTGCCGACGACGGCATAAAGCTTTTAGGTCAATTTTCCATAATGCCCATCTACTACATAGCAAAAAAGGGCGACGACGGGCTTTTGGACGAGCTAAACGACGCTATGGCCTCGCTCACAGTGACAGACCTCACGTTTCAAACAGAGCTCACCGGCAGCTATTTTCCGCTTTACAACAGCACCCAGTTCACGTACGAGGAGCAGCAATATTTGGCCTCGCTACCCGAGATAACAGTCGGCTACGTCGCTAACCAGTCGCCCATTTCATATGAGGACGAGAGCGGTAATTTTAAAGGCATAACGCGAGATTTACTCGATTTAATTGCCAAAAAAAGCGGCATAAGCTTTAATTATGTCGCGCTGCCCGCCACAAAGGTGACGGAGGAATACCTGCGCGAAAACGACCTTTTTGTCGTGTCGAGCGTCGAGTATAACAGCCAAAACGAGAGCGCGGGCGGGATGTCGATGTCAAAGCCCTATCTTGAATCAGAAAAGGTTTTCGTCGCTCCGAGCGCTTTGTCCTTTGACGCCGATGCCTCGCTTCGCCTTGCTGTCGCCACAGGCTCAAACACTCTGCCGCAGGTGCTAAAGGACGAATATCCAAACTTTACGCTTGAGACATACGGCAGCGTAGAGGCCTGTTTTGAAGCTGTCAAGGACGGCAAGGCCGACCTTATAATGCAAAACCGCTACGTCGTCGACACCTACATAGCAAAGCCGCGCTATAAAAATTTCCGCGTCATAGCTATGCAGACGATATCCGACGGCATGTGTCTCGGCACGCTCAATTATGGGCTCGGCACAGCCACCGAAGCGCTCGTAAACAACCCGCTTTTTATCTCGATTATCGACAAATCAATAAATCAAATAACCAAAAAAGAGCTCAACACAATAGTCATCGAAAACACCGCAAACAGCGTTTATCAGTATACCTTGAGCGACTTTTTGTACTCGTACTGGTTCATAATTTTGCTCATTGCGGCTGTGTTGTTGCTGCTTGTGGTGCTCATGATTTGGCGCAGCCGCGCGGCGGGCTTGCTTGAAGTGAAAAACGCGCAGCTCGCGCAGGCGGTGAATGAGGCGGAAAAAGCCAACAGCGCCAAAAGCCAGTTTTTAGCGCAGATGAGCCACGAGATACG
The DNA here is from genome assembly GCA_009929695.1 of Clostridia bacterium. Classification (GTDB taxonomy): domain Bacteria; phylum Bacillota; class Clostridia; order Oscillospirales; family Ruminococcaceae; genus Ruthenibacterium. Next base: position 29,125 of record RZZW01000028.1, read on the forward strand.
CACGCCGATGAACGCGATTATCGGCCTTTCCGCAATCGCCCGCAACGATATTCGCAGCCCCGAAAAAATGAGCAGCTATCTCACAAAAATCGACGGCAGCTCGCGCATTTTGCTCGGCATCATAAACGATGTGCTCGATATGTCCGCCATCGAGAGCAACAAGCTCAAAATGGCAAACGCGCCGTTTGATTTTAAGCAGCTCATATCCTCAATCACAACGGTTTTTTATCAGCAGGCAAAGCAAAAGGGCATCCATTTCGAGGTGCGCATGAACGGCGTAACAGAGGAAATGCTAGTTGGCGACCAGCTGCGTGTCAACCAAATACTGATGAATTTGCTCTCAAACGCGATAAAATTCACGCCGTCCGGCGGCGAGATAGACCTCATGGTAATACAGGCCTCGCGCAACGAAAAGCGCGTGCACATGCGCTTTTCCGTCTCCGACACAGGCTGCGGCATGAGCGAGGAGATGCTCGACAGGCTGTTTAAGCCGTTTGAGCAGGAGTCTGCGCTCACCGCGCAAAAGCACGGCGGCAGCGGGCTCGGGCTTTCAATCACAAAAAACCTCGTCACAATGATGGGCGGGACGATAAAGGTCGAGAGCAAAAAGGGCTTTGGCAGCGTGTTCACCGTCGATATTCCGTTTGGCACAACAACGCAAAAATCGACAGTAGACACAAAGCTTTTCAACGCCGTGCGCACGCTTGTTGTCGACGACGACAAGGACAGCTGCGAATATACTGGGCTGCTGCTTGAAAGGCTCGGCGTGCGCCACGAATACCGCACAAACGGCGAGGCCGCGCTTGAAGCCCTCGGCGAAGCAGAGGAGCAGGACGACCCGTTTAAGCTCTGCATAGTCGACTGGCGCATGCCCGACATGGACGGCGTGACAGTCACAGAGCAGATACGCAAAATATTCGGCGACGACACCGTCGTAATCATCGTCTCGGCGTATGATTTAAACGAGGTCGAGGCGGCGGGCAAAAAGGCGGGCGCAGATTATTTTGTGCCAAAGCCGCTGTTTCAGTCGACTGTTTTCAACCTGCTCATGCGCATAACGGGCGGCGACTACACGCGCGTCGAGCACGAGGAGATAAGGCAGTATGATTTGACAGGCCACCACGTGCTCATAGCTGAGGACGTTGCGCTGAATATGGAGGTCGCCGTGAAGCTTGTCGAGCTTGTGGGCGGTCAGGCGGACTGTGCTGAGGACGGTCAGCAGGCCGTCGATATGTACGAAAGACGTGGCGAGGGATACTACGACGCAATTTTGCTCGACATAAATATGCCTGTCATGGACGGCTATGAGGCCGCGCGGCGCATACGCTCAAGCACACAAAGCGACGCGCAGACAATACCCATCTACGCCATGACCGCAAACGCGTTTACAGAGGACGTCACAGCCGCGCTTAACGCCGGAATGAATGGACATATCGCAAAGCCCATCGAGACGGATGTGCTTTACAAAACACTGTCTGACGCATTTAAAAATAATAAAAAAGAGGAAAAAATATGAATAGATATAAGCTCACCAAAGCGGGCGTCGACGTGAACGACGGCATAAGACGGCTTGGCGGCAACCGCGAGGTCTACGAAAGGCTGCTGTTCATGTTCCCCGACGACCCGAGCTATAACAGAATGCTGCTCGCCATCGAAAACGGCGACGCAGAGGAAAGCTTTGCCGCCGCCCACGCGCAAAAGGGTGTTGCGGGCAATTTAAGCCTTGTCGATTTACATTCGGCAATCCTGCCGCTGGTAGAAATTTTCCGCGCCGGAACAATGGAAAACCACGAACAATACCTCCCCGAAGTAAAACGCTGCTACGAAGCCGCCGCCAAAGAAATTTTGGCGGAAAGGGAAGGGTAGAGACGCAAGAGTGTAAACCAACATTGTAGGGGAGAGCTTCGCTCGTCCGTTTGCAGCGCGCAAACTTACTCGGACGAGCGAAGCTCGCCCCTACTACGATGTAACAAATGTTATAAAATATCTCTTGTAGGGCAAGGGCTCTGCTCTTGCCGCCACTTACCTCTGGAGGTTGCAACGGCAAGAGCAGAGCCCTTGCCCTACGACGCACTTTGTGAAAATTTTTAATATTAAAAAGGGGCTGTTGCCGATGTGTGTTTCGCATCGGCAACAGCCCCTATTGTCATTCTGAGCGCAGCGAAGAATCTTTTGCGCATTGCCGCAGGTTTTAAGATTCTTCGTCGCTTCACTCCTTAGAATGACATCCGTTTTCAACTTTCCAAATACGCCTTAACTCCGTCAATGTACAAATTCGCGCCTGTTGTGTCTATGACTACGGTCAGCGGCATTTTTTCTACTTTTAGGCGGCGAATGGCTTCGCTGCCTAAATCTTCGTAGCAGATTATCTCGGCGCTTTTTATACACGACGCTATAAGTGCGCCAGCGCCGCCTGTTGCGGCAAAATAAACAGCGCCGTTTCGCTTCATAGCGTCAATCACTTCATCGTTTCGCTTGCCCTTGCCTATCATGCCTTTCAGCCCTAAATCGAGCAGCGTCGGCGCGTATGCGTCCATGCGGTAGCTCGTCGTCGGCCCACATGAGCCTATGACCTCATTCGGGCGGGCGGGCGCGGGTCCCGCATAATATATCGCCGCGTCCTTGATGTCAAACGGCAGCGGCTCGCCGTTTTTCACAAGCTCCACAAGCCGCTTGTGCGCCGCGTCGCGGGCGGTATAAATTGTCCCCGATAACAAAACCGTGTCGCCTGCTTTAAGCGCGGCACATTTTTCTTTTGTTAGGGGCGTTTCTATCTCGTAATTCACAGCACAGCCTCCTTGTGGCGCGTCACGTGGCAGCTTATGTTCACGGCGACGGGCATGCCCGCAATATGTGTCGGATATGTCTCAATTTGCAGCCCGAGCGCCGTAGTTTTGCCTCCAAAGCCCTGGGGACCAATGCCGAGCGCGTTTATTCTGTCGAGCAATTCCGTCTCCATATCGGCGTAATATTTGTCCTCGTGATGGCTGCCCACAGGCCGCAAAAGCGCCTGCTTTGCAAGCAGCGCCGCGCGGTCAAACGTGCCGCCGATGCCAACGCCGACGACTATCGGCGGGCATGGGTTTGACCCCGCAAGCTTCACCGTCTCAACAACAAAATCCTTAACGCCGTTTTCGCCGTCGCTCGGCTTTAGCATACCTATGCGCGACATATTTTCGCTCCCAAAGCCCTTCGGCGCAACGGTTATCTTTATTTTGTCTCCGCTGACAATCCGCGTGTTTAAAACGGCGGGCGTGTTGTCGCCTGTGTTGCCGCGGCGAATGGGGTCGCGCACGACTGATTTTCGCAGATATCCTTCGGTGTAGCCCTTCGCCACGCCCTCGTTTACAGCCGCCTCATAGTCTCCGTCAATGTGTACGTCCTGCCCAATTTCGATAAAAACGCACGCCATTCCGGTGTCTTGACATATCGGCAAGCCTGTCTTTTCTGCGACGTCAAGGTTTTCGCATATAGTCCCAAGTGTCGCCTTTGCGATGCCCCATTTTTCGTTTTCAAACGACGCTCGCACGGCGCTTTCCATGTCGGGCGAAAGCTTTTTGTTCGCCTCGATGCAAAGCCGCGCAACTGTGTCGCGTATCAGCTCGGCGCTTATATTCTTGATGCTCATGCGCGCGCCACTCCTGTTTCTTTTGCGGCGGCGGCAACGGCGTCAGCCACAGCCTGCGCCACGCGGGGGTCAAATGCGCCCGGGATAATATATTCCTCGCTGCGCTCATCGTCGCTCACAAGGTCGGCGATAGCGTGCGCCGCCGCGACCTTCATGGTGTAATTTATGTCGCGCGCGCGCACCGAAAGCGCGCCCTTGAACACGCCCGGAAACGCGAGAACATTGTTGATTTGGTTAGGATAATCGCTGCGCCCTGTGCCGATAACGCGCACGCCCGCCGCCTTTGCGTCCTCGGGCGTAATTTCGGGCACAGGGTTTGCCATCGCGAAAACTATCGCGTCCTTGTTCATCGTCTTTGCCATGTCGACGGTCAAAGCGCCGCCGATTGAAACTCCGATAAACACATCAGCGCCGTTTACAGCGTCCGCAAGCGTGCCGCGCATGTCGTTTTTATTCGTGATATCGCACAGCATCGCCTTGTGGTCTTTTATGCCCACGCCGCGCTCTTTGTAAAGAATGCCGTTTTCGTCAACCGCAATTATGTCCTTTGCGCCCGTCGCGATAAGCATTTTTATAATTGCCGTGCCCGCCGCGCCTGGGCCGTTGAGCACTATTTTTATGTCCTCAATTTTTTTGCCGACAACGCGCAAAGCGCCGAGCAGTGCGGCTGTGACAACTATCGCCGTGCCGTGCTGGTCGTCGTGGAAAACAGGGATATCAAGCTCTTTTTCAAGCGTGTCCTCGATGTAAAAGCAGTTAGGGCTCGAGATGTCCTCAAGGTTTATGCCGCCGAAAACAGGCGCGAGCATACGCACAGCGTCGATGACCTTTTCGGGGTCTTTCGTGTCAAGGCAAATCGGAAACGCGTCAACGTCCGCAAATTCCTTGAACAAAATCGCCTTGCCCTCCATGACCGGCTGCGCCGCCAATGCGCCTATGTCACCGAGCCCAAGCACTGCCGTGCCGTTTGAGACGACGGCCACAAGGTTGCCCTTTGATGTGTATTTATACGCGTCGTCAGGGTTCGCGGCAATCTTGCGGCATGGCTCGGCCACGCCCGGGGTGTACGCCGTCGAAAGCTCCTCGCGCGATTTTACGGATACTTTGCTTATAACCTCGATTTTGCCCTTGTTTTTCTCGTGCATTTCAAGTGCGGCTTTATAATAATCCATCTTTTTTTCCACCTTTACAGCTTATATATAAAATATTATACTATTTTTTGCGGAATTTTTCCACTGTTTCGACAGTAAAACGGACAAAGCTGATGGTATAATTGTAAAAATGAGGGAATTTTATAAAAATACATACGTGTGACACAATTTTGATGTATAATAAACAAATGTCAATTGCAATTTTGGAGGACAATATGAAAAAGTTTAAAATTATAAGCCTTACATTGGCGCTCGTCATGAGCCTCGGCGTGTTTGCCGCGTGCGGTAAAACAGGCGAGACAACATCATCAAGCACAGCCGAATCCGCCGCGTCGTCAACAGAATCCGGCCTTTACGTCGACGGCACAAAGGTCGATGTGGACACCGTGCTGACAATCGACGGCGAGGATATCGGCTTTGACGAGTACCGTTATTATTACCTTACGACGCGAGCGCGCTTTGACGGCGGCAACGTTGAGCTTTGGAAGGACGCAGCGGCAGAGGAGTCGAAGCCCGTTTTGAAGCAATATGTTCTTGAGACAATACAGTCTGTGCTCGCGTTCAAGCGCATGGCAGAGCAAAATAATATCACACTTTCTGCGGACGAGCTTAAATCTATTGACGAGTCAATAGCGTCCGCGAAGGACTCGCTCGGCGGCGAGGAGGCATATACCTCGGCGCTTAAAGACATGAACTATACGCCCGAGCTTTACAAGGAAATGCTCACGGGCAACCGTTTGTCGAGCAAGGTCATAAAGGAAATTTACGGCGAGCGCATAAAAGATGATATAAACAGCAGATATATCCACGCAAAGCATATTCTTGTGAAATTTGACGAGGCGGCGGCTGCTGATTTGTCAGCAAGCAGCTCAAGTGAAAGCACAGCCGACACTGCGGCATCAGAAGCCGAGACGCTTGCAAAATCTACAGATATTTTGCAAAAGATAAAGGACGGCGCAGATTTTGACGAGATGATGGCGCAGTATAACGAGGACACAGGCGAGAGCGAGGACGGCTACTATTTCCCCGAGGGCAAAATGGTGACGGAGTTCTACGAGGGTGCAAAAGCGCTCGCCGAGGGCGAAGTCAGCGAGCCGATAAAGACAACCTACGGCTACCACATCATCAAGCGTCTGCCGCTTGAGGACAGCTATTTAGAGAAAAACATGATAAACATGATGAGCACCGAAATGAGCGGCATCATCGACGCCGACGTGACGGCCATCATGGATAAATTTGAAGTGACCTACAGCGAACACTACAACGCAATCGCGCCGGATACACTATTATAATTAAAGAAGAAATAAGAGAGAAAAAAGAAAAATGAATGAGTTACGGCTGCGCCGTAACATTATAATAGTTAGAGCGTCTACACTTGATTTACACAAAATCTTACGTAGACGCTCTAACTATTATAATGTTACCGCAACGCGGTAACACCTTACCTTTTCTTTCTTCTCTCTTATTTCTTCTTTTGCATATGTTGAAGCCAAATTGCCATGTTTATCGTTATGTAATCAAAGCCTCTTATTTGCCCTGCTTTTTAAGCTCGTCCAAAATTTCCGCAAGCAGCTTTTCCTCGGCTGTCGGCTCGGGAATTACCACTTCAACAGGCGTTTCCGGCTTTTTGAACTTGTTTATGCCCTTGACAACGCAGAATACGCAAAACGCGATAAGTATAAACTGCACGACGGCCTGTATAAAGTTGCCGTATGTAAGGTTTGCGCTGCCTATCGTTGCCGAAAGCCCGGAAAAGTCAATGCCGCCAGTAATCATTCCAATTATAGGCATAAAAATATCCTTCACAAGGCTGTTTACAATAGCCGTGAACGCGGTGCCTATCACGACACCGACGGCCATATCAAGCACGTTTCCGCGCATGGCAAAGGCTTTAAATTCCTCAAAAAACTTTTTCATACCATATACCTTTTTCAATAAGCTTTGCGGCTGTGATGTAGGGACGCCATATATGGCGTCCCTACAATCACACGAAAAGCAATGATTTTTATTTCATTAAATTCTCAACAGCATCCGCCGCTTTGTCAAGATAATCGCCCTCAAACAGCTCAATAACGCCCTGGTCGGCATTTTTCGCAAGCGAGGGGTCAATGGGCGTGCGCGCGAGCACTTCAAGAGAAAATTCCTTCGCGGTGTTGTCAACGTGGCTCTCGCCAAAAACGTTTATGCGCTTGCCGCAGTCGGGACATTCGACATAGCTCATGTTTTCAACAATGCCGATTATCGGTATGTTCATCATATTTGCCATGCGCACAGCCTTTGCCACGATAAGGCTCACAAGCTCCTGAGGGCTTGTTACAACTATAAGCCCGTCAACAGGTATCGTCTGGAAAACAGTCAGCGGAACGTCGCCTGTGCCGGGAGGCATGTCGACGAACATAAAGTCGACGTCCTTCCAAATGACCTCCTGCCAAAACTGCTTCACCGTGCCGGCGATAACAGGCCCACGCCAAATAACGGGGTCGCCCTCGTTTTCAAGCAGCATATTTATGCTCATGATGTCGATGCCTGTCTTTGTTGTCGCGGGGTAGCAGCCGATGTTGTCGGCGTGCGCGCGCTCGTGTATGCCGAAAAGCTTCGGGATGCTCGGGCCTGTGATGTCGGCGTCCATAACGGCTGTTTTATAACCGCGGCGGTTTAGCAAAACAGCAAGCATTGCGCTCGTCATGCTTTTGCCAACGCCGCCCTTGCCGCTCACCACGCCGATGACCTTTTTGATTTTGCTAAGTTCATGCGGCGGCTCGTGAAAATCTGTTTTTTCACTTGCGCGCGACGCGCAGCTTGCGCCGCAGCTTGAACAATCGTGTGTGCATTCTTCACTCATATTGTTAACTCTCCTCTTTTTGCTTTATTAAGGTAATTATAGGTTTATGCGCGCAATATGTCAAGAAGCTTGCTCTATTATTGAAATTAGTGTATAATATCCATATATGTGAGGATTTGTTATGGAAAATTTATTTTTTGAACACGCCTACGGTATAAGCGACGCGATAAACGCATTTTTCATGTACAGCTTTTTCGGCTGGGCGATGGAATGCCTTTATATCCGCGCCACAGAGGGCTTTTGGGAAAACAGAGGCTTTGTGCACGCGCCGTTTTGCATCATTTACGGCTTCGGCGGTATGCTCGGCTATGTGTTGCTCAAACCGTTTTCGGACAATTACATAAATCTCTACATCGCGGGCGCAATACTCGCGACGGTGTTCGAGCTTCTCACAGCGCACCTCATGCGCCGCCTTTTCGGCACCGTTTGGTGGGATTATAACGAGAAATTCCTTAATTATAAGGGTGTTATATGCCTTGAAAGCACGCTTGGGTGGGGCGTTATTTCGGTGTTGCTTTTCGCGGTGCTGCAAAGGGGAATTTTCAGCATTGTGATGCGCATTCCGCGCGAGACAGCGCCTGTTATCGCAGGCTTTTTAGTGCTTGCCTACAGTATAGATTTCGCCGTCAGCGTGCATACTGCATATATGCGCAAGCAGCGCAATGAAAATAACGAGACAAGCGCCTCGGACATTTTGAAAGGCTGATGACAGACAATGGTAAGACTTTCCAAAACAGTTGTGAGCGATATCAGCGTGCCGAACGACAGAGAATATTTGCTGCTCGTCAAAAATATGCTCGACTGCCCGCAGGTGGCGCAGATGAGCCAGTATATTCAGCACGGCACAACAACCTGCCTTGGGCACAGCATAAATGTGTCGTATCTAAGCTATCTATATTGCCGCAAGCACGGCTTAAATTCCTGTGCAGCCGCCCGAGGAGGCCTTTTGCACGACTTGTTTTTGTACGACTGGCATCTCAAAAAACGCGAAAAGGGCGAGCTTTTGCACGGCTTTAATCACCCGCGCGTCGCCCTTGAAAACGCAAAAAAGCTGTTTGAATTATCGCCGCTTGAATGCGATATAATTCTGCGCCATATGTGGCCTTTAACAATAACCCCGCCGCGCTATAAAGAGACGTTCATCATAGTGTGGTTCGACAAATATTGCAGCACAATGGAAACAATCCGCCAGCCGGTCATGACGCTTTTCGACACACAAGAGAGCATCATAAACACACGGCTCAGGGTCAGAGAAGAAATAAAAGATGTTGTTGATTCAATAAAAATATAAAAAAACCGCCTTATGGCGGTTTTTTTAATAGATAATGTATGGACGGGTTTTCCGTCTGGCATGGTTCACGCAATTTTGCAAATTGCACCGTAGGGAGCGACGCTCTCGTCGCTCCGCTAGATTTGCGCAAACCAGCGGCATCGGAACGCATACAATGCGTTCCCCACGTTTATGAATTTCATAAATGAGCGAATAAGCAAATTTGCAACGTCAATTGTATGGGACGGCGTCCTCGACGTTCCGCTCTTGCAGAGGGCAATGTGTCCCCCCATGATGCGGTTTTATAGTGAAACAGCAAACCTTTGTAGGGGCGAGCTGTGCTCGTCCGTAAGGTTCGCACATCGCCTCGGTTACGGTTGTAACGGCGGGAGCAAGCCCCCGCCCTACGGTAACCGTAAATTTACAGAGGATTGTAGGCGCGCATTGCGCGTCCGCATCAATTATAAATCAAAAAGCAAATCGCAATAATCCGGTATCGGCCAAAACTTTTTCGGTATCAGCAGCTCAAGCGCATCTATGTGCGTGCGCAAATTGCACATTTCTTTGTCTGCAAGCTTGCGGCACTCGGCGGCTATTTCGGCTGCGGTGCCGCTCTTTTTTTCGAGAATTTCAAGCGAGCGGCGCAGCGCTTCGTTCGCGCCCTCCGCCTCGTCGATGGTCACGCACAGCTTTTGAATATTCGCCTTTGCCGACGCGCACGCCGCGCCTGTCTGCTCTGTCAAAAGCTCGGCGTTGCTCATCTGCGCTAGGTATTCGTAGCACGCGGGCAGCAAGCTGCGGCGCACCATCGTGAGCATTGTCGACGCGTCGATGTGCACGTGCTTTGAGTATGTCTCAAGCATTATCTCGTGGCGCGACGCGCATTCGCTCGGCGTAAATACATGCGTGCGCTCAAACATCTTGACGTTTTTCTCGTCGACAAACGCCTCCGCTGCCATCGCCATCGTCGGAATATTCGGCAGCCCGCGGCGCGCAGCCTCCTGCACCCATTCTTCGCTATAGTTGTTTCCGTTAAAAATCACGCGCCCATGCTCGCGCCATGTCTCGGTCACGATTTCGTGCACAACGGCGTCGATATTCTCGGTGTTTTCAAGCTTGTCGGCAAAATCATGCATAACGTCCGCAACAATCGCGTTTGTAACAGCATTCGCAAGCCCCACGCTCTGGCTTGAACCAACCATGCGGAACTCAAATTTGTTCCCTGTAAATGCAAAAGGCGACGTGCGGTTGCGGTCAGAATCGTCAAGCGTAAAGCGCGGCAGGCTCTTAACGCCCGTCATAAGCTGCCCGCGCTGTTCCTTTTCAAGCGTGTGGCCTTCGGCAAGCTCGCACATTGTGTGCGTAAGCGCTTCGCCGAGGAAAATGCTCACGATTGCGGGCGGCGCTTCGTTTCCGCCGAGACGCTCCTCGTTTCCGGGGCAGCTCGCGGACATTCTAAGCAGGTCGGCATATTTGTCAACAGCCGTTATCACAGCGCAAAGTGACACAAGAAATTCGTTGTTTTCCTCCGGCGCGTCGGTCGGGTCAAGCAGGTTTTTGCCAGTGTTAGTGCCGATGCTCCAGTTGTTGTGCTTGCCGCTGCCGTTTATGCCCGCAAAGGGCTTTTCGTGCAAAAGGCACGCAAAGCCGTGGCGCAGCGCCACCTTGCGCATAAGCTCCATCATTATTTGGTTGTGGTCGCACGCGATATTCGCCGTCGCAAACACGCTCGCCAGCTCATATTGCCCAGGCGCAACCTCGTTGTGCTCTGTCTTTGCAGGCACGCCGAGCAGCCACAGCTCCTCGTCAAGTTCGCGCATAAATGCACGCACGCGCTCGTCAATAGTGCCGTAATAGTGGTCCTCAAGCTCCTGACCCTTCGGCGGCTTCGCGCCAAAAAGTGTGTGACCCGCAACCTTTAAATCAAGGCGTGCGTCAAAAAGCTTTTTGTCAACTAAGAAATATTCCTGCTCCGCGCCGACAGTCGGCAAAATATGCGTGCTCTCGTTGTCGCCGAGCGCGCGCAAAACGCGTAGTGTCTGCTTGTTCAGCGCCTGCATACTGCGCAAAACAGGCGTTTTTTGGTCAAGCGCCTCGCCCGTGTACGAGCAAAAAGCAGTCGGTATGTACAGCGTTGTACCGAGCACAAATGCGGGTGAAGTCGGGTCCCATGTTGTATAGCCGCGCGCTTCAAACGTCGCTCGAAGGCCGCCAGACGGAAAGCTGCTCGCGTCGCCCTCGCCCTTTGCGAGCATTTTGCCCGAAAAACGCATCATCGGTGCGCCGTCCTTAACGCCGTCAATAAAGCTGTCGTGCTTGCCACTTCCGGTTCCTGTCATCGGGCAAAACCAGTGTATGTAGTGCGTTGCGCCAAGCTCCATCGCCCAAGATTTCATCGCGTCGGCAACAACGTCCGCCACGTTGGGGTCCCACGATTTTCCGTTGTCGCGTATCTCGCGCAGGCTTTCATACACGCCCTGCGGCAAACGCTCGCGCATCACGCGATCGTCAAAAAGATGCTTGCCGAATATCTCCGCCAATTCCTTTGCCATATTTCCCTCTCCCTTAACAATTCCTATATAAAATATATTTTATCATGCACAGCTTAAACTTGCAAGCATTATGCTTGACGCAAGCACTATTTATACAGTATTATATATCTATAATTATTAGGGGAAGTGTTTTAAGTGGCAGAAGCAAAGCTTTGGGGCGGGCGTTTTCGCGGTGAAGAGGACGCTTTAATGGAGCAGTTTAACAATAATTTCGAGCAGACAAAATGGCTCGTCATACCCGATATCGACGGCAGCATAGCTCACGTCGCTATGCAGACAAAGGTAGGCCTGTTGACAAAGGACGAGGGCGAAACGCTGACAGATGGACTTTTGAAGCTTAAAGACGACGTTTTAAGCGGCGCGCAAAAGCTAGAGGGCGACTATGAGGACGTCCACACCTTCGTCGAGGCAAAGCTGACGGAAATGACGGGCGAGGTGGGCAAAAAACTGCACACAGCCCGCAGCCGCAACGACCAAGTGAACACCGATATGAAGCTGTTTACACGCGACGAAACGCGTAAAACAGCTGATATGGTGACGGCGCTTTTAGACACGCTAAAGAAAGTTGCCGACGAAAATCCATGCCTTATGCCGGGCTACACACACTTGCAGCGCGCGCAGGTTATCACGTTTAAAGCGTACTTAATGGCGTATCACGGCATGTTTTCACGCGACAAACGCCGCCTCGAAAACGCGCTTGACAATATGGACGAATGTCCCCTCGGCTGCGGCGCTCTCGCGGGCACAACGCACACAATCGACCGCGATTTCACAGCAAAGCAGCTAAATTTCGCACGCCCCTACGCAAGCTTTCTTGACGGCGTGTCTGACCGCGACTATCAAATCGAGGTTATGAGCGCATTTTCGATGATAATGCTGCACCTCTCGCGCCTCGCGGAAGAGCTTATAATCTTCGGCTCAAGCGAGTTTGACTACATCTCATTATCCGATGCCTACACAACAGGCTCGTCAATAATGCCGCAAAAGAAAAACTCCGACGGCGCCGAGCTTATCCGCGGCAAAACAGGCCGCGTATACGGCAGCCTTATGGGTATGCTAACGCTTATGAAGGGCTTGCCGCTCGCGTATAATAAGGATATGCAGGAGGACAAAGAGCTTTTCTACGACGCGCTGACAACTGTTCAGGCGTGCCTGCAAATAGCAGAAAGAATGATAGCAACAGTCACAGTGAAGCCCGAAAGTATGAAGAAAAACGTCAAAAAAGGCTTTTTGAACGCAACAGAGGTTGCAGATTATCTGGTATCCAAAAACGTCCCATTCCGCGACGCCCACGGCATAGTCGGCCGCATAGTGATAGCCTGCGAAGACAAAAATTGCGCGATTGAGGACATGCCGCTAGACGAGCTGAAAACCTTTTGCGACAAAATAGAAGCCGACATCTACGCTTTCATCGACTACGACGCAATTTTGCACAAGGGGATAAAAAAAGAAATGCTATAAAAAGAAGATAGAATAAAGAAGAAATAAAAGTGTGCGGTGTGATTTAAAAACGTGAACACACCGCCATTTTTCTTTCTTCTGTAGGTTTGTCAATGATACGTTACACCAAAAGCAATAAAATCATGGAGAATTTTTTTAGGAGACTGCCAGTTAAGAGGGCGCATGGGAAACGCATTG
>RZZW01000029.1 GCA_009929695.1 Clostridia bacterium
GAAACCTGCGGGTTTCACATTTTAATGGATAACGCAAACAAAAAACCTCCCTTGTTAAAGGGAGGTGGCGCGACGCAGGAGCGACGGAGGGATTCTTCCCACGGTTTACACAGCGCCGTAAAAAGAATCCCTCCACCGCCTGCGGGAGGTCCCCCTCCCTTTAACAAGGGAGGTAAGAGGTTTGCAGCTATCCATTAAAATGTGATTGCGCAGCAATCACTCATTACTTCTTCTCTCTTCTTTTTATTTCTTCTTTTAAAACAATCCGCTTATCTTCCCATTCTCATCAACATCAATATTCTCCGCTGCGGGCTTTTTGGGGAGGCCGGGCATTGTCATGATGTCGCCCATTATAGCCACTATGAAGCCTGCGCCGGCGGATAATCTCACGCTGCGGAGCGTCATTTCAAAGTTTGTGGGGGCGGCGAGCAGCGTTGCGTCGTCGGAGAAGCTGTACTGGGTTTTGGCTATGCAGACGGGCAATGCGTCAAAGCCGTTTGCCGTCAACTCGTCAAGCTGCTTTTGCGCAGGCTTGCTGACGATGACGCCGTCGGCGCGGTAGATGTTTTTGCAGATTGCCTGTATCTTTTCAAGCGGCGTTTTATCCAGTGAATATGTAAATTTCAGCTTTACATTTTTGTCTAAAATGCCAAGAACGTCCGTCGCAAGCTCTTTGCCGCCTGCGCCGCCTTTGGCGAAAACCTCGCTTAAAGCGCATGAAACATTCAAAATATCGGCGCAATAATCGCGCAAGAACTGCATCTCTTCCTCGCTGTCTGTGGGGAACGCGTTTATTGCGACGCACACAGGCGCGCCGAATTTTTGCATATTTTCAACGTGGCGTTTAAGGTTTTCCGCGCCCGCTTTGAGATATTCAACATTTGGCACGCCAAGCTCGGTTTTAGCGCAGCCGCCGTGGTGCTTTAATGCGCGCACTGTCGCGACGACGACTATAACCGACGGCGCAATGTCCGCAAGGCGGCATTTTATGTCGAGGAATTTCTCCGCGCCGAGGTCAGCGCCGAAGCCCGCTTCGGTGACGACGATATCGCCGAGCTTTCGCGCAAGCTTTGTGGCGATGACGCTGTTGCAGCCGTGGGCTATGTTTGCGAAAGGCCCGCCATGAACAAGCGCGGGGACGTGCTCTAAGGTTTGCACTAGATTTGGGTCAAAAGCGTCCTTTAACAGCGCCGCCATTGCGCCCTGCGCCTTGATGTCGCCCGCTGTGACGGGCTTGCCGTCGAACGAATAGCCGACGACTATTCTTGCAAGGCGGGCTTTCAAGTCGGCTAAATCTGTCGCGAGACAGAATATCGCCATGATTTCGCTTGCGACGGTGATGTCGTAGCCGTCCTCGCGAGGTGTGCCGTTGACTTTGCCGCCGAGGCCGTCCGTTATAAAGCGAAGCTGGCGGTCGTTCATATCGACGCAGCGCTTCCATGTGATGCGGCGAGGGTCAAGGTTCATTGCATTTCCGTGGTAAATATGGTTGTCCACCATTGCCGCGAGCAGGTTATTTGCCGCGCCGATGGCGTGTAAATCGCCTGTAAAATGCAGGTTTATGTCCTCCATTGGGATAACCTGCGCGTAGCCGCCGCCCGCCGCGCCGCCCTTCATGCCGAAAACAGGCCCGAGGCTCGGCTCGCGCAGAGCGAGAACGGGCTTTTTGCCGAGAAGCTGCAATGCGTCCGCAAGGCCGACGCTCGTTGTCGTTTTGCCCTCGCCCGCGGGGGTGGGGCTGATAGCAGTCACAAGTACGACAGGCGCGTCGTTTTTGTCTGAAAGCTTTTTGACAAGGCGATGGTCAACTTTTGCCTTAAACTTGCCGTAGGGTATTATATCGCCCTCGTCGATGCCAAGCTTTGCGGCAACGTCATAGATAGCGACAGGCTTAGTTTCCTGTGCAATTTGAATGTCAGTCTTCATTTACATGACCCCCATATATAATTTCACATATTCTATATAGAATATTAACAAATTACGAGGCAAAATACAAGCGTATATGTTTGCTTTTTGGCTGATATAATGGTAAACTTAAATGAAATAAAAATATTCGCAAGGAGGTTATCGTGATACAGACAAAAATTATAGCGGATAGCTGCTGCGACCTTACCCCTGCGCTTGCTAATCTGCTTGACGTTGATTTTGTAAGCTTTAAAATGACGGTGGGCGAGCGCCACTTCACCGATGACAAAAATATTGACCTAAAGGATCTTTTGCACACAATAAAGGCGTGCAAAACAGCCGCGTCCACGGCGTGTCCGTCGCCCGATGAATATCGCGAGGCGATGGAAAAATATGATGCGAGCTTTGTCGTGACGATTTCGAGCAAGCTTTCGGGCAGCTATAACGCCGCAATGGTGGCGCGCGACATGGTGCTTGAGGAATATCCCGACAAGAAAATCGCCGTCATAGATTCAAAAAGCGCTACCTCCGGCGAGACACTTATCGCAATGCGCCTTCACGAAGCTCTGCTTTCGGGCAAAAGCTTTGAGAAAATTGAAGCTGAAACGCGCGAATTTGTGGACAAGATGACGACGCTTTTTGTGCTTGAGGATTTGAGCACGCTTATTAAAAACGGCAGAATTTCAAAGGCGGCGGGCTTGCTTGGCACGATGCTTAATCTGCGCCCGATAATGGGGACGATTGACGGAGAGATAATTGCTCACGAAAAGGTGCGCGGCACGCAAAACGCGATGCGCCGCCTTGTTGAGACAGTGGCGGAAAAGCTTGTGGCGGCGTCGAAGGGCAGCATAGTGCTTGTGATGTCGTACTGCAACTGCATTGAGCGCGCGACGGAGCTGCGCCGTGAGCTGCTCGAAAAATGCACCGCCCTCGGCGAAGTGATAATAGTGCCCGCGGCGGGCTTATCCACAGTTTACGAAAACGACGGCGGTATAGTGCTGGCGTTTTAATAGTGAAAAATGAAGAGTGAAAAGTGAAAAATTAAGGAGTTAAACCTGCGGTTTAACATTTTAATAGTTTTATTCTTTCCATTAAAATGTGATGCCCGCAGGCATCACTCATTAATTTTTCATTCTTCATTTTTCACTTTTCATTAATAAAGTTTTATAGTATAATATTTTGGAGGCAATTTAATTGCATTATCTTGACAACGCCGCAACTACTTGTGTGGCACAAAGCGCGGCGGACGTGGCTGATGAGGTGCTCAGGGTACATTTTGCAAATCCGTCGTCGCTGTATGGCATAGGCGCAAAAAGCGAGCTTGTCATCAAAAAAGCGCGCGAAACCGTGGCGCACTCGCTCGGCTGCACAGCCGCGGAGATAACCTTTACATCCTGCGGCAGCGAGGGCAACAATATAGCCATTCAGGGCGCATGCGCCGCGAGAAAAGCGTGGGCGAACAACATAGTCGTGACAGGTTACGAACACCCAAGCGTGCAAAATACCGTCGTCGCAATGCGCGAGAACGGTTTTGACGTGACGGTGATTTACCCCGACGAAAACGGCATTGTGAGCATAGAAGAAATGGCGGCGGCAGTGAACGCGAAAACCGCGCTAGTGGCGGCTATGCACGTGAATAACGAGATTGGCGCAGCGCTTGACGTTGCGCGCTTGGCGGCGCTTGTGAAAGAGAAAAACCGCCGAACCGCCGTGCATATCGACGGCGTGCAGGCGTGGGGCAAGCTGAAAATTAAGCTTGCGGACACTCAAATTGACACATATACAGTCAGCGGACACAAAATTCACGCGCCAAAAGGAATTGGAGCGCTTTATATTCGCAAAGGCTTCCATATTCTGCCATATATGCACGGCGGCGGGCAGGAGCGCGGCTTGCGCCCCGGCACTGAAAACACCGCCTACATAGCGGCTATGGCTAAAGCTTGCGAGCTTGCGCAGGCTGATTTTAAGCAAAAGTGCGAGAAAATAGCGGCGATATCATCAGCACTTCGCGCACAGCTTGAAGCTATTGAGGGTGTTACGTTAAACAGCCCGAAATCAGCGCTGCCGGACATAATAAATTTTTCGGTTGAAAATATAAAAAGCGAGACGATGCTGCATTTTTTAGAGAGCAATGAAATCTACGTCTCGAGCGGCTCGGCGTGCAGCAAGGGAGAAGCAAGCCACACGCTCTCCGCCATGAAGCTGCCGAAAACCCGCATAGACACAGCAATTCGCGTTTCGTTTTCATACGACAGCACCGCCGCCGACACCGACGCACTGATAGCCGCATTAAAAGAAGGCATAGCGACAATTGCGAAGATTAGGCGGTAGCCCCTCATCAGTCGCCTGCGGGCGACAGCTTCCCCTAAAGGGGAAGCCTTTTAAGCCTTCTCCTTTAGGAGAAGGTGGCACGCCGCAGCGTGACGGATGAGGTAAGCCAGCACAAACAATAAAAGGCTACAAAACTATACTATAAAGGAAAACGTGGGGACATATTGCCCCGCTGCAAGTGGATGAAACAACTTATAATAGCATATCTTGGCGAAATGACGCTGAAAGAACTTAACAGAGCCACTTTTGAAAGCGCTTTGATGAAAACAATCCGCCGCAGAGTGAAAAGCATTGGCGAGTGCAAGGTGTATCTTGCGCGGTCGACCGTGTATATTGAGCCGCTTGACGACGACGCGGACATCGCGCAGCTTGAGGACGCGGTGAGCCGTATTTTCGGCATTGCGGCATACAGCAAAGCGGCTGTGTGTGAAAAAGATTTTGACAAAATCTGCGACACCGCGCTCGCGTATTTAGGCGACGAGCTTGCGGTGGCAAAGACGTTTAAAGTGAGCGCAAAGCGCAGCGACAAGCGGTTTGGCATGGACAGCATGGAAATCGCCCGCGAGCTTGGCGGCGTTGTGCTTTCAAAATATCATCATTTGACAGTCGACGTTAAAAAGCCTGACGTGAACGTCATCGTCGAAATTCGCGACTTTGCGGCGTATGTTCACGGCGCGAAAAAGCAGGGCGCGGGCGGCTTGCCTGTGTCGACATCGGGCAAAGCGACGCTGCTGCTTTCGGGCGGCATCGACTCACCTGTCGCGGGGTACATGATGGCAAAGCGCGGCTTGTCGCTGATAGCCGTGCATTTTGCAAGCCCGCCCTACACAAGCGAGCGCGCGCGGCAAAAGGTCGTCGACCTCGCGTATGAGATAATTCCGTACACCGGCAACATGAATTTGTACGTTGTGCCCTACACAAAGCCGCAGGAATATATTCGCGACCATGCGCCCGCTGACCTGTTTACAGTGCTTATGCGCCGCAGCATGATGCGCATTGCGAACATAATAAGCAAAAAAGAGGGCTCGCTCGGGCTTATAACAGGCGAAAGTCTTGCGCAGGTGGCGAGCCAAACGCTGAACGCCCTCGCGTGCACCGACGCGGCGCAGGATTTGCCTGTTTTGCGCCCGTGCATAGGCATGGATAAGACAGAAATCACCGATATTTCGCGCAAAATAGGCACGTTTGAGACAAGCATTCAGCCGTTTGAGGATTGCTGCACAATTTTCACTCCCCCGCACCCCAAAACGAAGCCGAGCCTAGCCGAAATAGAAGCCGCCGAAGCCGAAATGCCCGATTTGCTTGAGCTTGAAGCAACAGCGGCGGAGGAAACACCGGTTGAATATATCAATTTATAGAATTTGCGCAAAATTCCCCTCATCAGTCGCCTGCGGGCGACAGCTTCCCCCAAAGGGGGAAGCCTAAAGCCTTCTCCTTTAGGAGAAGGTGGCGCGACGAAGGAGCGACGGATGAGGTCGGTTCAGCACAAACTAATAAAAAAGAGGTAATCTATTTGGAAGCAGAAATCATTGCTGTCGGCACGGAGCTGCTGCTTGGCGACATTCTTAACACGAACGCTCAGTTTTTGAGCAAGCAGCTTGCGGCACTTGGTATAAACGTTCATTTTCAGTGCGTTGTGGGCGACAACCCGCAGCGGCTTAAAAGCGTTGTGTCGCTTGCGCTGTCGCGAAGCGATTTGCTTGTTTTTTCGGGCGGGCTTGGGCCTACCGACGACGATTTGACAAAGCAGACAGCCGCGGACGCGTTCGGCGACACCTTGCGTTTTGACGAAGCGGAGCTTGAAAAAATAAAGTCGTTTTTCGCGGCGTGGAACAGAACCATGCCCGAAAACAACAAAAAGCAAGCGATGATTCCGACAAACGGACGCAAAATTCCAAACGCGAACGGCACTGCGCCCGGCATGATTTTTGAAAAAGACGGCAAATACGCCGTGCTTCTGCCTGGGCCGCCAAAGGAATTGCAGCCGATGTTTCTCGATGAGGTAAAGCCGTGGCTTGCGTCGCTCAGCGACAATATTCTATACTCGACCTCGCTGCGCGTGACGGGCATCGGCGAGAGCCACCTTGAAACTAAAGTCGCGCATTTGCTCGCGGCGGAAAACCCGACGGCGGCACTTTATGCAAAGACGGCAGAGGTCGTCGTGCGCATAACCGCTAAGGCGAAAACCACCGAGCAGGCAAAGGCGATGTGCGACGACACCGCAGAGAAATTCAGCGAGATACTTGGCGACAACCTCTACGCGCGCGACAAGGACAGCCTAGCGCAGGTGGTTGTTGAGACGCTTGCGGAGCGCAAAATGACAGTCGCGACTGCCGAAAGCTGCACAGGCGGCATGCTTTCGCAGACGATAACCGCAATTTCTGGCGCAAGCGACGTTTTTGAGTGCGGCGCGTGCACATATGCGAACAGAATTAAGCACAAGCTGCTCGGCGTTAAAGACGAGACACTCGAAAAATACGGCGCGGTGTCGTCCGAGACAGCCGCCGAGATGGCGCAGGGCATACGAGACTACGCGGGCGCGGACATCGGAATTTCCGTCACAGGAATTGCAGGCCCGACAGGTGGAACAAAGGAAAAGCCGGTTGGCACTGTTTACGTCGGCGCGGCGTGCGCGGACGGCGTTTATGTTCAAAAGCTAGTGCTTATAAACCGCACAAGAGACACGGTGCGCGCGTCGAGCGTGCAGTATGCGCTTGACATGATCCGCCGAATTGCGATGGGTGCGAAGCTTAACGGCTGCGAAAAATTTGCGCTTGGCGAAGCGGCGCATTTCACACAGGATAAAGACGTCAAAGATGTTTAGGAGGTATAAACCATGCAGGAGAAAAACGTAACCAAACAGGTGATCGTGCGCTTTTTTGCGCCGGATATGCACAAGCTGAAGGTCACGGCGAAGCAGCTTTCTGTCACGTCGCCCGATTTAAAGCTTGGGCTATACGGTCAGGCGGACGAAATTCTTGTCGTGCTCAACGCGCAGTCTTACGCCGAAGCCGCGGCGATGCAGCTTACGGAATCGGGCGCGCAAATGTTTGAGGACGCGATGGGCGATTATTCATACGGGCGCGGCAAGGGCGGGCTTGCGTATGTGACGGCGGGCGAGCTGATGGAAGCGCGCGCGTACATAGCCGCCGGCGACGAGGAGACGGGCGCGCTGCTTGAAACCGAGTTTAAAGCCACAAAGCGCGGCGACAAGGTTTTCGATTTTGGCGACGACAGCTATCTCAACGATAAAGTTGCCTCAAAAATAGAAAAAGCCGCTATTTTTGACCCCAATGAAGCGACTCCTGCATATCAGGCGGCGGCTGACTGGGCAACAGCGGCGGCAAAATGCACAAAATCCGAGTTTGGCGCGGCGATAAAGGGCTTTGGCGAAGAAAAGCTTTACGCGGCGATTGCGCACGGAAAATTTGTCTATGTGCGCGAGATACCCGCGAGCAAGGACGCAGAAAAATGCGCGGCGCTGACGCTGCTCGACATGACGCGCAGACTGCTTATCGGCGCAGGTGTTCCGTATGCACAGTCGTGCAAGGCGGGACAGGAGCTTGAGTGGGAGGGCGCACCCGCGGCGGCTGTTCAGACAAGAGCGCCGCAGGCGAAAGCCATGCAGGCTCAGGCGAAAGCGTCTAAAAAGTCAGTCGCATATTCCGCGAATGACGACGAGGACGATTATGTGCAAAAGCCGAAAAAGAAGAAAAAACCGTCGTCAAGCGCGGGCGTCAGCAATAAAATTGTGCCGATAATTGTGCTTGTGGTTCTTTTGGTGGCGCTTGTTTTTGCGGGATATTACCTGCTGAACACGTTCTTCTTCAACAAAACCGGCAGCGATAAAGACGCGAGCACAAGCTCGTCAAGCGCAGTGAGCATGGCGCAATCAGTGGCGGATTCAACAACGCCGCAAGACGGCGCAGCCCCCGCCGACAGCACCCCAATATCCGCCGACGGTGCCGCCGCATCAATCACCACCGATGCCCCAGCCGAAGCCGCCTCCAACACAGGCGTAGTGCATCCGTTTGGGTAAAAAATAAATATTACATAAAAAAATCACGGACGCAAATTGTCCGTGATTTTGTTATTTATTATGGCGTTACGACTCGGCGCACCGCTTCGCATGCAAAATGTAGGGGCGGATATCATCCCGCCCGCGTGGTTTGCATAAATTTACGATAATGCACCTCGATAAGCTTTCGGGCGGATAATATCCGCCACTACAATACACGTTATAAATTTATGCAACCCGCTACAGCCTGTTTTTTTTGTAGAATTTCACCGATAAAGCTATTGAAGTCGCACTTACGACTATGGTGAACGCTGCTAAAATTATCACCACTGCGGCGGCGGAAATGCTTTCAATGCCGGTTAATTTAGGTAAAAACTGAGTTGCGCCTCCGCCTATCACCATAACAAGCACTATGCTTGCAAGATACGCAAGCCGCCCTTTTTCGACGCCGAAGCGGAATATAAACGCAAAAACAAGCGCCACCATTAAAGCTGCCAAGCACACGGCCGACACCACGTATATTAAAAATTCGCCCTCAAGCACGCCGCCTGTCGCGATTGCTCTGATGACGCCGCCGACAACCGATAAAACAGACGCCGCCAAAATGCAGATGTACGCAAGCAGATATTTGCTAAGAACAAGCGCGGTGTCCGAATACGGCATCATCGCGGCCAGTGTGTTCCACTTGCTGCGCTCGTCGTATGACATCGAGGTTATGGAGAGCTTTGCCGCGAACACTACTGTAAACATTGCTGTTGCGCTGCCATACACCGGCACAATGGAAAATATAAGAATCATAACTAGAAACAGCTTTGCCTGCTTCATCAATGTGAAGCCGTCCTTCAAAATCAAGCCCTTCATTTCGCGTCGTCCCCCTTCGCCAAAAATAAAATTATTTCTTCGAGCGTGGTGTGCTCCGCCTTAAACGCCTTTGAACCAGCCGATTTTTGCACAAGCACCTCAACGCCGTAATCGCTTTTTTTCACGCCCTTGACGGCTCTTTGCGGCACGGCCTCAAATTCGGCTTTTGTCAGCTTCAAAATCGCATATTCGTTCAGCAAAACGTCCTTTTCCTCGCAGAAAAGCAGCCTGCCCTTGTGGATAAACGCAATGTAATCGCAGATTTTTTCGAGGTCGCTTACTATGTGGGACGAAAGCAGGATTGAGTGCGTTTCGTCGCGCGTGAAATCGTTAAAAATGTCGAGAATTTCGTCGCGTATCATCGGGTCAAGCCCGCTCGTCGCCTCGTCTAAAATAAGAAGCTTCGGCGCGTGCGACAGCGCGACGGCAATCGCGAGCTTCATCGTCATCCCGCGTGAAAAATCTTTAAACTGTTTATCAGTCGGCAGATTAAAAAGCTTTATAAGCGCGTCGTACTGCTCGGCGTTCCAGTTTTTATATGTGTTTTTCATCACTGCGCCGACGTTTTTGGCGGTGAGCACCTCGGGGTAATATGCCTCGTCGAGCACTACGCCGATGTCCTCCTTGACGCTTTTAAACTGTGGGCTTTTGTTGTCTGTGCCGAGCACCGTCACCGTGCCGCTGTCGCGCTCGATGGCGTCCATAATAAGCTTAATTGTGGTGCTTTTGCCCGCGCCGTTTTCGCCGACAAGCCCGATTATGCTGCCCTGCGGAAGCGAAAAGGTGATGTCCTTAAGCTCAAAGTCCTTGTAGCTTTTGCAAAGTGAATTGATTTCGATAGCGTTCATCGCTCGTTCCCCTCCTGCTGCATTATGCGCAGCATTTCAATGATGTCCTCGTCAGACAGCCTGCACGCAGGCGCGAGCGACATTATCTCGCGCATGTGCTGCTCAATTTGCCTAAGCTGTCCCTCGCGCATTATTTCGGTGTTTTTTTGCGCAACATAACAGCCCTTTGCGCTGACGGTGTAAATAAAGCCGTCATGCTCAAGCTCGTCATACGCGCGTTTCGTTGTGATTACGCTAATGCGCAAATCTTTGGCGAGCGCGCGGATAGACGGCAGCGCATCGCCCTCGTTAAGCTCGCCCGAGATTATGCGGTTTTTTATCTGTGTGTAAATTTGCTCGTAAATTGGTTTGTCACTGGCATTGCTGATTATTATTTCCACCAAAGCACCTCCAAACTGTTCATTAACAGTATACACAGTATACACATAAAAAATTCCTCTGTCAAGAGGCAGAGGATAAAATTATTTGTGCAAATTTTTCGTGATAATGGTATCTTTCCTTGTTTTAATAACAAAACGCGGGTACAATAAATATATATGGTTATCTCTTTAAGTAATCTTAAATACCTTGTACCTACACAACAATCACCGATTGTAGGGGGCGGCGTCCTCGACGCCCCGTAAGGTGAGCGCAAAGCAAAGTTAGCGGGGCGTCGAGACGCCGTCCCCTACAAATGCTCCTTATTGCAAGCTTATTAAAAGGATAACCGCTTAAATATATTAAACTAAGGGGGGGTGCTTTATGTTTAATGATGAGCACGGCACGCATAAACGCGTGATTAAACGCCGATATATTGCGTTTTTTTGCGCTGCGGCGATGCTTTTTAGCACACTTTTGAGCACCTCGGAGCTATTTTCTCGCTCGCAGTTTGCAGCGATGTCAACGACGTTTGGCAAAAATGATGATGTCACCGTGATGATATACATGTGCGCGTCTGACCTTGAGAGCGAGGACGGCTCGGCGACGGACGACATTCTTGAAATGCTGTCGGCGGACATTCCGTCGAACGTGCGCGTTGTGATACAAACAGGTGGCACGCTTAAATGGCGCAGATTTAAAATATCGTCCGAGCACTCGCAAAGATATGTTATAGCAGATAATCAGCTTGTGCTCGTCGACGACACGCTGCCGCAGCTCGACATGACAGCGCCTGAAACGCTTGAGGATTTTGTGTCTTGGAGCTCTAAAAGTTACCCCGCAAAGCGCAATATACTGCTGTTTTGGGGGCATGGCGGCGGAGCTGTGGAGGGGTACGGCTACGACGAATTTCAGGAATATTCCGCGTCACTTACGCTTGACGAAATGCGCGGCGCGATTTTGAGCACAGGCGTATTTTTTGATTTTATCGGCTTCGACACCTGCCTTATGGGCGGGCTTGAAACAGCGTACGCTCTTCGCATAAGCGCAAATTATCTTCTTGCGAGCGAGGATTTTGAGAGCGGCTACGGCTGGGACTACAAGCGCTGGCTTGAGACGCTAGGCAAGGACACCTCTGTCGACACCGTTGCTTTGACGAGGATACTCGCGGAGGATTTTCTTATAGAATCGCAGAAAAACGATGCGGCGGCGGTGCTTGCGCTTGTCGATTTATATGAGGCTGAAAATCTTTATGAGGCTTGGAAGAATTTTGCCTACACCGCGCCGCGCGCGTCGCTTATTCCGCGCATCACGCACGCAACGTCCACCGCGCGCTACCCTCTTGGCGACACAATGGCATCGTGCGGGATAACAGACTTGCTTGAAGCGGCAAAAAAAGCAAACACCTCGCAGGCAAACAAGCCTATTGAAGCCGCCGAGAGCGCGATAATTTTCCGCTCGGCAAGTGCCGAGAATGCCGACATGTGCGGGCTTTCCGTCACACTGCCGTTTCTCACCGCCGATTTTTACCCGCGCATGAAATCAATATATCTAAACTGCGGCATCGACGCAGAATACGTCAGCTGGCTCGCGGGCTTTTCACCGCACCATATCAAGTCAGCCGCATAATGCTCTACGCCGCGCGAAGCGGTTCTTCGCGGCTAGAGATATGAAGGCGGAGGGCTTTGCGTTTGCGGGCAAGCTCGCGGCGCTCTTCAAATGTATATAGGTTAAATGCCGCGTAAAAGGATATTGGCGAAACCGCGAGCGCGCCAATCAACGAGCAGGCGCCGCCCGCGAACGCCGCAAGCGCCAAAACGCCCATGCCCACAAAGGCGGCGACGAGTGTATATACAAAAAAGCTTTCTGCGTTGTATTTCATGATTATGTCCTCCTGTTGACGTCCGGTTGTCTTGTTTACATTCTATAACAACTATTGGTTGTTGTCAAGCATATTTTTACAACTTTTTTCAAAAAAATCCCTTTACATTTACATCGAAACGTTGTATGATTAAAGCATGATAAAGCAAAGGGGGCATACGCGTGTTTTCACAGCGGATAAAAGAGATACGCAAGCTGCGCGGGATGACGCAATCGGCGTTGGCATCTTCGCTTGGCGTGACGCAGCAGGCGGTCGGAAAATGGGAAAAGGGTGCGAGCGCGCCTGACCCGCAGACTGTGGCGGCACTGTCGGAAAAGCTCGGCGTGAGCGCGGACTATCTGCTCGGCTGCGACGAAGCGCCAAAAGCTGCCATAAATCGGCAAACCGCCTTTCACGTGCCACAGGAGCACATGATACCAGTCATCGGCACTGTGCGGGCGGGCTACGGCGCGCTTGCGTTTACCGAGGATTACGGCTACGAGCCAGCCAATGTGAAGGACCCTGACAGCTACTTTTACCTTATAGTAAAGGGAGACAGCATGGAGCCGCGCATAAGCGACGGAGACTACGCGCTTGTGCACCGTCAACCGACGCTTGAAAATGGCGATTTGGGCGTTGTTGTATTCGGCGAGGGCGAGGGAACGCTTAAAAAGTATGTAGAGCGCGGAAATTCCGTTGTTTTACAGCCTTTTAACGCCGCCTACAAGCAGCAGATAATCGCGGGTGAGGACTTGCAAAACCTTTACATCGCGGGCAAGGTTGTCGAGACAAAGGCTAAATGGTAGGGCTTTTTTGCTGCCGTGAGCCTATAATATCAAATGTTGTGTCCTATAAAACGGACTTTTAAATAAATAGTACGTCTGCGCGCGGCTTATTTTTAAACTGCGCCGCGAGCAGGCTTTCTTTTTTGCACTCTTTTTGTGCAGTGCCACAGGAGGGCGGCGCTTTATGGAGGTTTTGGAAAAGCTTACAATACTTGCAGACAGCGCCAAATATGACGTGGCGTGCACCTCAAGCGGCGTTGACCGCGAGGGCGACGCTACAGGCCTCGGCAGCACCGTTGCCGCGGGCATTTGCCACACCTTTTCAGCGGACGGGCGCTGTGTTTCGCTTTTAAAGGTACTGCTTAGCAACTGCTGTGTGTACGACTGCAAATACTGCGTGAACCGCGTGACAAACGACGTGCCTCGCGCCACCTTTACACCGCGCGAGCTTGCCGAGCTGACGATTGGCTTTTACCGCCGAAACTACATCGAGGGGCTTTTTCTGTCGAGCGCCGTCGTCAGAAACCCCGACTACACGATGGAACAGATGATAAAGGTGCTTGAGCTTTTGCGCGGCGAGTATCATTTTCGCGGGTATATCCACGCGAAAACAATCCCCGGCGCAGACCCCATGCTCGTCTCGCGCATAGGCATGCTTGCGGACAGACTGAGCATAAACATTGAGCTTCCGAGCGAAAAAAGCCTAAATACACTTGCGCCGAACAAGACAAAGCAGGCAATTCTTGCGCCGATGGCACAGGTGCGCCGCACGGCTTTGCAGGCGAAGGCGGAGCTTGCGACGTACAGCCATGCGCCGAAGTTCGTCCCCGCGGGGCAGAGCACGCAGATGATAATAGGCGCGTCGCCGGAGAGCGACTACCACATATTGATGCTCACCGAGGGGCTTTACCATAAATATAGTTTAAAGCGCGTTTTCTTTTCGGCGTACATTCCTGTCGCCGAAAACCCGCTGCTGCCCGCGCTTGACACAGCTCCGCCGCTTTTGCGCGAGCACAGACTGTATCAAGCGGACTGGCTTTTGCGATTTTACAAGTTTTCGGCGTCCGAAATTCTCGACAAAGAAAACTGCAATTTCAACCCGTTTCTTGACCCAAAGTGCAACTGGGCGGTGCATAATTTGCACCTATTCCCTGTCGATATAAATTATTGCAGCTACGAAATGCTGCTGCGCGTGCCGGGCATCGGCGTAAAAAGTGCCATGCGCATACGCGTCGCGCGGCGAAACGGCACGCTTGACATGGGTGATTTAAGGCGAATTGGCGTTGTGCTAAAGCGCGCGCAATATTTTATTGTGTGCAGGGGCTTTAAGCCGATGAGCGCGGGGCGCGAGCAGACCGTCAGCGCGCTTATTGACCCCGCGGCGTTTTCGTTTGGGACGCGTCAGCTTTCAATGTTTGACACGCCTGTGCTAAGTGTAGTGAAGGGCGGCGCGGCGATACCTGAGATAAAAGAGGAGGCTGTCCGATGTCTGGCACGGCAGATATGATTTACCTTTATGACGCGAGCTTCGAGGGCTTTTTGACGTGCGTTTACGACTGTGTTTACAACCGTGAAATGCCCGTTGACATAATATGCGCAGATGACGCGCAGCCGTCGATGTTTCTTCAAAAAAACATTGAAACTGATAACGAAAAAGCTGCGCGGGTGTATGAGTCTATTCCGCGCAAGATTTGCGGCGAGGCGGCGGAGCTTGTGCGGGCTGTGTTTTTATCGTGCGCGGCGCAGAAGGAAATGCTCATTTTGCGCTTTTTGCTGCTTGGGTATAGGCGCGGTGCACAGGCGATGTATTTGCTGTCAAACCCAGATGTAGCGCCGATGTACTCCGCCGAGCGTCACCTTAAAAACGAGGTGCATCTGCTGCTTGGGTTTGTGCGGTTTTCAGATTACGGCGAGGTGCTTGCGGCTGTTATTCACCCGAAAAATTTTGTGCTGCCTTATATGCAAACGCATTTTGTGAAGCGCTTCATGTGCGAAAATTTTATCATTTATGATGAAGTACACAAGGCGGCGCTTGTGTACTATAACGCGCACAGCGAGATAATTTCGCTCGATGCGCTCACCTTGCCGCCGTTGCTTGAGGACGAGAAGGAATACCGTGCGATGTGGGCGGCGTTTTATAAGACAATTGCCATCACCGCGCGTGAAAACCCGCGCTGCCGCATGACGCACTGCCCGAAGCGCTATTGGCAGGACATGCTTGAAGTGCGCCCTGAGCTTGATAAAACGCCCAAGCTCGATGACGGCAATAACGTTATCTCGGCAAAAACAGGCTACGAGCTTTCGCTACTTGCTATGGAAAACACGGCGAAACTGTGATATACTCAAATAAAAAGCTGATGTGTTCTCCGTAGAGCGCGACGACTTGGCGCGCAGTTTACCTACAGTTTGCGCGAAGCTTGCGGCGTGCCGAGGTCGGCACGCCCTACGAGATAAAGATTGGAGTGTTTACAATGAAGGTTTTGCTTTTAAACGGCAGCCCGCGGGCGAACGGCTGCACGTATACGGCGCTTTACGAGGTGGCGAAAACGCTTAAAGAATGCGGCGTTGACGCGGAGATAATGAACATCGGCACTCGCGCTGTGCACGGCTGCACCGGATGTGGAAAATGCGCAGAAACTCACCGCTGTGTTTTCGACGACGACTGTGTGAACCAAGTAATCGACACGCTTGACGGCTGCGACGGCTTTATTGTCGGCTCGCCTGTGTATTATGCGTCGCCAAACGGCGCTGTGCTGGCTGTTCTTGACAGAGTTTTCTACGCGGGCGGGCGATACCTTGCCTATAAGCCCGGCGCGTCGGTATGTTCGGCACGCAGAGCAGGCACGACGGCGACGCTTGACGCGCTGAATAAATATTTTACAATAAATAACATGCCGCTTGTCTCGTCGCAGTACTGGAACATGGTGCACGGACAGTCCCCCGCCGACGTGGCGCAGGATTTAGAGGGCTTGCAGGTGATGCGAAATCTTGCGCGAAACATGGCGTGGCTGCTTAAAAGCATTGACGCAGGCAAAGCCGCGGGCATTGAGATGCCAAAATCTGAACCGAGAGCAAGAACTAATTTCATTCGGTGAGGAAATGTGGTACAATATATAAAAATGCGCAATGCGCAAAAGGGAGAAATAAAATGGTACGTATAACGATGGACAACGACAAGGTAATTGATATTGAGCTTGACGCGCAGGCGGCGCCGATTACGGTGGAGAATTTCGAGAAGCTTGTCAAGGACGGCTTTTATGACGGCTTGACCTTTCACCGCATAATTCCGGGCTTTATGATTCAGGGCGGCGACCCCGACGGCACAGGCATGGGCGGCCCCGGCTACGGCATAAAGGGCGAATTTGCGTCAAACGGCGTTAAAAACCCGATAAAGCATCTGCGCGGCGTAATCAGCATGGCGCGCAGCAGCATGCCGAACTCGGCGGGCAGCCAGTTTTTCATCATGCACGAGGACGCTCCGCATCTTGACGGCGGCTACGCGGCATTTGGTCATGTTGTAAACGGCATTGAGGTCGTTGACGAAATCGCGGCTGTCGCAACAGATATGCGCGATAAGCCAAAGACGCCTGTTGTTATGAAAAAGGTGGAAATAATAGAGGGCTAAACCGTGAAAATACGCAAAAAGCTTGTTTTTTACGGAGAGGTGCAGGGCGTGGGGTTTCGGTATCGCGCATATTACATTGCGCAGAGCCTTGACCTTGCGGGCTGGGTGTACAACCGCTGGGACGGAAACGTCGAGATGGAGGTTGAGGGCGAGCAAACGGCGATAACCTCGCTGATTGCCCGACTTAAAACCGCGCCCTTTTTGCGCATCGACCGCGTTGAGCAGGAGGAAATTCCTGTGAAAAACGAGAGCGGGTTTAGAGTGATGGATTAGCGTATATTATTTTTTTAATTTGCACAAATAAAAAAGCACTGTCAATGGGGTCATTCCATTGGCGTGCTTTTTTTCTGTTATATGCTTTTGGGTTTGGTGCTTTGCGGGTGACGGGGTTCAGCGCGCCCCATGTGGTGCGGCGTTTTGCAGCAAGCTCGCGCTGCTTTTTCTTTTGCATTTTTTCGATTGGGATAAATTTTTTCATTTTTTCCTCCATATAAGAAAGCGTTGTCGGGCAAGGCACTTTACGGAATGTGGGCTTAGCTCATCCGTCGCTCCGTACATTGTAAATTTTACAAATAAGCAAAGAAGTTCCGCTGAGGCAAGTGCTTCGCGCGTTAATTGTAGGGGCGCGCATTGCTCGTCCGCTTTGGTTTGCGCAAATTTACCTCATCCGTCGCTCCTTCGTCGCGCCACCTTCTCCCGAGGGAGAAGGCTTTATGAGCGGCAAAACTACCTCTTATTAATTTCAGCCAAAAATGCTTCGCCGAAGCGGGAGAGTTTGGCTTCGCCTACGCCGGAGACTTGCAAAAATTCTTGCTCGTTTCTGGGCTTGCGGCGGCACATATCGTTTAGAGTTGCGTCGGTAAAAATGATGTAGGCGGGGACGTGCTTTTCGGCGGCGATTTTTGTGCGCAGGTGGCGCAAAGCTTCGTAAAGCTCCATATCCGCTTCGCCGACGGCGGGGGTTTTGGCGTTTTTCTTTGCTTTTTGCGGCTTTTGCGCCTCGATGGGCTTTTTCATTATTATGCCCGTCTGCGTTCCGTCGAGAACGTCGAGGGCTTTTTCCGTCAGCGTTAAAACCGGATATTCGCTGCCTGTCACCTCGGTGAAGCCGAGCATCGACAGCGTGTCGAGCAAGCGCCTTACGTCTTTTGCGGGCATTGACGAAAGCGCGCCGTAGCTTGGCAGAGCGTCAAGAGCGAGCGTTTCTATTCGGCTGCTTTTTGCGCCGCGAAGCACGTCGGTTATGAGCGTCACGCCGTAGCGCTGGCCTGACGAGTGGATGCACGCGAGTATCACGCGGGCTTCGTTTGTGATGTCGACCGTCTCATAGCCGCGCTCACAGCTTGAGCAGTTGCCGCACGGCTCGGGCTGTTTTTCGCCGAAATATTTCAAGATAAACTCGCGCAGGCACTCTGTTGTGGTGCAGTAAAACGTCATGAATTTTAGGCGGTCGAGGTCTTTGGCCTTGATGTCCGCCTGCTCTGCGTCCGTCAATTCGGGGTTTGGCTCGGAGTGCTCTATCAAAAAGCGGTTTGTGTGCACGTCGCGCGGGCTGTAGAGCAAAATGCACTCTGCCGCCGTGCCGTCGCGGCCTGCGCGGCCCGCCTCTTGGTAGTAGCTCTCGATGTTTTTCGGCATATTATAATGTACGACAAACGACACGTTTGACTTGTCGATGCCCATGCCGAACGCATTTGTGGCGACGATGACTTGTATTTCATCGAGCACAAACGCGTCTTGATTTTCGCGGCGCTCGGCGTCGGAAAGACCCGCGTGATACCTTGCGGCGCGCACGCCGTGGCCTATTAAAAGCTCGCAGACCTCCTCGACAGCTTTTCTGGTGGCACAGTAGATTATGCCGCTTTTGTCGCCATAGCCGTCTATCATCGAGAGCAATTCGGCATTTTTATTTTGCGGATATTTTACGCCGAAATAGAGGTTTGGGCGGTCGAAACCCGTCGTGACGACGAGCGGGTTTTCAAGGCGGAGAATGCTCATGATGTCGACTTTGACCTCGGCTGTCGCGGTGGCGGTGAACGCGCCGACGACGGGGCGGTAGGGCAAGGCGTCGATAAATTCGGTGATTTTTAAGTAGCTTGGGCGGAAATCTTGACCCCATTGAGACACGCAGTGCGCTTCATCGACGGCTATCATTGAGATTTTCAGGCTTTCGACGGCCTCTATAAATTGCGGCGACGCGAGGCGTTCGGGTGCGACGTAGATGATTTTGTACACGCCCTGCGCGGCGAGCGAAAGTGCCTTTGCATACTGGCCTGCGGTGAGCGAGCTGTTTAAATATGCGGCGCGAACGCCCGCTTGAGACAGCGCGTAAACTTGGTCTTTCATGAGGGAAATGAGCGGGGAAATGATGAGCGAAACGCCGTCCATGAGCAGCGCGGGGATTTGGTAGCACAGCGATTTGCCCGCGCCGGTTGGCATGACGCACATTACGTCGCGCCCGCCGACAAGGCTGTCGATAATTTGCTCCTGCCCTTGACGAAACTCGTCGTAGCCGAAGTAATTTTTTAGCGTTTCGAGCTTTGTCATTGGGTGGGCTCCTGTCTGGTTTTGGGTGAGATTACGGAAAGGAGGTGCGGGACGGGAAACCCGTCCCCTACCGCGCGAATTATAAATTTGTGTGAACCGATGCACTTTGCAACTTCATTTTACTGTGTGAGTGTGTTTTTCGCTTCGGTGTTTCTTTTGCGCACCCATTCTTTGGCTAGGGTGTAGATGACGCTGCCGACGGGGACGGCGAAGAGCATGCCGGCTAGGCCGGAAATTGCGCCGCCTATTGTGATGAATGCGAGCACCCACATGCCGGGCAGGCCGACCTGCGAGCCGACGACGTGCGGATAGATTAAATTGCCCTCAATTTGCTGCAAAATAAACAGGAAAATCACGAACCACAGCGCTTGTATCGGGCTGACCATGAATATCATGAACGCGCCGATGCCCATGCTTAAAAACGCGCCGAACATTGGCACGAGCGCCATAAACGCGACGAGCGCGCCTATCATCGGGGCGTAGGGCAGGCGCAAAATGAGCATGCCAATCCAGCAAAGCGAGCCTAAAATGCACGCTTCGAGGCACTGGCCTGTGACGTAGGATTCAAACGTCGTCTTTGTCAAATTGCCGACGTAAAGCAGCTTATCTAGCAGCTTTTGCGGCAAAATTGCGTCTAAAAAGCTGCGCATTTGGCGCTTGAGCGTCTCTTTATTTAACAGCACGTAAAACGCGAAAATGATGCCGATGACGGCGTTCATTATGCTGCCGGCGAGGGCTGTGACGAACGAAAATGTGCCGCCGAGAAGGTTTGTCGCGCCGCTTGTGACGTAGCCGACAAGCTTATTCGTGAGCGACGACCAGTCGACGGAGATGCCGGTTATCCACTCTTTAACCTGCGGATAATCGCCCGCGTGCTCGAGGCTCCACTGCTGCAAAGACGCTAAATATTTTGGCACTGACGACGCGAGCATACCGAACGCGTTGCCAAGCTCCGGCACGACAAGACCCATCACGAGCGCCACAACTGCGCAGACGAAAATTATCGACAGCGTAAGACAAATGGGGCGGCGAAGCTTTATAAGGCGCTTATTTTTCGGCTTGACAAGGACGATGCGCTCAAGCTGGCGCATTGGCAGATTTAGCACGAAAGCTATGCCGCAGCCGAGCAAAAGCGGGAAAATGAGCGAGAAAAGCGTGCCGACAAAGCTGACGGCTGTCGCGGGTTTTTCGACTATTGTGTAAAAAAGTATTGCGCCGCAGACGACGCCGAGAAGCCGCAGTGCGGATTTTTTATCGAGTTGCATTAAATAGCCCCCCTTTTTAATTTGATTGTAACATAAATCACCTGAAAAGCAACAGCAAAACGCCGTAAATAATTGGCTGATGAAGCATATAAATGACGAGGCTGCGGCGGCTGACCCACTCGCAGATTTTCACGCGCGGGATATTCATGACAGCGGCGCGGGCTGGGCTTTCCATGACGGCGCGCCACGCAAAATAGCCGAAGATGTAGAGGAAAAGCCACGGAATGAGCGCGAAATAGTCGCTTGAATAAAAGCCCTCGCGCGGAAAGCCGAGCCAGTAGAAAAACCGAAACGGATAGCCGTGGCGCGGGACGTTATATGTGACAGCAAACAGCGCAAAAAACACGAGTGCGGCAGGCGTGGCGGGCAGTTTTTTTAACAGCGGAAGCAGCAGCGCCGCGATGAACGCCGACGCGCCGAGCAGGCTTAAAATGCCGAAATGAATGACTTCCTCTGGCATAAAAAAGTACGTGATGAGCGTTAAAAGGCAGCCGCAGCCGAAAAGTGTTGCGGCGTGGCGCATGGGTTTTCGCGACAGCGGCAGCACTGCGCCGGAGCAAATTATGAACGTGAAGCAGATAAATTGCTGCCAAAAAAACGCACCGAGGCTTTTAAACCAGGGCGCGTCAACACCGAAAATATACACGATATCGTACATCGCATGGAACGCAAGCATGTTGACAAGCGCGATTGATTTGGCGATATCGAGGATTGAGGCGCGGGCATGGGTGTTTGGCATGGTTGTGGTTTCCTTTTTTCATATTGTAGGGGGCGGCGTCCTCGACGCCCCGAAAAGCGGCGGCGTGCAGCAAAATTGCAATCACGCGCGAAACCGTCAACGTGGATTGTAGGGGTCGATGCCCACATCGACCCGCAGCCGCAGAGATGTTCAAACCTAGCGGACGCGCAATGCGCGCCCCTACAAAGGCTGTTATTTCACCATATAAACTGCATCATGGGGGACACGTTGCCCTCTGCAAGAGCGGGACGTCGAGGACGCCGTCCCCTACATTGCACATTGTAAAATTGTGTAAATCTATCGGACGAGCGAAGCTCGCCCCTACAATTTTCGGCGAATTTGCAGTGAACCGTAGGGGCGGATTCCATATCCGCCCGCAATTTCGCGCAAATTTAAATTTTTTCAAAAAATTTTTCAACATCTTCCCTGCTTGCCTTCGCAACCGATCCCTGGCACAGAGCGGGTTTTCCGCCGCCTTTGCCGTTGTGGGCGGCGTTTAGGGCTTTTACGGTGTCGCGCACGTCGCCTGATTTGATGCCTATTGCGTACTGATAACCGTCGTCTTTTTTAGAAAACACGGCGCAAATTCCGTCGCATTTTTCGCAAAGGGCAAGGCACATTCTGCGCTGAGAATCGGGCGAGAGGTTGTCCTCAAAGCACACGGCGCGGCTTTTGCCTGCAAATTCGTCGGCTGTTTTTTCAAAAATTTTATTTTCGGCTGCCGCAAGCTGCGCGTGCAGGGCGATGTTTTCGTCCGCGAGACGCTTCACTGCGGCGGCTGTTTCGTCTGGCTTAGCGCTTAACTGCACGGAAATTGCGTCAACATTTTTGCATTTGCGCTCGTAGTCTGCAAGGGCGCGCATTCCGCACACCATTGTCACGCGCATGCCGCCCTTGTAGCTTTGGGCGCTTATCAGCTTTATTATGCCCACTTCGCTTGAGCGCGAAACATGCGTGCCGCAGCAAGCGCAAACGTCGGTTTTGCCTATCGAGACTATGCGCACCTGACCGTCGATTTCTTTTTTGCTGCGGTATTCAAGGTGCGAAAGCTCTGTGGGGGACGGGTATGTAACGTTGACGGACACGTTTTTCCAAATTATCCAGTTTGAAGATTTTTCGACATTTTCGATGTCGTCGGCTGTTAAAACGCCCGAAAAATCGACGGTCACGGTATCGTCGCCAATGTGAAAGCCGACGTTATTATAGCCGTATTGCGCGTGAACAATGCCGCTTACAATATGCTCGCCGGAGTGCTGCTGCATATGGTCGAGACGGCGCGTAAAGTCGATGTCGCCCTGAACGCAGGCGCCTTTGCGCAGCGGGACGGTGACGGTGTGCCATATGATGCCGTCCTTTTCTTTTACGTCGGTGACGCGCGCTTCGCCCAGTGCGCCCTTATCGGCAGGCTGACCGCCGCCCTCGGGGAAAAACGCCGTTGCGTCAAGCGCCACGCGGAATGCGTCGCCGAAAGGCTCGCACGCAAGCACCGTTGCGCAGAAATCGCGTCTGTAAACATCTTCCTCGTACAATTTAATTGTGCTGTTCATTCTGCTCCTCCGTGAAAGTTCACTTGTGTTTTCGGCTCAAGATTAGTATAATGTATACATTATAACATAATAATTTGGGCAATTGTAACAATAAAAGTGCAGAATTTTTTGGCAAAAAAACTGCTGCATTTGTTATATAATACATATATTATAGCTTGCGGCAAAAAAAGCCGCGCAAAGGGGTAAAAATGGAATTGAAAAGACAGAGCGGAATACTTATGCCGGTGGCGAGCCTGCCCGCAAAATACGGCATCGGCACGCTTGGCAAGAGCGCGTATGATTTTGTGGATTTTCTCAAAAAGGCCAAGCAGAGCGTGTGGCAGATTTTGCCGCTTGTGCAGACAGGCTTTGGCGACAGCCCATATCAGAGCTGTAGCGCCTTCGCGGGCAACCCTTATTTTATCGACCTCGATATTCTTGAAAAAGACGGGCTGCTTAAAAAAAGCGAGTATGCGCACGTCGATTTTGGCAAAAATGAAAATGAAGTCGACTACGAAAAGCTGCATGACGCGCGCTACGGCGTGCTGCGGCTCGCGTTTGAGAGGTTTGCGAAGTGGTTTCCGGACGGCTACTATCGTTTTTGCTTTGAGCAGGGCTGGTGGCTTGAGGACTACGCGCTTTACATGACGGCAAAGGGCATCAGCGGCGACAAATGCTATCTCGATTGGGACGCGGATATCCGAGCGCACCGCCGCGAAGCCATCGACAAAATTTATGCCGAGCACGAAAAAGAAGTGCATTTTTGGAAGTTTTGCCAGTATCAGTTCAGCCTGCAATGGACGGCGCTAAAGGCGTATGCGAACGAAAATGGCATAAAAATAATGGGCGATATTCCGATTTACGTCGCGTCCGACTCCGCTGACGTTTGGGCGGGCAGCGAGCTTTTCAGCCTTGACGAAAACGGCTTGCCGCGCGAGGTCGCGGGGTGTCCGCCCGATTATTTCGCGCCCGACGGTCAGCTTTGGGGCAATCCGCTTTACGACTGGCCGCACCACGCCGCCACAAAATATGAGTGGTGGATAAAGCGCATTCGCTACGCGACGAGCATTTACGACATCGTGCGCATAGACCATTTCCGCGCGTTCGACACGTATTACGCCATTCCGTCTGGCGACACGACGGCGAAAAACGGCAAGTGGTGCAACGGCCCGCGCATGGAGCTTTTTGACGCGGTGCACGCTGCGCTTGGCGAAGTGCCTGTTGTCGCGGAGGATTTGGGCGATATTTTCGATTCTGTGCGCGATTTGCTAAAGGCGAGCGATTTTCCCGGCATGAAGGTGACGCAATTTGCATTTGACGGCGGCGATAATGAGTATTTGCCGCACAATTTCCCTGTGAAATGCGTGGCATACACCGGCACGCACGACAACACGACGATTGCCGACTGGTACAAAACAGCGCCCGCAAAAACGCGCAAAAACGCAAAGGAATATCTTGGAATTTCGTCTGAGGAGGGCGTTGTGCGCGCGATGCTGCGCGGCGTTATGTCAAGCACGGCGTACCTCTGCATTGTGGCAATGCCGGACTGGCTTGGGCTTGGCGCAAACGGACGTATAAACACACCGTCGACCCTCGGCGGCAAAAACTGGGTGTGGAGAGCCACAAAACCCGACTTCTCCCCCGCCCTAGCCAAACGCATAGCGCACGAGACGGAGCTTTACGGGAGAGCGTGAATTTGCGCAACCTATACGGACGCGCAATGCGCGCCCCTACAAACCGCCGTAAATTTGCGGTGACCCGTAGGGGCGGATTCAATATCCGCCCGCAATTGTGCTGATCTACAACGTGCGCCGTAGAGCGGGGCACGTTGTAAATTTAAATGAACATTTTCACCTCATCAGTCGGCTTCACCGACAGCTTCCCCTCAAGGAGAAGGTGGCGCGACGAAGGAGCGACGGATGAGGTGGAGTTGCGTGAGCCCACCTCACAATTTAAAATTTAAGGAAAAACACAGATGATAAAACTTATTGTTTCCGACATGGACGGAACGCTGCTGACGCCGGAGCGAAATCTGCCGGACGGATTTTTTGAACTTATGGAAAAATGCCGCGCGAAAGGTGCGGAATTTGTCGTTGGCAGCGGGCGAAGCTGGCTTATGCTGCGGCATTTATTTGAGCCGTACTGCGACGACATGATATTTATTTGCGACAACGGCGGCTTTATGAAGCACCGCGCCCACGCGCCGCAGGTGAACGCGATGAAGCGCGAGGACTGGCTGAAATCCGCCGCCGACATCGACGCGCTTGGCGACGCGGCGCGGGCTGTGCTGTGCGGAATGAAGGGCGTTTACGTGCATTCCCTGCCCGACGAGGTGAAATTCGCGACGGAGATCACCGATTATTACAGCTCGTACCACGAGGTTGAAAACTTTGCGGACATTGACGACGAAATTTTCAAAACAGCGATATGCACGCGCGGAGCGTCGAGCGAAATGCTTGCGCCGCTTGAAAAAACGCTGCCCGAAAGCCTGCGCGTAGTGCTGTCTGGCCCGCATTACCTCGACGTTATGGAAAAAAGCGTCTCAAAGGGCGCGGCGCTTGCGCGTTTGCAAAAGCAGCTTGGCGTTACGGCTGACGAGACAATGGTTTTCGGCGATTATTACAACGACATCGAGATGCTAAAGCTTGCAAAATACAGCTATATAATGGAAAACGCCGTGCCCGA
Organism: Clostridia bacterium; assembly: GCA_009929695.1. Classification (GTDB taxonomy): domain Bacteria; phylum Bacillota; class Clostridia; order Oscillospirales; family Ruminococcaceae; genus Ruthenibacterium. The sequence goes on from RZZW01000029.1 coordinate 25,354, forward strand.
TATGCGTCAGCACGGCGCGTTCACCGCCCCCTCAAACGCCGACGCGGGCGTGTTAAAGGTGATGCAAAGCGTTGTTATTGAGGGCAAAATTTAATCACAGCCGACACAACTTGGACGAATTAGCGTGGTAGCATAAGGCAAAGGGAGTGACTTTAATGAAACGGATTTTTGCTTTGATTACCACGCTTTTTATTTTATTTTGCGGCTGTGCGCAGACGGCGGAGCAGCCCGCGGAGACTGCCGCGCCGCCCGCAGAGCCGCAGACAAGTGAGCTTACGCTTTTGTCTGATAGAAATTTCAGCTACATTGATGACAACGGCTTTTACAGTCTTGAGGACATGGGCAACGGCGATTTTTAAAACCTTATGTACAGCGATTTTGCGCAGATGAAGCAAAGCTATCTTTGCGACGTAGAGGGCTGCGGCATTTCACAAGGTACGCTGTATAAGGCGAAAAACGAACGAAAAAACGAAAAGGAGAATGAAAATTATGGCACAGAAAATTAAGAGGACTTCTAAAAAGCAATTCTAATTACTCACCGAAGTTCCGCAACATAGAATCGGGTTGGGTTGGTGAAACTCTTGTCGGTTGGGTTAGAGGTCAAGTGTCGATTGATGGCGGTACTTATTACGGAGATTTTCAAATGCGGTTTGTATATGACGCTACCACCTATGACAAGCCTACTGCCGTTTGGGTATATAAGAGCATTGACGGAAAAACAATCGGTTGGAACGAAGATTTAGAAGATGAATATTCAGCTATGGAGCGTGGGAAATGAACAGAGAGAAAATATGTGCTTACTGCCGAGTAAGCACCAAAGACAAGGAACAATTAAGCTCATTTGATAATCAGATGAGCTATTTTCAGCGAGAGTTTGGCGGCAATGAAACCTATGAACTTGTGCGGCTATATGCCGATTGTGGGCGAAGTGGTACAAGCCTAAAAAGACCCGATTTTGATAAAATGATTGCAGACGCAGGAATTGACAAGAGCAAAATGGACGGTGATTTATTCCTCATTACAGGCAAGCCGAAGTTTACCCGCATACTCGTTAAGAATACGAGCCGCTTTGCTCGTAATGTCAGTTCTGATATGCTGCTGAAAACGCTCACGAAGAACGGCGTATATGTTGACTTTATCGACACTCACCTTTCCACCGAGAGAGCCGCCGACATTATGACTTTACAGGTATTACAGGTGCTTGACGAGAACGAAAGCCGAGATAAAAGCCGTAAGGTGCTGTTTGGTATCGAGGAAGGCATAAAGCGGGGTAATATTCACACGCACGGCAATCTATATGGCTATAAGTATTATCCGAAACCCGAAAACAGGCTTGAAATTATTGAGGACGAAGCCGAGGTTGTACGGCTCATTTTCAGCCTATACACCGATAAAGGCTATGGCGTTCACCGCATTAGACAATATCTCACCGAAAATGGAATGTTCGCAAGGAGCGGCAAGCCTTTTAGTGAGCGTGGCTTGCGGGTGATGATACAGAATGAAACCTATTCGGGGCGTGCTGTCCGTAAGAAGTTCACCAACGGTTTAGTCTTTGATAAGCATACCACACGAGAAACAGGACACGCCATTATATTTGAAACGGATAAAATCCCCGCCATTGTCGATATGGAAACCTTTGAAAAGGCACAGAGAGTATTAGAAAGCAAGGTACAGCACACCACGCAAAAGGGTATCTATACAGGCAAAACACAGTTTGCGGGGAAATTGATATGCGGTTGTTGTGGCAGTCCTTATTATGCGTCTGGAAGCGATATTATTAAATCGGCTGGCGGCAGGGTTAGAAACTATGCTTGCAAGGCTAAGAGGACAATGAACAGGGACGAGGACGGAAACAGGGTTATGCTCTGCAATAATCCGAATGTATCAGAGGTAACACTAAATCAGTTCATTCAAGGCAGTTCTTACGCCTTTCATATTTGGAAAAAAGCAGAGTTCGGCATACTGGCTCTAAACTCCCTTACCGCCGCTTTGATGTGTCAGATAAACAAACAGGATATTAAAGCGGTCAGTGACCTTAGAGAAAAATTAGCAGATATTGACGGTGTTTTTTATGCCGCTTATCACGGCGGGCGTGCACACGGCGTTCGCGTTTCCGATGGTGTCGCGAATTTTGGCGGTGCTTAATTTGACAAACACAGGGCTTTTCATGGCGTGCACGGCGGTGTGCTTCGTGGTTTTCGCGGTGCTGTACGCAATAATTTACGGCGCGACGGCCAAGACGTATTATAAGATTGTGAGCGGGTAAGCTTTGCGAAACGATGCGGGACGGGAAACCCGTCCCCTACAATTCGGCGTTAATTTGTGGTGAACCGTAGGGAGCGACGCCCTCGTCGCTCCGTTTACCGAAGGTTTGCGCTAACTGTGAGTTTGTGCGAAACGAAGCGGGACGTCGAGGACGCCGTCCCCTACAATTTGCCGTTGATTTGTGGTGCACCGTAGGGCGGGGGCTCTTACAAAAATAAAAGACAAAGGCGGAGCCTTTGTCTTTTTTGATTGTTTATTTAGATAGCACTTGGTCTAGCATTTTATCTACCATCACGAGCATTCTCGGGAGGTGGAAGGGGCCTTTGAAGGTGCTGCCTTTGGTGGAGGGCATGGTGGGTTTGCCGTCGCGGCGCAGATACCCGTACCACTCGCCATATTCTTCATCGGCGAAGTACTGTTTGCAGTAGTCGAGCGTCTTTTTGAACCACTCGAGGTAGCTTTCGTCCTGCGTGTCGCGGTATGCCATCATGGACGCGATGAGGATTTCATCGTGCGGCCACCACAGCTTCATGTCGTGCTCATACGCTTCGGGCGGGTTGCCGAGGCAATCGACGAAGTAGAGCAAGCCGCCGTACTCCTTATCCCAGCCCGCGTTTATGGCGTTGTTGAAAACCATCTCGGCGTTTTTATGAAGCTCGGCTCCGTTTTCGCCGCCCAGCTTATTGGCGTACTCCATCAAGAACCAACTGCACTCGATGTCGTGGCCGGGGTTTACTATGCGGCCGACTGTGACGTCGCCCCAAAATTCGCCGTTTAAGCCGACGTTTTCGAGCGCGCATTTCATGTCGGGCTTGACGTGATATTTGAAGATAGTCTCGGCGCACTCGGCTGAATATTTTTCGTATTCGGCTTCATGCTCGGGGTCTACGCGGCGAAGGACGCTTGTGATGTTTAAGTAAATCATCGGGTCGGCAAGTGCTCTTCCGTCGCGGACACCGGGCAAGCCCTTTGAGCCGAGGCCGGTGGGGTCTTTGATGATGCCGTTATTCAGCTCATAAATAAGCTTATATGCGCGGCGGGCGCGGGCTAGGCACTCTTTATCGCCTGTGACGCCGTAATATTCGGCGTTGGCGATAGCGTAAAAGCCCTCGGAGAAGCAGTAGCGGCGCTGACGCAGCGGCGTGCCGTCGGCTGTTGTTTGGAAATACATTCTGTCGCCCGCTTCGCGGTTGATGCAATGCGCTTCCATGAAGTCAAGGCAGCTTTTTGACGCGTCGAGCCACTCTTTTTTTACGCCATACTGCGAGCAGAGGTATGCGAACATCCACGCGCAGCGGCCTTGCATCCACACAGATTTATCTGTTGAATAGACGCGGCCTGTGCGGTCAAGGCAGGTGTAAACGCCGCCGTGCTCTTTATCCATGCCGTTTGTGAGCCAAAAATCGACGCAGGTTTCGAGCTGCGATTTTATCCATTTTTGCGTTTCGGCAAGATATGTTTTGTCCATGTTGAAAGTCCTTTCGAGATCGTTTTTATAGGATTGATTGATAAAATGCATCATAGGCGGATACATTGCCCTGTGCAAGAGCCGGACGGATAACCCGTCCCCTACAATTCACGTTGTAAATTCATTGGGAACCGTAGGAGCGGATTCCATATCCGCCCGTAAGTTTGCGCAAAGCAAGCCGGACGCGCAATGCGCGCCCCTACAATGAAAAATTGTAGGCGGTTACAGCTTCGCTGTCGCTGCTTCAATCATTTTCTGTGCTTCAACTATAACAGCTTCGTCTGCGTCTGTCAAATTGAAAAGCGGTGCGCGGACTCCGCCGCAGTCTAGGTTATAGCGGCGCTTGATGATCTCTTTCATGACGGCGTAGAGGTTGCCCTTTGCTTCGCACATTTTGTAGATGATGTTGTCGACATCAATTTGAATTTCGAGAGCTTTTGCAAGGTTGCCCGCTTTGACGAGGTTGAAAATTGCGATATAAAGCTCGGGAGCGACTGCAAATGTGCCGCCGATTGCGCCGTCTGCGCCGATGGCAAGGCCGCCGATGAGCTGCTCGTCGGGGCCGTTGAACACGACGCGTCCCTCGCCTGCTGCGGCTTTGAACATCTGAATGTCCTGAATGGGCATCGACGAGTTTTTAACGCCTGCAACGCGCGGGTTTTTGAGCATTTCTTTGAGAAGGCTCATTGTAAGGGCTGTGCCGGCGAGCTGCGGGATATTATATATGATGAAGTCGGTGTTGGGGGCGGCAGCTGAGATGTCGTTCCAATATTTTGCGATGGCATATTCGGGCAGGTGGAAGTAGATTGGCGGAATTGAAGCGATTGCGTCGACGCCGAGTGACTCGGCATGAGCTGCGAGCTCGACGCTGTCGGCTGTGTTGTTGCAGGCGACGTGGGCGATGATGGTGATTTTGCCCTTGGCGACTGCCATGACGTTCTCGAGTGTTAGCTTGCGGTCTGCGACTGTCTGATAGATGCACTCGCCTGATGAGCCGCCGACGTAAAGACCCTTTACGCCTTTGTCGATAAGGTGCTGCGTTAGTGCACGCACACCCTCGGGGCTGACGTTGCCGTCTTTATCGTAGCACGCGTAAAATGCGGGTATAACACCCTGATATTTTTCAATGTTTCTCACTTTTGACCTCCTGTGCCGTCTTGAGGCGGCTGTTTAAAAATAACTATATTTCCCTTAGGCTTGTGGCGATTGCTCTGTACCACTTTAAGTTCATAATAGCACAAATGAAAATAATTTTCAAATATAAAATTATACGAAAAATATTTTCATGTTTGTGCATTATTACAAAAGCTTGCCCAATATTGCGGTTTTACCTTTTCAAACGCTTTAGAAAGCCTTATAATGACATTACGAATAACACGCAAAAGCGGAATGGGATGATTATGATGAACGGTAAAAACGTACTTGAAACGATGGCAAATACCTATAATGAGATGACAAAATCGGCAAAAAAGGTGGCCGACTATATATTTGAGCACACAAAAGAGGCGCAGTATATGTCCATAACCTCGCTTTCGGAGGAGTGCGGCGTGGCTGACGCGACGGTGAGCCGCTTTTGCAAAAACCTCGGCTACGACGGCTACAACGAGTTTAAGCTTGCGCTTGCCAAAGCGAGCGGAGCAAAGGTGAACGAGCCAGGCACGGAATATTATGAGCAAATTGACCCCGAGGACAGCATTCAGGTTATGGCGAATAAGCTCTATGCAAGCAACGTAGCGGCGATGAAGCAGACGCTTGATTTGCTTGACGCGGCGGCTGTCGACCGCGCGGTGAGATATATGTACGGTGCACAGCGCGTGTTTTGCTTTGGACAAGGCGGCAGCGGCGTGATGGCAAAGGAGGCGTGGGCGCGGTTTATAACGGCGGCGCCGCAGTTTCAGTGCATAGAGGACAGCCACCTGCAAACGATGGCGGCGGCGCTGTGCACGATGAACGACGTGATACTTTTCTTCTCGTATTCCGGCGCGACAAAGGAGCTTGTGGACACGCTGCGCCCCGCGCGAGAACGAGGCGCAAAGGTGATTTTAATAACGCATTTTCCTAAAAGCCCCGCCGCGCAGTTTGCGGACGTTATTTTGCAGTGTGGCAGCAAGGAAGGCCCCCTGCAAGGCGGCAGCGTCCCCGCAAAAATGAGCCAGCTCTTGATAATAGACGTGCTTTTCAACGAGTTCTGCCGCGCGAACAGCGTTTTCAGCGACGCAAACAGAGAAATAGTAGCAAATGCAATAGCAGCGAAGCTGCTTTGATGTGTGAAACGCTTTGCGAAATACCGTCCAATGTGCAGCCTTGTAGGGACGCCATACATGGCGTCCGAAACCGACGGTTTGCGCGAATATTTCGGGACGTCGAGGACGCCGTCCCCTACAATGGATGTTATAAAATTGTGTGAACCGATGCGGAGCGACGAGGGCGCCGTCTCCTACGATACACGTTATGAAATTGTGCAAACCAACCAAATTTATCAAAAAAAGACAGCACTTAGCTGTCTTTTTTATTTTTATAAAATGATGATAACGTGTCATATAAAATTTGCGGGGATATGGGTTTTGAGATATGGGCGTTCATGCCGGCGGTGATGGAGGCTTGGCGGTCACTTTCGTAGGCGTTGGCTGTCATGGCGATTATGGGGACGCTCTTTGCGTCGGGGCGCGCGAGCGCTCTTATGGCTTTTGTTGCGGTGTAGCCGTCCATTATCGGCATACGGATATCCATGAGCACTGCGTCGAATTCATTTATGCGGGACTTTTCAAATGCTTCGGCGGCGAGGCGTCCGTTTTCACACCACATGACCCTTGCGCCTTTTTTCTCGAGCAGGCGGCGTGCAATTTCGGCGTTGAGCGGGTGATCCTCGGCCAAAAGCAGGCTCATGCCGCCGATATCGCATGGCGTTGTCTCCGTTTTTTCCTCGGGCATATTTTCTTCGTCGGCGAGCGGGCAGCACATGTGCACTGTGATTTTTGTGCCTTCGCCGAGCTTGCTGTCGACCTTTATGTGGCCGCCCATCAGCTCTGTGAAGCTTTTGGCTATGGCGAGGCCGAGGCCGGTGCCGTTCATTTTTGGCACTGCGCCGCGCTGTTTTGTCTCCTCTTGAGCGAATGGGTCAAACATTTCCTTCTGAAATTCCTCGCTCATGCCTATGCCGGTGTCGGAGATTATGCTGTCCCACTCAAGCGTATCGTCGGTTTTGACGACGTTTTCCATCTTGAACTTGACTGTGCCGCCTGCGGGGGTATATTTTACGGCGTTTGAGAGGAAATTGTAGAAAATTTGATTAAATCGCGTCGCGTCCACTATTATTGTGGGGTAATTTTCGTCGCTTTCGGTCACGAATTTTATTTTGTCCTCAATGCACATCGGCTCTATCATTGTGTAGAGGCTGTCGAGGAACATGTGGAATGTGTATGGCTCGCAGTGAAGCTCCATTTTGCCGCTCTCGATTTTTGAGACGTCGAGAATATTATTGATGAGCCCGAGCAGATAGCGACCCATGAACTTTATTTTGCCGATGCTTTCTATATACTCCGCCTCGCTGCGCGTGAACGCTGGCTTTGTGTTATAGTAGGCGGTTTCTTAATACTTATTGTATAATTCAGCTTCATAATACGGTTCGACAACATTTATTTCGCTGAGGGCGTAATTTATATTTTTCAAGACCTCGTCGTTGCTCTTGCGCGTGATTATGTAAAATGGGTCTGACGAAAAATGGCCGACTGTTTTATAGCCCGTCTGCACGGCGAGATTGCCCATTGCGACGGCGTCGAGCTCGCCCGCGGACAGCGCCTTAAACGCGTCGCCTGTCTCTTTATAATCGACAGGCGTGTAGGAAAAGCCGTGCTGCGCGGCGTATGCGGCAAAGACCTCGTTTTGGTAGCTATTTTCAAGCTGACCGACGCGCAGGGTGGTTTTTGGCGCGCTTTCGGCAAACGCCGCAGGCATACAAAAAACAGCTATACACACGGCAAGCACAGCCGCCAAAATTTTTCTCCCGATTTTCACCGCTATGCCCCCTTTTATAGCTTATACATACAATATATACTATTTCACAAATTTTTTTAATAAAAACATGCCATGTTTAGGGCAGATTAGCTAAAACCGGAATTTTGCAACGTGGTTTGCAAGGGACGAGGACGGCGCGCAACATCGGTTTGTGCAAACCTCCGGCTATGGAGCGACGAGGGCGTCGCAGAGGCGTTCCGTCGCAACAACGCAATTATTGTTTTGCACAAGCTGCAACTTTTTCTATTTAACGGCGCTTCGCGCGCTAATTGTAGGGGACGGCGTCCTCGACGTCCCGCTCTTGCAGAGGGCACTCTTGCAGAGGGCAATATGTCCCCCATGCTGCGGTTTTTACGTGGAGACAGCAACCTTTGTAGGGGCGAGCTTCGCTCGTCCGTATGGTTTGCACATAATCACGGCTGCGGGTCGATGTGGGCATCGACATCTACAAATGTGACACGCCGCAAATTTGCGCGAGATTGCGGGCGGATATGGAATCCGCCCCTACGGCTCACCGAAAATTGTAGGGGCGAACATTGTAAAAACCTACATACTTATCCATTGGTTTTTAGCAATATTTACTATTGCGCATATTGGCGTTTGTGGGGTATCATTAAGGCGTAGTTGTACATACAAGTTTGAAAGGAATGATAGAGCATGAAATTTTTTATTGATACTGCTAATGTTGACGACATTAAAAAGGCAAACGACATGGGCGTTATTGCCGGCGTGACGACAAATCCGTCGCTTATTGCAAAAGAGGGGCGCGACTATGCCGAGACGCTTGCCGAGATAGCGTCGATAGTCGACGGGCCGATTTCCGGCGAGGTAAAGGCGACGACGACGGACGCCGAGACGATGATAAAAGAGGGCGAAGCCATTTATGCGCTTGACCCCAAGCACATGGTTGTGAAAATACCTATGACAATTGAGGGCTTAAAGGCGATTAAGGCGCTGTCCGCAAAGGGTATTCCTACAAACTGCACGCTTATTTTCAGCGCAAATCAGGCGTTGCTTGCCGCGCGCGCGGGCGCTACATATGTGTCGCCGTTCCTCGGCCGTCTTGACGATATCTCAATGCCGGGCATCGACCTTATCCGCACGATTTCGGATATGTTTGCGATGTATGACGACATTGAAACCGAGATAATTGCCGCAAGCGTGCGCAACCCCGTGCACGTGACAGACTGCGCCCTCGCCGGCGCGCACATAGCCACCGTGCCGTACAGCGTCATCGAGCAAATGACAAAGCACCCGCTGACCGACCAGGGCATAGAGAAGTTTAAAGCGGATTACGTGAAGGTTTTTGGCGAGTAAATAAAATTTACACGACTGTTGCAGATGTATTTCTGCGACAGTCGTTTTTTATTTTCACAATATTAATTATAGCGAAGCGTATTGAGCTGTACAAAATTTTTTATTGACACGATAGATAAATATTTAAAGCCGCTTCAAGCGTCCGAGCGTGCGGATATTATAAGGGAAATCAAAAGTGAAATGCTTGAGCTTGAGGCGCAGGAGCACCTGACACCACAGCAGATAACGGACAGGCTCGGCGACGCAAAAACGCTCGCGAAGGCATAACCTTGGCTAATCCCTCACAAAAATCGGACGCGGCGGTATAGGCAACAAGGCACGTTGTAAAATTTCGTAAACCATGCGGACGCGCAATGCGCGCCCCTACAATTTTCGGTGAAACGTAGGGGCGGATTCCATATCCGCCCGCAATTTTGCGCAAATTTGCGGCGTGGCACATTTGTAGGGGGCGGATGCCCACATCGACCCAAAGCCGTGATTATGTGCAAACCATGCGGACGAGCGAAGCTCGCCCCTACAAAGGTTGCTGTTTCACCATAAAAACAGCGTCATGGGGGACATATTGCCCTCTGCAAGAGTGCCCTCTGCAAGAGCGGGACGTCAAGGACGCTGTACCATAGACACCCTATACAAAAAACCACAGTGATGCCATATTGGGGCATCACTGTGGTTTTATTTGGATAATGACATATTATTTTATAAGCTCTTGCAGGGTTTTGTAGAGGCTGTCGGGGACTATCGGCTTTGTGAGATGTGCCGACATGCCGGCGGCCAGGCTTTTTTGTTTGTCCTCGTCGAACGCGTTGGCGGTCATGGCGATGATGGGGATAGTTTTTGCGTCGGGGCGCGGAATTTCGCGTATGCGGCGTGTGGCGGTCAGGCCGTCCATTATCGGCATGCGGATATCCATCAAAATTGCGTCGTAATACCATGTGGGCGACTTGGCGAATTTCTCGACGGCGACCTTTCCGTTTTGGGCGTAGTCCACCACGATTTCCTTTTTGAGCAGCAGTTTTTTTGCGATTTCCGTGTTCAGCGGATGATCCTCGCACAGCAAAACGCGCTTTCCGTTCAAATCTGCGGCGCAAGACGGCGCAACCGGCTGCTCGACCTGCGCATCGGCGATATCAAAATCGAGATTGATTGTAAATTTTGTTCCGACGTTCTTTTCGCTCTCGACGGATATTGTTCCGTTCATCAGCGACACGAGGTTTTTCACTATTGCAAGCCCAAGCCCTGTGCCGGAATACTGCGACGTCGCGGAGCTGTTTTCCTGTTCAAACGGCTCGAACATTTTGTTCAAAAACTCGCTGCTGATGCCGATGCCGGTGTCGGAGATTGTGATGCAGGTGCACACCTTGTCGCCCGACACCCTGCCGCTTGTGCATATTGAAACAGTGCCGTTTTCCGGCGTGAATTTGATGGCGTTTGACACTATGTTGAAAACTATCTGCTGCACGCGCACTCTGTCAAGCAATACAGGCGGAACGCTGTCTGTGCTGCGGCACACCTCTAAATTCACGTGCTTTTGGTCGGCGCTCACCTGTGAAACGCTTATTATTTGGTCTATAAACGTGCTGAGATCAGTTGGCTCGGTGTTTAGATTTATTTTATTGCTCTCGATTTTATTCATATCGAGCGTGTCGTTGATGAGATTGAGAAGATATTTTGACGAATCGTCTATTTTTTTAAGATTGTCCGTCGCCTCCTTCGGCAGTCCCTCAATCTCCATTGTAAGGCCTGTCAAGCTGATTATTCCGTTCATCGGAGTGCGCATATCGTGGCTCATTCTCGACAAAAAGTCGCTCTTTGCAGAGAACGCAAGCTGCAACTTATCGTTGCGCTGCTTGTTTATTCTGTTGAATATCATGAGGGTTATCGCCAACATTTGACATATTTGTTTATTATCGAAAGCAGCGCGGTGTCCTCGGTGTTCGGCACAAAAAAGCCTATTTCTCGGTTGTAGCCTGTCAAGTTTAGATATGTAAGGTTTTTGTGAGAGCTTTGCGAGGTGTAAAAATCTATGAGATACGTCGAGGCATAGCCGTAATCGGCTTCGCCGTTGTTCACGGCATTAAGGCACTCGAGCACGCTGTTGTAATAATGAATCTCCTTATAATCGTAATTTATAGTCTCTGCCACATCGCACATGAGCGCAAGAACGCTGTCGCTTTTCGCTTTGGCGACAGACGCTTTATTTGTGAACATTGTCAGGCTGGCTTCGATATATGGCTGCGAGAGCACAAGCCCGTTGTCCTCGGCAAACTGCGCTATCTGCTTTAAATTCGGCAAAAATGTGAGCGAAACCTTTAAAAGCGCGTCTGCTCTGCCGTCCTTTAGCGCTGCAAGCTGCTCGTCAATGCTGCTGCAATACACATATTCACACTCGATGCCGTTGTCTTGAACATAGGCTTCAAGCTCTGCGTTGCGCGTTTTCGCGTTTGGCAACACAGCGACGCGCAGCGGGGAACGCTTCATGTAGTTTGTCTCGTTAAGGCTGTAGTTTGTGTCGAGCACGTCGAGCGTTGTGTACACAACGCCGTAATTTTTGTCAGGATAAAGATAAGTTTCCTTCATCGCGTCATTTTGCAACATAACGCCCATCAAATCTGCTTTTCCGCTTTCGACGTCAGCCATAGCGCCCATTATCTGCTCGTCGAGCGACATGTCGGGATACATCACATATTCGAGCTTCCAGTTGGCAAATTCCGCCACCTTTTTCAGATATTCATACGAATATCCGTCATAGCTGCCATTGCTGTCTATCTCTGTCAAATATTTTTGCTCGGGCAGCGGAATAGAGCTCGCGGCTGTGACAGACGTGCAGAGCGAAAATTTGTACCGCCTTTGCAAAATATGGGGCTTCGTAAAATACCGCCATCCTTCCGTGACAAGCGGCGATATAAACTGGGACGCCGAGCTTTTTCGCGTGATGCCAAAGGTGCTCAACGCGGGAGACAGCAACACCGCCAACGCCGAAATACTGGCGTGGCTGTCGGCGTTTCCGTTTGAAGCTGCTGATCCGAACTTGGACAGCGCAAATATTTTATGGATAAATGATGCAAAAGCTTTGAGCGAACCGCTAAGTGAATATCTGGTAAAGCTTTCAAGGGTGAGCGTCACAGACAATGAAAACGGTTATGCGGCTTTTCAAGACGGAGATTTTCGCGTTAATATGTCAGCCGAAAACACCTATCCCGCCATGCGCTCAGACGACACAGGCATGAAGCTTCTCGCGCTGTTTAGATACTGGAATATTGTTAAATATTTTTATCCGTACAAGGATATTACGGGCGAAAATTGGGACGACGTTCTGCGCGAAATGCTGCCGCAGTTTGTCGTGGGCAGCGACCGCGCAAACGCAGCTCAAAGCCCAATATTTCTTTTCATACTATCCCTCCTTTCCGACATAAAAATTGCCCGTGCTTAAAACGGCACAGGCACAGTCTGAACAACATGCCGCCCGCGATGCAGGCAGCAGATGTTTTAAATTAATTTACATATTTTAGCGTGAATATGCTATAATAATGTAAAAACAGGAGATTAAATTGGACGGAAAAAACAGGGCGGACGTGAAAATCGGTGCGCGCGTGAGCATTGTGCTAAAGGCAGATCAGCGCACTGGCAAGCGCACAGAGGGCGTCGTGGCACGGCTTCTCACAAAAAGCAGCACCCACCCGCACGGCATCAAGGTTATGCTTGAGGACGGTCAGGTGGGGAAAGTGCAGGAGATAAAATAATTACGCGGTTATCCCTTTGAGCAAGCTCGAATATTCTAAGGCTACAATGCAATCGCCGATTGTAGGGGACGGCGTCCTCGACGCCCCGCTAATTTTTCGGTGCGTTCAACTCACGGACGTCGGAACGCCGTCCCCTACAAAGACTTTTTCTGCAAGCTTATCTAAATTGATATCGCCTAATAATTATTATACAAAATCACACCTTAAAGCTGTTGTAAAACTCTTTAAGGTCTTTTTTATCCTCATCGCTTAAGTTGTGCCAGCGTATTCCCTGAATTGCGCCCTCAAGCGCGCAAAGACGGTTATAGCACGCGGACGGGTCAAACGAGCGAATGTCGAGCCACGCCTGCCTGCTGCCAATTTCTTTAAGCTGCTCCGGCGTTTCAATTCCCGCCTGAATAAGCTGCTCCTCAACCACCTTGCCAATATTGGGCATTTCTGATAATTTATTAATAATTATTCACCTTTTATGTATTCAATCAGCGGCGCGATTGCGTTTTTGTCGGTCGCATCGAAGGATTGGCTTATGGTTTTGTATTCTTCGCTGTCGGCACCCTTTTGTTTTTTCATGACGGCGCACATCATGCGCATCATGGCTTTGTCGATGGCGCCCATGTGGGAGTAGTCGAGCCCGCCCTGCATGAAAAATGTGCCTGTTGTTTTGCGCTCCTCGGCTATCCATTTTGCGTATTTTTCGGTAAAGCCCGTGTTGCTTTTATAAATTACGATTGCTTTCATATCATCACTCCCCTTAATGCGATTATAGCGCGAAAAAAGGTGTTGTCAAGAGGGTTGCTTTTGTCCGCGCGCGGGTTCATAATAAGCTTATGCGAATTTCAAGGAAGCAGAGGGCAAAAAATGATTCTTTTGATTGTTGACGCGCAGACGAAGATTGTCACGCGCGAGCTTTATGATTATGAGAGGTTTGTCGAGAATGTTCAGCGGCTGATTTTCACAGCGCGCGAAAACGGCGTTGAGGTCGTATATATTCGCCATGACGACGGCACAGAACTCACAAAGGGCGTTGACGGCTTTGAGATATTTAAAGCCTTTGCGCCGCAGCCAAACGAAAAGATTTTCGACAAAACAGTCAACAGCGCGTTTAAAAGCAGCGGATTAAATGAATATCTGCGCTCAAAAAACGAAAAAACTGTCATGATAGCAGGCTTGCAAACAGATTACTGCATAGACGCGACGATAAAATGCGGATTTGAGCATAATTTTGAAATGCTCGTGCCCGCCCACTGCAACACGACGCTCGACAACGAGCACATGACAGCGGAGCAGAGCTATAAATATTACAACGAAAAAATGTGGAATGCGCGGTATGCAAAATGTATAAATATGCAAGCGGCAATTGACATGCTTGGCGGAAATCTTTGAAAAACAAAAGTCCCCGACGGGGCAGTCGGGGACTTTTGTAATATTCTCTTTTGCGGCGCTTAGGCGTTTTGGGCTTTCAATGCCTCTTCGCGGCTGCGTCCGACCTCGGTGTTATCCTTTGTGGTGATATCAAGCGCGTCAATCGGGTGCGGCTTATCCTGATAGCGGTAATCGCGTTCGTTTTCGCGGATATAATCTTTTACAATCGTGTGCGAACGCACCATGTTTACGCTTGGGTTCACCTTGTCTTGGTAACTGAAAAAGTCTGCGGCTTGCGGCATTTCGCCCACATTTCGGTAGCTTTCTCTGTCCGAGGTCAGGCGGGCTGACAGCAAAACCTGGCGCACATAATCTTTACTTGGCACAAGCTCAAGAAGCGGCGGGAATTTACCATCGGGAATTACCTGCTGCGGGTCTTTTTTGCCATAGCGCTGCAACAGGTCGGCCGCCTTGTGCAGATGAGCCACTTCCTGCTCAAATAATTCTTCCCAAAGCTGCTTGACGCGGCTGTCGGATTCAGTCTGATAGCAGGAATAATACAGGTAGCATTCGGTGTATTCGTGCAGGAGCAGACCATCGAGCCACGAAGGGTGCGGATCTTTTAGGCTGCCATAATGCGTTACGTGCTGTTCCTCGATGAGGGCGATTTCCGCGTACAAGCCGCGCCCCGCTTCGCTGCTGTAAAACGCGCCGACGTTCATATAATAATTCATCGTCTGCTGCTCGGCAGCGGTGATGATGCCGACGTTCAGCTTTGTAAGAGGGTGTCTTTTTTCGTAATAAATGGGCGGATATCATCGTAGGGGTGGCGATATTCGCTTATTGTTGGGCGGCCTGGCATGATTTCGACATGGCTGCCGACAAGCTTGCGCGGGTCGCCGCCGCCCTCGCCCTCCATCAGGTTCGCGTAGCGGTAAAGATGGTCAAAATCTTCAAGCAGGGCAAAATCAAGAGCGTTTTTTACTGTTTGATTTGTTTCGCTCTTTGCAAGTGCTGAGGTCAAATCGACCGCGAGCATTTCATAGCCGATTGTGTGCTCCAAAATGCTTTCGTCCGCAGGCCTTAAAGCGGAAATTCGCTTTTGCTGTTGCTGCTCAATGCGGCGTATCAGCGCCAGTTCGCGATGCAAATCTTGGTCGGGACAGTGACGCGAAAACTGATGTCCATACCACACCGATTCAAATTCTGTGCCGTTCATCAAAATGATGCGCAGCTTTGTGTAAGGGTCAACCGTGTTTTTGTTATACGGCTTGCTCGCAAGCGTTTTCCAGTCGACAATGCAGTCCTCTAAATTTTTGGCTTTTTCATGAAAAGGATTCATGAGCACTACTTCCTTTTATAGTTTTCACTTATCTTGTCCTTTTTAAAGGAAAATATGCAGACACCGGACGCCATATATGGCGTCTCTACACTTTTACAAAGTGCCCCGTATGGCGGGGGCTTGCTCTCTCCGGAACTTACGGCAAGCTTTTGCAACGGCGGGAGCAAGCCCCCGCCCTACTGTACATCGTGAACTTACTATGGATTGTAGTAATGCTCATTGCGCGCGCCCAATGTCAACAGACTAAGATAAAATAGTGCACAAATATTCCTCATCAGTCGCCTGCGGGCAACAGCTTCTCGCGCGGGAGGCGGTGGCGCGACGAAGAAGCGGCGAACGAGGTAGATTTGCGCAAATTTAATCGGGACGTCGAGGACGTCGAAAGTGTGCTCGTAGGGCGTGACGACCTCGGCACGCCGCAAGCCGAGAGGTGGTGCGACAATTACGGCACGCCGAGGTCGTTTTGCCCTACGGTGCATCACTACTGCATAGCAATTTATTTGAGTTTTGTAACAGCCTGACGTCCCCTACAATTTGTGTATAGCCGTAAATTTGCATAAGAAAAGCGACCGCCTATTTGATAGGAAGCCGCTTAATGTGGTGCACCCTCAGTCGAGCGCGTTAAGAAAAACGTGACGGGGTCACGTTTTTTAGCGCGAGTGTCACTGCGAGCTGAATTCAAGCCGCAGGCGCAGCGTGAAGCCGCCCGAGCGACAGCGAGGGAGGGTGGTTTGACACACCTAAAAAATAAACAAAAGCAAAGCGACCCCCTATTTGATAGGAAGCCGCTTAATGTGGTGCACCCTCAGGGACTCGAACCCTGGGCCCACTGATTAAGAGTCAGTTGCTCTACCAACTGAGCTAAGGGTGCATATTGCGCTGATAAATCAGCGCTTATTGGTATAAAAAAAGAAAAGAGCCGGCACCTACCTATTTTCACGGGTCGTTACCAACCAACTATCTTCGGCACGACCAAGCTTAACTACTGTGTTCGGAATGGGAAC
>RZZW01000056.1 GCA_009929695.1 Clostridia bacterium
CGCGAGGGCGGTTTTTTCTAGGGTTTGGCGCAGCCAAACCCAGAGATTTGCAGGGGGGAGTTCGGAAATGGGGCGCGGCGAGAGCCGCGCTTTTTTGTTACCGCCGCAAGCGGCGGTGTTCGTGGTAAAATATAAGAGCAACCAATTCATCATAGCAAGCTGTTATTTTTGGCTTTAGATAGCCGTCTTGGACAGTTCAGGCTTGCTTGAATTGGTTGCACCAAGGCGGCTATTTAAGTTGGGAGGGTCAATATGCAAGCAATACAAACGGCAATTATCAGGTATTACATTTATGTGCGTAAAAGCACTGATGTAGAGGACAAACAAGTACTCTCAGTAGAGGCGCAGATAGTAGAGCTGCGTAAATACGCAGCTGACAATAATATGCAGATTGTCGGCGTGATTGTTGAGAAACAATCCGCCAAGACCCCAGGGCGCAAAAAGTTTAACACCATGATGAGCAATATAGAGGCTGGCGAGGCGAACGGCATATTGTCATGGCATCCTGACCGCCTCGCCCGCAACTCGGTAGACGGCGGACATATTATATATTTGCTTGACCAGTCGCGGCTGGTCGCGCTGAAGTTCCCGTCTTTCTGGTTTGAGAATACCAGTCAAGGCAAGTTTATGTTGTCTATGGCATTTAGCCAAAGCAAATACTATGTAGACAACTTGAGCGAAAACACCAAGCGCGGACTGCGCCAAAAGGTGCGGCGCGGCGAGTTCCCCAGTAAAGCACCTGTCGGGTATATCAACGATGTGCGGCATAAAAGCATTGTGGCAGATAAGCGGCGTGCGCCGCTTATCGTGAAAGCATTTGAGATGTACGCCGAGGGCGGCTATCGCCTCATAGATATTGCCGAGTATCTAGCCAATAATGGCATAAAAACTGGCGGCAATAAGCCACTATCTAAAGACCAAGTAAAACATATGCTGAAAAATCCGTTTTACTATGGGCATTTTTGGTATGGCGGCGAGGTACACGAGGGAAAACACCCCGCAATCATTAAAAAGCAACTCTTTGACCGCGTGCAGGCGGTGCTGGCGCAGCGCGGCTACAAACGCCGCCCAAAGAACGAACCGCAAGCCTTGTGCGGCTTGCTGGCGTGCGGCGAGTGCAATATGGCGATAACCGCCGAAAAGAAAGTAAAACACCAGAAAAACGGCAATGTGCATGAATATGTGTATTATCGCTGCACGCGCAAGAGTAAAACGGTGCGTTGCACGCAAAAGCCAATCACTGAACCTGAACTGCTGATGCAATTAGTGGACATATTGCAGGGCTACGCCCTGCCTGCCGACTGCGTGGCAGAGCTACTGCGTATGCTGGACGAGGACGAGCAGCAAGCCGAACAAAGTTCGTGCGCGTTTATCGCCGAGGCACGCGGTAAAGTTGACGGCTTGCAAGCAAAGCTGCAACGCCTACTAGATAGCTACCTAGACCAAGACATTGACCAAGCAACCTACAAAGCCAAGCAATCCGAACTGATGAGCGAAAAGAAGACGATAGAGGAGCAAATCGGCAAGCTGACGCTTGCCGCTAATGCGTGGGTTGAACCTATGCGCCAATGGCTAAATCAGGCTGCTGACCTCAAGAAAATTACAAAAAATGCCGAGCCGAGTGCGGTAAAGTCGGCTTTTGCGCAAATTGACGGGTTGAACCTGTATTTAGAAAACAAAAAAGCGCGGCTCTCGCCGCGCCCCATTTCCGAACTCCCCCCTGCAAATCTCTGGGTTTGGCTGCGCCAAACCCTAGAAAAAACCGCCCTCGCG
>RZZW01000050.1 GCA_009929695.1 Clostridia bacterium
CCGCACCTCGCAAGAGGTGCGTGAGTTGAAACTATACCGATGTGGAGGAGAATCAAGAAGCAATTGGCCGCACCTCGCAAGAGGTGCGTGAGTTGAAACGTGAGCGTTAGCAACCTTGCCGACAGCGTTATACGCCGCACCTCGCAAGAGGTGCGTGAGTTGAAACGACCAGTCTATAAACAAAGCGGGCGAATTTCTCGGGCCGCACCTCGCAAGAGGTGCGTGAGTTGAAACGCTATTTGATAGGGTAAACATACCACTAAACTATGCCGCACCTCGCAAGAGGTGCGTGAGTTGAAACCAAGACGGTCAAATGTTTGTGCTGTAAACCGTAAGCCGCACCTCGCAAGAGGTGCGTGAGTTGAAACGCGTCATATTTAGGGACCCTGATTGTTTCACCGTGCCGCACCTCGCAAGAGGTGCGTGAGTTGAAACAGGATTATGATACACAAAATGATGTCTCCGAAAGCCGCACCTCGCAAGAGGTGCGTGAGTTGAAACTTGTTTTCTCGGTACTCATTACATAATGATTCAAGCCGCACCTCGCAAGAGGTGCGTGAGTTGAAACTCCACTTCCTCATGGTCAACCTCGCAGCGAATGAAGGTCGCACCTTACAAAAGGTACAACTATATGTTTTGAAAAAAACTCCGCCTTTCTTGTGTATACAAAGAAGGCGGAGTCTTTTAAGAGGGATTTACACTTTTAGCAGCCGCAGGGGTGGTTTGCTCCGGCGGCGTCTCTGGTGTGGCTATTTTGTGACGGGTCTTTCATGCAGAGGTGGACGGCGGCGGTGGTGAAGGTTTGGGGGAGGGCCAAAATATTCGGGTTTTCTCCGACGAATTTTTTCTTTGCGTCCTCGAGAGCTTCTTCAAATGTGGCGCGGGTCTTTAAGCCCATGCCGCGCGCTATGCCCGGCTCGCGTGCGCCGACAATATATATTGCGCTTGTGTTCATTTCCGCGATGTGTCCGCAGCTCATCATGGAGAAGCCGTGGAACGGGTGGAACGCGTTGGCGTAGCGATATTTGCGGATATATTCTTCATTTGTCGCGAAATATTCGCCGTAGCGGTTCATATCCGGCAGCGTTTGCATATAGTCATGCTGGAACATTTCGTACAGCTCTTTTAGATACGGCCAACGCTCCTCATGGAACCAGCCGTCGCAGATTGACGAGACTATAAACACGCAATGGTCAGACAAAATTCGCTTATGGCGTATGACCTGCGCGGACAACGCCTGCATCATTTGAATTGGATTTGTGCCCATGCCGTTGCCGTAGTGGAAGTTTGTCGGCATGCCGAACACGACTACATCGTATTTCTTTTCAGCCCAGTGCACATATGTGCGCTTGTCGGCTGTTTTCCAGCTTATGGGCTGCATTTCCTTTGCCCAACCGCTGTTTATCTCGATTTGGCGGCTCTTTGTGTCGAGCACGGCGTCACAGCAGAAGAATTTTTTGCCCATTTTTTCTTCCATGAACATTCCCGGCTGATCAAATTTATTTCGCATTTCGCTGTGCGTTGAGACGGGCACAAAGTCCTGACGGTGCATAACCTGCGGGACGTGATGGGCGCTGATGCTCTTCCAGTGGCTTATGCCTGTGGCGCAGTGTTTGTAGCCACCCGAATATCCGCCGTAGGGGTTGCCCTGCGTGTGGCCGATTAAGATAGCGATATCGGCGTCAAAGACGTATTTATTCATTATAACGTGGTCGCCGTTTGCCGTGAAGCCGAGGTCTACAAGGTGGTCGTAATCCTCTGAGTCGTGGCTTGTGATTTGACCTGTAGGATAAAACTCGTTAAACAGCTCATCACCTAAAATGATTTTTTGTTCATTGACAGGTGTGCGCGGGTGCAGACCGTTTGAGAAAAGCAGAAGGACGTCTTTTTTCTCAACACCCGCTGAATAAAGCTCGTCAAGGCAGGCGCGAATTGACACCTTGCGGTGGCTTGTCGGCTGATTGCCGCCCTTTACGATGTCGGGGATAATTATGACAACCGTGCTGCCCTTATGCGCAAGCTGTGTGAGCGTGGGCATACCTATCGGGTTGCGCAGGCTTTGCATTGTCGCGGCGTAGAGCGAGTCCCAATCCTGCGGGAGGCAGGGCGGGTCTTTCACTGTTTCGCCGGGGATAAAAACGTCTGTGCTGTCTGGCAGCTCGGCGCTCATCATGCCGTTGCCGTATTCAAAATTCATCTTCATTATTATTGTCCTCCCATGTAAAGACGTATTATGTCGAGATATTCCTGCGGATAGAAGCCGATTTCGCCAGAGAAACGTGTCAGAGCGATAAGGCCGCCGTCTATTTCGGGGATGCTCGCGAGCATTTCGGCGTTGTCGGTTTTCAAGCCGCCGCCGTAAACTACATCTAAACCGCCTGTTTTTTCTTTTACAAACTGTGCAATTTTTGTTATATACGGCTTATCAGCGGGTGTTTTGCCGGGGCCTATGCTCCAAATTGGCTCGTATGCTATCACGACGCGGCTTTTGTCGACACCGTCAAGACCGATGTCAAGCTGTGCGCCGAGTACCTCTTGCCACTGCTGCTGTTCCTCGCTTTTTTCGCCTATGCAGTAGAGCACAGTCAAGCCCGCCGCCTGTGCCGCTTTGATTTCATCATTTAAAATGTGGTTTACGGCAGATGATGCGGCACTGCCTGTGACACCCGCTTCGGCTAAAATGCCCATTTTATCGTTGCGTTCCTCGCAGTGACCGATGAGCACGCTTTCGCAGCCCATTTCAGAAATTGCGTTGCCTGTGCGGTTTGAGGTGAAAGCGCCAAAATTGCCTCCGATGGCGGTATCTGCGCGGTATATGCCCTGACTGCCAAGCTGAACGACACTTCCCTCTTTGCGTGCGGCTGCGGCGTTTAGCAGATGCGCTTCTGGCATATACATTACAAATTCAACTGCGCTTTTGTCGTATTTTGCAAGCTCGTCCTGCGTGCCGTTTACTATTGCCGCGCCCCACTGCCCCATTGGCGCAAGACGGTTTACGCCGCCGTGCGCGGGCGAAATGTCAAAGCGTTTAAGGTTTAAGAAAATATGTTTCATTATTTAGCCCTCTTTTTTGTAGAAATCCATCATCTCGTCAAGCGTTTTTTGCTCTACGAGCGGTGCTTTACCGAAGCTTCCAAACTCGACTATAAGCGTGCCGACGGCTTCCTTTACGCCTTTTTCAATGACACTGACAAGCTGTGCGCGGTTGTTGTCCTCGACTGTACCGTACATCACTGTATCGAAAACAGGCGGCAAAAACGCGCGCGGGTCAAACTGCTCGGGCTTTTCGCAAAGGAGCTTGTAAACGCCGCCAATGCTTGCGTTTGTTCTTAGCTGCGGGTTATTTTCAAACATTTCCTTCATGTTGCGTGTGACGGCAAGGCGGATATCTGTGTCGACGTTAATTTTGTTTATGCCCGCAGGGATTGCCGCTTTGAGCTGCTCTAGCGCGATACCGTAGGTGTTTGTCAGCTTGCCACCGAGCGCGTTTATTTCGTCGACGATATACTGCGGCACTGTTGACAAGCCGTGCGAGACGAGCGCACAGAAAACGCCCTCGTGCATGAGGCATTCGCGTATTGCGATGGCAATTTCGCGGCGCAGCTTTACGCCCTTGCCCTTGCTTGCGCCGTGCATTGTGCCGTAGCTTATCGCAAGCGCGTCAACGCCTGTCGATTTGATAAATTTGATTGCGTCAAGCGGGTTTGTATAGGTTGACGCCGCGCTGAAAACGTGATCCTCAACACCCGCGAGCACGCCAAGCTCGCCCTCGACTGAAACGCCGCGAGCGTGCGCGTATTTTACGACCTCGCGCGTCAGCTCGATATTTTTCTCAAAAGGCAGGCTTGAGCCGTCTATCATTACGGAGGTGTAGCCGTCCGCGATAGCTGCTTTTACGCTGTCGAAATCACGACCGTGGTCAAGATGTAAAACGATAGGTATTGGGCTGCTTTCGCCGTATTTTTTAACTGCGTCGCCTATGTTTTTTGCGCCTTTGATTTTGTCCTCAACTGTTCCGTTCATGAAATCGGCTCTGCCGCCCATGAAGGCGTTGGCGAGGTCTGCGCCCTGCAAAATTGCGGGCGAGCGGAACATTTCGTGAACCTCGATGGCTGCTTTTGCCTGTGCTACAGCGTTTACATTGAACGCACCCTGACCGTAACCGTATTTTTGTGCTGCCTCTAAAACGGGGCGTAATGGTACTAATGGCATAATTTTTATCTCTTTTTAATGTTTATTTAAAGCTTACTATCTGCGGAAGTGCGCCGCCGAGAAGCGGTCTGCACCAGTCGCAAAATTCTTTTGTTACGCCGTTGCCCGCTTCGTTTATGAAGCTTGACGGCATTTGCTTTTCGTTCAGCATGACGAGCTTTGTGTCTATTAAAATAGGTTTGACGCTGTACGGCTCTGTTGAAACGCGCTCAAAGCCGACCATTTTGCCGCTTTCACCCGCGAGCGCCGCCTGCACTGCTTTTTCGCCCGCGAGACGCGCTTCGTCGCGGTCTGTTGACGACTGCCATGCTATCGACGCGCGCCCTAAAAGCCCGGGCTTTTCGCTGCGAGCTTTATATCCAAGCTTTTGAATGATTAAATTTGCAAGATGTGCACCGATATCTCCAAAATATGTGGCGCGTCCAACCTTGAAAATCGGCGGTACAAGCGGCTCGTTATTTTTGCCGTGCAAGCCCTCGCTAACAGCGACGACGCCAAAGCCTTTTTCGTCGATGAGTTTTTTTACGTCTGCTAAAAATTGCTCTTCGTCAAAATCGCGCTCGGGTAAATAAATTAAGTCTGGCGCGCCCACGCCGCAGTCTGTCGCCAATGCGCTTGCGGCTGTCACCCAGCCTGCGTTGCGGCCTGAACATTCGAGAACGACGACGTGAATTGGCATGCTTTTTACGTCTGCCACAAGCTCGGCTGTGCTTGCGGCGACATATCTTGCAGCGCTGACATAGCCCGGCGCGTGGTCGGTGATGGCGATATCGTTGTCCATTGTTTTTGGTATGCCGATGACCTTTATGTCCGTTCCCTCGCACACCTCAAAGACGTGTCCGCACGCGTCCATTGTTCCGTTGCCGCCGTTCATGAGAACGTATTTTATGCCGAACTCGTTAAATATCGGAAGCATTGCGGCGTAGTCCTCCGGCTCCATATGGTCGCGCGAGGTGCCTATTGCGGAGGCTGGGCTTTGAAGTAAAAGCTCTATTTTTTCCTGCGGCAATGCGCCGAGGTCGATTAGCTTTTTCTGCAAAAGCCCGCCTGTGCCGCCATTTGCGGCATAAATTTTGCCGATTTCAGGGTGCTTTTTCGCCTCGGCTATAACGCCGTAAAGCGACGAATTTATGACGGCTGTGGGTCCGCCGCCTTGCATAACAAGCAAATTATTTGGAATTTTGTGTCCTCTCCTTATTTATTAAAAAATTTAATTATCTGCGCAAAAAACACCTTTGTATCCAATTTTACAACGTGTACTGTAGGGCGGGGGCTTGCTCCCGCCGTAACTTACGGCTTACGGTTTCGACGGCGGGAGCAAGCCCCCGCCCTACAGTGCAATTAACATTAACTTATTTTTCAATAAAAAACCGTTTTACAACAAGCGCTGCCGCGCCTTTTGCGCCGGAAAGCTTGCTGAACGGAATAAATTCTATGGTCACTTCCTTGTCGTTTAATCCGTAAAGATTTTTCCTAGCCATAGAGGCAAGCTCGTTTCGGTTAATTTCGTTTTGCATGATATAACCGTCCACGATGACCGTTTTCGGGCTGATGAGGTTTATCACGTTGGCGAGCGCAATTGCGAGGTAGTACACAGCTTTGTGAAGTATTTCGCATATCGCGGTGTCGTTTTCGCGCTGCGCTTCAAGCACGTCTTTCATGCTCACGGCGCTTATATCGCTGCAAATTTTAGATAAAATCGGCGCTTTGCCCTCGCTCATAGCCGCTCTGCATTTATCCATGATAGAGTTTTCGCCTGCGACGGCTTCAAGGCAGCCTCTGTTTCCGCAGCCGGGGCACACAGGGCCGTCCGGCACTATAACCATGTGCCCAACCTCGCCCGCGCCCGCAGTTTTGCCTGAAAGAACGTCGTTGCTTATCATCAGCGGACACGCTATACCTTTTGATATAAAGTAATACGCAAAGGTGTCGGGACGTTTTTGCTTTGAAAACATCTCCTCGCCCGCCGCACGCAGACGCACGTTGTTGTCTATCATCACGGGGATATTGAGAATATTTTCAAGGTCTGAGGCAAAGCTTTTTCCGTTCCAACCGCGGCGCGCGCTGCTTCTTATAACGCCGTGCTCGCTCTCTATAAAGCCCGGCAAGCCAACGGCTGCGCCGAGAAGCATTTCTTTCTTTATGCCCGATTGCGTCATCAGCTTTTCTATTTGAGCCGCTGTGTCCGCGAGCATTTCATCGTAATTTTGAGACGCGGGCGGATATGTTTCAGATTTTATAATATCTCCGCGCAAATCTGTTATGCAAAGCGCAGTGTGGTATGGTCCGTGTTCAAGCCCGAGCGCATATGCAAATGTTGGCGCGATATCGAGATACTGCGGCTTGCGTCCGCCCTGCGGGTTATGAGGGTCAAGCTCCGGCATTTCTTTTTCGCGCAAAATTCCGTCCGTCAGCATTTCTATGACACTTGTTGTTATTGTTGGCAGTGTCAGCCTAAGCCGCTCGGCAACCTCTGTGCGGGTTATTGGCGCATTTTTATAGATAAGCTCTTTAATTTTTATTCTGTTTTGTCGTTTAACCTCCGGCAAGCTGCCGCCTTTAGTTTGCAAAGTAAAGCACCTCCATCCGTACAAAATCACTTACTTAAAACTTTTAATAATATAACTATACACTATTGTGCTGTTATGTTCAATGGGTAAATTAAAATTTTATGTTTTGTTTAATAAAATATTTTTTTATTGTGCAATATTCTAATTTAAAAAATGTAAAAAACGGTAAAAAGCTGTTGACAATATACCGATATTGGTCTATAATATTAGAGCGGTTCAAATTAAGGGCGATTAGCTCAGCTGGGAGAGCGCTGCGTTCGCAACGCAGAGGTCGACGGTTCGATCCCGTTATCGTCCACCACCACTTGCAGTGGGGCAATATGTCCCCACTGCTTTTCTTTTTTATAATAGCAACGTTTCCTTTATTTCCTTACGATGGAGGGCGGAACACTTGCAGTGGGGCAATATGTCCCCACTGCTTTTTATTTGCAACAAAAAATCACAACCTTCTCATTTTTGAGAGGGTTGTGTTTTTGTTTATGGTGTTTTCTTCATAAAGCTGCGCACAAAGAAAACGGCGGCGCAGGCTGCGGCGAAGTCTATACCTAATGGGTATGCTATGCTTTGAGGCAGGCGCAAGCCCTCGTCTGCCATGAGAATATATGTTGAGGTCACGGCTGACATAAATGCTGCCGGAATAGCTGCGATGAGGCTTTTATATTTTCCGCAGTTTTGGCACAGATACACAGCCGCCGCCCACAGTGCTATCATGGCAAGTGTTTGATTGCTCCATGAAAAATAGCGCCAAATTACATTAAAGTCAATCTGTGTGAGCGCTGCGCCGACGGCGAGTAGCGGCACTGTTATTAGCAGGCGCTTGCCGAAATTCTTTTGGTCGATATGAAACCAATCGGCAATTGTGAGGCGCGCGGAGCGAAAAGCGGTGTCACCGCTTGTTATAGGGCACACCACAACGCCGATTATGGCAAGCGCGCCGCCAACGGTGCCAAGCAGGCTTGTTGAGATATCATACACAACGCCTGACTGTCCAAGCGAGCTTAACGCACTTTGCAAGCCTTGCGTGTTCTCGTAAAACGCAACGCCTGCCGCAGCCCAAACCAAGGCAATTATGCCCTCGGTAATCATTGCGACGTAAAATATTTTTCTGCCGTTTTTTTCTTTATTCATGCAGCGAGCCATCATCGGAGACTGTGTAGCGTGAAAGCCGGACACCGCGCCGCACGCAACCGTTATAAACATATACGGCCACACCGGCTTGCCGTCAGGGTGAAGATTTTGCAGCGTAAGCTCGGGGATAGTGTAGCCCTCTAATATAATTCCGCCCGCGACACCCACCACCATTGCTATGAGAATTACGCCGAATATCGGATAAATTTTGCCGATGAGCTTATCTATCGGCAGCAATGTCGCGAGCAAATAATAAGCGACAATCACAGCAATCCAAAACGGTATATTCATCGCTTCCGGCGTAAGTGTGGCGATAAGCGTCGCGGGGCTTGTAACAAACACCGCGCCGAGCAGCACTAATAAAATAACAGAAAAGACACGCATAACCTGCTTCATGCCGATGCCTAAATATTTGCCCACTATTTCAGATATCGACGCGCCGCCCATGCGCACGGAAATCATGCCTGAGCAATAGTCGTGCACTGCGCCACCCAAAATGCAGCCGAATACTATCCATAAAAACACCACAGGCCCAAACACCGCGCCCGTAAGCGGCCCGAATATAGGGCCCGTTCCGGCAATATTGAGAAGCTGAATTAAAAACACCTTCCATGTTGGCATTTCAACATAATCTACTCCGTCTGACATTGTTACGGCGGGCGTTGGGCGATCATCCGGCGCAAACACGCGCTCGACAAGCCTGCCATATGTAAAATATCCCACAATAAGCAGTGCAAGTGCAATAAAAAATGTAATCATACAACCACTTCATCTTTCTGTTTTCTAGGGCTTTCCTATCCGCCCTAAATTGTAGCACTTTTAAGATATTTTGCGGTTTTTTTGCACAAATCGTCATTATTCTTGCGCAAAACGTACTTGCAGCGTTGCAAAAGACGCTGTTTTGTTCAATCGGCGGCTTTATTTGGAATAATATGTGTTTTTCACATTTAGTTAATTGACTATAGCGCAATATTAATTTATAATTTAATAAAGCAATTATTGGAGTCTGCAAATAAAAAATCAAGCCCTAAAATGAAAAAACTCCCACAAATTAGTGAGAGTAATAACGGCACAACAAACAGGCCGGAAAATACGGC
>RZZW01000030.1 GCA_009929695.1 Clostridia bacterium
AGGCCATTTACTCCCTCATTCTAACAGCTTCAGCTTTGAGATGGAAAAAGACACGGCTGGCTGCTGTGCCTTAAACCGTAACTATATTGTAGGAGGTAATTATATGTGGACACGTTCTTTACTTAAAACTAACGCAAAAGCGGCACTTGTAAATCACTACTGGCGCGCATTTGTTGTGTGTATTATTTCATCTATTCTCGCAGGCGGCAGCACTGCCAGTTATGAAGCAACCTATAAGTATTCGTCTGGGGACGCTCCGCAGCAAATATACTCATCACAAACTACATTTCCCGTAAGTACAGCATTTTTTATTTTTATTGTGATGCTTATCGTGGCAATACTTATACTTGCCATTGCAGTTTTAATTTCAACCGCTATCGAGGCGGGGCAATCGCGCTATTTCATGGAGGCGCGCATCGGCAATGCGCCTATCTCTTCCCTTTTCTCCACCTTTAAAACGCCCGGCTACTGGAACATTGTAAAGACGATGTTTTTGCGCGGACTATACACTTTCCTGTGGAGTCTTTTGCTTGTTATTCCCGGAATAATAAAATCGTATCAGTACCGCTTAGTGCCTTATATAATGGCGGAAAACCCGAATATTTCATCACGCCGCGCCTTTGAACTTAGCCGTCAGATGACGGACGGCGAAAAGTGGAATATTTTCGTGCTTGACCTCTCGTTCATAGGCTGGTATGTGCTGTGCGGAATTACGTTTGGCATCGGGTTTCTTTTCTTAAACCCGTATTTGCAGGCAACAAACGCAGAGCTTTATTCTGCCCTTCGCGCCAAAGCCTTCGCCGCCAACTTCACGGACGACAGCGAGCTTGGTGACTTTGTAAGATATTAAAATAAATATTAAAACGGTGTTTTCGCGAGCAAATTGCGAAGGCACCGTTTTCTTTATGTCGTTTCATGCGTTTAAAACGTCGTTTTGTGCAAAATTACCCACAAAATTACTGTTATGTGATAATATGTAGAAAATAGAAGAAATAGAGCTTAAATGTTTACGACGTAAATTTTGAAAAGGATTTGATGGAAAATGGATTTTGCAGACATTTTTTATAAAACGCTTATTGAAGGCGACTCTTGGCTGACAATCGGCAAGGGGCTTTGGGTCACTGTGGAAATCACGCTTTTATCGCTCATTTTGGGCACGCTTGTCGCGGCGGTGATATGCGCTTTGCGGCTTAACAAAAACCGATTTGTCAGCACCTTTGCAAGCGGCTATATCGCCGTGCTTCGCGGCAGCCCTGTTTTGCTTTTGCTGATGATTATGTATTATGTTGTTTTTGCACGCAGCAGCCTGTCGGCACCGCTTATCGCTGTGGCGGCGTACACGTTTAATTTTTCGGCGCACGCCGCCGAGGTCATGCGCTCCGCTCTGACGGCTACCGACAAAATGCAAACAGAGGCCGCACGCACACTCGGCTTTTCAAAGTGGCAGGCATTTTATCTCATTACACTGCCACAGGCGGTAAAAATTGCAAAGCCGGTATATCAGTCAACAATAGTCAACCTTTTACAATGGACGAGCGTTGTGGGCTAGGCGGCGCGTACAGCGTTGATAAGTATTACCGTTTAATGCGCGGCTGGCACTGGTTTGAAAATGAACAGCCGTCGCCGGAGATTAAGGCGTTTGTGGAAAAGCAGTTAGCGGGCAGAGGAAACAAAATCGATGTAGTGCTTTCACACACTGCCCCGCTTAAATATGAGCCCACCGAGGTTTTCATTCAAGGCTTCGACCAAAGTGGGGTGGATAAAAGCACCGAAAAATGGCTTGATGATATCGAAACAAAGCTTAATTACAAAAAATGGTACTGTGGTCACTATCATACCGCTAAAAAGATTGACAAGCTGCAATTAATGTTTAAAAATATTGATACATTTGACAAATGACAGCAAAAAATCGCCCCAAAATTATACAGCATACTGTGCTGAAATAATTTTGGGGCGATTTTATTGCATCAAAAGCTCCGGATAGTCTGAAGATGCCCATACGATGCGTTCGATTATGACTGTTTTGTCATGCTCAATACGATATATTACAATATGGCTATCATGAACAAGCTTGCGAAATCCCGCTGTGCGAAGTCGCTCATCGGGATGTTCTTCTCCCATGCGGGGAAACTCCGCTAATTTTTCGATATGTTCAAGCAGCCTGCTAACAGCATATTCTGCCGATTCAGGGCTGACCATGCGCAAATGGTAATCAGCGATTTGCATAACGTCCTGCTGCGCTTCCTGCGTATAAATAATCTGCATATCAGACATGGTTCAAGTCCTGCCTTGCCTGCGCAAACTTCTGACGGACTTTCTCACGCATTTCATCAGAGGTACATGCGGGTGCTCCATTTAAACGATTAATTTCTGCGTCAAGCACCATAGCGCGGTGCTGCACAACAGCTTCACGATGCCGCAGCTCATCTTCGCGCCTGGTATAAACGCCTAAATCCATTAAAACTGTGTCGCCTTCGCCATTTTTCGTGATATATATAGGCTGCCCCGTAGCGCGCGAACGTGCCGCCAAATCGCTATATTCTGTTCTTAATGCCGAGGCCGGACGGATATCCATTGCCATATTCAGCACCTCCTTTTTCTTTTAGTATACTCCGTGTTCAAGCAAATAGCAACAATATTTATACTTGATTTGCTATATATAGCGTTTTATCCAAACTCCTTGCCACGTTTCTGTTTTAAAAGCATGACCTCGCTGCGGTAAATTAGCATTTCGCGGGCAAATTTGTCGTCGCTTTTTTCTATTATCTGCTCGTAATCGACCTTGAGCTCCAAAAGGCTGTCGGCGCAGTTAAAGCGCACATACCAGTCTCTGTCTGAAAGCTGTTCAATCAGCGCCGCTACCGTTTCTTCGCACGGATAAGCGCGCAGGGTTATGGCGGCTTCGGCGGCAAATGTGCCGTCTGCACTTCTTGTATTAAGTATTTTCATTATCTTTGGATAGGCCTCAGCACATGAATATTTGTGAAAAAAACGCAACGCCGCGAGCCTCATCTCATCGTTTTGGGCATTGTCATCGAGCACGGAAATTATCTCCGGCACATATTTTTTAACGCCTTCTTCATAGTCGATAAGGCTCATGAAATCTATTAAGCACGTCTTTAATGCACAGCAATATTGCGAAAAATCGGTATAAATAGCATCGAGAATATCGCCATAACCGCCCTCAAGCTCAAGCAGCTCGGAGGACAAAAGCTTAACATTTATCTCCTTGTCGCCATAATTAATAATCTTAAGTGCGTGCCTAATGGCTCTTATATTTCCTATACTGACAATGGCCCCGAACGTGTTTGCACGCAAAAGAGCGTATTTATCAGTCACGCCCATGATTATACTCTCCGCAAGCTCATGAAGCTTCTCAAGCTGCTTTTGAGAACGGTCAGCACCTGTTTTATTTTTATTCAGGCTGTAAATAATGTGCGCGAGCTCGGCTTGGTATTCCGGCGGGCGGCGCTTTGATTTTTTCGCCATCGACGTCAGCATATCTACGCTTTGATAAAAAAGCATACTTGCAAATTCAGGATGCTGCTTTGCAAAGCTGTCCACAGCAGGGACAAAGCAGTTCAGCCAATCTGCTTTCGCGAGCCTGCGGCGCATTTTAAGCTGAACGAGCCAACTCACTTTCCCTCTTTGTTCAAGGCTCGCAAGCTGTGCTGAAAGCATGTCTACAATCTGCTTTTTGCGCCATTCCATGAGATATTTTTCGGCCGCTTGATGCACCACAAAGGCGGCGTCAAACATTATTATGCACACGCATAAATATGCACAGACAAACATCAGCAGCCTGATACCCATGTGGCTCACCTCCCTGTTATTTTCCTCCCAAACTCTTTTGTGCGCTCAACATTGCCATCTGTATCACTTAGAGCTCCGCTATTACATCTACCGTTTTAATGTCGTAATATTCAAACAGGCGCACGGCGGAGTTGTCGATGATTTCTCCGCTGACGACGATGGGGATGGCGGGTGGGCATGAGACAGTTGGTGAGGCGCAAATGCGACCAACAGAATTTGAAACCTGTATTGTTTCATGCGGTGCAAAAATGGCTGTGCGAATTGAGCACGCCGAAATTGGCGAAGAAAATTTTACAGCGCTTGGCGCGGTGCATGGTGAAAAATCTGTTTTTTGAAGGGTTTCTTCGATGCGTAAAAAATCGGCTTCGGTGTTCTCGGGAGTAAACATGAGCACAAGATAATCGTGGTCGGCATATTCACACTCTACGTTATTTGTGCGCAAAAGCTGTGCTAACGCTTTACCCGAAAAACCACTTGATGAGGCTTTCACTGTCAGCTTTAATGGCTCTGTGTCCAAAACTGACAAGCCTATGCTTTGCAGCTTGCTTTTAAGCCTGTCAATTTTTTCAATGCAGGCGGAAAGCTTTGGCGGATAGTCCTCCGCAAGATATTTATTGCAGAGATCAAGCGACTGCAAAATCAAATATGACGGGCTCGTTGAGCCAAAAAGCGCGAGGGCGTGATGCGCGTTGCTGATAAAAGAAGTCGTCGCATCAGGCGAAATTTGCAGATAAGCCCCGCCTGTCAACGCAGAAAGCGTTTTGTGTGCAGAGTCGCAGCAGACTGTTGCGCCAAGCGAAATGGGATGCTGTGAGGGCGAAAGAAAATGCAGATAAGCGCCATGCGCATTGTCGACAAGCAGAGGCACATTATGTGCGGCGCAAACGGCGGCAAGGCCTGCGATATCAAGGATATTGCCGAGATAATCAGGCGATGTTACAAAGACCGCAAAAGCAGGCGCAGCCGCGTGTTGCAGAGCGTCCGAAAGCTCATTTGGTGAAAGCGGGCAGCTGCAAAGAAATTGATTTTCATGCTGAGACCACAGCCAGTCGATATCAAAATCGAGCAGTGCGGCGGAATAAACAAGTGTCTTATGCGCGTTTCGAGCTGCCAAAAGACGCGGGCGCTTTTCTGTGTGCGGCGCGTTTTGCAAAGCGAGATACAGCATAGCGCGTATGCACTGCGAAGAGCCTTCGGTTGAATAAAAGGTGTGCGCTGTATTAAAAAGTGCGCTTGCATTATTTTCACTTTGCGCGATTATGCCATCCGCCTCATATAAAGAATCCGCGCCCGCAATTTCAGTCAAATCATATTGCTCGCAGCCGAGGAAGGAATGCCCTTTGTGACCCGGCATATGCAGACGGGAAATATCGCTTGCCGCATATGCTCGCACAAAATCAACAATCGGCGTTTTCATTGTCGGTTGCCTTTAGCACTTGCATCATGATGGCGCATTCAATGCGTTTTTTAAATAATTCGCAGCCATATTCGTAAATGCCGCGTATAGAACCTGTGGCGTGATAGGCGTTTGCCGCGCAGCCGCCGGAGCAGTAGAGCTTCGCCCAGCAGTCGGCGCACTCGGGCCGCGCATAGGCGTTGCAGGTTTTAAATTCGTCACGCACGGCGGCGTTTGTCACGCCGTCCCAAATATTGCCGAGCTTATATGCTTCTTCGCCGACGAATTGGTGGCATGGGTACAAATCGCCCCACGGCGTCACGGCCATATACTCTGTGCCCGAGCCACAGCCTGAAATGCGCTTGTAAACGCAAGGGCCGTTTGTCAAATCGAGCATATAGTGATAGAATGTAAAGCCCTTGCCCTCTTTTTCGCGGCGCATCATTTCTTTCGCGAGCAATTCGTATTGTTCCATTACAATGGGCAAATCTTCGGCGGTCAGCGCGGCGGGGTCGTCGGGTGCACAGACAACGGGCTCCATGCTGAGTTCTGTAAAGCCGAGGTCAGCCATGTGGAAAATGTCGTTTGTGAAGTCGGTGTTTGCGTGGGTGAAAGTGCCGCGCATGTAATAATTTTTCCCGCCGCGGCTTTCAACAAGCTTTTGGAATTTTGGCACAATACGGTCATAGCTGCCGTTTCCGGCGTAGTCTACGCGCAGGCGGTCGTGAATTTCCTTGCGTCCGTCAAGGCTCAAAACGACGTTGCTCATTTCCCTGTTGGCAAATTCGATCACGTCATCGTCAATAAGCACGCCGTTTGTTGTGAGCGTGAAACGAAACTTTTTGCCATGGATCGGCTCTTGTGTGCGCGCGTAAGCGACAAGCTGTTTTACAACATCCCAGTTCATCAACGGCTCGCCGCCGAAAAAGTCAACTTCCAAGTTTTTTCGCGTGCCGGAATGTGCGATTAAAAAGTCAAGCGCCTGTTTGCCGACTTCAAAGCTCATCAAAGCACGGTCACCGTGATATTTGCCTTGGCTTGCAAAGCAATATGAGCAGTTTAAATTACACGAATGCGCAACATGCAGGCACAGCGCCTTTACAACAGTGCTGCGATTTTTAAAATCAAACGCAAGCGGTTCAAAGGTGTCGGGCGTCCACAGCTTGCCGCTTTTTTCAAGCACGGCAATATCGCTGATGCAGCCGCGAATTTCCTCCTCTGTCACATCTGCTCGATGTCCGTATTTTTGCAGCATTAAATCCACAATTTCGTCCTGCGATTTTTCTTTGTAGCAGGCAATAATGTCATAGGCAACTTCATCTACAAGATGTATGCCGCCCGAGCATGTGTCGAGCACGATGTTGCAGCCGTTAAGCTTATATTGATGTACCATCGGTATCCTCCGTATTTTATACATAAAAAAGACCGCCATGAAAAGGCGGCACTTTAGTTAGAATAATTTTACTTTTTGTCGTTTTCGCACGGCTGATTTGCAACACCGCAAGATGTTTTGCAAGCTGACTGGCAAGATGTCTGGCATTCGCCGCAGCCACCGTTTTTCACGCTTTTATTAAGGTCGCGTGTCTCGATTGTTTTAATTCTTTCCATTGTGGATATCCCCAATCTTTCTGTGATTTAATAATATTAAAAATATAGCATATTAAAGGCTTTTTGTCAATATTAAGGCAGTACGGCAAAAGCAAATTTCGTCTTAGCTTATGGGCTATTGAGCCGGTGTGTGCCATATTATTTATAAGGCTCAATAGTTAGGAGATGAGATGATGCTCGGTGTATTTTTAAGCTTTGTGGCTTCGCGCATACTTTATCTTGCGCTGCATTTAGAAAGCAGCAGCTTTCCAAAGCCGCTGTCTGAACGAGAGGAAAAAGAGGCGTTTGCGCAGCTAAAAGAAGGCAGCGCAAAGGCAAGAGACACGCTGATAAGCCACAACCTGCGCCTCGCTGCGCATATCGCCAAAAAATATTACACAACAAACTGCTCGCAGGAGGACATCGTAAGCATAGGAACAATAGGCTTAATAAAAGCAGTAAACAGCTTCGACCCCACCAAAGGCCGCCGCTTCGCCACATTCGCAGCGCGGTGTATTGAAAATGAAATACTTATGTATTTCCGCTCCGGCAAAAAGGAGCAGCCTTGCATATCTATTTATGATTCTATCGACAAGGACCAGAGCGGGACGGAGCTGACTATAAACGATGTGATAGCGGATGCGTTTGCGCTTGATGAAGATTACGAGGATAAGGAAGAAGTCAAAAATCTTTACGCTATGCTTGACAGCTTATCGGCACGAGAGCGGCGTATAATTGTTTTGCGGTACGGCTTATACGGGCAAGCGCCGCTGACGCAGCAGGAGACGTGCGAAGCGCTGCAAATAAGCCGAAGCTACGTTTCCCGCCTTGAAAAAAAGGCGCTTGAGCAGCTAAAGGGCAGCTTTGGAGATGCGCGAAAAAATACATAG
Organism: Clostridia bacterium; assembly: GCA_009929695.1. Taxonomy (GTDB): domain Bacteria; phylum Bacillota; class Clostridia; order Oscillospirales; family Ruminococcaceae; genus Ruthenibacterium. The sequence goes on from RZZW01000030.1 coordinate 7,687, forward strand.
AAAAAGCTGTTGCAGATGTAAAAAAAAACATCTGCAACAGCTTTTTGTCATTCTGAGCGAAGCGAAGAATCTTTTGCACGTTGCCATAGCTTTTAAGATGCTTAGTCGCTTCGCTCCTCAGAATGACACACGCACTTAGAAGTACTCTGCTTATGTTATTTACCTGTAAACAGCCCCGTAAGCCCCGAGATAAGCTCGGCGGCTACGTTTTCTTCGGCTTTTTTTGTGGACTTTTTGCTTTTCTTTGAGGTGGTTTTGCTTGATGAGGCAAAGCTTCCGATTAGTGAGCCTGCGAGTGACGCTATGTCAAGGCCGCCTGCGGAGCTGCTTGAGCCTGTTGCCGCGCCTAGCACGCTTGTCAAAAGATTTGAAATATTGTCGCTGCTTGAAGCGGTTTTTGATGCCGTTTCCTTATGCTGACTGCCGAGCGCCGACATTATGACGGGCGCGGCGGCGGCGAGAATTGCTGTCACCTGTTCCGCTGACACGCCGGTTGAGGACGAGACAGTATTTTTTACGTCGTCGCTTTTGCTGCCGAGGAGCGTGCTTATAATCTCCTCGCCCTCGCTTGCGTCGGCTTCATCAGCGGCTTTTTTAGTGTCCTTTGCTCCGTGCTTTTCGAGAGCTTTTGTAATCTTTTCAGCGCCCTCATCGCTTTTTGAGGTGGCGTGCATACCGCTTAAAATTGACGGCAGCGCCGCGGCGATAACCTTTTCAACGTCTGATGACGACGATCCGCTTTTGGAGCTGACAGTGTCTGACGCGCCGGAAACAAGGCTTAAAATTGAGGATAAATCCATAATAACTCCCTCCCCTATGCCGCTGCCGCTACAGATGAAGCGTCGGTGTCGGCCTCGGCTGTGTCGTCGGCAACATCTGCTTTTGCCTCGCAAACCTTGCAAAGCTCGGTGCGGTTTGCTTCAAAAGCTTCATCAACTGTGCCGGAATACACTGTTGCGGAGTTCATTATTGTTGAGCAATTGGGGTCAAGGTGATATTTTTCGCCAAAGGTTGTCCAGTAGACTGTGCCTCCTGTAGTCTGCGCGGCGGTTTGCTGCGCCTGGGCTAAGTCCTCCTGCGAGACAGGGTTAAAATCATACGACGAAACGCCCGCGATAAGACACGCGACGACAGCCACAACAGATGCGATTGTTTTAGTTTTTTTGTCTAAGTCTTTATTGGTAAAAATGAGAATTAGCATTGGGATAAAGCAGACAATCGCCGCGATAAGCCCAAGATTATTCCACAAAAAGAACTTGACCTTGTTCGCCTCGGACGCGGGATCGAGGCGGTTTGCATGCTTCCAAAGCTGTGAACCTGCTATAACAGCCACAGCGTCTACAACGATGCCAATTATCATGAACATCATCTGCTTGTCGCCTGTGTAAATTTTGCCCGTCAGCACCATTAGTGTGAGAATTTCAGCCGCAAGACCTAACAGCCACAGCACCACCGCAAAATGCGAAACGGCACCGCCTTGCCCTTTGATTCTACGCTTACTCCACCCGCTACATTAACTCTCGCGGTTGCCTTTTTAGGGGCGCTCATAGTTTCTTTTGTAGACGCGTCTACAAATTTGCGCTCTACCTTTTTCTTCGGTTCTTTAGAAGCCGCCATTTTTTGTACACTTCCTCTCAAATCTAAGCATGAAAACATACTTAATCTATTAAAAGCGTACAACTATAATGATTGCCAGTCAACGACAAAAACGGCAAAAATAAGCCTAAAACGGTAAAGTATGAGGTTTCTTGACAAAAAGCGGCGAATACCCTGCACTGCAAAGAAGTAAAAGCGGCATGAAATGGACAAGATAGCGCGAATTTGACTCCCACATCATCAAAAAGCACCAAAGCCCGAAAAAGCACATCCGCGCAAGAAATGCTGCGTCGGGCTTTGCATTTTTAAACGCATCACGCACATCAAACGCCGCGGACGCGAGATATATCACGATAAGATAAGCCGTTGTGATGTAAAACCAAAGCACGAATTGAGGTGAGGTGTAGAGGACATAATTGTGTAAAAAAGATTGTTTTACTGCGCCGTCGTCCGCCATTGAGGCTAGGTTGAACGTTCCATCTGCAAATGTATACATGCTTTTGCGGCCTAAGAGCGCGGCGACACCTGAAATTCCGTAATCGGAAAGGCGTTTGGATATCACCTCTTTATCGGCGGCGACGCTTTCTTTATACGTGTTAAAGCTTGCGGAGAATACCTCGTCAGCGTTGTTCCAACGTCCGTCTCCCGCAAGCCCCATCATGGGCCAGTGGGTGTAGGGCAGCTTGTCGTTTTGGCGGCGCTCGGAATCGGGCAAAAGCCATGTGGTTTGGGCTTTATTCACAAGCTGACACGCGCCTATGCCGAGTAAGAAAATTAGCACAATGCACAAAAGCTGTCTTGTGTTTTTTTGCAAAACGGCATGAATTACGATGGCGATTGCTACAATTACGACGGTGAATTTTATATTCATGCCAAATCCGACGCACAGAGCCGAAGCTATAAGCTGCCATAATTTTTTGCTTTTTGAATATTGCAGATAAAGCACCACCGCGCCGAGTGCAAACGGCATGGCGAGGATATCAGTGTAAAAAATTGCCGCGTAGCCGTAGAGCGGAAGGCAAAAAAGCATTAAAACGGCGGCGAAAATCGCGCGTTTTTTACCAAAAGCAAGCTTCGCGGCTAGCGTTAAAAGCAAAAGCGACAGAACTAGACAAATACAATTTAAAATGATAAACGCAACATGTGCGTTTTGCGTGCCAAACAGCTTAAACAGCGCCGACAGCAGCACTGCCGCGCCTATATTGTTTGGCCTTATGTAATAATAGCCGTCATATGCGCCAAGATTTCTCGACGCGGCGATTTGCTTTGCGCCCTCAAAAAGCGCCTCAGCATCATAAAGCGGCACAACCATAAGCTGAAAGCCGACGAAAAGCGCCACTGCAAAATAAAGAGCCGTGAACACAGCAGTAATAACGGCAAATCGCTTTTCAAAAAACGCTGTGAATTTTTCGAGCGCAAAAATTACCGCACCGAAAATAACCGCCCATAAAACGCAGAAAATGACTGTGCGCGACGGACGAATTGCGAATATATATTCCTCGGGATTTTTTTGCGCGGCAAACAGCGCCGCAATTGCTATACCTGCAAAAACGCACGCGAAAATAATGTAAAAAATGCGGCAGAGCGCGGTTGTGAGCTTGCTCATTTTGCACCGCCTTTAATTTTTTGCGGCTTAATTGCGACGTAAAGCATGTACGCGAAAAGCGCAAGATTAAACACCGCGACCACCTTTAGCGCGGGGACAATGTAGACATAAAGCGTGTCGAGATACGTCTCGCCTGTGAGCACTATTGCCTCATTTAAAAACGTGACGGCGGAGAGCCAAATTGTTATTACACCGTAGCGTTTGTCGCGAGTTTCGAGCCAAGCGAGGACGGCGAAGGCTATTGCGGGAATTTGATATCTCTCGTGTTGACGCGTTGTGAAAAGGAAAAGCGCACAGCAATATATCATTGCGGCGGCGTTTACATTTAACGTGCAGCCATTCATACTGCGGACAAAATAGAACACAAGTAGCGCAATAAAAAGCAGCATTAGCGCGGTGCTGACCTGCTTGTAGCTGATGCTTGCGAATAAAATATCGGTGTCGGTTAAGCTTCTCCAGTCAAGAAACGCTTAGATGTTCGCCGCGCCTTTGTTGACCTCGGTATATTTTTCAAAGCCGCCAAAATATATGCGCCACGGAAGCGCGAGCCACTCACCCCTGCGCATAAACGGCAGCCAGCCTAGCACGCCGACGGCAAGCCCCGAAAGCAGTGCGAGAGCAGATTTTACAAATCCACTTTTGCGGCAGAAAAGCCACAGGATAAGCAGCGGTGCAAAGTATGCCATTTGCATCTTTGACAGACAGCTAAAAGCAAACGCGATGCTTGCAAAATAAGGCATGTCGGGCGAAATTGCCCACGCCATTGCGATTAAGAAGAACAAAAGCACGCAGTCTGTCTGCCCCCAAAATGCGCAATTGTAAATTGTGACAGGGTTTAACGCCCACAAAAGAGCGGGCAACCAAACGCGTTTTATGTTGTAATTTTTTGAGATGAAATATATGAGCGCAACTGTCGCGAGGTCAAAAACCACAGGCACTAGCTTAATATACAGCATTTCAAGCTGCCAAATACCGCTCTCGCGCGCGGCGAGTATCGCGTTGCCGAAAAACGTAAAGCAGAACGGAATTATGGGCGGGTAATCGAGAAAAAACTGTTGCAGCGTCGCGCCGTATATGCCAAATGGATCATCCGCGCCGTATATTGCCCACGGAATATTATAGCTGCCAATGTCGAAGCGGTTTTCAAAAAACGCCGCGGGTATAAGCCGCACGGCGGTGGCAAGCAGCATTATAAGCGCAAATATCAGCGCGTCATTTTTCACTTTGCTTTTCAAGCGGTCACTTCCCTTTTTAGAGTGCTTTTATTATACCTTTAAACGCAAAAAACCGCAACACGTAAATGCTGCGGTTTTTGTATTACACAGGTGTAAACTGGCTTTGATACAGCTTTGCGTAAAAGCCGTTTTTGGCTAAAAGCTGCGCGTGGCTGCCTTGCTCGATTATATGTCCCGCGTCCATGACGATTATCACGTCGGCGTTTTGAATTGTTGAAAGGCGGTGTGCGACGATGAAACTTGTGCGACCCTGCATAAGCTTTTCAAACGCCTGCTGAACAAGCAGCTCTGTGCGGGTATCTATGCTTGATGTCGCTTCGTCGAGTATCAGCATATCGGGCTGACACAGCATTATGCGTGCGATGCAAAGAAGCTGCTTTTGCCCCGCCGAAAGATTTCCGCCGCCCGCTGCGATAATTGTGTCGTAGCCGTCGGGCAGGCGTTTTATAAAGCCATGCGCGTGCACTGCTTTTGCCGCCTGCTTTATGTCGTCAAGCGTTGCATTTGGTCTGCCGTAGGCTATATTATCGCGCACGCTCGCGTTTTTGAGCCATGTTTCCTGCAAAACCATGCCGTACATATCGCGCAAATTTTTGCGTTTAATGCGGTAAATGCTGTCGCCGTCAACCGAAATATCGCCGCTGTTTACCTCGTAAAAACGCATGATGAGGTTTATCATCGTTGTTTTGCCGCAGCCTGTGGGGCCGACTATTGCGACGCGCTGACCCGGCTTTACGTGAAGCGTAAAATTTTCGATGAGCGGGCGCTCGGGCACGTAGCTGAAGCTGACGTTTTTAATGTCAACTCTGCCCTCGCACTGCGTCGGAGCGAGCGCGTCGTCATCGTCGGGCGTGACTGATTTTTCGTCTATGACGTCAAACAACCTCTGTGCGCCCGCGAATGCACTTTGAAGCTGTGTCATTACGCCGCTGACCTCGTTAAACGGCTTTGTGTACTGGTTTGCGTACGTCAAAAAGCACGAGAGCTGACCGACCGTTATCCCGCCGCCGACTGTGACTATTGCGCCTATGACAGCCACAGCCGCGTATACTATGGCGTTTACAAAGCGCGTGCCGGGGTTTGTGACGGACGAATAGAACACGCTTTTCAGCCCTGTTTCGTATAATTCATCTGTGATTTCGTCGCACGCTTCAAAGCAACGCTGCTCGTTTCCAAAGGCTTTTATGACGGCTTGACCTGACACCATTTCGTTTACAAAGCCCGACATTTTGCCCTGTGCGGCTGACTGCTTTTTGAAAAAGCCCGCCGTGCGCTTTGCCACAAAGCCCGCAAACCATATTGATATCGGCGTGACGCACACGACGACGAGCGCAATTAACGGGTTGAGCACAGCCATGACGACAAGCGTGCCCGCGATTGTGCATACGCCAGGCAAAAGCTGTGTAAGCCCCTGCAAAATGCCCTCGGCGACTAAATCTGCGTCGTTCACAAGGCGGCTTATGATGTCGCCGTGCATGTGGGTGTCGATGTATTTCAGCGGCACGCGGTTCACCTTTTCAAAGGCTTCAAGGCGCATATCGCGTGCGGCGCGGCTTGAAATGATGCGCGTGCTGACGTTCATGCACCACTGCGCTATCGCCGCGAAAAGAACGGTCAACGCAAGAAGTATAAGAATTTTTGCGACGGCGGCGAAATCGACGTTGCCGACGCCGATAATTTTATCTATCGCGCGTCCTATTAAGACAGGCCCTGCGAGCGTGAAAAGCACGTATAAAAGCGCGCTTAAGCAGCCTAGCAAAAGCTGTGTGCGATAGGGGCGCATATAGGAGGCTATGCGTTTGAAGGTTTGCTTTTTCATGCCTGCACCTCCGTTTGCGCTATGCCCTGAGACTCGCAAATTTCTTTATAAACGTCACACTTGGCAAGAAGCTGCGCGTGTGTGCCGAGCCCAACCTGTGCGCCGTCGTCGAGAACGAGGATTTTGTCGCAGTCCTTTAGCGTTGACGCGCGCTGTGAAATCATTATAACTGTCATGTTTTCGGTGTCTGATTTTATCGCTTTGCGAAGCGCTGCGTCGGTGGCGTAATCGAGCGCCGAGGCTGAATCATCGAGGACAAGTATCTGCGGATTTTTAGCCAGTGCGCGCGCTATTGTAAGGCGCTGACGCTGCCCGCCGGAAAGATTTTTGCCCATTTCTTCAACTGTGCTGTCAAGCCCTTGCGGCAGCTTTTCGACAAAATCCTTGCCCTGCGCCGTCGATAACGCACGCCAAAGCTGTGCGTCGTCGGCGTTTGGTGCACCGAGCATGAGGTTGCTGCGCACAGTGCCCGCGAAAAGCATTGCAGTTTGCGGAACAAGACCTATTTTTGCGTGTAAATCTTCCGAGGTGTAGTCCTTGACGTTCACGCCGTTTACAAGCACCGCGCCCTTTGTCGCGTCATAATAGCGCAAAATTAAATTTACGATTGTAGTTTTGCCGCAGCCTGTGCCGCCTATTATGCCGAGCGTTTCGCCCGTTTTCAGTGCAAAATCAATATCGGTGAGCGCGTCGTCGCCCGATTTATTATACGCAAAGCTAACGCCGTCAAAGCTTACCGACGCGGCGTTTTCGCTCTCTGTTTTGCTTACTGCGGGGATATCCATATCTGAGTCAAATTCAAGTATTTCGCACACGCGCCCCGCGCTTGCGACGGCTTTTGTGAAGATTACAATTAAGTTTGCGAGCACCACGAGCGCTAAAAACGTTTGCGTCATGTAGTTTACAAGCGCGATAATTTGACCCTGCTGAAGCTCGCCGCTATTTGCAAGCACACCGCCGAACCACACTATGGCGACTATCGCGAGGTTGACTATAACGTATGTGAGCGGGTTTAAAAGCGCCGATATTTTGCCGACGCGCACTGTTGCGTCCGAAAGCTCGTCGCCGCTCTCTTTAAACTGCTCTATCTCCGACGCTTCTCTTGAAAACGCGCGGACAACGCGTGCGCCCGCGAGATTTTCGCCCACTAAGCGTGAAATGCCATCCTGCTTTTTTTGAATTTGCGTGTAAAACGGCACGCTGATTTTCATTATTTTATAAAGCACAAAAACTATGATAGGCGTTGAAATAAGAAAAATGCTGCCGATTTTGGGGCTTATTGTAAACGACATAACAATAGACCCAACGGCGAGAAACGGCGCGCGCGTGGCCAAACGAATGGCCATATTTACGCCTGTCTGCACCTGATTTACGTCGTTTGTAAGACGCGTGATGAGAGAATCGGTGCCGATTTTGCCCGATTGCGCTTGCGAGAGCGAAAATATGTGCCTGAACAAATCTCTGCGCAGGCTGCGCCCGAAGCCCTGTGCACACACGGCGGCGAAATACTGGCACGTGATAGCAAAGCAAAGCCCCACAAAGCCGAGCGCAAGCATGAGCGCCCCGTGGCTGATTATATAGCCTTTGTCTCCGTTTGCGATGCCTTTATCAATGATATTTGCCATTATGAGCGGAATAAGAAGCTCTAAAATCGCCTCAAATAATTTAAATGACGGGCCTAAAATTAGCTGCTTATAATAGCCGTCAAAATATTTTAAAAGTTTTTTCACACTCTGCCATCCTCACTTATGATACTTTACACCCGCGTTTATCGTGAACGCTCTGTACACCTGCTCAAGCAGCATGACGCGCGCGAGCTGATGCGGAAACGTCATTTTGCTCATGGACATTTTTAGCTGCGCCGCCTGCTTGACAATAGGCGCAAGCCCGTGCGACGAGCCTATTATAAACGCGATATCGCCGCTGCCGCTGTTTGCTTTTTCGCAAAAAAGCTGCGCTAGCTGCTCGCTTGTCATCTGTGCGCCCTCTATGCACATCGCGACTGCGGTGCACTGCTTTGGCAGAGCGTTCAGGATAGCTTTCGCCTCTTTTTCAAGCGCTTTATCCACCATTTCATCGCCCATTTTTTCCTCGGGCAGCTCTATTATTTTAAGCTTGCAAAAGGCGGACAGGCGCTTTTGATATTCCGCCGCCGCTTTTTTGAAATAATCGGCATTAAGCTTGCCGAGCGCTATTATTGTTATTCCCTGCATTTTACCTCAAAATTCGATTATAGGCGAGACTGCGTATCTTTCAGCCACCTGCACAAGGCAATCTTTTTCAGGCACAAAGCCGTTTTTGGCGAGCGTGCGCATGACTGTTGAATACACTGTTTCGGGCGTGTTATTTTCCTTGCTTACGTGGCAAAGCGCAAATTTTTTGCAGCCGTTTTGCATAAGCTTAACTATTGTCTCGGCACATTCTTCATTGCAAAGGTGTCCTCTGCTTGAGGCTATGCGCGTTTTTAGGTAATATGGATAGCTGCCGTGCATGAGCATGTCGAGGTCGTAATTAGCTTCAAGGCTGACGAAATCGGCAAGGAGAAGATTCGCGAGCACCTCGTCGGAAACGTATCCGAGGTCGGTTGCAATAGCCGCCGCTTTGCCCTCGGGGGTTTCTATGCGGTAGCCTCGGCAGGCGGCGGAGTCGTGGCTTGTCTCAAAGCTCTGCACGCTGAAATCGCCTATGTGCTCTGTGCGTCCGTCTATGTCGATAAGCTCGGCGCTTTCTGGCACAAGGCGGTTTGTGTATAAAAAGTCGAGCGTGTCAGCGCTGCTGTAGACAGGCACTTTATATTTTTTCAAAAACACGTTGAGCCCGCCGACGTGGTCTGAGTGCTCGTGCGTAACAAGCACGCCCTGCAAATTACTTATGGGTGCGCCGAGCGTTTTGAGCCCCTCGACAGTTGTGCGGCAGCTTTTGCCCATATCGACGAGCAGATAGCCCTCGCCGCTTGAAATGTAAGCGCAGTTGCCGGAGCTGCCGGAATATAATGTAGTAAATTTCGCCATAAATTTTCCTTCAAAAAATGGACTGTTGCACGTGTGCATCAGTCCCTGTTATTTTCGCGCAAGCCCTAACTTACAAACGTAGGGCGTGACGACTCGGCGCGCCGTTCACCAAAGCTTTGTGCAAACCTTGCGGCGTGCCGAGGTCGTCACGCCCTACGCCTAAACGGCAAGTTAATAATGTTATGCTTAAAGTGCCTGACGCATTACGCTGTCGGGCTTTGAGACGCGCTTTATGTCTGCGCCGAGGCCTTGCAGCTTTTCGACAATGTCCTCATAGCCGCGCTCGATGTGGCATATCTCGTCTATTTCCGACTGTCCGTTTGCAGACAGCGCCGCGACTACAAGCGCCGCGCCCGCGCGTAAGTCGGCCGCTCTGACAGGTGCGGGCTGCAATTCGTGCACGCCCTCGATGACAGCTACTCTGCCGTCAACTTGAATATTTGCGCCCATGCGAGTGAGCTCGTCAACATAGCGAAAACGGTTTTCCCAAATGCCCTCTGTGACGATGGACGTGCCGCCCGCGATGCTCAAAAGCACAGTCATGAGCGGCTGCATATCAGTCGGGAAGCCCGGGTGCGGCATTGTTTTGATGTTGAGCGGCTGCAAATCGCCCTGACGTGAAATGCGCAGCGCGTCGTCGAACTCTTCAATAGTCGCGCCCGCTTTTTCAAGCTTTGTTGTTATGGGCTCAAGATGCTTTGGAATTATATTTTTAATAAGCACATTTCCGCCCGTCATTGTGGCGGCAACCATGTAGCTGCCGGCTTCAATTTGGTCGGGAATTATTGAATATGTGCAGCCGTGCATCTGCTTTACGCCGCGGATTTTGATGACGTCTGTGCCCGCGCCGCGCACGTCTGCGCCCATTGTGTTGAGGAAGTTTGCCACGTCGACGATATGCGGCTCTTTGGCGACGTTTTCAAGCACCGTCTGCCCCTCTGCACGCACGGCGGCAAGCATTGCGTTAATTGTCGCGCCGACAGAAACCGTGTCGAAGAAAACGTGTGACGATTTAAGCTGCTCGCTCTCCACGTTTATCATGCCGTATTCAACAGAATCCTTTGCGCCGAGCGCGACAAAGGCTTTTAAATGCTGATCAATAGGTCTTGGGCCTAAATTGCAGCCGCCAGGCATCGCTACTGTCGCTTTGCCGAAGCGCCCGAGCAGAGCGCCGAGAAAATAATATGATGCGCGCATTGCGCGTGAAAGGTCGTTCGGAACAGTCGTCGACCAGATATGTGCTGTATCTATCTCAACTGTGTGCTTATTTATCATGCGAACCTCTGCGCCCATGACACTTAGAATGTCGATAGACGCGGCGACGTCGCTTATATTGGGTAGGTTCTCTATTACGCATTTTCCACCGGCAAGTATTGTTGCGGGCAGTATGGCAACTACGGCGTTTTTAGCACCGCTTATTGTCACCTCACCGAACAGCGGCTTGCCGCCGTGAATGATAAACTTTTCCAATATTCAAACTCTCCTTTGAGTAATAGCTAAAAAGATGTTATTTATAATAGTATACACTTTTTTTACAAAAAGTAAAAGCAAAAATAAGCATTATACGGTTTTTGATAACTTTTTACCGAATTATTCATTATTTCGACATAAATAATCGTCTTTACGACGGTCTTTGGACGTAATTATACGGGTCTTGCAGCGCTTTGTTCACAAGCACCTCAAAATGGCAGTGGTTACCTGTTGAAACGCCTGTCGAGCCCACGAAGCCTATGACGTCTCCCTTGCGGACGTATTGACCTGTTTGGCAGTTTACGGCAGTCATGTGGCCGTACAGGGTTGTCATGCCGTTGCCGTGGTCGATGTGGACGTAGTTTCCGTAGCTCCAGTTTGCGGAGCCCGAGCCGTTGCCGGCAAACTCGACAATGCCGTTATCTGCGGCGACTATCGGCGTGCCCGACTTTGCTGTTATGTCAAGTCCGCGGTGATAATAGCTCTTGCCACGGCTGACGCCTGTGTAATCGGGCACCGGCCAAATGAGATCGCCTGTGCCGATGTCCCCCGCCTCGCCGTATGCGCTCTGCACGCCGTAAAGAGTTATCTCGGGAACGGCCTCTGACAGCGTGACAACCTCAATATCCTGCGTGCTGACCTGCAAGCCGCCGATATACGTTATGTCCTGCGTTGCGCGCTCAAGGCCCTCGGCACCCTCCTGTGACACTACCTCTGTGCCCCATTTAAGCGTGTTGTCGTTTTGCTTTATCTTCTCATACGGCACGGCGCGCTCTATCGTCACGCGCTCAATCTGCTTTGCGGCGAGCAGATTGCCAGTCTGCTGTGTGCCGTCGGCGGCGGTATATGGCGCTTGTCCGTTAAGCTTGTCAATAATCGTCTTGGCGCTCTCGATTGTATCTGTGAAATAAACGCCGGACTGCACTGTGAGCGCTCTTATAAACTCAACGCGCATATCGGGTCTGGACGCGTCGAGAAGCGGAGCTTTTGCGGCTTCAAGCACCGCATTTACGGCGCTGCTTTCTGTCGTGGCGCCGATGAGCACGCCGTCAAGCATATAGCCGACGCCCTCTGTCACGTCGTTGCCTGACGCCTTTATCATAGCGTCGGCAAGCTGTGTTTTTGTCGAGAGCGCCTCCTTGCTGACGGAGGTGATGTTGAGCACTGTGTCTATATCAAACTCTCTGTCTGTTGTGTTTGCCTTTATGCGGCTCCGCACAAGCGCCATCGCGTCGGAATAGACTTTTTCGTTCTCGATAAAGCCGAGTCTTTCGCCGTTGAAATTGACCGCGAGCGCATATGTCGTGTTGAGCACAGAGGCGACCGTGAACACAAGCATGGCAAGCGCCGCGAGCGGCAAAAGATACGCAAGCGCTCTTTGAAGCGTGCCCTTATACAGCTTTACGCCGCGCGCAAGATAGGCCTTGCCCTCTTTTATAGCGCTGCCGCCGCCTTCGCGCTCTTGAGCCATGACCTCACGGATATTTTTAAACCCGCTTACGGCCTGCCGCCACGGCGCAAAAAGCTCCTGCGTGACAGACATAAAAAACGGTTTTGCGTGTGTTATTATTGTTGCCCAAATCCACTTAAAAATATGTGCAACAGATAAAATAATGCGCAGGATTGTCCGCGCTATTTTTACAAAGGTATACTCTGTCTGAAAACCGATGTGGTAAAGAAATGAGCCGACAAGATACGCAAGACCATCACGTCTTGGCGGCAGCTTGCTTTTTGTCTTTTCAGCCACGGGCACACCTCCTAGCAAGTTCTAAGTAAGAATAACTATAATATTATACACTTTTTTAGTTATTATAGCAAATCATATTTTGCGGCGACAGCTTTCATATCCTGTGGCAAAGGCGCTGATACTTCTGTTATGCTTTTATTTTCTACATTTTCAAATGTCAGCTTTGCACAGTGAAGCGCGTGGCGTGATATCTCGGACGTGTCTCCGCCGTAAAAATCGTCGCCCGCAAGCGGATGGCCTATATGCGCCATGTGCACGCGTATTTGGTGCGTGCGGCCTGTCTCAAGCCACAGCCGCAAAAGCGAATATTGTGGCGACTGCGCGAGCACCTCGTAATGTGTGACGCTTTTTTTGCCGTCCTGCCGCACGCAGTGCTTTACAAAGCTGCCTTCTTCAAAGCCGATTGGCGCGTCGACAGTGCCAAAATTTTCCGCAAATCTGCCCTTAACAATCGCGATATATTCCTTGCTGACGCTTTTTTCAAGCAGCGGCGCGGCGTAGGCGTTCATGGCGCAAAGCACAAGCCCCGATGTGTTTCTGTCGAGCCTGCCTATACAGCGAAACGGCAAGATATTCCCTCTTTTTTTCATCTCGCCGCAAAACGCATTTGCGAGCGTTGATGAAGGATAGCCGATTGTCGGGTGCACCGCCATAAACGGCGGCTTGTTGAGCGCCATGGCGTGATTGTCCTCATATATAATGTCGAGCGGAATGTCCTCGGGCTTTATATTTTCATCGCTTGGCGGCAGCTCAAACGAGATTATGTCGCCTGAATGAAGCACCTCATTTGTGTGGACGCAAACGCCATTTTTAAAGTACCCGCCCGCATATTTCACACTGCGCAAAAGCGAAGTGGAAAGCCCGCATTCCCGCAAAAAATTGCGCAGTATAACGTCGTCTTGATTTGCCTCTACTTTAAATTCAAGCTTCATAATTTCACCTCGCTTTTTAATAAATAAAAGAGCCGTCTTTTTCGCGGCTCTTTTATTTGCTTAGTTTTTCTATTATTTCTTATTTCTTCTTTTAGTACGCTACACCCTGTGCCAGCATTGCGTCGGCTACTTTGATGAAGCCCGCCACGTTTGCGCCCACCATTAGGTTGCCCTCTACGCCGCATTCCTTTGACGCGTTGTAGGCGTTGTGGAAAATGTTTTTCATTATGCCCTGCAAGCGCTCGTCCACCTCTTCAAATGTCCATGAAAGGCGAAGAGAGTTTTGGCTCATCTCAAGGCCGCTTGTGGCTACGCCGCCCGCGTTTGTAGCTTTGGCGGGGCCGTAAAGCACGCCGTTTGCAAGATAAACGCTGATGGCTTCGGGTGTGCTTGGCATATTTGCGCCCTCGCAGACGACCTTGCAGCCGTTTTTGACAAGCAGCTTTGCCGACGCTTCGTCGATTTCGTTTTGTGTTGCGCACGGCAGTGCGATATCGCACGGGATGCTCCAAATGCCCGAACAGCCCTCGTGATATTCTGCTGTTTTAACTGTGTCTACATATGTGCTGATGCGCGCGCGCTTTTTGAGCTTGATGTCCTTGACAAGGTCGAGGTTCACACCGTTTTTGTCGTAGATATATCCGTTTGAATCTGACAGCGCGACGACCTTTGCGCCAAGCTGTGTGGCTTTTTCTGTCGCGAAAATTGCGACGTTGCCGCTGCCTGAAATGACGACTGTTTTGCCCTTGAAGCTGTCGTTTTTCATGCAGTTGAGCGCTTCCTCTGTGAAGTAGCAAAGACCGTAGCCTGTTGCCTCTGTGCGTGCAAGGCTTCCGCCGTAGGCGAGCCCTTTACCCGTCAAAACGCCGGTGACCTCGTTGCGAAGGCGCTTGTACTGGCCGTACATAAAGCCGATTTCACGCGCGCCCACGCCGATATCGCCTGCGGGAACGTCTGTGAACTGCCCGATGTGCTTTTCAAGTTCTGTCATAAAGCTCTGGCAGAAGCGCATGATTTCTCCGTCTGATTTGCCCTTCGGGTTGAAATCGCTGCCGCCCTTGCCGCCGCCCATTGGCAGACCTGTAAGGCTGTTTTTAAGTGTCTGCTCAAAGCCGAGGAATTTGATGACAGACGCGCTGACGGACGGATGCAAACGCAAGCCGCCCTTATAAGGCCCGATGGCGGAGTTAAACTGCACGCGGTAGCCGCGGTTTACATTGACCTTGCCCGCGTCGTCCACCCAGGACACGCGAAATTGTATAAAGCGCTCAGGCTCGACAAGGCGCTCTAAAATTCCGTTTTCCTCAAGCTCCGGACGCTTTCCGACAAGCGTTTCAAGGCTCTCGAGAACCTCGCGCACAGCCTGAAGAAATTCCGTCTCATTTTTGTCACGAGCCTCTACCTGCTCGTAGACCTTTTGAAGATAGGCATTTTTAAACATTTCTTTTCCCCTTTTCATTTATTAATATAGTGCTATACTTTACCCAAGCTTTATTATATAACTACATGGCGCTATGTTCAAGAAAAAAATTATGAAGAAACTATAAAATTGACGATTTTTTATATTTGTGATATACTGTTTGGGTCTTAAAGGTAAAACATACGGCAGCGGAAGTAATTCTGAGGAAAGTCCGGGCTTCACAAGGGACGGTAACTGCTAACGGCAGCCGAGAGTAATCTCAGGGATAGTGCAACAGAAATAGACAGCCTGCTTTTGCAGGTGATGATGGAAAGGTGCGGTAAGAGCGCACCAGCGCCTTTGGTAACTTAGGCGGCTCTGTAAACCCTACCGGAAGCAACGCCCATATGAGAGCTATGTGTCCCCTTGCACGCTCTTGGAGGCGGCGCGAGCTTTACGGCAACGTAAAGCCAAGATAGATTGTCGTTTAATACAGAACCCGGCTTACGGTTTACCTTTTAGACAAAAATACCGATGCGTTGCATCGGTATTTTTTAATGTAGAAAACGCATTTGAATGTGACGCCGCAGCGTCATTCCTTAATTTTTCATTTTTCACTGCCTTACCGTCCCAAAATACTCACAAATGGCATTATAATAAAGCTGTGCTGCGGCTTTACAGCCATCGCTCGTGCCCCAGCTTGATACGTCGGAGGAATTTGTGACGAAGCATTGCTCCACCAAAAGCGCGGGGCAGTATGGCTTTTCTAAAACGCCGAAGCTTAAATCTTCTCTTACTGATGTGTCGCTCTCTTCGGCTATTTCTTTTTCGTAGCCTGTCTCGTCTGTGCCGACGTAATAGGCGTAGCGCACGCCGCTTTCGCCTCGCATTTTTGCGCCTGCTGTTGAAAACTGTGTGGCGACAGAATGTGCAAAGCTTAACGACTGCGAGTAATATGTGCGTCCGGGCGGTGTTGCAAAGCACTCAAAGCCGTAGGTGTCGCTTGAAAAATCAGAATTGCCGTGTATGCTCAAGAGCAGCGACGCTTTGGCGTTTGTGGCGGCTTCAACTCGCCCGCCAATAGACATTCCGTCGCCTATTTCGCGGCAGAGCACAGGGGTGTAATTCGGGTCAGCGTCAAGCAGATCATACAATGCGGAAACCGTCGCCTCCGTCATCTCGACCTCGTTTATAATGCCCTCCGCGCCTATATCTATGCCGCCGTGGCCTGCGTCGAGCGCGACTGTATACGGCGGCGCGGTTTGCAGCTCATACCCCGCCTGTGCAGGCTGCTGTGTGACTAGGCTCGCCGCGTCGGACGGTGCTGTCACCTCTGCTTTTGATGACTTGCTGCCTTTCATATGCAAAACAACTGCCGTCACGCCCGTTATGCACAGCAATATAATCAAGGCAGGTAAAAAGCACCCTCTGCGCCGTTTCTTGCGTCTGCGAGGTGCATAGTGTGTGGGGCGGCGCGGCGGCGCATTTACAGGGCGGTTTTGAGGATAATTTATATTCCCTTGCATGATTTTCTCTCTTTACGACACTTTTCTAATAGTATAGTGCAGATGTGTGTCTAACTTGTATCAACAATATGAGATTTGTAAAAAACAGTTTTTATGTTATAATTACAAAAAGGCGGTGTTTTTATAATGTCTCAAATAACAAAACGCGCGCTTGAAACGTCGCTTAAAAAGCTTATTGTGCAAAAGCCGATTGACAAAATAACGATTGCGGATATCACAGAGGACTGTGGGATAAGCCGCATGACCTTTTATTACCACTTCAAAGACATATACGACCTAATTGAGTGGAGCTTTGTCGAGGACGCGGCAAAGGTGCTGGGCGGCAAAAAGACATACGACACATGGCAGCAGGGCTTTTTGCAGATATTTAACGCTGTGCTTGAAAACAAACCATTTATATACAGCGTTTACCACTCCGTCAGCCGCGAGCAGCTTGAGGTTTACCTATATAAGCTGACGTTTGATTTGCTTATGGGCGTTATTGACGAGCAGGCAGAGGATATGTCGGTGAGAGACAGCGACAAAAAATTTATTGCGGATTTTTACAAATTCGCCTTTGTGGGCATTGTGCTTGAATGGATAAAAAACGGCATGAAGCAAGACCCCGCGCAGATTGTAGACCACATTAGCACGCTTATAAGCGGAGATATTTACCGTGTGCTAAATAAATATCGAGCTGATAAAGCTACTTAAATTTAATCAAAACCCCGCCTTTGATAAGTTTTTTATCAGGGGCGGGGCTTTGACTATTGGAATAATGATAATTTAGGTTTAGAGTATAATCACAGCAAAAAATAAATTACACGGAGGTATATTTATGTACTATTCAAGTGGTAACTACGAAGCGTTTTCACATCCTGTCAAGCCGCAGGGCGTTGACGGAAAATCAGCTTATATAATCGGTTCAGGGCTTGCCGCGCTGACGGCTGCGTGCTATCTTGTGCGCGACGGCCAGATGAAGGGCGAGCACGTGCATGTGCTTGAAAAAGACCCCATTGCGGGCGGCGCGTGCGACGGATATCAGTATGAGGGGCTTGGCTACGTCATGCGCGGCGGGCGCGAAATGGATAACCATTTTGAAGTGATGTGGGATTTATTCCACTCTATCCCCTCCATCGAAACGCCGAACGTCAGCGTGCTTGACGAATATTACTGGCTCAACAAAAAAGACCCCAACTACTCGCTCATGCGCGCAACCGTAAACAAAGGCGAGGACGCGCACACGGACGGAAAATTCAATATTTCCGACAAGGGCGCAATGGAGATAATGAAGCTTTTCTTCACCGCTGATGATGAGCTTTACAACAAAAAAATAACAGATTTCTTCGACGACGAGGTGCTGAACTCAAACTTTTGGCTGTACTGGCGCACGATGTTTGCATTTGAAAACTGGCACAGTGCGCTCGAAATGAAGCTGTATATTCAGCGCTATATCCATCACGTCGGCGGCCTGCCCGACTTCAAGGCGCTGCGCTTCACAAAATACAATCAGTATGAATCGATGATTTTGCCTATGGTAAAATATCTTGAAAGCTTCAATGTGCAGTTTCATTTCAATACAAAGGTCGAAAATGTCGAGTTTGACATTCAAAAGGACAAAAAGCTTGCAAAGCGCATTGTCGTGACGCGCGAGGGAAACCGTGAAAACATTGACCTCACCGAAAACGACCTTGTGTTCATCACAAACGGCGGCTGCGTTGAAAACTCGTCACTCGGCAGTCAGGATGAGCCCGCTGAATTTAACACGGAAATTAAGCTCGGCGGCGGCTGGGATATGTGGCGCAAAATCGCCGCGCAGGATGCTTCGTTTGGCCACCCCGACAAATTCTGCGGCGACCCCGAAAAGAGCAACTGGCTGTCAGCGACAGTGACAACGCTCGACGAGCGCATTCCGCCATACATCGAAAAAATATGCAAGCGCGACCCATTCAGCGGCAAGGTTGTCACGGGCGGCATTGTCACTGTTAAGGATTCAAACTGGCTCATGAGCTGGACGTTTAACCGTCAGCCGCAGTTCCGCAATCAGCCAAAGGGGCAGCTTGTCGGGTGGATTTACGGCTTGTTTACAGATAAGCCCGGCAACTTTATCAAAAAGCCGATGCGCGAGTGCACGGGCAAGGAAATATGCATGGAATGGCTGTATCACATGGGCGTGCCCGAAGCCGAAATTGAGGACATGGCGACAAACAGCGCGAACACCGTACCCTGCATGATGCCGTACATCACAGCATTCTTTATGCCGCGTGAGCTTGGCGACCGTCCAAAGGTAGTGCCAGAGGGCAGCGTAAACTTTGCGTTCCTCGGTCAGTTTGCCGAGACAAGGCGCGACACAATATTCACAACCGAATACTCGATGCGCACAGGCATGGAGGCGGTGTACACACTGCTTGACATCGACCGCGGCGTGCCCGAGGTTTGGGGCAGCGTATACGATGTGCGCGATTTGCTAAACGCGACAGTGCAAATGCGCGACGGCAAAAAAATCACGGACATGGAAATGGGCTGGGTGGAGAAAATTGTTCTGCACGAAGCGCTGAAAAAAATTGCCGGCACAGACATAGAAAAGCTGCTCAAGGAGCATAACGTTATTTAATCGCATACTTTCAAATATATGTCATTCTGAGGAGCAAAACGACGAAGAATCTTAAAACTTAAGCGATGCGTAAAAGATTCTTCGCTTCGCTCAGAATGACAAAGAGGGCTGTTGCAGATGTATTTTTTACATCTGCAACAGCCCATTATTATTAAGAACTACACCTCATCAGTCGCCTGCGGGCGACAGCTTCCCCTCAAGGGGAAGCCTTACGAAGAGCCTTCCCCCTCGGGGGAAGGTGGCGCGACGCAGGAGCGACGGATGAGGGGTGTACTTCGCACAAATTATAGTATTTATTCCGCCGCGCGTTTTGCCGCAAGCTTTTCGGCGTTTTCGGCGAGCTTATTTTTGGTCAGTGGATACCAGAATATCATGAGCAGAGCCATCACGCCATAGCCGACTGCCGGAACTGCCGTTGCGACGCTGTAGATGCCCTGTATCGTGCTTTCACTTTGAACAGACGCAACGCCGCCCACTGCGGGAAGATAGCCGATAGCCGTCAGCGCAAAGCCACCGATGCCGCCTGCGAGCGCTTGACCTAGCTTGCGGGCAAAGGAATATACCGCGTAAATTGTCGCGTCCTCACGCACGCCCGTGATAAGCTCCTGCATGTCAATGGCGTCTATGATAAACGCCCATACGACGATGTTAAAGTAGCCCGAGCCCAAGTTGCCGATGAAAACCATTGCAATGTATATCCACGGATTTGTGATGTGGCTGAAGAACATTACCGCATACGCGACGCTTGCGACAAGAAGAGCCGCACCGGCTGATTCTTTTTTGCCGAATTTCGCGATGATAGGTGTTGTGAACGGCGCGAGTATAAGTGTGCAGCCTGTACTCAAAAAGCCTGCCACCTGAAGCGCTGTGCGGTTGCCGAAGTAGTCGATATAAAGATATGTATTCATTGCGCTTGCTGTGAGCATAGATAGCAAAAGCACGAGCGCGATGACAACAATGGAGATGAGGGCGCGGTTTTTAGCTATGCCTTTGAGTGTGACTGCAAAGTTTGGCTTTGCGGCGGGCTTGCCGTCTGCGCCTGCCGATTTAACGCGCTCTGTTGTGAGCGAGTAGCAAAGGATATAGCATGTGAGCGCAAGGATTGCAAAGACGATTGTCAGCGGGAGAAAGCGCGAGCCCTCAAGCACTGATTTGCCGTCTGCGCCGTTGACGTAGATGACCATTGGCACGCCGACGCTGACGATTACGCCCGCGAGAGCTGCGCCGACGCTGCGGAATTTAGAAAGCTGTGAGCGCTCTACCGCGTCCGCCGTCATGACAGACGCCATTGAGCCGTAAGGAATGTTGATGCCTGTATAGCAAACGCTGCCCCACAGGAAATATGTAACGTAAATGAAAACTATTTTGAGGCCGTATGAAAGATTTGCGGCCTGCGGCAAAAACATAAGTATGCCTGCAAGCACAACGGGAACGCACATGCGGCGTATCCACGGGCGGAATTTTCCGTCCTTTGCGGGCTTAACACGGTCGATAATGCGTCCCATGATGAAATCTGTGACGCCGTCAACACAGCGCGCAACTAGGAACAACGTACCTACCACCGCGCCGCTGACGCCGAGGACGTTTGTGTAAAACACCATCAAAAAGCTGCTCGCGAGCATAAAGAAGAAGTCGTTGCCGAAGTCTCCGAACATGTATCCAAGTTTATCCCTCATACCAAATGGTTTCATAAAGACACTCCTTTTTCCTGTTTGTCGTATGGTTTTTCGTTCTTTTTAACCAAACTTTTGTGCCGGCAGCAGATTGGTTTGTGTGCTTTTATAATAACCGTTTTATTTAACTTGGGTTAGTAAAATTCTATGCAGTTGAGTATTTTTTAGCATTTTATTATAACTATTGCGTTTTTTTGAAAAATACATTAATCTAAATATATACCATATTTGATGTGCGACAGCATGTGGAAAGAAGTGATTTTAATGCAGTCTGCCTTTGAAAATGCACGTGATTACGTTGAGGTTTTGCTGAATGTGCCCGCTAGGCTTGTTGAAAACAGCAAGTCAGCGCTTCAAAGCTGTCTTGCGGAGCTTTTGCCGCTATATCAAACCGAGGCGTTTTCCGTCGAAGCACTCCATGTGGCTAGCTTTGACGAGAAAAAGGTTTACCTTTTGAAAGATCAGTTTCACGTCTGCTTTATAATTGTAAAATGTCCTGGCGAAAAGCTTGCGGTGTTTGGGCCGTATATTCACACGACGCCCGACAGCGCGTTTTGTCAGCAAGCTATGGACGAAAACCACATAAGCGCCACACAGCTTGCGTCTTTGAGCCTGTTTTACAACCGTTTGCCTGTGTGTCGTCACTCGGCACTTATAAGCGCCGCGCGCATTTTTATAAGCCATTTGTACGGTGAAACAAGGCGCGAATTTGAAGTTGTTGAAATAGCCTACGCAAAAAAGCAGACCTTTGTCGCCGAGGAAAACAGCAGCAACATGAGGCAGCTTGAACAGCGTTATGAGCTAGAAAACGCATTTTTGATGGAGGTTGAAAACGGAAATTCTGAGGAGGCAATAAGGATATACAGACGGCTCCAAAGTGAGGTGAGCAACCTAAAACGCGCGAGCGACCCCGTGCGAAACCGCAAAAACTTGACTATAATCTTAAACACACTTTTGCGCAAATGCGTAGAGCGCGCGAAGGTGCACCCGTTTCATATAGACACTATATCGACAAATTTTGCGCATTTTATAGAGCATGCAAACTCAATCGCGCAGCTCAACGAGCTTGAATTTAAGATGACGGAGACATATGTAAGGCTGATACAGCGCTACACCCTGCGCGAATATTCACCTATTGTGCGCAAGGCAATGAACTATATCATCATAAATCTAAGCTCCGAGCTAAGGCTTTCCGACATAGCCAGAGCGTCCGGCGTGAGCCCGAATTACCTCTCGGCGCTGTTTAATCAAGAGACGGGAGACTCGGTGTCCGCATACATAAACCAAAAGCGCATCTCAAAAGCCGCCGAACTTTTGGAAAACCGCTCGACGCAAATTCAAGAGATAGCCTTTTATGTCGGTTTCAGCGATTTAAACTATTTCACAAGAGTTTTCCGCACCATAAAAGGCATGCCACCCGGCGAATACCGCAAAAAATGTATTGAGAAGCAGTACACCGTAGGGCGTGACGACCTCGGCACGCTGTAGTTATCCGCAAACCTTACGGCACGCCGGGTCGTCGTGCCCTACGCACTTTATAACATTGCACACCGCCGCGCGGAAAAGTTGCGACACAAACTCAAAAAGACAGCGTCTCTGCCGCAAAATATACGGCTGAGACGCTGTCTTTTATTATTCAATTCCAAGTATCGCTATACCGACGCCCGCGGCGGCTATGACGGCGTACTGCTGCCATGAGAGCTTTTCCTTTAAGAAAATGCGACTCCACACGACGGAGACTATGCAGTAGGACGAAATCATCGGCGCGGCGACGACGGCGTTTGCGCCGATTGCGAAAATATACGCAAACTGCCCTGCCGTTTCGCAAAGCGCGGCAATCATTTTAGGCTTTTCCTGCCAAACGACGATTTTTTGTTTTTTAATTATAACGACATATATAAATGCGGCGAAAGCCATCATTAAAAATGTCAACTCGTAAGCAATATTGGCCTGCTCCTCAGCGATTTTAACATCGAGCAGAAATGCGTCTGCAAATGTGCCGAGGCCGTCGATAATGCAGTAAAGTATCGGAAAAAGTATGGCGATAATGCTGCGCGTGTGCTTTTTGTCCGGTGCTTCATTGCTTGCCGCGCGAAGCGCGTCGTCCTGCTTTTTTTCAAGAAAGCCGAGCGCAATTACAGCGGCAATGACAAGCGCAACTGCGAAGCCCTGCAACGCGGACATTGTCTCGTTTAAGAAAACAAGGCACAGCACCATTGCGACAGCGCCGGACGAGTTGCAGATGGGTGACGAAACTGAAAGCTCGATATAACGAAGCCCCACATAGCCCACAACCATTGCCAATATGTACAAAAATGACGCGGGCATATAGGTGATAATGTCAAATAAATTGAACGACGTGCCGGTCGCGATAAGAAATATCGCGTGCGCCCCCATGACGATGCCGACAGCCATAACCATTTTCCAGTGGCTGTATTTATCGTCAGCCTTAGAGCCAACCTTGCTGAAAACATCGCTCCCGCTCCAAAACAAAATAGCGATAAGCGCAAGAATAAACCATGACATACTGATATCAATCCTTTGAATTTTTACAAGTCAATCCCCATCGGAATATGCGGATAGTCGGCATCCATGTATTTTTCGCCGCACCGGGCAAAGCCGCACGCTTCATAAAAGCCGGCTTTATCGTACTGTGCGCCTAGCTCTACCCTGTTTGCGCCGAGGGCTTTGGCTTTATTTAGAAGTTCGTTTATCATGCGTTTGCCAAGCCCTGTGCCGCGCATTATTTTTTTGACGGCTATGCGTCCCGCGTGGTAAACGCCCTCGTGTTCGAGGTAAATTCTGGCGGTGCACACGGGCATTTGGCCGTCAAAGCCGACTACGTGGTATGCTGTTTCGTCCATTTCGTCGATATCTATTTCAGCCGGAAAGCCCTGTTCGTCCGTAAAGACCTCGTTTCGCAGAGCGTATGCTGTTTTCATAAGCGCATTATCATATTTAAACCATTTAAACGTCATTGTTATCACCTAAAAAAGCATTATTGGGCGCAGAATAAGCAGTGCAATCACGCCCGGTGCGCCGAGCGCCGCCGCTCCGCCTACTGCGTTTACAAGCGCCACGCCAAACGGGCGTTTAAGCCTGCACAGCGCCTCTATGCACGCCGCCGCACACACGGCGGCAAGGATAAATTCTATTATTCTCAAAGCAGACATATCGCTCACCTCGCATATAAATATGCGGACAGGCGGTGCAATTATTCCGCAGGTTCAAAATCTACATTGCCTTTATTTACGTCAACGGCTGTCAGCTTGACCCTTATCGTGCCGCCAAGCCGCCAGCTTTTGCCTGTGAGAGTGTCTTTAAGACATACGCCCTCCGTGAGCGTGAGCGGCTTTTCAGACAGCGACGACGAGCGGATAAGCCCCTCGACGGTGTTTGCGAGCTCGACATATATGCCAAACGAGGTGACGGACGATATAACGCCCTCGAACTCGTCGCCGATATACTGCTGCATAAATTCCGCCTTGTAGCAGTCGTCGATATCGCGCTCCGCCTTCATTGCGGCGACCTCGCGGTCTGACGACTGGGTGCACGCTTCGCCTGCAAATTCGGCGTATTTTGCGCTTATATCATCTGGTGAAATGCCCGCTGTTACATCTGAAAGTATGCGGTGAATTGCAAGGTCGGGGTAGCGGCGTATGGGCGAGGTGAAGTGCGCGTAGTCGAGCAGCGCAAGGCCGAAATGTCCCTTTGGCTGTGGCTCGTATTTTGCTTTTGCCATGCTGCGCAGGATATTTGTGTGCACAAAGCGCTCTATCGGCGTGCCGCGCGTGACTTCAAGTAATGCCGAAAGCTCGAGCACGCTCGGCTGTTCTTTTTCAAAATGATAGTCAACGCCCGCCGCTGTGAGCGCGGATTTAAGATTTGCTATGCGCTCGGGGTCGGGGTTTTCATGCACGCGGTAGACAAACGGAATTTTTAGCTTGGACGCATAATTTGCGGCGCAGGAGTTTGCAAGCAGCATAAATTCTTCAATCATCTGCTCGCTTTCGCCGCGCTCGCGCTTTATTACGCCGACGCACTTGCCGTTTTCGTCTATGACAAGCTTCGCCTCGTTGCTCTCGATATCCATGCTGCCGCGCTTTGAGCGAAGCAACGCAAGCTTTTCGTAAAGCTCGTGCATTACGGGCAGTGAGGCGGCGACCTCGGCGTATTTTGCCGTTATTTCGCCGCTTGCTGTGCCGTCAAAAATGGAATTTATCTCTGTATAAACACCCTTTACACGCGAGCGAATGACTGTTTTTTTGAACTCGTAGCCTGTTATTTCGCCCTTGTCGTCGATATCCATAAGGCATGAAAACGCGAAGCGGTCCTCATTTTCATTAAGGCTGCAAATTCCGTTTGAGAGCTGACGCGGCAGCATGGGCACTACGCTGTCGGCGTAATATACCGATGTTGCGCGCGAAAACGCTTCTTTGTCAAGCGCTGAGTTTGGCTTTACATAATTGCTGACATCGGCAATGTGCACGCCGAGCGTGTAGCCGTTTTTATTTTTGGAAATACTTATCGCGTCGTCGATATCCTTTGTTGACGCGGAGTCGATTGTGAAAATTGCGTCGGCGCGCAAATCGGTGCGCTCTGCGCCGAAGCTGCCTATTTTTGCATCCTCTAGCTTTTTTGCCTCTGCTTTTACAGACGGCGGAAAGCTGCGGTTTATTCCTGCGCCGTAAAGTATGGCTTTGGCGCACTGCGCGGCTTCGTCTGACGAACCAAAGCGCATGGCTATGCCGACGCGGTGCTCGTCGTGAGAATTGCCGCGCTCTAATATTTCCGCGGCGGCTTTTTCGCCTTTTTTTGCGCCGCCGTCGGCGCTTTTTTTGATTTGCAGCGGTGTCTGCGCGCAGTTATCCGGCACAAGGCACATGCGTCCGTTTATGATATCAACAGTGCCGACAAAACGGTTATTTTCGTTTACAATAGCGACGACCTCGCCCTCGACAGAGCCTGCGACGCGCGGGTGCTCTGATATAGCCACCATGACGGTGTCGCCCGGCATTGCGCCAAGTAGCAAACTGCCAGGAATAAACACATCAAGCGAGCCGTCCTCGGGCTTTGCGAAGCCGAACGAGCGGCCTAATTTAACAAGCGTGCACTGAATTGCGTGCTCTTGCTTGGCGCTCGCGACGGTGTAAATGCCCTGACGGCATGAAATAAGTCTGTCGTGAAACAGCTCGTCCACCGCTTTGGCGACCTTTTTGTCGTTGCCTAGCTTAGCTTTAAGCTCTTTTAAGCGGCGCGGTTTTTTTTCGATTTCTTTTAATACTTTTGCTTTAATACTCATATTCTCTACTCTTTCCAAACTTAAAAATATATAAAAAGCCCGCCTTAGTGTAAGTAAGGCGGGCGGACTGAATTACTTATTTGCGTAAACGCTGAACACGTTGACAAGAACTGACACAACGAAGAACACAATAGCGGCATATTTTGTATATTTTGCCAGCATTGTATCGACAGAACGTGTTCTGCCGTCGTTCTGCATCATTTCACCGCCTGCGATGGCGCCTGAAAGACCGTTGCCCTTGGAGTCCTGAAAAAGTACCATTACTACAATGGCAATGCTGCAAAGTATAAGCAGCACACCGCTTATTATCTCTAAAATACCCATATATATTAAACCTCCATAAATTCAGCAATTATAAGTTTATCACAAAACGCATTATAATGCAAGTGTAATTTGATGATGATGGCAAATTTTGCATGAAATCTCCCCTCATCGGTCACGCTGCGGCGCGCGGTGCTTGTCGGGCTTACGCCCGCCATTTCGCCTAAAGGCGAAACCTCACTTCACCTTAAATATGCCACTGGCATATTTATTTGCTTCGCAAACCGGTGACCTTCCCCCGAGGGAGAAGGCTTTAAAGGCTTCCCCTTGAGGGGAAGCTGTCGCCCGCAGGCGACTGATGAGGTGTAGCCTACATCGTAAGCTGTATTTGCTCGGCTAAATCTTCGGCTCGCAGCAGTGCACCGGCGGCTGGCAGAGTGCGCACGCGGTAGCGGTGGGGGTTTGCAAGCTCCATTGTATCGGCGTGGCGTATGCGGGTTATCGACTGGTTTTTCTTTAGCGTTATAAGGTTTACGCCCGCTGTGTTTTTAGTCGTTTTGGCGGCTATCTGCGCTGTGCCTACGAGCAGCATTCTGCCTGCCGATGTCTCAATCGCAAGCTCTGTTTCGTCATGAAGATATTCTGCGTAGACAAGCGGAGATTTATCCGAGAATGCGTTTATGAGCTTTTTGCGGTTTTGCTTTGTCTGATAGCTCTCCATTGTGACCTTGCCGCATTTGCCGTTTTCAAAAACGAACAGCATATGCCCTTTATAGTCCTCTGTGAGCGCCATGCAGACGGAGACTTCGCCGTCCTCCATGCCAAGCTTCGCGGGCAAAAAATCGCCCATTACGCTCGCCTTTGTGTCGGCAAAATCGTTTGCGCGGCTCTTATAGACCTGGCATTTATTTGTGAAGAATAAAAGCTCTGACGAGTTTTTGCACTCAATTTGGGTGATTATTTCGTCGCCCTCTTTTAGCTTTTGCTCGCCGGACATTCTGAGGCTCTGCGGCGTTATCTTCTTGAAATAGCCCTCGCGCGTGTAGAATATCGTGACGGGATAATCGGGGATTGCCTCATCGACATCGTCGTCCTCGCTCTGCGGAATTTCGTAAATTATCTCGCTGTGGCGCGGCTCGCCGTACTTTTTGGAGACAGCGGCAAGCTCGTCCATGACTATCTTTTTGATTTTTGCAGGGCTTTCAAGTATATCACGCAGCGTGGCGATGTCTTTCGCGAGCGCTTCGATTTCCTGTATGCGCTTTAAGATATATTCGCGGTTTAAATGGCGCAGCTTTATTTCCGCCACATAGTCGGCTTGAATTTTGTCGATGCCAAAGCCCATCATGAGGTTTGGCACAACGTCGGCCTCCTCCTGCGTCTCGCGCACGATTTTGACGGCCTTGTCGATATCGAGCAAAATTGCTTCAAGACCTTTTAAGAGGTGCATGCGCTTTTCTTTGCCCTCTAAATCGTAAGATGTTCGGCGGCGCACACAATCTGTGCGGAAAATTATCCACTCGTTCAAAATCTCACGCACACCCATGACGCGCGGCATTCCGTGCACAAGAATGTTGAAGTTGCACGAGAACGAATCTTCAAGCGGTGTCATGCGGAAAAGCTTTTGCATGACCTTGTCGGGGTCTTGGCCGCGCTTTAAGTCGATTGTCAGCTTTAGGCCATTCAAATCCGTCTCGTCGCGCATGTCGTTTATCTCGCGGATTTTGCCGTTTTTCACATTCTCGGCTATCTTGTCCATGATGGCTTCGATAGTCGTCGTTGGCGGTATCTGCGTGATTTCTATCATGTTGCCGTTTGGCTCGTGATTATATTTTGCGCGCACGCGAATGCTGCCGCGGCCTGTTTCGTAGACCTTTTGCAAGTCCTGCTCGTCGTATAAAATATATCCGCCGCCCACAAAATCGGGCGCGAGAAGCGTTGACGCAAGCTCGTGCTGCGGGTTTTTCATAAGGGCGATTGTCGTTTCGCAAAGCTCGGATAAATTAAACGAGCAAATGCTCGACGCCATGCCGACGGCTATGCCGAGGGTGTTATTTGCAAGTATCGTCGGAAAGCTGACGGGCAAAAGCGTTGGCTCTTTTGTCGTCGCGTCGTAGTTATCGACAAAATCTACTGTGTTTTTTTCGATATCCGCGAAAAGCTCTGTGCATATGTCCTCTAGCTTTGCCTCTGTGTAACGAGAGGCTGCGTATGCCATGTCACGGCTGTAGCTTTTGCCGAAGTTGCCCTTGCCTGATACAAAAGGCACGAGCAGGCTTTCGTTGCCGCGTGCAAGGCGCACCATTGTGTCGTAAATAGCTTGGTCACCATGCGGGTTTAGGTGCATGGTGTTGCCGACGATATTTGCCGACTTTGTGCGTATGCCCTTTAGCAAATTCATGATGTACATAGTGTACAACACCTTGCGGTGGGCGGGCTTAAAGCCGTCGATTTCGGGCAGGGCGCGCGAGACTATGACGCTCATTGCGTAGGGCATATAGTTTGTTTCGAGCGTGTCTGTAATGTTATTTTCAATTACGCTGCCCGCGTCTAAAATCTTGACGCTGTCGCCAAGCTGCGGGCGCTGCATTGTAGATGTTCTTTTTTGCTGTTTTTTCGCCATTTTTTCCTCACATCAACTTTTATTATGATACGTCGAGCTCATCAAGATATTCAACGCCGTGCAGGGCAATGTGGTCTTTGCGGCCTTGAAGGTTGTCGCCGAGCAGCAAATCAAACACATCGGAGGTTTGCTGTGCGTCTGACGGCATGACCTTTATAAGGCGGCGGCTCTCGGGGTTCATTGTCGTGAGCCACATCATTTCGGGGTCGTTTTCGCCAAGGCCCTTTGAGCGCTGAATTGTGTATTTATCGCTGCCGATAATTTTCATAAACTCGGCTTTTTCCTGCTCTGTATACGCAAAATACGTCTTGCCCTTGCTCTCGATTTCGTACAGCGGGCTTTCCGCGATATACACGTAGCCGTCTGTGATGAGCGTGGGCACTAAGCGGTAAATCATTGTGAGAATGAGCGTGCGTATCTGATAGCCGTCGACGTCCGCGTCGGTGCAAATGACGATTTTGTTCCAGCGGAGGTTATCTATGCTGAAGCTCGATAAATCTTTTTTGTTGCTTTTGCCTGTCAGCTCAACGCCACAGCCGAGGACTTTTATAAGGTCGGTTATGATATCGCTTTTGAAAATGCGGTCATAGTCGGCTTTAAGGCAGTTCAATATCTTGCCGCGGACTGGCATAATTGCCTGATATTCGCTGTCACGGCTTGTTTTTACAGCGCCGAGAGCCGAGTCGCCCTCCACTATATAAAGCTCGCGCTTTGACAAATCTTTGCTGCGGCAGTCAACGAATTTCTGCACGCGGTTTGCTATATCAAGCTGCGCTGTCAGCGTCTTTTTTGCGCCTTGACGCACCTTGTCGGCGTGCTCGCGGCTTTGCTTATTGACAAGCACCTGCACGGCGATTTTATTTGCTTCGTCGGGCTTTTCGAGGAAATAAACCTCTAAATTATGCTTCAAAAACTCTGTCATTGCCTGCGCAATAAACTTGTTGTTGATTGATTTTTTAGTTTGGTTTTCATAGCTTGTCTGCGTTGAAAAGCTGCTTGAGACAAAAATTAAACAGTCCTGCACATCGACAAAGGTGATTTTGCTCTCGCCTTTTTTGTACATATTTTTATTTTTAAGATATGCGTCTATTTGGTTTACAAAGGCTGTTCGCACGGCTCTGTCAGGGCTGCCGCCGTGCTCTAGCCATGAAGAGTTATGGTAATATTCGATTAACTGCGTCTTGTTTGAAAAGCAGAACGCGGCGTTCATTTTCACCTTGTAATCGGGTCTGTCCTCTCTGTCTCTGCCCTCGGCTGACGACTGGCAAAAGCGCACAGGCGTAAGGCCTTGCAGCTCGGCTATCTCCTCGACATAGTCCTCTATGCCGTTTTTATAGCAAAACTCCGTCACCTGTTTTTCTTCGCCCGCCTCGTCTGTAAAGACAAAGGTTATGCCTGCGTTTACGACGGCCTGACGCTTTATGACGTCCATATAATATTCGCTTGGAACGTTTATATCCGTGAACACCTCGGTGTCGGGCTTCCAGCGGATTGTCGATCCTGTTTGGCGGCGTGTTGTCGGCTCTTTTTTAAGCCCGCCGACGTTTTCGCCCTTTTTAAAGTCGAGGTGATAATGAAAGCCGTCGCGGTAGATATCGGCGAGCATCCATTCGGACGCATACTGTGTGGCGCAAAGGCCGAGGCCGTTTAAGCCGAGCGAATACTCGTAGTTGTCAGCGCCCGCCGTGTATTTGCCGCCCGCGTACATCTCGCAGAAAAGCAGTTCCCAGTTAAAGCGCTCCTCGTTTTTATTGTAATCGACAGGCATACCGCGACCGCAGTCTGTCACCTCGACGGAGTTGTCTTTAAAGCGTGTGATGTGTATGACACTGCCGTGACCCTCACGCGCTTCGTCGATGGAGTTTGAGAGTATTTCAAATATAGAGTGAGCACAGCCATCGACGCCGTCTGAACCAAATATGACGGCAGGGCGCTTGCGCACGCGGTCTGCGCCCTTTAGACTTGTTATGCTCTCGTTAGTGTAAGCCTGCTTTTTCGGCATTCGTTATTTCTCCTGTTGGTGTTTTATTGTTATTATGTGCGGTTTTGAGGTGGCATTTGGCTTGTGTTGCGCGCTTTGTTTTCAAACTGCGCGTTGTCAACGACGGGCAAAACGCCGCCCGCTTGTGTTCTTGGCTGACGGCTTTGCTCTACAGCGGCGCGCACGGAGGCAAACAGCACCTTTTTCTCTGTGCCGCATTCCGTACACACCTGTGCGCCGCGGCCTACATTATAATTAAATCCGCCGCAGGTGCACACCCAGCCGTCAGGCGCGTTAAAGGGTATGTACACCGCGCAATTTTTCTGTAAAGCCATGTTGACGCGCTTTGAAATGTCGACGGGCAGCTTTTGAAGCTTTTGCAGCGTCACTGCCTGACACTGTGCCAGCGAATGCCTCTGCGAGCCGTATTCAACAGAGACAAGGCTCACTTCTATCCCGCCGAGCGGCTCGTCGGTGACAAATACGCCGTCGTCGCTGCCAAACATTTCGTCGGGCGCAACGTCGAGATTTTCATATGTGAAATTGTCCTCCATTATAACGCCGCCGTTTCTGTCCTTGCAGACAAAATGTGCGGTGAAGGCAGTCAGCGGACGCGAATTTATGTTTTTGAACGTCAAGGTGACGACGATATTTCCTGTGTCGTCAATGCGCAAAAGCTCTACCTGGACAAACTGAACAGGACTTCCCTTTGTGTAATAACGTGCTCGCGACAGCGCAATAGGAGTGAATTGGCTCATAACAGCTTACCACCTTTATTTATAAAAATGACTATTGTTTACATGGATAATTTATTTTAGCACACTTTTTGTCATCAAGCAACCTATACCGCGCGTTTTCGCGATAATTTTGTGTAGGTTTACCATAGATGTGTTACAGATAAGCAAAAAAAGAATAGCGAATAGGACGAACCTGCTGTACAGTTAAGTTGCGAGACTAAACAGCAAAGG
>RZZW01000031.1 GCA_009929695.1 Clostridia bacterium
TCCGTTCGGGCTTCGCCCTCTCTGCGTAATCCCACATCATTCTACCATCTATCATTGCTTAATTCAAAACTATTGCAACTTGCTATTGCAATTTGCGAATTAAAAAAAGCTTTGAAAAAATGGATTTAAGCCTTGACGCTTTCCAGGACGTATTTTGCTATCAGCACTATACTTTAGAGTATGGAATTGCCTCTGCGGAATTTGAAATTAGCTGGTATAGGCAGCTATTAAAGAAAATGGAGAAATAAAAATGAACATACTTGTTCTCAACGGCAGCCCGAAGGGTAAAAACGGTATCACGGTGCAAACAGCATACTATCTTCAAAAGCGCCGAGCTGATTTTTTTTGCTATCCTGTTTACACATTTCTTGTGCCGTACCAATTGCAGCGTTTTATAGAGCTAATGAAAGCAAATAACGCCGACACAAAGGGTAAAGTGGCCTCGCAAATCTCGACTTCAAAGCACTTTTACGATGTGACTGCACATAAATTTATAGAGGAAAACGGCTACGATATGCAGCTTCGGTATATTTGCGGATTATCCGCCGACATGGACGAGTTGCTGACGCAAAAAGGGCAAAATGATGCCAAATGCTATTTTGACGAAATGATTTTTAAGATACAAAACGGCATTTTTCTTTATAAAGAGCCTGCCAAAGCCTGCGAAAAACGCGTGTATGAAAAGACACTCACAGCAGCTGAAAAATCAGACGCAAAAGACATTGCCATAGTCACAAGCTGCGCTGTGCAAGATATAAACCTGCGAAATATGATAGACGATTTCAAGGCGGTGCTGCCTTATAACGCAAGAGAAATTAACCTGACACAGTTTCCGTTTGCAGGCGGCTGCCTCGGCTGTATGGAGTGTGCGGTGTCCGGCAAATGTTGCCACAACGATATCCTATTTACCATGCGCCAAATGAGCGGAGTAAATTATATAGAAGAGCTTTAATTAAAATAATGCCTACATGCAGCGAAAAGCTGTATGTAGGCATTTTTTATTTATTAATAGCCTGTTGTAAGCGTGATTTCAAAGGTGTCGCCGTCGGCGATAGGTGTTGAGTCTACGCTTGTCATTACGGGTTCGCCGCCTTTTGTGAAGCACCACCACTGCTCGTTTGCGTCGTCGGCTGTTACGCCGTCAACGGTTTTTACAAAAAGGCCGTAGTCGCTTTCTTCGCCCTCGACGAGCTTTGCGTCCTCAAGTGCGCCGCGCAAAAATTCGGCGGTGGAATTTATTGTAAAGTCCTTGCTTGTGCCGTCGGCGTATACAACTTGAGCGGTAATTGCTTTGCTGCCTGCTGTGCTTTTTGGCTGCATAGCAAAATATATTCCGCCGATTATTGCGATAACTGCTATAATTATAATTGCTAAAATTGCGATTTTCTTATTTTTTGTCATAATTTTCCTCTTAATCTTCAAACATCATGTTTTCGACGTAAAGCTCCATAAATTCGGCACTTGATGAAAGCTCGAGCGTTACGGCGCTTTTTGCGAGAGCTTCGCTTTTTTTGATAAAATTGCTGTTTAATAAAAGCATTGCCGCGCCGGAGAGTGCGGCGTTGCCGGCTATATGCGCTTTTGGCGCAAGCTGTGGTGGAATAAGCCCGATTTTGGCGGCGCTTTCTACGTCGAGATAGCTGCCAAACCCGCCTGCAATTACAAAGTTTTTCACCTGCGGCGGCTGTATGCCCTTCATGCTCAAAATCGTTTGCAGCCCCGCGCATACGGCGCTTTTTGCAAGCTGTGCGGCGAGGGTTGTTGTGCCGATGTCAATTGCCGCGCCGAGCCTTTTAAAAAGCGGCTTGCGGGCAAAGCTTGGCATAATTCCGTCTGTCTTTATTTTGCTGCTGCCCTCTTGAATGGTTGTAATCTCCGCTTCTCCAAGCACCCTTGTGCAGCACGCAAAGCGAACGCCGCCTGCTATTTTCTCGGCTGTCAGGTGCTTTTTTTCTTCATCGGACAATGAAGAAAGCGCACCTTTTGCGACCACTCGGCATTTGCCGCATTTGCCTTTCCCGGCGCACGGCATGGCGATTGAAATTACCTCGCTCAAAAGCGCGCCGTTTTCGGCATATGACGGCTGACCGTTTATTGTAATCGGTATCATAAGCTATTCTCCAAAAAAGACGGCTCCGAAATACGTCACGGTGTCCTGTCCATTTATGTATTTCATGCCCGCGAGCGCGGCGAGTGCGGATACGTCAACGCCGAATGTCTCAAGCGAGGACATGGCTTTGTCGGGATATCTGCAAGGCTCGTTTGTGATTTTTGCGCATTTTTCACAAAGGCGGCAGCCGCCCGCGCCAAGACGCAGAGGGTGTTCGCCAAATTCATCACCGAGCGTATCGCGGATTTTCTGCGTCAAGTCGTTCATGCGCTTGCCCGCGTCCATCATGCCCTCAAAGTCGTAGCTGTCCTCTAAGGGATCGACTTTTTGGTACACAAGCGCGTGCTTATACGCTTTAGCCTGTGCGATAAGCGCGTTTATTTCGCCCATACACGGCGGGCACATCCAGCTTCGGTTATAATTTCCGCAGGCGTTGCTCTCGCAAAGCTTGCGAAACGCGGAGTCGAATTTTATATCCGCAACCTCGACAAAGCCCGCCTTGTGTGCGCCGAGGGAAATAATTTTTTCAATTATATCATGTTTCATGTGTTTTTTCAACCTCCACATAATCGCCGTACCATTCGGCAGCTGTTTTAAGGCTTTTGCGAAGCGGCATACCCGCGCCCGCAAGCAAAACTATTTTGCCGATATCGTCTCTCGGCGCGTCTGAAAACGGTGTGATATCAATCATTCCGCTCACGCAGTCGACAAGATATTCGCTTTCGCCCAGCGCGACGAAGCCCTTCATGCGGTAGGTGTCGTCGCTCATCATCGACAAAAAGCTGTGAAGCTGAGACAAATTCATATCCTTTGAAATATGCACGAGCGCCTTTTGAAGCGTGATATCAGCGCCGTGAGTCGCTTCGTCAACGGCTGTCTGCGGCACAATGTCATCAAGCCATTCCTCTTTAAAAGCACCGTAGGTGGTCTCGTGAAAGACTATCGTCGGGTTTAGCGCGTGAATTTTTTCCTTTGCAAAGCTGATTTTATCGGGCGTGGCAAGGTCTGTTTTATTGAGCAGAACAACGCTGCTGACGGCAAGCTGCTTTTTGCAAACGCGCGCGGTGTCGATTATTTTTTCAAACCGAACGGTGTCGACAAGGCAGACAGAGCCTTTGTAGCAAATTTCATCAAACTGCTGCTGCTTTAGCACCTTGCGGACGTTTGTCGGGTCTGCAAGCCCGCTCGCTTCAACCAAAATCACGTCCGGCTGCGCTATCAAAGCCTGCGCGAGCACCTCTTCAAATTTATCAAGGCGGCAGGCGCAGAAAATAGAGCCGTTGTTAACCTCTGCAAGTGACGCGCCAAGCTCTTTTAAAAGCGCGCCGTCAACACCTGCCTTGCCAAATTCGTTTACAATTACGTATATTTTTTCACGTTGAAAAAGACGGGCAAAGCCTTTTAAAAAAGTAGTTTTGCCCGCGCCCAAAAAGCCTGTGATTAGGTATAAATTTGTCATAAACCCTCCAAAACCGCCCGCGCAATGTACGAGCGGTTTTTGTTTGTGGTTATTTTGCGGGGAAATAAGGGCACGCCTTGCCGCATACGAAGAATGAGGAGAACACGCCCTTTTCACGTATATGCGCGAAAAGATTTGTGTACGGCTCTGTCAAAAATTCCTCAAAATGGTCAGAGGAAATTTGGCTGACGAGTGGGTCAACGACAGCTATAACGTCCATGCCCGCCTCGATGTACATGTCAGCGACGCGCTTGCCGCACTCTGTGCAATAGTTAAGCAGGTCTTTTACATAGTCCTCGTCGTCGAACATATCCATAAATATGTCGTTGCCGCGCAGATGGCTCGCGAGCGTGAAGGGGCCGCAGATTAAGCCGTAAAGGGCTGTTGTCTCGCCGACGGCGGCTTTCATTCTGCGCATTGCGGAGAGCACCATCGGCAGACGACCCTGTTCGGGTGTCGGCAGTGTGCAAACGCAGGGGACAGTCATTGTATCTGCAAGCGGATGGCTTGCGACGCTCGGCGGGCAGTCCTTCGCCCACACTAAATCGCAGCCGAGAATTTCGGCTTCAATCTGCAAATCAAACACAACAGGCTGGCCGTCCGGCTTATAAAGGCGGTTGACCTCCATCAGCGCTTTGATGAGAGATTCTTCATTTGTAAGTATTTCTGTGGCGTCAGCTCCGATGAGCTCTCCTGCGTGAACGCCCGCAAAGGGCACCCACGGTGCACGCTCTGTTGTTTCATGGCGCAGTGTGGCAAACAGTAATTCTTTGGGTGTCATAATAATCTCCTTACGATGCAGCGCAAAGCTCTACGGCTGCGTCAGCGGCGCTTGCGGCGTCAGATGTGTATTTGTCAGCGCCAATCTGCTTGCAGAATGCCTCTGTGACAGGCGCGCCTCCAACCATGATTTTCACCTTATCGCGAATGCCGGCAGCCTCAGCTGCTTTTACAACGTCTTCCATAACGCCCATTGTTGTTGTCAAAAGCGCAGAGCAGCAAATTATCTGGCAGCCCTCGTTCTTGACGGCGTCGATGTGCTTTTCGGGCGGGACGTCTGTGCCGAGGTCAACAACCTCAAGGCCCTTGCCCTCCATCATCATCTTTACAAGGTTTTTGCCGATGTCGTGCAAGTCGCCCTTGACAGTGCCGATGCACACCTTGCCTGTTGCGGCAACGCCTGCGTCTGCAAGAAGCGGCTTAAGCAGTGCTGCGCCCATGTTCATTGCGCGTGCCGCAACGAGAACCTCAGGCACAAAAACCTCGTTGTTTTTGAACTTTTCGCCGATGATGCTCATGCCGGAAAGCAAGCCTTCTTCAAGAATTTGCTTTACGGGCAAGCCCTCGTCGATTGCCTGCTGAACAAGCTCTTTTACAACCTTTGCCTTGCCTTTTTGCAAATTCTCCGAAATGTCATTTAAAATGCTCATGATATTACCTCCGTTATTTTAGTAGCTACCTACAATATACCGTCAATATGGTTATCCTGCTAGTGAATTTATGATATTTTTGGTACTTTTTTATCACGTTTCACTTGACTACCAAAGATATATAGCTTATGCTGAAATAAGGTTGTAGGGCACGACAACTCGGCGTGCCGAGGTCGTCACGCCCTACGAAAAGTGGTTTATGAAAGCTGTGCGATGTGCCAAAAGGCAGGCATGGGCAAAGAGTCGTGTATGCGCTCGCAGACATGCGGCATGAATGAAGCCGAGCGATTTGGCGGAAAATACATCTATTTTTGTCCGCTCGGCTTAACGTGCTTTGTCTCGCCGATTTTAGGCAGCGAGGGCAGCGAAGCAAAGATTACAGTCGGGCCGTTTTTGATGGTTGAGCGCGCTGATTTTATCGAGTGTGATTTGTCGATGCGGATTTCGCTTTCACAGCCGCAGATTGAAGCGGCATCGGCGGAGCTTGAAAACGTGCCTGTTGTCTCAACCGAAAAAATAAACGATATGTCGACGCTGCTTTTTATGGCTGTCGGCTTTATGAATAATGTCTCGGCGGCAAACCGTATGCTCGACACCCAAAGCTCCGATGCCATTCAGGGACAGATAACGGAATACATTTTGCAGCTTAAAGGACACGAAGCGCAGCCGTATCCGTTTGAAACTGAACGCAGCCTTATGAAGGCAATCATGCGCAGCGACAAGCCCGAGGCACAGCGGCTTTTAAACGAGCTTTACGGCTACATTTTCTTTAAAGAGGGCGGAGATTTTGAGCAGGCAAAAAGTAGAATATACGAGCTGCTTGTGCTAATCTCGCGCACGGCGATTGACGCGGGCGCAGACCCCGAGGGGGCGCTTAAATTGAGCCACACATATCTGCACGCGCTGCCGAGCTTAAAGGATATCGACGCGCCGTGCTTTTGGCTCACGGGCGTTATGAATAAATTTATCGACAGCGTGTTTACATATATAGAGGTAAAGCATTCGGACGCTATTAGCAAAACAATACTTTATCTGCGCACGCACTGCGAGGAGAAAATTACGCTTGAGCAAATGGCGGCATCGACGTATCTTTCGCCCGCGTATTTCAGCCGCATATTTAAGCAAGAGACAGGCGAGGCGTTCAGCTGCTATTTAAGCAATCTGCGCATAGAAAAAGCGAAAGAAATGCTTGCGCACAGCGCTGTAAGGCTGACGGATATTTCCATAGCCTGCGGCTTTAGCGACCAAAGCTATTTTACAAAGGTGTTTAAAAAGGCTACCGGTATGCTGCCTTTGAAATACCGCGAGACAAAAGGCAGCACAACTGCGGCAAAAGGCACGTGAACGCGTATACAAAATAAAATAAAACGCTGATCGGGGTTATTTTGTTAAGTATGATTTCGGGGTTATACAAAATAGCCGTCTGGTCTAACAGCACAGCCATAAAAAGCACCGTGAAGCACGAGAACATCACCGTGACAAAAAGCCTGTCTCTGTTGTCAAAGCGATAAATTGAAAACGCGGTGCGGCCTTTTAGCGAATATCCGCGGCTTCGCATTGATTCTGCCGCTGCTATGCAGTCGCTTAAAAACCACGTGAGCGTTATCGAAATTATTTTAAATATATTGCGCCCTAAACCAATGCCGCTTCTTGCTGTGTGTGTGCTTTTAAAATACGCTTTGATTTTTGCCTCCGAGCGAAACGCGATTGATAAAAAAAGCGAGAGCTTCGGAGTAATTTTGCCAAACAGATAAATTATTTTGTCGCTTCACATAACGGCGTTTGCGCACGAGAGCCACATCAAAACGCTCGCAATTTTAACAGCCGTCACAGCGCCCAGCGCCACAGCTT
The DNA here is from genome assembly GCA_009929695.1 of Clostridia bacterium. Taxonomy (GTDB): domain Bacteria; phylum Bacillota; class Clostridia; order Oscillospirales; family Ruminococcaceae; genus Ruthenibacterium. The sequence goes on from RZZW01000031.1 coordinate 6,851, forward strand.
CAAGCGTTATGCTGTTGCCGATTACGGTTGCGCTTAACACGGTTATGCCAAAATGGTTGTTGTAGGCGTAAAGACACGTGAAGCACGCTATAAAAACAATGAGCGACATATTAAATATGAAGGCTTTTTTGCCGCGGAGCGCCACCGAATATATAAACGGACACACGTATGATATCGCGAGAAAAACAGGCTGATTGAACGTGATTGCGGCTGTTATCACGGCGGCGAAAAAGATGAAATTCACGGCGGGGTGATATGAGCGAAACGTCATGCTTACGCCTCCAAAACGCCGTATTTTGTCTTAATTCTGTCAAGCTTTTCAAACATTGGCTGAGAAAAAAGCAGCAGCGTGAGCACTGTCGCAAGCGCGTGCACGGCGTTGACAGGCAAGCCGGATATATATATCGCGACCATGTTTTCTTTAGTTAGCATAGACATCATTGTAAATAATGTGCAGGTGTCTAAGATAGGCCCCGCGATAAGCAAAACAGACAGCCCGCCAAAAATGCACAGCGGCAGGCGTGCTTTGCTGATTATACCGCTCGCAAACAGCAGCCCCGCCAAAAAGCCGACAACGCCAAACGAGAACATCTGCCACGGTGTCCACGGCCCTTGACCGAAGATGAAATTGGAGACAAAGCTCGACACCGCGCCCGTCAAAAAGCCCGCCTCTGCGCCGAGCGACGCGCCTATGATTATAATTATCGCCATCATCGGTTTAAAATGCGGCAGCCAAATAAACGCCGCACGAGAGGCGACGGCTATCGCGCATAATACCGCAAGCACCACAAGCTCACGTGCTTGTGGTTTTCTTTTTTCAAAAACAAAGAAAAACGGCAGCATGCTGTATATGATAATAAGCACGCTTGTGAGGTAATATTTTCTGTCTGAAAATTTATAGCTTGCGTAAAGCGTCAGCGGAATTAGGAAAACAATTATAATTATCGCGGCTATATTTTGCTTTGTAAGCTTTATTTGTTTATTTTGCATAGCTTAATCACGTCCTCGTTTGTCACTGCGTTTTCAAATATATGGCGGCTCATGCGGTTTGCGGCTGTTGTGTAAAAGCTGTTTTGCGCAAAAAAACGGTTTGGCGTGTTTGTCGTGATGATGCTTCCGTCAAAAAACATCGAGATGTAATCTGCATACATCGCGCAAAACTCAACGTCGTGAGACACCATTATAACTGTCACACCGTTTTCGCAAAGGTGCTTTAATATCTGCGCAAGCTTTAGCTTAAAAAACGAATCAATGCCCTTTGTCGGCTCGTCGAGCAGCAGATATTTTGGTTCACACAAAAGCACCTTAGCTAGTGCCGCGCGCTGCTGTTCGCCGCCTGAAAGGTCATATGGATGCGATTTTAAAAGGTGCGTCACCTCGCATATTTCGGCGGTCTTTTCAATTGCCGAAGCGTCCTTGCCGTCAAGCATTTCAAGCAGGTCTTCCTCTACTGTCTTTTTCACAAACAGGCTTTGAGGGTCTTGCGGCAGCATGGCGAGACAGCCTTTAAAAAGTTCTGATGTTTTATATTTTGAAAGCTTTTTGCCCTCTATAAAAACGTCGCCTCTGTACGGCTTTTCAATGTTGCAAATCGTTTTGAGCATTGTCGATTTACCCATGCCGTTTCCGCCTAAAATTGCGTGAAGCGTGTTTTTCTCGATTTTAAGGCACGCGCCCTTTAGCACGTCGGGCGACGATTTATCGTATCTGAACCACACTTCCTTTAGCTCTATTGCGGGGGAAATCGGTTCCTCGTATTCATTTTCAAGGGGCAGTTGATTTTGTTTAACGCTGTCAAGCTCGTTTGAAAGCCAGCTTCTGCCCTCGCGCACCGTCAATGGGCAGCTTTGGGCGCTGTTTACGGCATAATAAATTTTCATCGGGGATGGCAGCGACGCGAGCATATCGCTGTTTTGCTTCATGAGAGTATTTCCGATTGTGCGCGGGCTTTCGTCTGCGGCGACGCGTCCGTTTTCCATGATGATGACTCTGTCCGCTGACGGAAACACCTCTTCTAATCTGTGCTCGGAAATTATGATTGTCGTGCCAAGCTCCAGGTTTATTTTTCGCACGGTGCTCAAAAAATCCATCGCCGCGATGGGGTCAAGCTGGCTTGTCGGCTCGTCGAGGATAATTACCGTCGGCTGCATGGCCATTATTGACGCGAGGTTTAAAAGCTGCTTTTGCCCGCCCGAAAGCGAGCTGACGTCGCTGTGAAACCACGACTGTATGCCAAAATAGCTTGCCATTTCAGCGACGCGAAGCCGCATTGTGCGCTTGTCACAGCCGAGGCTCTCAAGCCCAAACGCAAGCTCGTGCCAAACCTTATCCGTCACTATCTGATTGTCGGGGTTTTGCATGACGTACCCAATTTTGCTGCTTTGCTCTCTTAGCGACACCTCTTTTAGCGGCCTGCCATCGAGCAAAATTTCACCGCCGACATTGCCGTGCGGGGTCAGCACGCTTTTTAAATGGCGCAAAAGAGTTGTCTTTCCGCTGCCGCTTTTTCCGCACACGACAATATATTCGCCTTGCTTTATACTTAAATTTACATTGTCGAGCGCTTTTTTGCCTGTGGCGGGGTATTCAAAGCTTAAATTCTCGATTTTAAAATCAGCCATGTTAGCTCCTCTTTTACGTGTATTATTGACGGCAGCAGCAAAAACGCAGCGTAGCCGACACCGCCTACTGCGCCGCCTGAAGCTATAAGCGCTGTGGCGGCAAGCATGATAATTATTGCGGTTATGTCCTGCTTTTTTAGCTTATACTGCGCAAAACAGCTTCGCTTTGCGCTGCCGTAGCCGCGGCTTTTCATTGAATCGGCGGTTATCACGGCGTTTTCAAGCGCCCATGAGGTCAAGACGGAAAGTATCGACATGCTGTTTTCAAGCGCGTCTTTTTTTGTGTCGCCTTTCGGCGCTTTGCCTATGCATTTTCTCGCGGCGGCAATGCTGCGCGCCTTGCGCTTAAAGCTTGGCACAAGGCGCAAAATCATTGTTAACATCAGCGATAAAGCGGGGGCGAGAGCGCCGAAAATAAATATAAACTTTTCGCTCGTCATGATGATATTAAAGCTTGCAAACCACATCAGCATCGAGAAAAACATGCCGCCTGTCGCAAAGCCGTAAAGCAAGGCTTCAAGCGTAAATGGACGCGCGTTAAGATACGTGAACAGAACGGTATCACCGGTTGTGTTTAAAAACGGATTTATAAATGAGACGCAAAGCGCGGTGAGCAGCATGCCAAATAAAAAGCCCATGCCGCTTTTATGCGTCAGCAGCAGGTAATAAAGCGCCGAGGCGGCGGCTGAAACGCACAGAAACACAGGGTGTGTAAAAAACATACCCATAGCTATTGCGCCCGCAAAAAACATTATGTTTACCGCGGGGTGATATCCGTCAAAAGCCGTGTTCATTTAGCGTTTTGCCTTCCTTTTTAAAATAATCACAACAGCCATCGCCGCTATGCCGGCTGCTGTGAGCGCAAAGATGAGGACTATAACCCACATAGGGCTTTCCGCCTGCGCTTCGGGGCTTGTCGCCGCCATCACAGACGGTTTGTCGCTGTTTTCAAGCTCGTTCAGCGTCGCGGCTTCGCTTGCTATAACAGCAAAGGTTGAGAACGACTGCGTCTGCCACGTTATGCGTCCGTCCGCTACTGTGCAGTCAAGATACTCGTTTTTGCTGCCATCGTAATGCGCAATGCGAACCTGTGAGAACCTTGACAAATCATCGGCGGGGGCGCTTAGGGTTATGCTTGCGTCGGGATAATATTCAGCTCCCTCGAGCATATTTATGAGGTTTATATCCCAAAGCATCAGCATTTCGTTTGAGCCTATGCTGTTTTTGATGATGTCGCTGACTGATTTATCGACTGATTTCTTGACGTTTATCTTAACATACCACGGCGCGTCCTCGATTTGTATGCCTGTGGCCGCGTCTGTGTGATTTTCCTCGCCCGCCTTATTCGTGAGCGCCTCTAAATCGTCGTAGTTAAAAACCTGCGCTTTAAGCTTGTCGCTCATATCCATGTATGCGGTATATGCGGTTGCGAGCAGCTTCATATTAAGCTTTTTGGCTTTTGTGAGTGTGTCAATCTGTTTCATAAGTGTGGCGGCCTCTGCGTCGACCATGTATGTTATGCCGTTTAGCGAAAGCTTTGTGTTGCCGTTGCCGATGACCTTTGTCGAGCCGCCCGCCACTAAAGCTGTGAGCTTGCGCTCGGCGGCTGTGAGCACGCTGTAATTTGTCACAAGCGTCTTTTCTGCGTTTGAAAGTGCGTCATAAGCGCTTCTTGCCGCGTCTATTTTATCGGCGCTGTTTTTTGTGACAGTGCCTATTGCGTCAATAAGTTCAATTACCCTTTGCGCGTTTTCAAGCTGCGTGTATTTTCTCTCGGCGGCTGTCAAAAGGGGATAGCCCGCAACGTGTTTTTGCTCTGCTTCGTTAAGAGCATTATACGCGCTTCTTGCTTCGTCCATCAACGCTTTAAACTGCGCGCTGTATTTTACGTCATTAAGCTTTGAAATAAGCGCGCTGACGTTATCCACCTTAGCAATAAGCGCTTTATAGGTGTTCTCGGCGTCAATCAAGGCTTGGAGGTTGTTTATCATGCTTTTTTGGCTGTCCGCAAGCGCGTCATAGGCGGTGCGGGCGGCTTTTATAGTGTTGCCGCTGTCGATTGTGACACTGCCTATCGAATTTATAAGCGAATTTACAATTTGAACAGCGTCGGCAATCTTCACATCGCTCATATTAAAAAGCGAACTTTTGCCTGCTTTAAAGCGGTTATATGCGGCGAGCGCGTAGTAGCCCTGCTCTGTCGCTATGCCGTCGCGGCTGCCGTTTGCGCCGTGGCTAAAGCCGCCGCCGTCTACATAAAAGCTGTTTAAGGACGCGACAACTGTGCTGCCGTTTTTGATAAATCGGCTGTCAGCATCGGGGTCAATGCCGAGGGCTGTCAGCGCGACGATTACCTGTGCGCTTGACTCCGCGCTTGCGCCGTCGATGATGCCAAAGCCGCCGTTTTCGTTTTGAAGCTGTGATAATTTATTTAGCGCTCTGTCAACAGCAGCCTTTACAGCGCCGTTTGTGGGATAATAAGGCGCCAACGCTTGAATTGCCATTGCGGTCATGTCGACATCTGCGGCATTGCCCGCAAGCGTCCAACCGCCGCTTGTAAGCTCTTTTTCAAGTATTGCCGAAACAAGCTTTTCTCTTGTTGTGCGTGTTTTAAAGGAGGGCGCGACGGGGATTTCGTAGCCGTGGCTGTCGAGCGCAAGCAGCGCCCAAATAGGGCCGTTCACACCCTGCCAGCACACCGCGTCAAAGTCCGCAAGGCGGTCTAAAAGGTTGTAGCCGCCTACGTTTGTGACATCGTAGCCGATAGCTGTGAGCGCCAAAACCGCGCGTGAATATTCGGTGTATTTTTTCGCATGAAGCACGCCGTTATTTTTGATGAGCGTGCTTATGACGTTTGACGCGTAGCTTGCATAATAACCGTCGCTCACAGCGTAGCCCGCGCGCGCAAGGCCGATAACCGCCCACTCGCCGCCTGTTGAGGAGACAATCGGGTTTTGAGTGTTTTTATAAATCCAGTCGCCTGTCGTCGCGTAAATGTCTGATTTTGGCTTTTGGTGAACAGGAATGACGATTTTCGGCAAAACGCTGTAATCGTAGCTTCTGCTGACCGCAGCCAAATTTGGCGACTCGCCGTTTACTCTGCCGATGCTTCTGTGCGCGCCCGCCTCTGCGCCGTAGCCGGAGGAGGTGACTGCGCCCGTGAGCGAGTATGACGCGCCGCTCCAGTCAGACGGGAGGGTAAAGGTGACGCTATTTCGCTTTGTTATAAAGTCGTAGCTTGCGCCGCCCCATTCAAGCGGCGTCCAGCCCGCGCCGAATTTTGCGCCGTTTTCGCCTGTCATTTTTAAATCGTTTTGATAATTATACAAGCACGCAAGCTTTCAAGGCCGTTTATCGCTGTTATGTAGCCTGTTTCAGCGCCTGTTTGGGTGTAGGAATGAGCATCGAGCGCCGCAGTTATACACGACATCATGCTCGACGCGCCGTCAAGGCTCACTTGCTCGTCTATCAAAACGCCGTCCCACACAGCGCCGTCGGCGACGGAAAATGTTTCATTTTTTATGATTACTCTGACGCTGCCCAAATCGGAAGCGACAGCCTGCGCAAAGGCGGAAAAGGGGAATATACCTATAAAAATAACAACCGCAAGAAGTGATGCTATTTTACGTTTTATATTATTCATGATGTTCACTCTTTCACACTTTAATTTTTATACGTCCGATCCAAGCCCCGCGCAGGTGTATGCCCACACAACAGCATCGCCGTTTTTCAAGGTGTACGCCGAGCTGCCGTAATTTGGCGAACAACCGTTTACTTTATATACCCAGCCCGATTGATTTCCGCAGTCAAACTCGTAAAGCTGATTTATGCCCTCGATGTAGTAGCTGTCGTAAACAGGCGTCCACGCGTATTCAAGCTGTATGTCCGCAAGCTCGCACGCGCGTTTGAGCACGTCAAAAGCGGTTTCGCCCTCCTCAAAGGTCAGTGTGGAGGTCGCGAGGATAGTGCCGTTTGCGGGGACGTAGCTGTTTTTGCCCTCTGTCAAGTTTTCCATGTTATCAAGAATTGTGTCGCAGCGTATTTCAACTGTGCAGGTGAGTTCCGCTTTAGAGGTGTTTATTTTACCGTCCGCACTGCTTCCTGCGCCGCTTTGGTTGGCTTTTTCAGTCAGCTTTTTTTCGTTTTCCTTGCGCTTTGCGTCAATCTGCGCTTCATTTTCTTCTTCTAAAAGCTGCGCCTGCTGCGCTTCTTGAGTAGCCTTGAGTCTATCCGCTTTAAGCTTTTGTACATCGTCATTTGTGTAGCAAAGCGTTTTAGCGCTGCCCGCAACGTGTTCAAGCTCAAAGCTGTTCAGCGCGTCAATCGAAAGCGAGGAGCTGTGCACGCCGTCCGCGAGAATATTCGCGGCGTTTCCGGCTTTTATCTCATTTTCTCCGGCCGCCACAGCGCCGTCATATACATATATATTTGCACTGCCAAAAAAGGCACTGGCTGAAAACACGCTTTCTTCAAGCGTGATATTCGTGTCCATCATTTTTAAGGCAAACGGCGCTGAAAGCTCTCCAAATGTGCCACCGTTATTTAATGTAAACGTCGCGCCGGTTTCCTCAACATTAAGCGTGACGATGCTATTTTCGTCTAGGCTTAAAATGTTATCTCCGCAGATAACATCAATCGACGAGCCGTTTAATGTCTCGATGACATCGCCGTTTTGAAGCACGTTGCTGTCCTTGAGCGCATATGCAACGCCGCTCCGCTCGATATTGGCAGTGCCGATTTTATTTTCAACAGTTATCTCGGCAGACGCTTCGCCAACCTGCATTACGGCGGCGCTTTTAGGCGTGCCGAACCACCCCTTTAGCACCCCAACGGCTAATACACCCGCTGAAAACAGCACTATAATCGCAATGACCATGATTAAATTTAGCAGCTTTTTCTTTTTCTCGATTGGCATGATTGTACATCCTCATTTTTTATTATAAGCAGACGCAAAAACGCCGTTTTGTATGTTTGTGATCGAAATCCTCAACATACAAAACGGCGCAGTTATGCCTGTTTTGTTTATGCGAATAAGTCTCCTGACTATGCGTCACCGCTGTTGATTTGCCTTCTCACAGCTTGGCTGCAATGGCATAAATAAATCAAAGCTCTGCAATACAGTTGCCCCTTTCGGGCCAGTGCACTCGCCTAAGGCTTCCACCCCTAAGGCTCTTTTGCGTGCGTTCCTTTGGATTCGTCTGTTAATTAACTTTTGCGTCTTAACCATAACATAAAATTTTCAAAATAACTAGTACAAATACAACATTTTTAGAACTTTTATGCTGCTTTGTGCATTTTACCAAAATATAAGTTTATATTTTGCGATGAAAACATTTTAAAATTAAAGGCTGTTGCGATGTTTTTACATTCGCAACAGCCTTTATATATGCTTAGGCATTTTTGTTATATCAGCCGAGCTCCTGCAAAAGGTCTGGGAAAGGGGAGAGGCTTCTTTTTAGGACACCGTGCATTTGGGCGATTGCTACGCCGTAATTTGTGACGGGAACGCCGCAGCTTATTGAATGATGTATGCGGTGCTGAATTTCACGCTCGTTTAACATACATCCGCCGCAGTGAATGACAAGTGAATACTCGCCTAAATCCTCGGGAAACTCCGCGCCCGAAGTAAAGGCAAATGATAGCTGTTTTCCCGTATAGTTTTTCACCCAATTCGGCATTTTAACTGCGCCGATATCATTGCACTGGCGGTGGTGTGTACACCCCTCGGAAATGAGAATTTTGTCGCCGTCTTGCAGCTTATCAAGCTGTGCCGCGCCGTGCACCTGCGCCTGCAAGCTGCCTTTATAGTGTGCAAACAATATGGAAAAAGAGGTGAGCAGAACATCTGCGGGCGTGTCTCGTGATACCTGTTCAAAGGCTTGTGAATCGGTGATAACAAGTCTTGGTTTTTTGCCAAGCGACACCAGCGTTTGCACAAGCTCTGTTTCCCGTGTGGCAACGGCGACAGCGCCCGCCTCAAGCACATCACGAATGACCTGCTGCTGCGGAAGAATGAGCCTGCCCTTTGGTGCTGATGAATCAATCGGTATAACAAGCACAACAACGCTGTTTGGCAAAAGCAAATCGCTGACGAGCGGCTTTGCTATTTCGTGAGTTTTAGCAAGCTCTGCAATTTTATTTTTGAGCTCGGTAATATTTGCACCGCTTACTGCGCTTACATATATTTCATTTTCCGCACACGGAGGCTCATCGTCAAGCAAATCACTTTTGTTATAAACTACAATAAACGGAATATTCTTCTCGCCAAAAAGCTCAAGCAGGCTCTTGTCAGCCGCCTGCAAACCTTTGTCGGCAGCAGCCACAAGCACGGCGATATCTGTGTGATTTAGCACCTGCTTTGCGCGCACAACACGCATTTCTCCAAGCTCTCCAACATCGTCGATGCCCGGCGTGTCAATTATGACGACAGGGCCTATCGGAAGCAGCTCCATCGCCTTTTTAACAGGGTCGGTGGTGGTGCCCGCAACATCGGAAACGACCGAAAGCGCCTGCCCTGTGACGGCATTCACCACGCTTGATTTCCCCGCATTGCGCAGCCCAAAAAATCCAATGTGTACCCGCTCTGCCGAAACAGTATCGTTTAGACCCATTAAATCATCACTCCTTTCGCGCAGCTTAAAACCTAAAATCGCGGCGATTAGAGGCTTTTATGTCCTCAATATTCTGCCTCGCAATATTGCGCACTTTATCCTGCGGAATTTTTTCAAGCTCTTTTTCAATAAGCTCAAAGCCGATTTTCTGCGTTTCAGGCGAGGCATAATCGACCAGATATTCAGTCAATGTCATAAGTGCGTTCGGGTGGCAGCAGTTTAAAATCTGGCCGTTTTTGCAAAGAGACATAAAGCGGTCACCTGTGCGTCCCTCGCGGTAGCAGGCTGTGCAGAAGGACGGAATAAAGCCCTCATCCATAAGCCAGTGCACCACTTCGTCAAGCGTGCGTTGGTCAGACACATCAAATTGCTCCGAATCATGCGGGCGCTCGTCCTCAGTATAGCCTCCGACTGATGTGCGCGACGCCCCGCTTACCTGTGAAATGCCGAGATGCAGCACCTTTTCACGAACGGCCTGGCTTTCGCGTGTGGAGACAATCATGCCTGTGTAAGGGACGGCAAGACGTATACACGCCACAATTTTGGCAAAAATTTCGTCGCTGATGCCGTTGTCAAATACGCTCGGATCTATGTCGTCAGCGCGATTTATGCGCGGCACGCTGATAGTGTGCGGGCCAACGCCGTGCACTGCTTCAAGATGCTCGGCGTGCATGAGCAGACCGGCAAATTCGTATTTATAAAGCTCAAGCCCAAACAAAACGCCAAGCCCAACATCATCAATGCCGCCCTCCATCGCGCGATCCATCGCCTCTGTGTGGTAGTCATAATCGTGCTTTGGGCCTGTGGGGTGAAGCTTTAAATAGCTTTCCTTGTGATATGTTTCTTGAAATAAAATATAAGTGCCGATGCCAGCGTCTTTAAGCTTGCGATAATTATCCACTGTTGTGGCGGCGATATTTACGTTTACACGTCGAATTGCGCCGTTTTTGTGCTGAACACTGTAAATTGTTTTTATGCAGTCAAGAATATACTCAATCGGGCTGTTTACAGGGTCCTCGCCCGATTCGATTGCAAGGCGCTTGTGTCCCATATCCTGCAGGGCAATTACCTCTTGACGCACTTCCTCCTGCGTCAGCTTTTTGCGGGCAATGTGCTTGTTTTTTTGGTGATACGGACAGTATACGCAGCCGTTGACGCAGTAATTGGAAAGATAAAGCGGGGCAAACATTACAATGCGGTTTCCGTAAAAAGCAAGCTTTATTTCCTCGGCAATTTTGTACATCTGCTGAATTTTTTCAGGAATTTCACAGGCTAGAAGCACGCTTGCTTCGCGGTGTGTAAGCCCTTCGCACGTAAAGCCATGCTCTGTTGCACGCGGGCGGGCCTTTTCTAAAATGCTGTCGATAAGCGAGGCGTTGTTTTTGTTTGCCTCGGCATAGGCAAGAGTGTCTTTGATTTCATCATCGCTGATGAATTCCTCTGCTTTGAGGGATTTAGAGTTGTAAAGTGCCATAGTGGTTTTTCCTTTCTCGTTTAAGTCAGACATTGTCTTTCTTGTCAGATGCGGTGTTATATGTTATGACGTCACCTCTTGCGGTGACAATTTCATAGCCGATGGCTTGCATTAGGCGGCTAAGCTGCTGCTTTTGCTCGGCGGCCTCTGCTCCGCTGCAAAGCTTATTATTGTACAGCTCATATTTTTTGCGCAGCGAAATTGGTGATAAATTCGGCATTATAACGTTAGCGCCCGCCAAAATGCCAATCTCTCGTCCTGTAGAATGAATGGTGCCAAGCGCTGTCGTAGACGGCAGAAGAACGGTAGGGCAGATAAGCTTTATAATCGAAAGTAGATAGACGGTTTGCTCAAGTGTACCCGCAGGCTCGTCGCGAAAAGGCGTTTTTTCATGTGGAATAAACGGGCCGACGCCGCACATGGCCGGTTTAAAATTCTCTATGAATTTCAAATCCTTTGCAAGCGTCTGCGTCGTTTGAAACGGGGAGCCTACCATAAAGCCACATCCGGTTTGAAATCCTATTTCCTTTAAATCCGCCAGGCACTGCATTCGACGTTCAAACGACATTTCCTTTGGATGAAGCTTTTCATAATGCTCTTTGTCCGCCGTTTCATGGCGCAGTAAATAGCGGTCTGCGCCTGCTTTATATAAAGCAAGATAGCTTTCGCGGCTTCGTTCACCAAGCGAAAGTGTAATAGCGCAACTTGGATAACGCTGCTTTATGGTGCGCACAACATCGCACACAAAATCGTCATCGAAGACAGCATCCTCGCCGCCCTGCATGACAAATGTGCGAAATCCAAATTCATAGCCCTGCGCACAGCAATCTAAAATCTGCTCTTTTGTAAGACGATAGCGCTCACAATCTTTGTTTCCACGCCTAATTCCGCAGTAATTGCAATCGTTTTTACAAATATTTGAAACCTCAATCAGCCCGCGCACATAAACAGCATTGCCATACAGCTCCTTGCGCACAGCCACGGCTCTTTCCGCAAGCAGCGCCGCAGCAGCTTTGTCTTGACCATCTATAAGCGCGGCATATTCTTCAAGCGAAAGTGCATGGTCTGATGCAAGCTTTTCAATAAGATTTTTTATATGCTCATTCATGTGTAATCACACTGGAATAGGCAGTCTTGACTCCAATGCCGGGAAGCTTACCAATCTTGCCCGATAGCGCTGAAATAACGTCCTGCGGCGCATCAATTGCAAGGCTGACAATATTAATATTCTTTTTACGATACGGAATACCAAGTCGCCCGATAATATAATTGCCATATTCGTGCAAAAGCAAATTTAGCTTTTCAACAGAATCAGTATTTTCTATAATTACACCCATAACGGCAACACGTGTTTCCATATATACACCTCATAAAAATAAAAAAATGCACCCCAAAAAGGTGCATAACTCAATTATAGTTTGAAGTTTTCACCTTTCACTCAGAAAAATCTTTGTGTCAGAGTAATTTAAGTATATATCGCGCACTAGAAAAAAGCAAGACCTTTCTAATAATGAAAAATTAATGAGTGATCGCTGCGGCAATCACATTTAAATAGTTTGAGCTAAAACGAAGCTTTATTAAAATAATTCCGCGTCAGCGGAACACATTCATTTTTCACTCTTCATTCTTCACTTTTCATTTATTTTAGTTCCCTATATTCCCCGAAATGTGCTGTTGCTTTTTAATGGCTGCTATCGAGGCGTCCATTCCGTCTTGTTGGGGTATTCATTTTGCGCAAAAAGTTGCGCAAAAGCAGGTGTTTTTTTGTTTATGTGAATAGCAATGCGCATGAAAGTTATTTAATTATGTCAATATGCACAGGTGTGTAAAGTGTGCTATAATCAAGCTACAGTCAAGGAAAACACGAGTGTGCGAGGCTTTGACAGCGGCGCACAGGAGGGTAATGCTGTGAACAACGAAAGTCAAAATAAAGACAAAAATTTGCGCATTTCTGATGCCGCGCAGGAGCTTGGGCTGTCTGTGAGCACTGTTTCGCGGGCGTTTGCCGGTAAGGGGCGTGTGTCGGAGGAAACGCGCAGACGCGTTAAAGAATGGGCGCGCAAAAATGGCTGGCTGCCCTCGGCGATGTCGCGCACGCTGCAATATGGCAGCAGCGGGAACATAGCGGTTGTTTTGCCTAAGGACACAAATGACGAGCTTTCTCCGTTTTTTCCACACTGCGTTTTGGGCGCGTGCGAGGTTGCTGAAGCTTATGGATTTGACGTTATAGTAATACATATAGCAACAAACGACCCCTCGCGCCTTGCCGATTTAATTGAAAAAAACAAGGTGGACGGCTATATACTTACCGACCGCGCAAGCAATGAAGTGCTTGACCTTTTGACAAAGCTCAGTTTGCCGCACGTTGTACTTGGCAGCACGCCGCACAAAAATACCGTATGTATAGATTACGATATTAAGGGCGCGTGCTGTGAGGCGACAGAGCTTTTAATAAAAAATGGGCTTAACCACATTGCATATATAGGCGGAAGCGGGGCTTACCTTGTTAATAAGCGCAGGCAGCAGGGCTTTATAAACGCCTTTAAGGTGCAGGGTGTGCACTATGACGAGCGCTTTATTTTCACAGAGATAGAAAGCATGGTGCAAATAGAGCAGGTTGTTCAAAAAATGCTTTACAATGGCGCACAGGGCGTTGTGACAGGTGATGATGTGCTGTGTTCAAGGCTTATGACGGTGCTGCATCAGCTCGGTGTAAAGGTGCCTGACGAAATACAGGTGGCGGCGCTTTCACACAGCTTTTTGATGGATATACAGGCCCCGCAGATATCCTGCGTTAAAAATGATGCAAAAACCTTGAGCATAAAAGGAACAAGGCTGCTGATGGAGATAATGCAGGGCAAGGAGTTTCAGCTTCAAAATACAGCAGAGCACGAGATAGCAATTCGCGGCTCTACAAGAAAAGCTTTTTCGTATTGATTGGGAATAAATCGCGGAAACCCTTACAATCACCGCAAATTCACGGTAAACCGTAGGGCGTGACGACCTCGGCACGCCGTAAGCCGAGAGATTGTGCGGAAATAACGGCACGCCGAGTCGTCGTGCCCTACGGACATTACAAAATTGCAGGTACGCATAAAATGTAAAGCTTAATATATTATACTTTGCTTGCAAAAATATATTTGCAAACAGGTTTATTTCTTGCGCCCATTTTTAATAAGGTTCGACAGGGCGAAAGCTCTTTGAAATAATGAAAATTTTGGAGGTAAACAATGAAAACGAAAACTGGAATTGCTATTTTTCTTAGTGCAGCACTGGCACTAACCATGGCGGGCTGCGGCGGTGCTGCAAGCTCTTCTACAGCGGCGTCAACGGCTGCATCTGCGGCAGCGTCAACAGCGGCGACAGGCGGCAGCGACATTCACGTTGCGTCATGGAACAACGCGGCCGACAACCTCAGCGAAATCGCCGAAAAATTCAATGCCGAGCACGGCGACAACGGCAAGGTAATCATCGACTATGTGGATTCCGATTACTCTAAATTGAAGCCTGCCCTTGCAGCAGGCAGCGGCGTGCCGGATATCTTCCAAACACAAAACCGCGATATTCCCGCTTTTTACAACAACTACGGCCTTGAAGCATTTCTTGATATCAGCGACATTATAGACGCAGACGCCTCTAACTGGGTGGGCTTTGCGCTTGAAACCTGCAAGGCAGAGGACGGCAAATATTATGCTATACCGTGGGATATCGGCCCCGTAGCAATGTATTACCGCACAGACATATTTGAGGCAAACGGCATCGACCCTGCCACACTTACCACATATGACAAATACATCGAAGCCGGCAAAAAGCTCAAGGCGGCAGGCGATTATTATGTCGAGGCGTTTAATTACAGCGGTTCAACAAGCCGCGATCAATTTATGATTTATTTAAATCAGCTCGGCGGCCAGTATTACGACGCAGACGGCAAAGTAAAGCTTGATTCAGACGAAATGCTGCAAGCGACAGAGCTTGTGAAGAAATTCATGGACGCAGGCGTTGTGATGGATATTCCAAACGCGTGGGACGACCGCATTGCGGCTATCAACGACGGCAAGCTTGTCTCGTTTGTGTATCCTGCATGGTATATGGGCACAATGAAAAACTCCTGCGCAGACCTCGCGGGCAAATGGGCAATCACAACAATGCCGGCATTTGAAGAGGGCGGCAACACCACCTCTAACGCGGGCGGATCAATCCTCGCAGTGTCATCCACAACAGCAAACCCGCAGCTTTGCAAGGACTTCCTTGAGTATGCCATGAAGTCAAACGACGGCAATGACGTCAACACAAAATATGGCGAGTTCCCCTCATACACACCTGCTTACGACACCTCATACTTCAAAGAGGCAAACGACTATTACGGCGGCCTTAAGGTCAACACAATTTTCGCCGAGCAGACAGGCGTGCCCGCCACAACATGGGGCCCGTACTTTGTAGACGTAGACGAATCAATGAAAACAGCCGTTGGCGATATAATTCTTAATGGCGCTGACCCCGCAACAGCATGGGCGGCAGCCACTAAGGACGCACAGGGCAAAATAGACCTCAAGGGCTAATGCAAAAAAGCATAGCCAAAAAATAATAGAGCAATTTCCGAAAGTGCTCTAGTGTGCGGTGGCTCCATGTCTGGCTGCATGGAGCCTATCGCCGTATATGCCGCAATTTCGCGCAAATCCATGGTGTCCGTAGGGCGGGGGCTTGCTCCCGCCGCAGCTTGCGGCAGGCGGTTGGGACGGCGGGAGCAAGCCCCCGCCCTACGGTGCACGGCAAATTAACGAAACAATATATTTAAGCAAAGCATGAAAGGAAAGTGAGCACATTTGAAGGACAAAACAAAACGTAAGCTTGTGCCGTGGCTGTTTTTAACGCCGTTTCTTGTATTATTTATTATATTCATGGCGTACCCCACGATATATTCAATAGTAATAAGCTTTACAAATTTTCGCGCAGGCAAATTTAATTTTGTGGGTTGGGCAAATTTTAAATTTGTATTCAATGACGCAACCTTTTTAAAGGCTGTCGGCAATACCTTTATATTAATGCTTATTCAAGTGCCAATTCAAACCTTTTTGTGCGTTGTTTTGGCAAATTTTCTAAATATTGCGCGGCTTAAGCTAAAGGGCATGTTTCGCATGCTGTCCTTTACACCTGTGCTTATTGACGCTGTAAGCTATTCAATTGTGTTTTCGCTGTTTTTCAGCAACGACCCCGCGTCGCTTGCAAATACAGCGCTTGGCTTATTTGGCGTGCAGCCTGTCGAGTGGGTAAATATGGTTTGGCCTGCGCGCATTTTATTAGTGATTGCCGTCACTTGGCGGTGGACGGGCTATAACTCAATAATAATACTGGGCGGCTTGCAAAACATCAGCCACGATTTATATGAAGCCGCAGAGCTTGACGGCGCAGGGCCTGTGAAGCAGTTTTTTGCCATAACAATACCTAGCATAAAGCCGGTGATACTTTTCTCTGTTGTGCTTTCTGTCACAGGCACGTTGCAGCTTTTCACAGAGCCTAACCTTATCACAAGCGGCGGGCCTGTCAACAGCACGCTTACCATTGTGCAATATCTTTACAACACAGGCTTTAAAGCGTTCAGCTATGGCGTTGCCTCGGCGGGCGCATACGTGCTTGCTATCATGATAGCAATTCTAACCTTTATACAAATGCGCGTCACAAAGGAGAAGGATTGATTATGAATAAAAGTAAAAAAACCGCTGCCGGCGTATATATGGTTATTCCGTACATATTGCTTGTCATTGTTGCAATTGTGTCTGTATTTCCGCTGCTTTGGGTGTTTTTTGCCGCGACGCACACAAACACACAAATTTACCAAACAGGCATGGCGTTTGCGCTCGGCGGCAATATTGTCGAAAACTATAAAAACCTAATGGAGTTTTCAAACATATGGCGAAACCTCGCAAACAGCATATTTATAGCTGTTGTGTATACGGTTTTGGTGTGCCTTATAGATTCTATGGCGGGCTTTGCGTTTGCAAAATTTACGTTCAAGGGGCGTGACACGCTGTTTTTCGTGCTCACATGCTCGATGTTTATTCCGCAGCAGGTGACTTTGGTGCCGCTGTTTATACAGCTTTCGGGCATGGGGCTTATAAACACGCTGCCGGCTGTTATACTGCCGTCGCTCACAAATATTTTCGGCGTGTTTTTAATGCGGCAAAACTTGATGGCTTATCCAAGCGATTTGCTTGAATCTGCACGCATTGACGGCGCGGGCGATTTGCGCGTATTTTTCACAATAGTACTGCCAACAATGAAGCCCGTGCTCGCGTCGCTTGCGATACTGTCCTTTGTGCAGATGTGGGGCAATTACCTATGGCCGCTGATTGCACTTAACGACCGCGATAATTTCACCGTGCCGCTTGTGCTTGCGCTGATGCGCGCGCCGGGGCAGGTGGTTGACAACGGCGCAATAATGCTGGGAGCGTCTATGGCGCTGCTGCCGGTTGTCGTGTTCTTCCTGTTTTTCCAAAAGAATTTTATACAAGGCATTTTAAGCGGCGCTGTAAAGGGCTGATGAAATGCGAAGGAGATAGCTATGAATTCACTGCCGCGTTATTACGAGGACCCTCACACACTTCATGTGGGCACCTTGCCGCCGTGTGCGCATTTTGTGCCGTTTGACACAGTAGAGCAGGCGCTCTGCACACCCTTGTGGGAGCTTCAAAAATCGCCCCGCGTCGTTATGTTAAGCGGCTGCGACTGGGATTTTGTGTATAGCGACCGCATAGAGCACGTACAAAATAATTTCTATATGCCGCAAGCTGCGCTGGAAAATGCAAAGAGCATCCCTGTTCCAAGCTGCTGGCAAATGCAGGGGTATGACCGTCACCAGTACACAAATGTGCGCTATCCGTTTCCGTTTGACCCTCCGTATGTCCCGAGCGAAAACCCATGCGGCGCATATAAGCACAGCTTTGCGCTCACTAAAGAGCAGTGTGCGCAAAATCTTACGCTTCATTTTGGTGGCGTTGATTCGTGCTTTTATGTGTGGATAAACGGCGAGCTTGTGGGATATAGTCAGGTTTCACACTCGCCAAGCGAGTTTGACATTACATGCTTTGTACACGAGGGCAACAACACCATAGCTGTGCTTGTGCTTAAATGGTGTGACGGCAGCTACCTTGAGGATCAAGACAAGCTGCGAATGTCGGGCATTTTCCGCGATGTATATATCATGCTTCGCCCGCAAAAAAGAGTTACCGATTTTTTTGTGCACACAAATTTAAGCGACGATTTAAAAAGCGCAGAGATATCAGTGAGCGCAAGCTTTACACAAGATGCGCCGAATATGCTTTGCACACTGCGCTCGCCTGACGGCAAAGAGCTTTCGTCAATGCCGCTTGCAGAGCAAATGTGCTTCCAAGTAAACGAGCCTGTTTTATGGAGCGCCGAAGCCCCGCAGCTTTACACCCTAAGCTTTGAGGGCGAGGAGTGCTTCGCGCAGGACGTAGGCATAAAAACAGTGACAACGCGCGGCGGCGTTTTGTATTTTAACGGACAAAACATAAAGCTGAAGGGCGTAAATCGCCATGATAACGACCCAAAAACAGGCTATGTGATAAGCCCCGAGCAGCTTTTAAAAGACCTTTATATGATGAAGCAAAGCAACGTCAACGCAATTCGCACAAGCCATTACCCCAATGCCGAATGGGCGGTGCAGATGTTCGGACGCATAGGGCTGTACACGATAGCGGAGTCGGACATGGAGAGCCACGGCTGCACACAGCTTTACGGCGCGTCAGACGAAAAGG
The DNA here is from genome assembly GCA_009929695.1 of Clostridia bacterium. Taxonomy (GTDB): domain Bacteria; phylum Bacillota; class Clostridia; order Oscillospirales; family Ruminococcaceae; genus Ruthenibacterium. The sequence goes on from RZZW01000031.1 coordinate 25,332, forward strand.
ATTATTTTAACATTATAAATGAAAGCGCGTTTTATGGGCTGGTGGCAAGCGACCCGCAGTTTCACGACGCGATAATTGACCGCACTGTGCGCAGCTTAGAGCGCGATAAAAATGCGGCGGCTGTTATCATATGGTCGCTCGGAAACGAGTCCGCCTACGGCGCGTCATTCGAGGACGCCGCCGCTTGGGTGAAAAAACGTGACCCCGAGCGCCTTGTACATTACGAAAACAGCATTTATCAAATGCCTGACCATGTAAACGATGTCTCGAACCTCGATTTATTCAGCCAAATGTACGCGCCGGTTGAAGCGATAGACGATTATTTTCAAAAGAAAATGATTTCCGTGCCGTTTATCCAGTGCGAAATGGCGCACGCAATGGGCAACGGCCCCGGAGATTTAGAGGACTATTACGAGCGCATTTACCGCTATGACGGCTTTGCGGGCGGCTTTGTTTGGGAATGGTGCGACCATGCCGTGTGGCAGGGAAAAGCGCTCGGCGGCAGAGATAAATTTTTCTACGGCGGAGACTTCGGCGAATATCCGCACGACGGCGAATTTTGCGTTGACGGTCTTGTCTACCCTGACCGCCGCCCGCATACAGGCCTTGCGGAGCTTAAAAACGTAGCCCGCCCCGCGCGTGTGATAACAGACAACGACGACGGAGAAATTTTGCTGTATAACACGCTTGATTTCACGACCCTTTCCGACGCTGTAACGGCAGTTTGCACATTATATAAGGACGGCGCAGCAGTTAAATCGGAGCAAATTCCACAAGAGCAGCTTAACATTTTGCCTCATAATACGGCGCTGATAAAGCTGCCGTTTATGCCGGAGGAGGGCGGCAGTGTAGTCATAAGTTGGCTGCAAAAATGCGATACAATATATCAGCTCGCAGGCACGCCGCTAGGCTTTGACCAAGTGCTTTTAAACACCTCGCCTGTGCAGCTTGCTCCGCGCGAGAGCAGGGGAGAGCTTGAAATATCCGAGACAGACACCGAAATATGCGTATTTTCAAAGGGTTTGCGCGCGGTGCTCAATAAAGACACAGGCGTTTTTGACAGCATAGTATGCGGAGAAATTTCATATTTAACACAGCCCATGACGTGGAACATATGGCGCGCGCCGATAAGCAACGACATATATATCCGCAAGGAGTGGGAAAAGGCAGGATATAACGAGTGTAAGCCTCGCGTATATTCTGCAAAAGCGCAAAAGCAAAACGGCGCAGTGACGCTTGACATCGACGCTTCACTTAGCGCGGTATATCGTCAGAGAATACTAAAGCTTCACACAAAATGGACAATTTATGAAGACGGCAGAATTGCTTTGCACACAGACGTAGAGCGCGGCGAAAATATGCCGTATCTTCCGCGCTTTGGCGTGCGCGTGTTTTTGCCGCAGTGCTTTGAAAGCGTAAAATATCAAGGATACGGCGCAAGCGAAAGCTATGTCGATAAGCGCCGCGCAAGCTATCATGCGGCGTTTGAGACAACAGTCACAGCAATGCATGAGGACTATATCCGCCCGCAGGAAAACGGCGCAAGATACGGCTGCCAAAGCGTGAGCATAGCCTCGCAAAATGCCGCGATAAAGGCGGCGGGCGAAAGCTTCAGCTTCAATGCGTCGCACTACACACAAGAGGAGCTGACGCAAAAGGCACATAATTTTGAACTTGAGCCATGCGGCAGCACCGTGCTTTGCCTTGACTATAAGCAGTCCGGCGTTGGATCTAACAGCTGCGGGCCTGAGCTTGCCAAAGCGTGGCAGCTTGATGAAATGAGATTTACATGGGACATCGAACTTAATTTTGGAGGTTGATTATGAAATGCACCCCAAACCCCGCACGCTACGCCGATATGCCATACAGGCGCTGCGGCAAAAGCGGCTTAAAGCTGCCCGCCATGAGCCTTGGGCTGTGGCACAGCTTTGGCGCGCAGGCAAGCTATGATAATTGCTGCGAAATGGTGCTCGGCGCTTTCGACAACGGCATAACGCATTTTGACCTCGCGAATAATTACGGCCCGCCCGAAGGCTCTGCCGAGGAAACACTTGGGAAAATATTAAACGAACAGCTTTCCGCGCACAGAGATGAGATGGTGATATCCACAAAGGCGGGCTATTATATGTGGGAGGGGCCTTACGGCGAATGGGGCAGCCGCAAGCACTTAATTTCAAGCCTTGACCAAAGCTTAAAGCGGCTAGGGCTTGATTATGTCGATATATTTTACCACCACCGCCCCGACCCTGATACACCGCTTGAGGAAACTGCGGACGCGCTTGCCGACATTATAAAAAGCGGCAAGGCCATGTATGCAGGCATAAGCAATTATAACGAAGCGGACACACAGCGCATTGTCGATATTTTATCACAGCGAGGCGTGCACTGCCTTATCCATCAGATGAAATATTCAATGCTTCAGCGCCAAAACGAGCCGATTTTTGCACTTTTAAATAAAAACGGTGTCGGCAGCATAGCGTTTTCGCCGCTTGCACAGGGAATTTTAACAGGCAAATACGCAAACGGCATACCGTCAAATTCACGCGCGGCAACAGATAAACGCTTTTTAAACGCGTCAAGCATAGATGAAAATGATGTTGAAAAGGCAAATAAGCTCATGCCGATAGCCGAAAGCCGCGGACAGTCGCTTGCGCAAATGGCGCTTGCGTGGGTGCTGCGAGACGGCGCGGCAACAAGCGTAATTTTGGGCGCAAGCAAATTAAGCCAAATAACAGATAATTTAAACGCATTAAAAAATCTGACGTTCACCTCTCAGGAGCTTGCGGAGATTGACGACATTTTAAGGTAAAGACTTGGTGAAAAAATGAACGATTATCCAAAGGGCGGATTTACGCTGCCGGGCGAAGCGGGCTATGAGGAGCTTACTCTAAAGCTTGCCGAGCGTTTTGGCGCGGACGTCATACGCGACAGCGACGGCACAGTGCTGTCAGGCGACATCTTAAAGGCGGGCTATAAAATATACTCAACGCTGTGCGTCATACGCGACCATAATGATTTTTTGCAGAGGCACCCCGAGTATCAGCAGCAGTGCTTTTTAATGTCGCACGCAGTCACAGCAGAGCGCGAAACGCTCAACATAAAGCTTCTGAACGGTTACAGCACGCAGCAGTTTATGATAAATGCGGCAGACGACGCCATAGCGCTTTGGCAGGTGTTTGACCGCACGCAAGACAAAGAGCTGCCGCGTGAAAGCTGGGCGTATGAGGACGGCGTTGTAACCATTCAAAACGCCGAGCCGTGGCACAGCTATACTGTCAATTTTCTAGCCTATCGCATTTGGGAAGAAATCTCAATGTATAATTACCTGACAAATGACTGGACAGGCGAGCACTTGATGCAGCTTGACCCTGTTTATCCCGAAGCGCAGGCATATTTGTGCGATTTTCTTGAAAAATGGTGCGCCGAGCACAAGCAGACAAATGTCGTGCGGTTTACCTCGCTGTTTTATAATTTTGTGTGGATATGGGGCGAGAATAACGCCGAAAGCTTTTACACAGACTGGGCGTCATACGATTTCACCGTCAGCCCGCGTATGCTTGGCGAATTTGCAAAAGCATACGGCTATGCGCTGACAAGCGAGGATTTTATAAACCGCGGCATAAGACATTCGTGCCATCTCGCACCGAATAAGCGGCAAAGAGACTATATTTTCTTTGTAAATTCATTTGTTACAGGCTTTGGCAAAAAGCTTGTGGATATCGTTCATAATCATGGCAAGGAAGCGTATTTGTTTTATGACGACAGCTGGGTAGGCACAGAGCCATGCGGCGAAAGCTTTGCGCAGCTTGGGTTTGACGGCATAATTAAGTGTGTTTTTTCAGGCTATGAGGCGCGGCTTTGCAGTGCTGTTGACGGCGCAAAAACACACGAGCTTCGCCTGCACCCGTATTTGTTTCCGGTTGGCCTTGGCGGCGCGCCAACGTTTATGAAAGGCGGGCACCCGGGCAGAGATGCGCTAGATTATTGGTCAAAGGTGCGCCGCGCGCTTTTGCGAAAGCCTGTTGACCGCATAGGCCTTGGCGGCTATCTGCACCTAACGCAGGAATATCCCGATTTTCTCGCGGCGATGGATACAATAACGGACGAATTTGCACAAATAAGCGCTCTGCATAAAGAGGGCGCACCGCAGGTATACCCATGTAAAATAGGCATAGTGACAGCGTGGGGCAGCCTGCGCCGCTGGACGTGCGGCGGGCATTACCACGAGCACCCCGAGCTTGATTTGCTCAATCTGCTTGAAAGCTTGGCGGGATTGCCGTTCGACATCGAGTTTTTATCGCTTGACGAGCTTGAAAACGGCGTGCCAAGCGGCATTGATATCATTATAAATGCGGGCTTTGCGGGCAGCGCATGGAGCGGAGGTGACGCATGGCGCAGCGCGGAAATCACAGCGGCAGTGACAAGCTTTGTGCACGGCGGCGGCGTATTTCTCGGCGTTGGCGAGCCGAGCGCCGTCACAGGCTGCGCGCCTGTGTTTAAGCTTGCAAATGTTCTCGGCGTTGATAAGGACACGCCGGAGCTTTTAAGCCACGGCAAAATAGCGGCAAAAGCAAATTGCACGCTTGATTTTCTTAAAGCCTACCTCCCGCAAACATCAACAAGGGTGCGCCTGCTGACGGATAAAGTCGAGGTGTCGGCAGTAGACACCGAGGGCAGCCCCGCCGTAACGCTCAATCATTTCGGCAGCGGCATAGGCGTGTACATGAGCGGCTACCGCCACACATCGCAAAACGCCCATGTGCTGCATCAGCTTTTGCTTGCCGTGTCAAAAAAGCAAATTTCGCCTATAATATGCACAGCACCGGGCACAGAATGTCATGTGTTTCAAGACGCAAAAAAGCTTGTGCTAATAAATAGCAGCAGCACCCCGCAAGTCACCTCCGTAACAGTAAATGACAAAACCTACACCGCAACGCTGCCGCCCTTCGCCCTAGAGCTTTTATCAATGCAGACGGCAGACGCTTGAATAAGCATTTGCGGCATGGTATACTATATTAGAGCGGTTTCGGAAATTGCTTACAGCAGTTCAGGCGAAAATGATGCTGATAAGCTGCAAGTTGCAAAGGTTTGCTTGGGTGAGCGAGATGCGGATAGCCCGAAAAAGTTACTCCGAATTTTAGAGACGCTGTTTAGCAGTGACCTGCCGGCCTCTGAGAAACTTGAAATGCTTGAGCAAGAAGGAATAGATTGCGAGTCGCTAGAAAGCGAGGTAAGCGAAATGTGTAATTATAGCAAGGGCGTAAGAGAAGAAGGTATACAGCAAGGTATGCAGCAAGGTAAGCAGCGTGGTAAATTAGAAGCTATTCTTGCGTTGAAAGAACATATGTTTAACGGCGATGTCAACAAAATCATGGATATGATGGATATTCCAAAAGCCGAAAGAGCTTTTTACCTTGACGAAATTAAAAAGCTTGAAGAAAAACAGGATAAGTAACATAACAAGCGGGAGTAGTAAAACACTTCCGCTTCTTTTAAATGCTTGCATTAAGGAGCAGAAGTTTATGGAAAATGTGAATAAAGAAAAAAGAAAAACAGAAGAACAGAAGAATTTGAAGAGAGGTGTAGAGAAGCTTTTGAAACAGGATATAAAGAAATGTTTGCCATAGGATATAAAGAGGGCAAACAGCAAGGTCAAGAATTAGTGGCGAAAACCATTTTGGCATTGAAAGAAAAAATGTTCAACGGCGATGTACCGAAAATCATGGATATGATGAATATCCCGCAAGCCGACAGAACCTTTTACCTTGAAGAAATCAACAAACTTGAAGAAAAACAGGATAAGCAACATAAGCGGCGGCAGTAGAAATGCTGCCGCTTCATTTTTGGGATGCTTTTTTGTACGCCCGAAAAATTGAAACTACAATACATTAACGGTATATGTAATTATCTTCGAGGCTAAAACATAATGCAGAGACAATAGAGGCACTTGAAGAAGTGGAACGTATGAAAGCAGACCCTTCTATTGGGAAAACATACACAAATGTTGCTGATTTAATGGATGACCTTAATTCTTAATAAAAGATGTGCTTAAATCCAAAAGCCAACTCATCCCGTCATCTTGACAAAAGAATAAAAACCGCATATAATAATTATACAAGAGAAACCTTGTAACATCGGGTGTTTCTCTACCATATAGTGAGAACTTTATATGTCAGGTGTATCCCTACCATATAGTGGGAACTTTAAAATCATTAGAGACGAGGGAGAGTTACTAAGGTGACTCTTCCTTTTTATTTATTGGGAGAAATATAAAAATGAATAATAAGCCAAATACAAATATAGTAATGTATACCACAAATGATGGCTTAATAAAGATAGAAGCGTCTTTTGATAAAGATACGGTTTGGTTATCCATCGACCAAATGGCGGAATTATTTCAACGAGACCGCAGTGTTATCGGAAAGCATATACGTAATGTTTTTAAAGAAGGCGAATTAGTAAAGGATTCAGTGTGGGCAAAATTTGCCTATACTGCATCTGATGGTAAAGATTACAATGTTGATTATTATAACCTTGATGTTATTATTTCTGTTGGCTATCGCGTAAAGTCTGTTCGTGGCACACAATTTCGAATTTGGGCAACAAATATTCTAAAGGAATACATGAAAAAAGGCTTTGCTATGGACGATGAACGACTAAAAGGCAATGGCGGCGGCAACTACTGGAAAGAATTGCTCGATCGCATTAAAGATATTCGTTCCCCAGAGAAAGTACTTTACAGACAAGTCCTTGACCTTTATTCAACCAGCGTGGATTATAACCCTCATAGCGAGGATTCTATTAGTTTCTTTAAAATAGTGCAGAACAAACTTCATTTTGCTGCTCATGGGCAGACTGCCGCAGAGGTAATATATAAACGGTCTGATTCGGAAAAACCATTTATGGGTTTAACGTCATTTTCGGGTGAACTTCCGGCATTAAAGGATATCGTTGTTGCGAAAAATTATTTACAAGAAAACGAACTGCGTGTCTTAAATAATCTTGTATCCGGTTATTTTGATTTGGCTGAAATCAATGCCATAGAGCATAAGCCGATGTATATGAGTGACTATGTGCAGCAGTTAGACTCTGTTCTTTCTTCTGGAAACAGACAGCTACTACAAAATAGCGGAACGATCAGTCATAAGCAAGCAGTGGAAAAAGCAACGACAGAGTAACGCAAATATCAGGAAAAAACAATTACGCCTGTGGAACAGTCATATTCGGATAACATCAAATCGCTTGAAAAAGAAGCTAGAAAAAAAGCAGGTAATAGACGACTTAGAAAACAACGATTTTCGCCGCTCCATTCGGGGCGGCTTTTTTGTACTCCCGAAAAATTGAAACTACAATATATTAATGGCATACGTAATTATCTTTGATGCTAAAACATAGAAGAATTGATTGTGGAAAAGACAACACGTATTTATAATATAAGTTTAACAAACATTGCATTTTATAAAATAAAAACATATAATAAAGAAAAGGAGAAGCAGTATGATTGTATATCACGGAAGCACAGTGATCGTATCTAAGCCGCTAATAATTCAGCAAGACCGTTATTTGGATTTTGGGTTTGGCTTTTACACAACGACTATTTGTTACATCAATTTCCTTTACGCAAAAGGTAATCCATGGGGAATTTTATGCTAAATTATCCATGAGCAAGTTGATATCCGTGTTTGTAAGCTTTTCGATGGAAGTATATACAGAGAACTGCCTGTGTTCAAATCCGTTCTTCCTCATAAATCGGCTTATATCTGAGTATGCTTTTTTATAGAAAGTCGGGTTTACTGAAAGCTTAGGTCTTGGATAATGCTCGGTCAGTGCCTTTTGGCTTAAATCAAAGGTAATTTGCTTTCTGCTTCCTAAATTCTTTTTATTTTGTACCATAGTTTAAGCCCTAAGCTTTTGTACTTTCCATGCTTGTGAAAGCACATCTTCTTCGCTGTCATCATCATCAAAAAAGGTGCAGGAGGCAGCACAGTTGATGAACCAATCAGATTTAAGCAAGCTCATAATGACATTCCACATATAGGCGTAATCATTTTCATTGCCGGTATCTTCAAAGGCCAACACATCATTGTCAGAATAACAAAGCAACCCGCGTTTTGTAAAAGATGATTTTATTGTTTGATAAACATCTGCTTTTTTGTATCCGCTTGAGATAATAGAAGAGTCTTTGAATGTCATTTCAACTTTCATTCGCTGTGTCCTTCCTTGTTATATTGGCTTTAGTATAGCACAAATGGCGAGAAAATAAAAGTGGTGTTTAGTGCTTGTGAAATAGTAAATTTCATTTGTACGCCCGAAAATAAGATTTGGAATATATTAAGGCTGTAAGTATTTATCCTTGATGCTAAAACGAATGGGAATTGATTGTGAAAGGGGAGTGGGGAGAAAAATTTTGAAAAAATGTTGAAATGTTAAAAGTTTTTATTGTTTTTTGTGCATGGGTGTGATATAATGAATATAATCAGAAAGTGTACAAAAGGAAGAAAATCTGAAAGATTGCACAGGGAAGTCTTAAAAAAGAGCGGTCACATACAGATAAGAAAAAGAAAAATAGAGAAAAAGACGGTAGTAACAACACAGGATAGAAAATGTGAGGTTGCTTTTTTATTTTAAAGGAGAAATTTATGAAAAAAAGAATTATGAGCGCGGGTTTGGTGCTTGTGGTTTTGATAAGCTTGGCTGCGTGCGGGACAAGCAGTGCGGCGAGTGTGGTAGAGCAAACCAGTTCATCTGTGGTTGCGGAGAGTGAGGTCGAGACAGAGCCTAATCCGTGGCTTGGAGATGTAGATGCTTACCATAAAAGGCTTGAAGCGGCAGGGTTGCATTGGAAGCTGAATGATGACGGCAGCAAACCTGAAGAGTGGACAGTTGAATATTATGAGGGTGAGGAGTATGAAGGCTGCGATGGGTTAACTTGGATACAAGATGGGAATTCATACTATACAACATCTTCCTTGCTTGTTTACGAAATTCCAAACGAAGATGCACTAGACGATGGGGACTTGCTACCAGAGGAACAGTGTTGGGCGATGAGTACAGCAGATTTTAAAAGAGGGGCTCCTGATATTGCCCCACCTACAGATGAAGACTTTAAGCGATTTAAGCAAGAGGCGCAGGAATATATAGAAAGTAGGGGCGCGGGAGAGTATCCGTTAAGTTTTATGGGATACAATTTCGGCAACAATGCGAGCAATCCCGACACGCCTATAAGACTTGATACTATTTGTGTAGGTTTCATTTTCGTAAACAACCTAGAAACAGATCCTGACAGAACATTTGGTGGAATAACTTGCGTCTATCGAGTAAAAGACTATTCTAATATAGGATATTCAATGCTTTATGAAGGACTCGATGCAGCATATGGAGAAGGCACATCAGACAAGGTAATGGCAAACTTCAAAGAAATGATAGCCGAAAGAGATAGTAAAAGCAACGCGGAAAACAGTGCATCGTCTATAGCTTCAAAAAAATAAACATCCTTATTTAAAAGCACCCATTTAAACAATGGGTGCTTTTCTTATATCCATTTTTTCTATTTTAAAGGAGGTAAAAATATATATGCATAAAATCATGGCAACTTTTTTTATCACAGCTATTTGCGTTGTGTTATGCGGGGTAAGTGTGTTCGCGGACGGTGACGAGGTAAAGACAATTGAAAGTGGCTGGAATAATCAAGACATCACTATCAAATTTTTTGCGGACCCTGATACTTATTCAGGACAGCAGAAGGTTGAATATCGTATTAATGGCAGCGAGTGGCTCGCTACGGCTTCGCTAGAACAGATAACGCTTGATACAAGCACGACGCTTCAATTAAAGTCGACGGATAATGCGGGGAACGTTAGTTACTCTGATAAATACTATTACAAAGTAAATAAAATAGCACCATCTGCGCCAACAATAAATAATGTTGACAGTAATGTTTTTTACAATACTGAAAGAACTATAACTATTACGGATGGAGCAGATATGAGCGGCACAGGGTGCGAAATTGATAAGACAGAGTATCACGTTGATACGAGCGATGTAGCGTTCGATGCTCAAAACTATTGGACGATATACACGCAACCTATCGTTATCAAAGGAGACACGAAAATAGAAGCACGCAGCACGGATAAGGCGGGGAATATATCAACAACACGTACTGTGAATATTCAGTTTGACTATACTTCACCAACGGCTGTTATAAGACCAGAAGTAACGACAATGACAAATACACCGTTTAGCCTTGTGCTTACGGGTGAAGATGTTGAAAATCCCAATAAAAACATAATAATGTCTGATGGTACAATAGTGCCGCTACCAAAAGAAACAGTATCAGGCGTAGAATACGTGCGGGTTAGCGGCGGTGATTGGATAAAAGGAAATAGCCTTGAATATACTGTAAGGGCAAATGGGGCATACACTTTTGACGTAAAGGACAAGGCAGGGAATGTAACAACAGTTGCATATACTGTAACAAACTTTGATATTACAAAGCCTGTTGTTTATGGTGTTAATGTGCCTGTGACGACAGCTACTACACAAACTGTAACGGTTAATGGCGCAGATGAACGCGCTAATGCATTGCAATATAGCATCTCAACAACAGGCGCACCGGCAGGTTGGCAGACAAGCAATAAGTTTAGTATAGGTTCTAACGGAACATATTACGCTTTCATAAAAGATAGCGTCGGAAATATTTCTGCCGCATACCAGTTTGCAGTTAACAGCGTAAAGCCTGCTGTTATCGTAAACGGAAGTATATCAGGATATATTACACAAAGTCCGGTCGCTTCTGTTTGGACAAATGGAAATGTTAAATTGACGGCTTCGGCGACAGATAGCAGCAGTAGCGGTATTAAATCCGTATTAATGCCTAATGGAGCGACGCAAGTTATTAATAATACTAATGCTATTGCAAAGTATACAGATTGGGCGAGCGCGGAAGGACGGACTTACTATCCGAATAAAACAGTTGAAGGTGCAGACCAGCTTGAATATATCAGAGAAGAGACAAGATACGATGTTGGACCATGGAGTGGGACACAGGACTCAATATATCCTCCGACGGCGGGAGACACTTGCCAATATGTGGGCGGTTACAATGTGCAGTTATATACGCCGTGGACCTATCGCGAGACTGACTATAATCCGGGACATAATGGTGTTACAGTATCTTATTTGGGAAGCAAGCAGGTGTTTTTATATAGCGATAAAACGTCAGGCGGTTCACCGGTCTCGCCGGCGAGCAACGGAAACTATAAAAGCGTAGGACTAAATTACCAACTGAGCGACACCACGTATGATGGAGGTTGGACAAACAGCGGAAATACTAAAGTGCATCTTACCATACGCTCAAGAGAAGTTTACATATCCAAAACTTATGAGAGAAAATTGGTAAGGGATGGAAAGAACTCGGTGTGGAAGGCCGTACATACTGGCTACACGGTTGGCGAATGGACATATTACTACAATGAAACCTATTACTACAAAACCGTCTACATGTCAAACCAACGTAATTACAATGGCGTTGAGCACCACACCCTTTTCCAAACCCGCGACTACGTACCGTATACGTATTACTTCTACCGCACACGCACATTCCTTAATTATAGCACGGCGACGGTAGATTACACCGTTTCACAAAACGGCGAATATTCGTTTACGTTTAAAAACGGAAATGGTGCGGAGAGCAAGATGACTATTTCCGTGACGAACATTGATAAAACCGCGCCTAGCTCGCCGCTGATTGTCAACACGCCAGCAGGGTGGAGCAACGATACTGTTGTCACTAAGCTGTCGGCGACGGACGTCGGGAGCGGTGTTGCGAAGTATCAGTACAGCTTGAATAACGGTGGCACATGGACTGACTGTGGGGCGGAGATAACGTGGTCTGCGGACATGAACCAAAACGTAATATTCAGAGCGATAGACTATGTGGGCAACAGTGGCGGGTGGAGCGCTGTGTGGATAGGCATCGACAAAAAGCAGCCAACCGCACCGACTATCACAGCCCGCAACACAGCGGGGCAAAGCATAGCGGCGGGCAACTGGAGCCAATATGCACTTGATTTGAACATCACGCGCAACTCTACCGCGGTGAGCGGCATCGCATATTACGAATACTCATTAAACGGCGGCGAAAGCTGGATTAGACTTGCCGACAACATAAGCAAGGTGACTTTTGCCGAAAATACAACCACAGATGTGCGTGTAAGAGCCGTGAGCGGCAGCGGAATGAAGGGCGTGCAGGCGATATTTAAGGTGATGGTGGATGTCAACGACCCGACAAAGCCGCAGTACATAGGCAAAAATACCTCGCGTGTAATCGCAAGCGGCGTGTGGAGCAATACACCCCTCACCATGACGTACAGCGGGTCAGCGGCGTTCTCGGGCATTGCAAAATATCAGTTTAGCTATAACGGCACTAACTGGTATGACTGTAACAGCGCGGGCGCAGTAGTATTTCAGCCGACATTCAACACTCCGCTTTACGGCAGAGCAGTGAGCGTCGCAGGGCGTACTAGCGTGCCGACTGACCTATACAACCTGCGCGTAGATACGGTTGCGTTAGCTGAGCCGACTATAACAGCGGTTAATGCGGCGGGGGCTGTGGGGTCAGGGCAGTGGTCGCCGACAGATTTGACTGTTAAAATAGGCAGTTTGAACGCGTTTTCGGGCATAAGCGGATATGAATACTCAACAGACGGCGGAAAAACATGGAATAAACAGGAAATATATCAACAGGTGAGTTACAAAACGGCGTGTGGACAAACGAAGATGTGCACATTTTTCCTCATTTCTTGCCGTTATCGGCAATAATTTTAATGTTTTATCCTTCGGTTTTGTTGAGTTTTTGCCGATTGAGTTAACCTATAACTCTAATAATATGGAAGCCAGTAAACTAACTCATGACGAAACACGATATATTTATGAGACAAACACCATTGGTATAGATAAGCAAAGTTTAAACGTCGATGACATTATTGAGACGGTGAACCATTTCCACTGCGTTGACTTAATCATTGAGCATGCGGAGGATAAACTTAGTGAAAAATTCATAAAGCTACTTCATTACACGTTGAAAACCGGGTCAAGCGACTCTCGCAAAAGTTGGTTTGCCGTTGGCGGATATAAAAGAGTGCCTAATGAGGTAGGAGGACAGATAACAACCGCTCCTGAAGAAGTGTCAGATAAGATGTCCGCTTTGCTTGCTAAGTACAACGATATCAAAGAAAAAACTCTTTTTGACCTTATTGATTTTCACTATCAGTTTGAACAAATTCATCCTTTTCAAGACGGCAACGGTCGCGTAGGGCGGCTTATTCTATTTAAGGAATGTCTTAAAAACAACATTGTCCCCTTCATAATAAACGATGAAACAAAAATGTTTTATTACCGCGGCCTTAAAGAGTGGCAGCGAGAAAAAGGATTCCTGACCGACACTTGCCTTGCGGAACAAGACGCATTCAAACAATACCTCGATTATTTTAGAATAGAATATTAAGACCGGCGCCCATGCTTCGTAGGGGTCAAATCCGTTTTCTTTCGCCGTTTCAATCATACTGTATGCAATCGCACTCGACTGCGTGCCTTTTGGCGTGTTGGCAAACAAGCGGATTGCCCTAAGGTTTGTGTTTGTTTTTTATATTCTTATTATACCACAATTGCAGCGCAATTGTGGTATAATTGGCGATTTCGGCGGTTGCCGCTTTAGCGGCGAGCCAAACGCCATAAAAATAAAAGTATAATA
>RZZW01000032.1 GCA_009929695.1 Clostridia bacterium
GGACAGCTTTGTTATATTACCACACTATTCCCCACTATGTCAATGCTTTTTTTAAAACTTTTTTCATCTTTTTTTCAGCGCCTTATATATGGGTTTTGTAAGCCTTTTTGACACTAGATATAGAGCAAGAGTTTGTACCAGCCTTGCGGGCGGATAATATCCGCCCCTACATTCCCGCTATGTGCGTAGGGGCGATTCATGAATCGCCCGATAAATTTGCGCTAACCACTCGCAACGCATACAATGCTTTCCCTACTTTTGCAATGTGCGGTAGGGCGGGGGCTTGCATACAGGCGTTTATCGCGTCCGCCGCCTGCTCTTTTGTCACCTGTAAAATCTCCGCGAGCTGCGATACCGTCGGCTCGTTGCCTGTGTCCTTTACATATTTTTCGCGCACTGCGGATATTTTTAAGCCGAGCTCCTTTACGCTGCGGCTGACCTTTACCGTCCCGCCGTCGCGAAAAAGCTTTTTTATTTCGCCGAATATCACCGGCACTGCATATGTTGAAAAGCACAGCCCGCGGCTCACGTCAAAGCCGTCGTAGGCTTTTACAAGACCCATGCAGCCTGCCGAGTACAAATCGTCGCACTCTATTCCGCGCCCGCGAAAGCGTTTTGCGCAGGAATGGACAAGCCCTAAATTGTTCTCGATAAACTCTGTGCGCGTGCCCTCAAGCACCGTCATGAAGCCACCTCCTTTATATATGTATATAAGAGGCTCATTTTTTGCCCAGTTGTTTCATCAGCGTGACGCTTGTGCCGCGGCCTTGCTTTGAGCGCACACGCACCTTGTCGGCAAAGCTTTCCATGACGGCAAAGCCAAGCCCCGCACGCTCGTCGCCGCCTGTTGTGTAGAGTGGCTCCATCGCCTTTTTTATGTCGGGTATGCCAACGCCTGTGTCCGCCACTGTGACGGCTATCGTGTCGTCCTCATATAAGGAGACTGTCATTGTGATTTTGCCGATGCAGTCCTTATACGCGTGCACGATGCAGTTTGTGACGGCTTCGGACACGGCTGTTTTAAGCTCTGCTATCTCGTCTGCTGCGGGGTCTGCCTGTGCGGCAAACGACGCGGCGACGCTGCGCGCAAAGGCTTCGTTGGCGCTTTTTGACGGAAATGTTACTTTTACTGTGTTGACAGGTTTCATGTCGCTTCTCCTAATCCTTTGAATCTATGCCCGCTATGGCGAGCATACGTTTTACTTCGTTTGGGGCTTTTTGCACGATGACTACGCCGCCGTGCGCGTGGACGAGCTTGTGCCGCCCGAGTATAAGCCCAACGCCTGATGAATCCATAAATGTGACGCTCGAAAAATCGAGCACGAGAATTTTTGGGCATATCTGCTCGACGCGCATGTCTATGTGCTCGCGCAAAAGCTCCGCGCCGTGATGGTCGATTTCGCCCGAGAGCATGGCGAACAGGGTTTGTCCATTTTGATGTAAGGTTACTTGTGTCATAATTTTCTCCATAAATGTTTATTAAAAGCAAAAAGCCACACGTTCTATGAAAGCATCATAAAACGTGTGGCTTATAAAATTTGTCTGATAGTGTCAGCCGAGCAAAATTTTGCGGGCTTCGGCGGCTAAATAAAGGCTGCCGCATACGACAACGCCGTCGCCGTCCTCTTTTGCGAGGGAGATTGCCTTGCTTATATTGTCGCAAGCGGTGACGTCGGCAAAATGCTTTTTGGCGAGCGCGGCAAGCTGCTGTGCTGTGAGCGCGCGCGGGGAATTTGGTGTGACGGTGTACACGTGTGAAAAGCACGGCGCTAAAGCGGACAGCATTTCGTCGGGGCTTTTGCCGTCGAGTATGCCAATGACAGCCGAAAGCTTGCCCTTGCCCGCTGCTTTAAGAGTTTCGGCAAGCGCCCTTGCGCCGTCGGGGTTATGTGCGCCGTCGAGAATGACTAGTGGCTCTTTTGAGATAATTTCAATTCTCGCGGGGAAAGCGGCTGTTTTTATGCCGCCGATTATAGCGTCGTCGGAGATATCAAAGCCTTTTTCGCAAAGGCGCAGGGCTGTTTCGAGGACGGTTATCGCGTTGTATGCCTGATGTCTGCCCGCGAATGGAATTTCGAGGTCGTAGCCGCCGTAGTCTATTCTGTTTTCAAACGGCGGGCATTTGTAGAATTTCAAATCCTGCAAATCGGGGACAAAAAGCTTACTTCCTTTTTCGCTCGCCTGAATTGTTATTTCGTCCATTGCCTCCTGCGGCTGCTTTGGGCAGCAGATTACGTCACAGCCGTGCTTGATTATGCCGCATTTTTCGGCGGCAATTTTTTGATAGGTGTCGCCTAAAAGCTCGGTGTGATCCTTGCCGATTGCCATTATGACGGCGGCGAGGGTGTTTTCAACTGCGTTTGTAGAGTCGAGCCTGCCGCCAAGGCCTGTTTCCATGCAGACGATGTCGCATTTTTGCTGTGAAAACCACAATATCGCGGCGGCGGTTACAGCGTCGAACTCTACAATATCCTCGCCCTCTGCGGCGGCTTTTACCTGCGATAATATCTTCGCGAGGGCTTCTTCGGCAATCATTTCGCCGTTTATGAGAAAGCGCTCGCGGAAATCCAGCACATAGGGGCTGATGTTTGCGCCTGTTTTGTAGCCCGCGTGCTTTAATATTGACGCGAGCATAATTGTGGCGCTGCCCTTGCCGTTTGTGCCGGCTATGTGCACAAAGCGGAGATTTTTTTCGGGGTTGCCGAGCTTTTTTAAAAGCAGACGCGTGTTTTCAATGCCCGGCTTTTTTGCAAGGCGCGGAAGAGAATGCACCCACTCGACACACTTTTGATAGTTCAATTTGTCTTTTCTCCTGCGGCGATAATTTTTTCGCTTACATATTTGTTGAAAAACGAGATGAACGGCCCTAGGCAAAACGCGCTGATGACCGTGCCTATGCCAAACACTCCGCCGAATGCGATGCACACGGCGACGCACACGACATCGGTCATGACGCGGCTTATCCAGTACGGCAGCTTTGAATATTTTTGTATGATGAACGCCATCGCGTCATACGGCGCAACGCCCAAATCAGCTGTGAAATAAAGCGACGCGCCGAGACTTAGCACAAGCACGCTGACAATCAGCAAGATAATGCGCCCTGTCATGTCCGGCGAAAACGGAAAAAGCCGCAGCGTAAACTCGGCGATATATCCGACGACCACCATATTTATGACAGTGCCGATGTTGAAAAGGTGTCTGCCAAGCGAAAGCTGCACGACAAAAAGCACTATGTTTATAATGAGCGTCATTGTGCCGAACGAAACTCCTGTGAACGCTGACAGTGCCATGCCCATGCTGCTGAACGGATTGTTGCCGAACGCCGCCATTTCAAACAGCGCCACGGCAACGCCCATCGGCAGCATGGAAAAAAGCATCATTATCATGCGGACAGGGGTATAGTTTCTCGTAAAAGTTTTCATTCCATCAACCAAGAGCGGCTATTGACTGCTCTATTTTAGCAAGCTTATCAACGGCGGCGGCGTGCTTTTCTTTTATATCAGCAACGACCTTTTCGGGCGCTTTTGCCATGAAGCCCGCGTTGTCGAGCTTTGAGCCTAGCATTGCGATATCCTTTTCACACTGTGCCTTTTCTTTTGCGAGGCGCGCCGTTTCCTTTTCCTTGTCGATGAGCTCCATCATCGGGATAAACGCGCGCGCGGCGTGTGTGACGACCTGCACCATGCCGTTTGTGTCGCCGTCGTATTTTGCGGTGAACGTAACGTCGTCTGTGCAGAACGCAAATTTCGCGAGGTAGCTTTTGCCGTCTGTGAACGGCTGTGCATCGGCTGTTTCGATTATCATGGAGGTGCGCTTTGTGGGGTGCACGCCCATGTCGTTGCGGATTGTGCGCACGGCTTTAATCAAATCCATCACCTTTTCAAAGGCGGCTTCCTCGTCGGCAAAGCACATCTGCGGCTCGTAGGTCGGGAATTTTTCAAACATAAGCGTCTCGCCGCTCGCGGGCAGAGCTGTGTAGATTTCCTCCGTTATAAACGGCATGAACGGGTGCAAAAGCGCAAGCGCTTGTTTAAGCACTGAAACGAGCACCTGACGCGCACTGTCGGCCTCTTCCGCGTCGTCGGAATTTAGGCGGAGCTTCGCGATTTCGATATACCAGTCGCAGTAAACGTCCCAAATGAAGTCCTGCACCTTTTGTGCGGCGAGGCCAAGCTCGAATTTTTCGAGGTTTTCGGTGACGTTTTTGACTGTTGTGTTAAGGCGTGAGAGCACCCAGCGGTCAGCCATTGTGATTGACGCGGGCAGCGACGGCTCGAAGTCCTCAGGTAAATTCATCATCACAAAGCGGGCAGCGTTCCACAGCTTATTTGCAAAGTTGCGGCTCGCCTTCACCTTTTCGTCCGAGAAGCGCATATCGTTGCCCGGTGTAGAGCCGACGACGAGCGTCAAGCGCAGAGCGTCAGCGCCGTATTCGTCGATGATTTCAAGCGGGTCGATACCGTTGCCGAGGCTCTTTGACATCTTGCGCCCCTGTGCGTCGCGCACTAAACCGTGTATAAGAACAGTGTCAAACGGCGCTTTATCGGTATACGTCAAGCCAGAGAAAATCATTCGGCTGACCCAGAACGTGATGATGTCATAGCCTGTGACAAGCGTGTTTGTGGGATAAAAATACTTGTAGTCCTCGGCGTTTTCGTCAGGCCAGCCGAGCGTTGAGAACGGCCAAAGCGCTGAGGAGAACCATGTGTCGAGGGTGTCCTCATCTTGGCGCACTGCCGCGCCGCATTTCGGGCAGGTGTCGATATGGCTTGCGCTGACTGTTATTTCGCCGCATTTGTCGCAGTAATATGCGGGGATGCGGTGTCCCCACCAAAGCTGGCGGCTTATGCACCAGTCGCGCGTGTTTTCCATCCAAAAGAAATAATTTTTGTCAAAGCGCTCAGGGACAAATTTTATGCTGCCGTTGCGCACTGCCTCAATAGCGGGCTTTGCGAGCGGCTCCATTTTGACAAACCACTGCTTTGACACGATAGGCTCGACAGTTGTGCCACAGCGATAGCAAGTGCCGACGTTGTGCTCGTGCGGCTCGACGCTCGCGAGATAGCCGCCCGCCTCGAGGTCAGCGACTATTGCTTTTCGCGCTTCGTAGCGGTCAAGCCCTGCGTATTTGCCGCAGTCGGCTGTCATTTTTGCGTCGTCAGTGAGCACTTTTATGATTGGCAGCTTATGTCTTGCGCCAACCTCAAAGTCGTTGGGGTCGTGCGCTGGCGTAATTTTGACAACGCCTGTGCCGAACTCCATGTCGACGTAGGTGTCGCACACAATCGGAATTTCTTTGTTTACAAGCGGCAGAATGACCTTTTTGCCGTGCAGATGCGCATAGCGCTCGTCGTCGGGGTGGACGGCGATTGCGGTATCGCCGAGCATTGTCTCGGGGCGCGTTGTGGCAAGCTCCACCATTTCGTCGCTGCCGACGACAGGGTATTTTAAGTGCCAGAAAAAGCCCGACTGATCCTCATACTCAACTTCTGCGTCTGAAATTGAGGTTTTGCAGTGCGGACACCAGTTGATTATGCGCTCGCCGCGGTAGATAAGACCCTCGTCGTACAGCTTTGTGAAAACCTTTAGTACGGCTTCGCTGCAGCCCTCGTCCATTGTGAAGCGCTCGCGTTTCCAGTCGCACGAGCAGCCGAGCTTTTTAAGCTGCTCGACAATTCGCCCGCCGTACTGCTTCTTCCATTCCCATGCGCGGTCTAAAAATTTATCGCGGCCGAGGTCAGCTTTCGTTAAGCCTTCCTCTTTCATTTTATTTACTATTTTGGCTTCTGTTGCGATAGACGCGTGGTCGGTGCCGGGCACCCAAAGCGCGGCGTAGCCCTGCATACGCTTAAAGCGCGTCAAAATATCCTGCCATGTTTCGTCCATCGCGTGGCCCATGTGAAGCTGACCTGTGATGTTTGGCGGGGGCATAACTATTGTGTAGGGCGTTTTTTTGCTGTCGCGCTCTGTGTGAAAATAGCCCTTGTCAAGCCATTTTGCGTAGGTTTCGTCCTCTACTTCTTTGGGGTTGTAAATCTTTTCAAGCTCTCTCATTTTCTACTCCTTTATTTGGGACAAACAAAAAAGCCGTCCCCTGCAAAACTGCATGGGACGGCATAATATACCGCGGTACCACCCAAATTGCCGCCAAAGCGACCACTTGACGCCTTTAACGCAGACAGACGAGCACGGCTAAACATTTCACCGCGCCTGCTCCAAAGTGACAGCGTTTACCCCGCAGCGCAAGGCTCTCACCGCCGCCCCGCTCTCTTTGCCCGCGCAAAATAAACACACTCTTTTTCATGGCATTTAATATAAAATATTATATTGTTTTTTGGAAAGTTTGTCAACTGTTTTATATTACTGCACAAATTAGCAGCAGCGCACCTTGTAGGGAGCGACGAGGGCGTCGCTCCCTACTGTGTGAATTTTATTATATTTGTGCCCATTCAACAAGCTTCGGCAAATAATCAATAAGCCTATCCGTACTTCTTTCGGCTAATTCCCACACAAAAACTGTGTTTCCACTTGCGGCGGGGGCGGCTTTTTCAAAGGCGTTTAGGTGAATGATGCTTGCGGTGTCGTAGCATTTTGATATTGTCGGCAGCATGGCACTGCCAAAGCTGTCACGCAGCATAAGCAAGGTTTTGCCGCTTTCTGCGTTTGAGGTGCAATTTGTGACATATCCTGTCCCGTCGGTGTCTTTTATATCGGCTTTCACATCTTCCAAAAAGCCCTCGCAGGAAAAATCGTAATCGTCGGGCAGAAGCTTATTTGTCGAGGATATATTCGCAAGGTCAACCTTTTCCGTTTTGCCACCCTTTGCAAAGCTTATATTATTAAACATATCGCTATCGCCGTAAAGCGCGGATTCAAGCTGTTTTACGGCTATAAACGCGCCCGCCTCGTTCCAGTGGGTGTCGTATTTATAATAAACCTGCTGCGCTTCGCCTGCGGCTTCGAGCTCGGTTTTTGGATAAATCACATTGACGTTTGTGTTTTCAGCAAGGTATTCCATGAGCAAATCTGTTTTTGCCGCACCTACAACAGGCACGCTTGACGGCATATATCGGCTGTAAACGCGCTCCTTATTCGGTGCAAGAATAAGCGCAAACTTAACGCCCTTTGCCGAAAGCGCGTCATTAAGCGCCGTTAAATTATCGGCAATCTGTTTTAACTGCTCGTCCGAATACGGGTTAAGCCCCTGATAGTCGTCAAGGCTTTTTGAGTCGGACACATTTTTATAAAAAAGCCAGTCGTCCTGCCCCAAAAGCACCTCTCCGCTTTGGATTGTGCCGAAAACGTCGAGATTTATCGCGGCGTTGAGCGTCATAAACTCGTTGCGAAACGGCGCGCTGTCGTTGAGCCAGTCCTCAAAAGCGGACGGCATCTTCTCAATTTTTGATGAAAGTACGTCCGCAAAGCTAGTCATAGTGCGGTTTTCGTAATTTGTCTTGTCGGTGAACTGTCCGAAAACCGCGTAAAGCGCAAACGGCAAAATCAGCGCCGCGATGAAAATTGATATGAATATTTTAGCTCTCATTCGGCGCTCCTTTTAAAATCTGAAATAAATAAATGGATTATACGTGCTGCTGACAAGGCTTGTAACGCAAAGAAACAGCAAGACAAGCTGAAACGCGCTTTCGAGCGCATAGACTTTTGTCTCGTTATAAAGTGCCGCCTTGTATTTTGGGAAAAGCGTCTGCACAATTCCGCAGCCCGCGACGCCTATTATAATAAGGAATATAAGCCGCGGCGACACAAAGCGCATCAGCGGGTACGCCGCTGCGCCCGCCGTCGGGATAAGCATTGACTTTATTATGTGCAGCCCCGCCGAAAGCCCCGGCGCGCGGAAGATTGTCCACGCTGTCAAAATTATGAGCAGCGAGTAGATGTGCGCGATAATTTTATGCTTGTCGAGCCATTTGCCGAGGAAAAGGCGCTCTAAAATCGAAAACACACCGTAGTAAACGCCCCACGCGACAAACTGCCAGTTTGCGCCGTGCCAAAGCCCTGTGCAGAGGAAAACTATCATTAAATTGACAAGCGTTCGCGCCGCGCCCTTGCGATTTCCGCCGAGCGGAATGTAAAGGTAGCTTTTGAACCACGTGCCGAGCGAGACGTGCCAGCGCCGCCAAAACTCGCGCACGCTTTTTGAAAGGTACGGGTAATTGAAGTTTTCGGGAAATGAAAAGCCGAACATGCGCCCAAGACCTATCGCCATGTCGGAGTAGCCTGAAAAATCGTAGTAGATTTGCAGCGCGTACAAAACAGCGCCCGCCCACGCAAGTGCCGTGCCAATGTCGGCGGCGGCAAGGCCGTAAATTTCGTCCGCTGCTGCGGCAAACGCGTTTGCGAGCAGCACCTTTTTGGCAAGGCCGTACAAAAAGCGCTTTATGCCGCTTGCGGTCATTTCGGCTGTCGTCTCACGGACGGCAAGACGGCTTTCAACGTCCGAATACCGCACGATAGGCCCCGCGATAAGCTGTGAAAAAAAGCTGATGTACAAGGCAAGGCTTGCCCAGTTTTTTTGCAGCTTGATTTCTTTTCTGTAAAGGTCGATGACATAGCTTAATGCCTGAAACGTGTAAAAGCTGATGCCGAGCGGCAGCGCAATTTCCTTAAGCGGAATAGCCTCTGCGCGCGTGACAGCGTTAATGAGCGAAGCCGTAAAATCGAAATATTTGAAATATCCAAGCAGCGCGAGGTTTGCGACAACCGACACGCAAAGCGCCGCCTTAGGGTGCTTTGAATATTCGACGGCAAACCCCGACGCCCAGTTGAGCGTTATTGAAAACAGCATGAGGAAAATGTAAAACGGCTCGCCCCACGCATAAAACAAAAGGCTCGCAAAAAGCAGCACCGCGTTTTTGGCGCAGCGCGGCACAAGGCGGTAAATTATAAATACCGCCGGAAGAAACATCCATAAGAACACAAGCGACGAAAACAGCACCCCGTGCCTCACCTCTCAATCAATATTATCTATTATACCACAATTGCAGCGCAATTGTGGTATAATCGGCGATTTCGGCGGTTGCCGCTTCAGCGGCGAGCCGAACGCCATAAAAATAAAAGTATAATAACCGCTTGCGGTTATTATACCTTATTAAGGGGCAGAATGGAACATACTTGTGTTTTATTTTTCTTTAGTTGAGCACTTCCCCGTAGGGCGCGACGACTCGGCGCGCCGAATACCGGTGGTTTGCGCAAAATTAACGGCGTGCCGAGGTCGTCACGCCCTACGAGGTGCGGATCATTTTTGCCGCTTAATGGCATTGTTCGCTCGGCTGCCATTTTTTGATAGACGAAAAAAGCATAAACAGCGCTATTACTATGGCGAGATAATCGGACACGGGCTGTGTGTAATTTACGCCATGAAGCCCTAAAGTGGCATCGAGCACAAACAAAAGCGGAATGAAAAACAGCCCCTGACGGCAAAGCGAAAGCACAGTCGCGGGCATTGGGCGGCCTAGCGCCTGCATACTGTTTATCGCCAAAAACAAAAGCCCGAGTATCGGCCCCGAAATTGAGGTGGCTATAAGCATGTGTGTGCCGTAGGCGATTACCTCGGCGTCGTCGATGAACAGCGCCACCACCTGCGGGCTAAAAATTATGTAAACGGCGCTCAAAACGCTGCCGCAAACGACTGTTAAAATTCCGCTGAACTTCAAAATGCCTGTGAAACGTCTCTTATTGCCCGCGCCGTAGCAGTATCCAAGCAGCGGCTGAATGCCGTTTGTGATGCCCATGTGAATGAAAACGATGAACAGATATGCCTTTGTGACGATGCCCATTGCCGCGACGGCTTTGTCGCCATAGCCGACGAGCGCGTTGTTCAAAAACACTGTTGAAATGCTCATGAGCGCTGAATTTATGCCCGCTGGCAAGCCTATCGACAGCACTCGCTTTGCGATTTTAAAGCAGTTTTTAAGATATTTAAGCTTCATTGAGAGAAGCGGGCTTTTTTTAGCAAGGTAATAAACGTAGTAAAAACATCCGAAAACATTGCCTAAAACAGTGGCGATTGCCGCACCCGCCGTGCCCATGTTGAACGTCAAAATAAAAATAGGGTCGAGAATGATGTTTGCAACAGTGCCTATCATGCCGCCGAGCATTGAGGCCGTCGCCGCGCCCTCGCCGCGAACAAGATGCCCGAACGCGTTTGCAAGCAAAATAAACGGCGCACCGACGGCTATCCAAAAGAGGTAGTCTTTCGCAAACTGCCACGTGCTGTCTGTGCCTCCGAGGACGGACAAAAGCGGGTTCATAAATATAATTATGATTGCCGCCGCCACAACGCCAAAGCCCAGCGAGCCGTAAAAGCAAAACGCCGACACCTTTTTAATTCGCGGCGTGTCGTCTTGACCCATAAAAATTGAAATTGCCGCGCTGCCGCCGATGCCAAGCAAATTCGCGCTACCCCATATTCCCCATCGCCCTAGCAATAAGCTCTTTAAACACCCGCACTTCCTCGTCCGAAAGGCTCTGCGTTAGCTGCTTTTCTATCTCTGTTCTTATAAAATAGCAAAGCCCTTGCAGCTCGCGGCCGCGCGGCATTAGCGTGAGAGCCTTCAGCCTGCCGTCCTTGTCGGAATTTGCGCGGCTGATGAGCTGCTTTTCCTCCATGAGCGACAGCATTTTTGACGCCGTGGCGCGGTTTATCGAAAACTCCGCCTCGATGTCCTTTTGAAACGTCGTCTTGCCCTGTATTTCCATGTGAAAAAGATAATCGGTAATCCACATATTTTGCAGCGAGCAGTCGGCAAACTCTCTGTTGTCAAAAATCGAAAGAATTTTGCGCTGAATAGAGTTGTCGAGCTTTTTTATGTTGAAGCTTAAATCAGTGTTGTGCAAATATATGTCCTGCATCGTTATCTCCCGCCACATTAATTTGTTTGCCTGCAAACTATATTGTAGGCGATTTACATTAAAATGTCAACTATTTAAAGCGGAGCGACGAGGGCGTCGCTCCCTACAAAGTTACGCAGCAAATTGACAATATCACAACGCCGTGCCCGCATTCGCTGTTTAAAATATGCACGCTGCCGCCGTGCTTTTGGGCTATTGTTTGGGCATAAGCCAAGCCTATGCCGCTGTGGCCGTTTTGGGTGCGGGCGGCGTTTTCGGTGAAAAACATTTCAAACGCGTGCGAAAGCGCCTGCTTTGAAAAGCCGTTGCCGCTGTCCTCGACGCTTATTTCTATAAGCCCGCTTTGCTGTGCGCATTTTACGGCGACAGTGCCGTTTACACTGCGCTCGGCGGCGTTTTCGGCTATATTTATGACGGCGCGGCGAAAGTCCTCTTTCGCGATATCGGCGCTCGGCAGCGGCTGTGCTTCAAAAATAAGCCTTGCATTATACGCGCCGCAAACGCCGATGACATCCGTTTTTATCATGTCGGCAAGCGCGTGACCGTCAACGCGCTCAAAATTAAGCTTTGACGGATTTTCCGCGCGCATGAGTGCTTTGAGCTTTTCGACATAAATTTGCGCGTCGGCTGCACTTTTTTGAATGGCGGCAATGTACTGCTTTTGCTCTGCTGTGAGCGCCGTCTCCTCCAAAAGCTGCGCGTTGCCGTCGATGACTGTCAGCGGCGTGCGGAGGTCGTGCGCGAGGGCGTTTGTCTGCTCAAGGCGGGCGTGCTCCATGCTCCACTGCGCGTCAAGCGAGGCTTTGAGCGAGGTTTTGAGCGTGTCGACAGCGCCGAGCACCTCATCGTATTCCCTAATTCCGCACATGTCATGCTTTGCGTCAAGCTTGCCGTCAGCTATCGCAAGCACCGTGTCGGACAGCGGTTTAATGCGCTTTTTGAGCACTCTGCCATAATGTATTGTCGCGCTGCCAAAAAGTAAAACGAGCACCGAAAGCAGCAAAACGAGCGTAAGCACCTCAAAATCGGGCAGGCTTTTGCGCAATTCGGCACTGCTGTACTGTGCCGCGATGCGGTATTGCAGCACGCAGTCTCCGTTTGAAAGTGCCAGATGTGCGTGAAGATTGCCGCCTTGTGTGCCGTTATTATAAAAATTGACGGCTTCTTTTAGATTTTTTCCGGTAAGTGAGGTTTTTAAAATGCTTCCGTCAGTGTCAAAAAACGCCCAACCGCAAAGAGGCACTACAAGGCTTTCGTCAAAGGTGCCCGCCTCTTTAAGCGCCTGCGCCGTTGCCGCCGCCTGTGCCTGACCCTCGTCGGCACGCGTGACAAAGCCCGAGCTTATGGCGAGCGTGAGCGCAAACCACCACATAAAAACCGCAAAAATCGCGCCGCATATGCACAGGATGGCGTAGCGCGTAAGCAGCCGCGTGATTGTCAATCCGCTTCGTTTTTCCATTTGTACCCCATTCCCCACACGGTTTCGATAGGCGCTGTGCCCGCGTCGGCAAGCTTTGCGCGTATGTTTTTGATGTGCTGTGTGATAGCCGCCGCGTCCGATTCGCTGTCGAAGCCGAAAATCATCTCAATAAGCTGCTCGCGCGTATAAATCAGCCCCTGATGCCGCGCGAGGGTCTCACAGATGTCGTATTCGCCTCTTGTGAGCGGAACTTTTTTGCCGTTTACATACAGTTCTCTGCCGGATAAATCGAAGCTTATGTCGCCAAACGCGAGCCTTTGCACGCTTTTTCGGCACTGGCGGCGCAGATGCGCGGACACCCTTGCGCGAAGCTCTTTTATGTTAAATGGCTTTGTGATATAGTCATCGCCGCCCGCGCCAAGCCCGCCGACAACGTCGTCCTCGGCTGTTTTGGCGGTGAGGAAAATTATGGGGCAGTCCGTCTGCGAGCGTATGCGGCGGCACGCTGAAAAGCCGTCCTCGTTTGGCATCATAACGTCGAGCAAAATTAAATCTGCGCGTGCGCAAACAGACGCGTCAAGCCCCGCGGCGTCGTAAAATACGCTCACGCGGTGACCGTCCTTTTCAAGCGCCGCCTTTATCAGCGCACAGATTTCCGCCGAATCATCGACGGCGACTATGTTTGCCATGAGAAAGCCCTCCTATACATTTCGGGCGGATATGGAATCCGCCCCTACGGTTGACCGCAAATTTGCGGGAAATTGGCGTGCCGAGGTCGTCACGCCCTACGAGTTTGCCGCAATAAACAGCACGCACGACAATGCGTAAAGCACATACACGTGCGCGGGATAAAATATGTAGAAAAACCGTTTCGAGCCATGCCCGCGCGTACCGTTATATAAAAGCATAAGCACCGCCGCAAACGCGCCCATCCACTCGTAGCCCATTGTGAAAAACTGCGTACCTGTCAGCTGCATTTTTAATCCGAGCGCAAAAAACACGCCGAAATGCGCCGCAAAATACGCCACTGCTTGCGCCACGCGATGATTGCGCAAAACGTAAAGCAAAACGCCGAGC
The DNA here is from genome assembly GCA_009929695.1 of Clostridia bacterium. GTDB lineage: Bacteria > Bacillota > Clostridia > Oscillospirales > Ruminococcaceae > Ruthenibacterium. The sequence goes on from RZZW01000032.1 coordinate 13,367, forward strand.
AGAATGTAGGTTGTGCCGCCGTCTGTGATAGCTATGTGCATTGGCAAAATTGTATAGTGCAAAACGCCGACAAACGCACTGAGCGGCGGGACAAGCTGCGCCGCAATAATCAATACAAACGGCCACACAAGCGGAAGAATTATCGCCGCAAGACCTTTAGCCCAGTGCTTTTTTGCGCACCAGTCAAGCCCTTGCAAAATCACAAGCAAAATCGCAAACGTCGCAAGCGCCTGATTTTGCGGATAAAAGCCGTCGGAGCGTTTTAACTTGTCGCTTATTATAAAAAGGTACTGCAAAAGCCCCATGCCGACGGAGACAAGATAAATTGAAAGAAAATATTTTTTGCGGTTTTTCGTGTGGGTAAAGCCCTCGACTATACAAAACATAAACAGCGGAAACGCAAGCCGCCCAACCTGCGAAAACCAAAGCGGAATTTTGCCTGTGTATTCAAAGAAATAATGAATATGGTCAAGCACCATACACGCCGCCGCAAAATATTTAAGCCAAAACCCCGACACCCCAATTTTATTGCGCAAATTTTCCATATAAAAACACACTCCTATATTTATTATGAGATAAATATAAAGGGTAATTATAAGGAAACTATAAAGAAAGAAAAAAGAAGATATAAGAAAGAAGAATTAAGGTGTGATTGCGTTGCAATCACATTATAATAATTTGCGCACATCTGTAAGCATGGCTCAAACTATTATAATGTGACGCAGCAGCGTCACACCTTAACTCTTATTTATTCTTTTTTCTCTCTTCTTTTCAGCCGAGTGAAATCCCCATGCGTCTTGCCACTGTTAGCATGTCGCAGGTTTCGGGGACTAGCTTTGATTTGCCTGCCACTTCCTTTAGCGGGTTTTCGCAGACAATGTTGTTTTTCATAGCTACGGCTATTCCGAAATGGTCGGCTTCTATAAGCTTTGCGGCGTATGCGCCAAACTGTGTGGCGAGCACGCGGTCGTATGCCGACGGGCTGCCGCCGCGCTGCATGTGGCCGGGCACGCAAACGCGCGTCTCAAAGCCTGTCATGGCTTCAATTTGCTTTGCAATGCGATTTGTCGCCGTCACTTCGCCTCTTGATGCGCGTGATGCGGCGCGCTCTTTTTTCTTCATTGCGGCTTCGCCAACGTCGTAAACGCCCTCTGCAACGGCGAGTATCGAGAACGTTTTGCCCGCTTCGTTGCGCTTTTGAATGGCTTCGCACACGCTGTCGATGTTATACGGAATTTCGGGGATAAGAATGATGTCAGCGCCGCCCGCGATGCCGGAATACAGGGTCAGCCAGCCCGCTTTGTTGCCCATTATTTCAATGACCATGCAGCGGCGGTGGCTCGAAGCCGTTGTGTGTATGCGGTCGATGACCTCTGTGGCGATGTCGACAGCGGTGTGAAAGCCGAACGTCACGTCTGTGCCGTAAATATCGTTGTCGATGGTTTTCGGCAGGCCGATTATATTCAGCCCCTCTTCCGAGAGCAAATTCGCCGTTTTGTGCGTGCCGTTGCCGCCTAGGCACAGCAGGCAGTCGAGCTTTGCGTCCTTATAGGTTTTTTTCATGGCGGCAACCTTGTCTATTTTGTCGTCCTCAACAACCGTCATAAGCTTAAACGGCGTGCGCTTTGTGCCGAGGATTGTGCCGCCGCGCGTGAGTATGCCCGAAAACTCATACTGCTGCATGTCGCGCCAATCGCCGCGGATAAGGCCGTCGTAGCCGTTTTGTACGCCGACAATCTCGACATTGTCACCAAACCGCTGATAAAGCGCCTTCGCCGCGCCGCGGATAGTCGCGTTCAAGCCCGGGCAGTCGCCGCCCGATGTGAGAATACCAACACGTTTTTTCATGATAAAATCCCCCTTTATTTATTAAAAAGCTGTTTTAAATTGCACCATGCGTAGGGTGCGACGACTCGGCGCGCCGTTTACCGATGTGTTGTGCAAAGCTAACGGCACGCCGAGGTCGTCGTGCCCTACGGTTCATCGGTTATTTTTTGCGCCACGCGCGCCATAAATCTTTATAGGTTGCAAGCCCGTTGCACATATCGAGCAGTGTTTGCGCCATCAGCGGGGTGACTATTCCGCCGCACGAAAGCCCTATATTTTTAAACGGCAAATCGTTCACCGAATACTCCGTCGCCTTTTTATTCACCGCTTCGTTTGTCGAAAAGTGCATGTGCTTTGCCGCCAAATGCGTTGCAAGCCATATTATTTTGCGCGCAAACGGAGACTGCCCGCGCATCTGCCCGAGCGTCGTCGTCATGCCAAACGCGCCGCGCGGCGGAATTTCGTTTTGCTGCAAAGAGCGCGTGTGAATGGCGTAAAAATCGGCGTCGTCAAAATCGTTGCAAGCGAAAGCGCCGTATGCGCCCTTGCGTGAAAACGCCTCGGGTACGTCCACCTTTTTGCCCGCGACGCGTATATCCTGCGAAAGCGTGCGCTGTCTGCTTGACGCGCCGACACTTACAGTATAGCTGCCTGTCTCTACGACAAAATCGTGCCGCGACACATCATAAAAAGCAAAGCTTTCGTATGGAATTTCGAGCGTTATCTGCTTTTCTTCTCCCGCTTTTAACTCCACACGCGCAAATGCTTTGAGCTCGCGCGCGGGCTGATATGCGGCGGATTCGTTATGCCCGACATAAAGCTGCGCTATCTCTGTGCCGTCAATATAGCCCGTGTTTTTCACTGTAAAGCTGACGGCCAACGCGTTGCCCGCCTTTACGCTTTCGGTGCTTAAAATAAGCTCGTCATATTCAAATTGAGTGTACGATAAACCGTACCCAAATGGGAAAAGCACATTGCGGCACGCCTTGTCAAAATAGCGGTAGCCTACGTAGATGCTTTCATTATAGGTGACGCTGCGCGGCCCCATCGGCCAGTGCTCGGCGCAGGGTGTCTCGGCAAATTCGCGCGGCCATGTGTCGGCAAGCTTGCCAGAGGGGTTCACATTTCCGTATAAAAGGTCAAACGTCGCCTCGCCCGCGCCTTCGCCGCCAAGTGCTGTATAAAGCACCGCACTGACATTTTTAAGCCACAGCATCACAACAGGGCTGCCCGCCGTGAGCACAACGACCACGTTTTCATTCACCTGCGAAATTGCGTCGATAATATGCTCTTGATTTGCGGGCAGATGCATTGTGTCGCGGTCGTAGCCCTCTGTCTCGTAGATGTCCGTCAAGCCGGCGAAAATCACGACCTTGTCGGCCTCGCCCGCAAAGTGAAGCGCCGCCTTTTCAAGCTCTGCGTCAACGCTGTCGCTGTCTGCGCTGTAGCCCTTTGCGTACACAAGCTCGGCGACGGTTTTCTTTTTGTATGCCGTCAAGAAATCGACTCTGTCTGCGGCGTTGATTATGCTGCTGCCACAGCCTTGATAGCGACCGTTTTCGCCCGCCATATCACCTATAAAAACTATGCTTTCGCCCTTTTTAAGCGGCAAAATTGCGCCGTCGTTTTTCAGCAAAACCGCTGATTTTTCAAGTGCTGTGACCGCTAAAGCGTGGTGCGCCGCCATGTCGCACAGCGGTCTGTCGGCTTCGGCGGCGGGCTTTAGCTTTTCTACAAGGCTCAGAACATTAAAGCACGCCTTGTCGACATATTCCTGTGAGAGAGCGCCGCTTTCAACTGCGTCTATCACGCTCGCGTCGTTGTAGCCGCCTGATGACGGCATCTCGAGGTCAAGCCCCGCCTCAACGCCGAGCGGACGGTTTGAGACAGCGCCCCAATCGCTCATCACAAGGCCGTCAAAGCCCCATTTTGTGCGCAGCTTGTCCGTCAAAAGCGCCTTATTTTCGCTTGAATAAACGCCGTTTACGCGGTTGTAGCTGCACATCACGGTTGACGGCTTGCCCTCTTTTACTGCGATTTCAAACGGCTTTAAATACACCTCGTTAAGCGCACGCTCGTCCACCTCGGCAGATATGCTCATGCGCAGCGTCTCTTGATTATTGACGGCAAAATGCTTTAAGCTTGTGCCCACGCCCTCGCCCTCAACGCCCTTTATCATGGCGGCGGCAAGCTTGCCCGCGAGGTACGGGTCCTCGGAATAATATTCAAAATTGCGCCCGCACATGGGGCTGCGCTTGATGTTTACGCCGGGGCCGAGCAGCACCGAAACGCCGTGCGCTTTGCACTCTTCGGCAATCGCCTTGCCAACGTCCGCGACAAGCTGCGTGCTCCACGAGCAGGCAAGCGCGGCTTCGGGCGGAAAGCACGTTGCCTTTACACTGTGCCCGCCGTTTTGTCTAGCGTGCTTTAAATCTTCCTTGCGCAAGCCATGCGGGCCGTCTGATACCCAAATGCTCTCGATTTCCTTTGACGCAATCGTCTGCGTCTGCCAAGCGTCGCACCCGCTCAAAAGCGACACTTTTTCCGCAAGCGTCAGCGTTTCAATCAATGCCTTTATCTCGTTGTCGTTCATTTTGTCGCTCCTTAGGTCTCAAGCGTCTTTTACCCCTCATCTGTCACGCTGCGGCGTGCCACCTTCCCCCGAGGGGGAAGGCAACGAAAAGGCTTCTCCTTGAGGAGAAGCTGTCGCCCGCAGGCGACTGATGAGGTGTGGCCTATAACATTGTTACTTTTTAATCTTATCCCAATATGCCTTTGCCGCTTGCTCTGTCTTATTTTCGCCGTATTCGTAATATTTTGTGCCGACGAGTATGTCGGGGAGGTATTGCTGCCGCACCCAGTGGTTTTCGTAGGTGTGCGGATAGAGGTAATTCTGCCCTTTATTCGCGTTGTCCTCGCCGTCGAAATGCTTGTTTTGAAGCTGACGCGGCACTGCGCCTGTTTTGCCTTTGCGAATATCTTCCATTGCCGAATTTATCGCCATATAGCCGCTGTTGCTTTTTGGCGCTGTGGCAAGCAGCACAGCCGCGTCGCCGAGAGGTATTCTTCCCTCGGGCATTCCGAGCTGAAGCGCGCTGTCGACGCACGCTTTTACAATAGGTATCGCCTGCGGATACGCAAGCCCTACGTCCTCGGCGGCAATGACTAGCAATCGGCGGCACGCGGACAGCATATCGCCGCCGTCGAGTATGCGCGCCAAATAGTGCACAGCCGCGTCGGGGTCTGACCCGCGAATGCTTTTTTGCAGCGCCGAAATGCTGTCATAATGCATGTCGTCGCTTTTATCGTACCTTTGTGACGAGCGCTGCGCGACCTGCTTTATCATCTGCGTTGTTATTATTTTTTTGCCGTCAATGCTTTCAGCGGCTGCGGCGGCAAATTCAAGGCTGCCGAGCGCTTTGCGCATATCTCCGCCGCACGCCGTGGCAAGCGTGTCCGCCGCGTCAGGCTCAATGGCAATTTCTACGCCGTCGAGCTTCGCGAGTTTTTTGACCGCATTTTCGATTCCGACGCGGATATCCTTAGGGTCAAGCGGCTTAAATTCAAACACCGTGCAGCGCGACAAAAGCGCGTTGTAGATGTAAAAATAAGGGTTTTCGGTTGTTGACGCAATAAGCGTGACACTGCCGTCCTCGATGCATTCAAGCAGGCTTTGCTGCTGCTTTTTGTTGAGGTATTGTATTTCGTCGAGATACAAAAGTATGCCACCCGCGCTTTGCAGCGTGCCGATTTCGGACAGCACTGATTTTATGTCCGCCGTGCCTGCGCTTGTGCCATTTAAGCGGTGCAAATTCATGCCGCTGTTTTCGGCAATGATGCGCGCGACGGTTGTTTTGCCAACACCCGACGGGCCGTAAAAAATCATATTCGGCACTCTGCCGCTGTCGAGCGCACGGCGAAAAACCATGCCCTCGTCAAGCAGATGATGCTGCCCGCAAACCTCGCCCAAATCGCGAGGACGCAAGCGGTCTGCCAAAGGCTGCTGCATAGATAACTCCTTTATCAATAAACCTCCGCCGTCCAGTCGCCATGCTTTTTGTCGGCGTAGCCGTTTTCAAGAAAATAATCAAGCGCATACACAAGGCTTCTGTCCCAGAAATTCCACTCGTGCACGCCGTCCCATTCCATGCGCTTTATATGTGCAAGCGGCATGTCCTTCGCCTTGCTCCAAAGCGCGTCGTTTTGGCCTTTAATATTGTAAACAGGAATGTCCTGCAAGCCGTTTGAAAGAAAGATTTTCGGCTGCTGATTTTCAGGCAGCTTCGACACCCTTTCAAGCAGACAGTAAATGTTGCTGTCATCCGAAAGCGTGCCGTCTGTTGTGTTAAAAACCTCGTAAAATTCCTTTGCAGCAGGGCTACCCGCGTACATATCTACGAGCATCGAGACATCGACAGCGCCAGAAAACGACGCGCAGCCCGCGTATAAATCGGGGCGAGAAAGCCCTAAATACAACGCGCCGTAGCCGCCCATCGACAGCCCCGCGATATAATTATGCTCGCGCTCGTGCGGAAAAATGAAGCTGCGCGACAAAAGCATCGGCATTTCTTCGGTGACAAACGTTTTCCACGCGCCGTGCGTTGAATCTTGATAAAACGAATTTTGGCACGAGGGGCAAAGCATGACAAGCGCGTTATCGGCGCAGTACCGCGCGGCACTTGACATCTGCACCCAGTCGTCACCGCTGTTTGTATAGCCGTGCAAAAGCGTCAGCGTGCCTTTAGGCTCATAGCCGACTTCATCGGGCAAATCTGTTGGAAAATACATCTGTATATCAACCTTGCGCTGCAAAACCTCGCTGCGCAGCTTGCAATTAACGTATGGCATAAAAACCTCTTTTAAAATCAACCTCGTAGGGCGTGACGACCTCGGCACGCCGCTAGTTATACTCAAACCTTACGGCACGCCGAGTCGTCGTGCCCTACGCAATTTGTAAATTTGTAGTGACGCCAATTTTATAAATATATGTAGGGCGCAATGCTTTGCACCGCGCCCTACAATCATAAAATATTATTCGTAAAGCGGGAACTTGGATACAAGCGCTTCTACGGTCTTTTTGACCTCGCCCTTTTTCTCGTCAAAGCGGAATGTGCAATCGGCTATGCACTTGGCGATAACCTGCATTTCCGCCTTGCCGAAGCCACGGGTGGTGACAGCCGGTGTGCCGATGCGCACGCCGCTTGTGACAAACGGGCTCTGCGGGTCGTTAGGCACTGTGTTTTTATTTGCGGTGATGTTCACCTCGTCAAGACGTGCCTCAAGCAGCTTGCCTGTTACGTCTGTGCCGCGCAAATCTACAGTCATAAGATGGTTGTCTGTGCCGCCCGAAACTACGCTCACGCCGTTTTCGATGAGGCATTTTGCAAGCTCGGCCGCGTTTTCGACGATTTTTTTCTGATATTCCTTAAATTCGGGCTTGAGCGCTTCGCCAAAGCAGACGGCTTTTGCGGCGATAATATGCTCAAGCGGGCCGCCCTGTGTGCCGGGGAAAATAGCCTTGTCAATCGCTTTGGCGTACTCTTCGCGACAGAGGATAAGACCGCCGCGAGGGCCTCTGAGCGTTTTATGTGTTGTTGTTGTTACAACGTCGGCGTAGGGCACAGGGTTCGGATGTAATCCTGCCGCGACAAGGCCGGCAATATGAGCCATATCGACCATAAACAGCGCGCCACAGTCCTTGGCAATCTTTGAAATGCGCTCAAAATCAATCGTGCGCGAATAGGCGCTTGCGCCCGCGACAATCATTTTGGGGCTGTGCTCTTTGGCCTTTTTTTCAAGGTCAGCATAATCGAGAATGCCGTTTGCGTCAACGCCGTAGGAGATGAAATTGTAGTTTTTGCCGCTCATATTTACAGGGCTGCCGTGCGTCAAATGTCCGCCGTTTGAGAGGTCCATGCCGAGCACGGTGTCGCCTAAATTTAACAGTGCAAAGTAAACCGCTAGGTTTGCCTGTGCGCCGGAATGCGGCTGAACGTTTGCGTGCTCTGCACCGAAAACCTTGCAGGCTCGGTCGCGTGCGATATCCTCTACAACGTCGACGCATTTGCAGCCGCCGTAGTAACGGTGTGCGGGGTAGCCCTCGGCGTATTTATTTGTAAGTACAGTGCCCATTGCCGCCATGACAGCGGGGCTGACTATGTTTTCGGAAGCTATAAGCTCGATATTATTGCGCTGACGCACAAGCTCCGCCTTCATTGCGCTGCCAACCTCTGCGTCGTAGCCCTCTACGAAGCCTATTGTGTCCATCATGTCTTTATACATAAAATCTACCTCCGCATATAATCTAAATAGTAGTTATATTATACCTCATTTTAATGTTTGACACAACAGCAAATTGTGTTATTATCTAAATACGAGGTAATTTCAATGAGAACTAAAAAAGACGCCGCCGAGATAGTGCGGCTTTTAAAGGACGAGTACCCCATTGCGGAATGCTCGCTTTCATATGAGGACGCGTGGCAGCTTTTAGTTGGCGTACGGCTTTCCGCACAGTGCACAGACGCGCGCGTGAATATAGTCACGCAGGATTTATTTGCAAAATACCCGACGCTTGAAGCGATGGCGGCATCCTCGCCCGAGGCGATAGAGGAAATTGTGCGCCCGTGCGGGCTTGGCAAAAGCAAGGCTCGCGATTTATACGCAATGACAAATATGCTGCTGCACGAATACGGCGGCAAAGTGCCCGAGGATATGGACGAGCTTTTAAAGCTGCCGGGCGTTGGGCGAAAAAGCGCAAATCTTATACGCGGAGACATCTTTAAGCTCCCCGCCGTCGTAGCCGACACCCACTGCATACGCCTTGCAAACCGCATAGGCTTTGTGTCCGACACGACAGACCCCGTAAAGGTCGAGCGCGCGCTAGTAAAGGTGCTGCCCCCCGAAGAGACAAGCGACTACTGCCACCGCTGCGTAATCCACGGCCGCGCCGTATGCACAGCAAGAAAAGCCATGTGCGATATTTGCTGCTTGAAGGATATTTGCAGGACAGGGAAAAAGAGCCATGAATAACGAGCAAAAAAAACTTCAAATCAGAAACAGCACCGTTGATTTTCTTGTATTTACAAAGGACTCCGGCGATGCTTCCATTGAGGTGCGTGTGCACGACGGAGACGTTTGGCTATCTCAAAAGGCAATGGCCTCACTTTTTGAAGTTGACAGAAGCGTTGTTGCAAAGCACATTAAAAATATATACATCAGCGGAGAATTGAGCGAGAACACAACTTGTGCAAAATTTGCACAAGTTGCGGATAATGGCAAAACATATCAGTACAAATTTTATTCTCTCAAGGCAATCGTAGCTGTCGGCTTTCGTGTCAACTCCCTGCGAGCAACGCAGTTTAGGCAGTGGGCTGCCGAGGTGCTGAGCACCTTTGCAAAGCAAGGATATGTACTTGACAAAAGCCGCCTTATAAATGGGCAAATATTTGATGATGATTATTTCGATCATCTTATCTCCGAAATTCAAGAAATTCGCGCAAGCGAACGCAGATTTTATCAAAAAATAACCGATATTTATTCAACAGCCGCCGATTATTCCATCGACAGCGACACGACACGCAGCTTTTTTGCAGCAGTTCAAAACAAACTTCATTACGCCGTGCACGGCAGCACGGCAGCGGAGGTAATTGTTAAACGCGCCGACCACCGCAAGGAAAACATGGGATTAACCGCTTGGAAAAATGCACCAACCGGAAAAATTGTTAAGTCCGATGTTTCAATAGCAAAAAATTATCTCTTGGCGCCTGAACTGCAAGAGCTGAATGAGATCGTGACGATGTATCTTGATTATGCCACACGTCAGGCGCGTCGGCATATACCGATGACAATGTCTGATTGGGCGGGCAAGCTTGATGCATTTTTAAAGTTTAACGATGCCGAAATTTTAAAAAACAAGGGCAGGGTGACAGCGGAAATAGCAAAAACTTTTGCCGAGAGTGAATTTGAAAAATATCGTGTATTGCAAGATAAACACTATAAAAGCGATTTTGACAAGCTTTTTTCTGAATATGCAACAATCGAAAATATAGATAAAAAGGAGAAATAATTATTATGAAAAAGACTATTTGCGTTTTGATGGCGGCTTTTATGCTGATGCTGCTCGCGGCTTGCGGTAGCGCAAAGCTGCCTGACGGCGTTACCGAGGACGACGTTACTACGGCGGCTAAAAATACGGTTGATTATTTGAACGCTAAGGACTACGACTCGCTTGTCGCCACTATGGACGACGAGATGCAGGAGGCGCTGCCGTCAGACAAGCTTGCCGAGGCATGGGAGCCGTTTTACGAAACGCTTGGCGAGTTTGACAGCATAACAAAAACAACTGTCGGCGCACAAAAAGGCTACGCCGTTGCAGTCGTGAGCGCGAAATACAAAAACAAAACAGCCACCCTCACACTTAGCTATGACAGCGAAATGAAGCTGGCGGGAATGTTTTTTAAATAGTGAAAAATGAAGAGTGAAAAGTGAAAAATTGAGGTGTGATTGCTTGGCAATCACATTCTAATAATTTTGCGCTATTTATTAAAATGTGATGCTCGCAGGCATCACTCATTCATTTTTCATTCTTCATTTTTCCTTTTTCATTTCCATTGACAATCCCTTTCATTAAACCTATAATATTAGTAGGTTTAGATGGGGGGGATTTTTTGATTTATCTTGACAATGCCGCCACGACGCGGGTTTGCAAGGCGGCGCTTGATGCTATGCTGCCGTTTTTGACTGAAAGCTTTGGCAATCCATCGAGCAGCCACAGCGCGGGCGCGGCGGCGCGCGGGGCGGTTTTGGAGGCTAGAGAGAGCATGGCAAGGCTGCTTTCGTGTGAGCCGCGCGAGATATATTTTACTTCCGGCGGCACAGAGAGCGACAATCTTGCGCTTTTTACGGCGGCAAAGCTAGGCGCAAAAGCTGCAAAGCGGCACATTATTTCAGCCGACTTTGAACACCCCGCAGTGTTAAAAACACTTGTACACCTATCAAAAAACGGCTTTGAAATCACGCTGCTGCCAACGCCAAAGGACGGAATAATAAAAACATCCGACATAAAAAACGCCATGCGCGGCGACACGGCGCTTGTTAGCCTGATGACCGTCAACAACGAAATCGGGACTGTGCAAAGCGTGCGTGAAATCGGCGCTTTATGCCGTGAATGTGGCGTGCTTTTTCACACGGACGCTGTGCAGGCGGCGGGGCATATTACGCTTAATTTTAATGAGATAAACGCCGATTTTCTGACGTTGTCGGCGCATAAATTCGGCGGTGCAAAGGGCGCGGGGGCTGTGATAATTCGCAAGGGCATTGAGCCGTCACCGATGCTTTTCGGCGGCGGGCAGGAGCGCGGCGCACGCGCGGGGACGGAAAACGTGGCGGGCATTGTCGGCATGGCGGCGGCGCTTGAAAACGCGTGCTGTTTTATGAAGCAAAACACAAAAATAATTGCGGCGCTGAAAAATCGGCTTTGCGAAAGGCTTAACCGCATTGACGGCGCACATCAAACGTGCGAAAGCGGCACAGGAATCATCAGCTTTTGCTTTGAAAGCATTGAGAGCGAGGCGCTGCTTTTGCTGCTTGACAAAGCGGGCGTGTGCGCCTCGGCAGGGTCCGCGTGCTCTGCGGGTGCGCTTGAACCTAGCCATGTTTTGCGCAGCATGAATATTCCAAACGAGCTTTTGCGCGGCGCTTTGCGGCTGTCTTTAAGCGCGGAAAACACGGCTGATGAGATAGAAAAAGCGGCGAATATTATAGAAAAAAGCGTTGAAAAGCTTAGGAGTTTTAACATATGAAGCGTGTTTTAGTGGCGATGAGCGGCGGTGTTGATTCAAGCGTCACGGCGTATATTTTGGCTCAGCAGGGCTATGAGTGCATCGGTGTGACGATGAAGCTGTACGACAACGAGGTCGTGTGCAGCAACCGCCACACCTGTTGCAGCCTTGACGACATTGAGGACGCGCGAAGTGTGGCACAGCGGATAGGCGTGGAGTACCACGTGTTTAATTTCACAGCCGATTTCGAGCGTCAGGTCATACGCCGTTTTGCCGAGAGCTACGAGGCAGGCGCAACGCCGAACCCTTGTATAGACTGCAACCGCTACCTTAAATTTGACCGCCTTTACACCCGCGCAATGCAGCTTGACTGCGACTATATCGCAACAGGGCACTACGCGCGAATTTCATGCGAGAATGGCATTTACACACTAAAAACAGCGCTTGACGCGGGAAAAGACCAAAGCTATGTGCTCTATTCTTTGACGCAAAATCAGCTTGCGCACACGCTTTTTCCGCTTGGCGAAATGCAAAAATCGCAGGTGCGTGAAATCGCGGAGCAGCAGAGCTTTTTGAACGCGCGAAAGCACGACAGCCAAGACATTTGCTTTGTGCCAAACGGCAACTACGCGGCGTTTTTAGAGCGCTATCGCGGCAGCAAATATCCTCGCGGCGCATTTATAAACACAGCGGGCGAAGCTCTCGGCGAGCACAGGGGCATAGCCGCCTACACGATAGGCCAGCGCAAAGGGCTTGGCATAAGCGCAAAAGAGCCACTTTACGTCGTGGCAAAAAACGCGGCGGCAAACACCGTCACCTTAGGCACGCAAGCAGAGCTTTTTTCATCTGAATTTGACGTTGCCGACTTAAATTTTATATGTGGAAATGCACTTAAAACGCCTATAACCCTAGACGCAATGCTGCGATATCACGCGAATAAAATCCCCGCAATCGTCACCCAAACCTCCGAAAACGCCCTGCACGTACAACTAACCACCCCGCAAAAAGCCATCACAAAAGGCCAAGCGGCGGTGTTTTACGATGGCGAGAATGTGGTGTGCGGAGGGACAATAATGTAAAGAAAAAAGAAGCGAGAAGAAAGAAGCGGAAGGTTTTCTTTCTTCTTTTTTCTATCTTCTTTCATTAATATTTGACTCCCCTCTCCATAAGTGCTAAAATTTTATAATGATAATGGAGTAGGTAGGGGAAGTAAAATTGGAGAAAAAGAGCGACACTACGGCTTTGCAAAATTCTTTTGCGGCGGGCTTTCGGGATGGGATTCCGATTGGGCTTGGGTATCTTTCTGTGTCTGTCACCTTTGGCATGGCGGCTATTGCGGGCGGCTTGCCTGTGTGGGCGGCTGTGGCGATAAGCATGACGAACGTCACGAGCGCGGGGCAGTTTGCGGGGCTTGAGCTTATATTTGGCGGCGGCAGCATGTTTGAAATGGCGCTGACGCAGCTTGTGATTAACCTTAGATACATGCTGATGAGCATATCCGTCTCACAAAAGCTGCACAAAACCGTGACGCTTGCGGACAGAATGATGTTCGGCTTTATGATGACGGACGAGGTGTTTGCCGTCACATCGGGGCAGCGCTGTGAGGTGGGCAAAAAATATCTTTTCGGCATAATGATTGCGCCGTATGTAGGGTGGTCACTTGGGACGCTGCTCGGCGCTGTCGCGAGCAGCTTTATGCCGATGAGCATAAGAAGCGCGTTCGGCGTTGCGATTTACGGCATGTTTATAGCGATAGTTTTGCCTGTTGCAAGGCAGAGCAGCGCGGTTTTAAAGGTGGTTTTACTCGCCGTTTTACTCAGCTGTATAATGCACTATGCGCCTGTTTTGAGCGGCGTGTCGAGCGGGTTTGCGATAATAATTTGCACCGTGATAGCCTCCGCCGTCGGCGCTTTGCTTGCGCCTGTTAAGGACGAGGAGGTGTGCGCATGACAACGCCGAAAATTTGGCTTTACATAGCCGTTATGGCTGTTGTGACGTATCTTATCCGCACGCTGCCGCTGACGCTTTTCAGGCAGAAAATAAAGAGCCGCTTTTTGAAAAGCTTTCTTTTTTACGTGCCATACGCGGTGCTTGCCGTCATGACAGTGCCCGCTATTTTTGAAAGCACCGCAAGCATTTACAGCGCAATCATAGGCTTTGCGGTGGCGGCAATCCTCGCATTTTGCGGCGCACAGCTTTTGCCTGTAGCGCTTGCAGCGTGCGGCGCGGTGTATGTGGCGGAGATGATTATGGGGATTTGGAATTGACATATTAAATTTTAGTGCTATAATATTTGTGGACATAAAAACAGGGGCGCTTTAACGGCTGAGATTTACGCGTTGCGTAAGGTCCCTTTTACCTGATCCGGATAATGCCGGCGTAGGAAGTTTTTAAAGATATAAAACTTTTTAACCGCCGTTTGGTATTTTTTACCACATGGCGGTTGTTTTTATGTTACTACATAATAAAGGGAGTTTTTCCTATGTCAAAATCCATGACAAAAACCCGCACGCTTGTTGAGTGTGCACTGATGATTGCCGTCGGCACTGTGCTGGCGAACATCAAAATTTTCGAGATGCCGTTTGGCGGCAGTGTGACGCTGCTCTCGATGCTGCCGTTTGTAATGGTTTCGTTTCGCCACGGTGTAAAATGGGGGCTTGCGACAGGCTTTGTCAACTCGCTTTTGCAGATGTTGCTCGGCTTTTACGCGCCGCCCGCGGGGACTGCTATTGCGTTTGCGGGCGTAGTTTTGCTTGACTACGTGCTCGCGTTTACGCTGCTTGGCACGGCTGTGTGGTTTGCGCATTTCTTCAAAAACAAGCTTGTCGGCGTTGCGGCAGGCACGGCGGCTGTGTGCGTTATACGCTTTTTGTGCAGCTTTGTATCGGGCGCGCTGCTTTGGGGCAGCTATCAAAGCTACTACGAATGGGCGGCGGGGCTAAACGTTTGGCTGTACAGCTTCATTTACAACGGCTCGTACATGCTGCCTGAAATGATATTGACAGTCATCGGCGCCGTTGTGCTTTGCAAGGCGATGCCCAAATTTTTCTCGGCAGAATAACCAACAAAAACGCTTTAAACTTTGTGTAGTCTAAAGCGTTTTTCTGTGTTATAATGACTGTATGGACGACATATATGGCGTCCGAAAGATTTAGGCAATTTGTCGGCTGCGGACGCGATATATCGCGTCCCTACATTATTTGCTTTAAGGAGTTGTTTTGCATGAGTGAAAATCTAATTATCTGCATTGGCAGACAGTACGGCAGCGGCGGACACGAAATCGGCGTGGGCGTTTCAAAGGCGCTCGGAATCCCCTGCTACGACAAGGATATTTTGAAGCAGGCAGCGAAGGAAAGTGGAATTGTCGAGGAGCTTTTTGAAAAAGCGGACGAAAAACCGACAAGCAGCCTTTTATACTCACTTTCAATGGGCGCGGCAGGCGCATCCACGGTATTTCCGTCGTATAACGATTATTTGACAAACGACAAGCTGTTTATGTTCCAAAGCAAAACCATAAAGGATTTTGCGGCAAAAAGCTCGTGTGTCATCATAGGCCGCTGCGCTGATTACATACTGCGCGGCTGCCCGCACATGCTTTCCGTGTTTGTTCACGCGCCGATGGAGCTTCGCATACAGCGAATTTCGCATTTGAAAAACATCGACGAGGACGCGGCGCGCTCGCTTATAAAAAAGACGGACAAAAGCCGCGCAAACTACTACAGCTTCTACGCCGACAGCGATTGGGGTTCGGCGGAGACCTACGATTTGTCGCTAAACAGCGGTAAGCTCGGCGTTTCGGAATCCATAGAAATTCTCTGCGGCGCAGCGGAACATTTGAAAAATAAGAAATAATTTTAAAAATTGGCTGTTGCAGATGTGGAAATACATTTGCAGCAGCCGATTTGTTTATTGTGTTAATATGACGCCTCATCCGTCACGCTTCGCGTGCCACCTTCCCCCAAGGGGGAAGGCTACGGAAAGCCTTCTCCTTTAGGAGAAGGTGGCGCGACGGATGAGCGACGGATGAGGCCGATTTTTTATTTCTGCGGATTTTTTATAAACACAACACACACCGCCCCTAATGCCGCGGCGGTTATGGCTATAATGTGCTTTGCGCCTATCGCCTGCGCCAAAAGCGGGAATCCGACGCTGCCTACTGTCATGCCGAGGGCGGCGAAGCCGTAGTTTACGCCGGAGTGGGCTTTGCCGAAAAGATCCGTAACAAAGCTCGGCAGCACCGCCGCTTGACCCGAATAGCAAAATGTGAGCAGCGAGTAAACCGCGATGAGCCAAAAGCCCTGTGCCGATTTAAATAGAAACGACCCGCCGCACAGCACACACAAAAGCCCGAAATCGACCCATTTGCGCCCCGCTTTATCGCTTAGCCACGGCATGAGCAGCCTTCCGAGCGCCGACGCGACAGAGCCCGCCGCAATGCAGATAAGCCCCGCGTTTTCGTCAAGCCCGCGCTGCTGCGCAAGCTAGACTATCACAGGGCTGAACAAAAGCACCGCCGGAGTTGACAACGCCGTTGCTAAAAATAGCAAAATCCAGTTTTTTGTTTTTATCATTTTGAGCGGAGAAAGGTCGGCGCTGTCCCCTTTCGCCTTTTTTGCATCGGGCGGGTTTTCGAGCAAAACGCACGCCGCGCCGCATATGACGGCCATTATTACTCCAAGCGTAAAAAACGCCGTGCGTATGCCGAACGAGCGTATGAGCCATGTGCCGAGCAGCGTGAGCACAGCGCCTGACGTGCCAAGCCCGACAGGCGCGCTGAACGCAAGATAAAACGCCCACGGCACGCTTTGCGGCAAAAACCCAGCGCCTAAAAATCCGCCAGAAAGCATGACAGTGCCCGCCACGCCCGCCGTGCGAGGGCCAAATTTATCTTGCAAAAAGCCGCCGATGACACAGCCGATGCCAAACGCGCCTATCGTGAGCGAAAATATCATAGACGCGGCGTTTTCATCAAGCGAATACCCCTCGCAAACGCCGCGCTGAAACACGCCCCACGCGGCGGGAATACCTGTGAAAATCTGTATCGCCGCGCCCGCCGCAAGCATAGTCCATTTGTGCTTTTGAAGAAATTTCTGCACAGCCGTCACCGCCTATCGTGCATATAGTATACCCACAAAAGCACAAAATTTTAGCTTTTCACCTCATACTTTTAATCTTTGTCATTCTGAGCGAAGCGAAGAATCTTTTGCGCGTTGCCATGAGTTTAAAGATTCTTCGCTTCGCTCAGAATGACAAAGGGGCTGTTTCAGATGTAAAAAAGCACATCTGAAACAGCCCCTACAAATATTTGTATTTTATAATCCAAACTGTGCGGCAATAGCGGCAAATTCGTCGCTGTCGGCGAAGCCGTTAAAGACTTCTTGCCTTGTGTGGCCGGCGTTTAGGTGGTTCATCCAGTTTTCCTTGCCCTGTGCGTCGGATGCTCTGCCTAAAAAGGCGGCGTACATATGCTCGACAAAATCGGCGTTGCTGTAATTTTTGCCTGTAAATTCATCGCTGAACACAAAGCCGTATGCCACGCGTTTTGGGGTTTTTGAGTTTGTGAGCAAAGCCGTGCACCAGTCGTTAAGCCCCGGTTCTTCACCGTCTCTGCCAAGAAGCGTTTTGTAGAGGCGATTTACAACGGTTGTAAGCTCTCTGTCCATATCGCGCGGCTGAGTGGGAGAAATGCTGCCTTGTGTGATTTGATAGCGGCCGCACAGCATTTTAAATTCGTCGCTGTTCGCACAGCCTGCCACTACATATTCTCGACTAAGGCCGTTTTGAAGGCAGTCGAGCCAGTTGTTAAAGCCCTGTGCGTCGGGCGCTCTGTCTAAAAAGACTTTATAAAGTATGTTGACAAAATCGGTGTCAGAGAGGTTGCGGCTTTTCATTTCGTCGCTTAACAGGCATCCGCGCGCCACATGCGCACCCGTCATAGTGCCGTTTTTAAGGCCATTTACCCAAGACGCCTTGCCCAGCGCATCTGATTTTCTGCCGAGTGCAACTGTGTAAAGGCGCTCCACAAAGGCTTCTACGTCGCCGTCCACTGTCACTGTGCAGGCGGCTGACAGTCCGTTAGAGGTTTTTACGGTTATTATCGCTGTGCCTTTGTCGACTGCCGTGACTGTGCCGTCAGATGAAATTTTTGCCACTGAGGTGTTGCTGCTGACCCACGTGACGGCTTGATTGCCCGAATCTGTCGGCAAAACTTCCGCCGTGAGCTTTTCCGTCTCGCCGACACTAAGCGCTATTTCGCTTTTGTCTAGCAGCACCTTTGTCGGGTCTGTCGCTGTGCCGAGGTCGGGATATGAAAAATATATCCCCTCGTTTGCCACGCCCTCAACGGTGTGCCCGCGCGAATTATTAAGCGAGGCTATCATTAAATATTTGCTTGTACCTGTTGTATCATTCCACGTTGTGTCGTTGCCGTACCATGTGCCGTCGACCTTGATGTTGTTCCACATGTGATTGCTGCCGATGAGTATGGTGCAGGTTATGCCGCTTGCGGCGCAAAGGGTTTGCATGGCGCGCGCGTAGCCCTCGCAGACAGGGCCTTTTATTCCGCTGTCAGCCCCGCTTAAAAAGCCGCTTGCGCTTGACCACGGCATGGCGGAGCCGTAATTTTTTGGGCTGCCCGCATTTGCCGCCGCTGTGTTGTAGGCGTTATTTGCGCACAGCCAGTCGTTAAAATATTTCACCTTGTCGTATGTATTTGACGCGGCGCTATTTGCAGCGGAGACTATTTCGGCGACCTTTGCGTCGATGCGCGTTTTTATGCTTTGGCGCGTTGAGAGCGTTTGAAACTCGTTTGATATGCCCGGCGTGACAGTGACGGTGATGGTTGTGCCGCTCATTGCCCATTTGAAAGACACGCTGCCATTTGAGAAAAACATGGCGGGGTTGTCCCAATCGACGGCGTAATACGAGGCGACGCCTATGTAGCGCGCAAGCTTTGAAATTTGCTCTGTTGTCAAACCCGGATTTGTAAGCGACACGCTCACGCCGCCGCCTTTTGAAAACGAAACGCCGCTTGTGCCACTGTTTATATCGGCATTCAGCGCGTCGTAGACGGCTTTGGAAATAGCGCCGAAATTATTTATTGTAACACTGCCGACGCTCACGGTCATGCCCGAAAGCTGGTCGCCATATGTTGTGAAATTTGTTATTGCGGTGGACGAGAGCATGGAGCGGAAAAGGCTGACAAGCTCGCGGCTGTCAACAGTTTCCTCGCCTATAACTTCTCCTGCGTCGTCCGGAGTTGGGACTATCGCTAGGTCAATTTCGCCCTCCAAAACAGCCTCCGGCTCAGGCTCAGGCACCACTTCCTCGACGATAGGTGTTTCAGGCAAAATTTCTTCCGTTGACGAGGCTTCTTCCTCCGCGGGGAGGTCGCCTACAACGGCTTCAACAGGGCTTTGCGGCTCTGATATGCTTTCAGGAACGCTTTCCGCTTCAATATTTTCAAGCGCAAAAAGTGGTGTGGAAATAATTGTGAGAGAAAGCGCGGCTGAAAGCAAAAGGGATAAGAGTTTCTTCATCGGGTTTCCAATCTAAAATGTTGCTGTCAATAGCCGACGTTTTGGCGGTCTTGGTCACCGTCGGCCTTGAACATGGTGAAATTTTCGGGGGCATCTGTGAAAAAGTAGTATTCTGTGTTTTCATAAAGCGGTGGTGTGAGGTAGTTTGGAATTATGTTTTCGCTGTCCTCTTTTCGCTCGCAAAAGCCTGCTTCTGCAAAAATTTCGCTGTTTACGCCGAAGCAGTAGCAGTCGGCATATTCGGCGTTTTCGGCCTTCATTATGCGGTCAATCGCCGTGCCAAGCTGCGCAAAGGCGGCAGGGTTGCCTATATAATCGACGATGCGCAAAACAGCCGTGCCGTTTACGTCCACTGTGCGTGTGACGAGAAGCTCGCCGTTTTGCGATGCCCAAACGTCGTATTTTTGGCGTGGATACTCAAAATATCGGCGCGTTACGTACCACAAATCCTTATAAGGACGCAGCGCTTCATCGGGCTTATATGCGCTTTTTAGCTGCGCTTTATCGTCTATTTTTGTCAGTGCAGACGAGCCACTCGCGGGCAGAATGATTTTATTTTTAATTTGCGCAACAGCGTAGCTTTCTTTATCCGAAAGGCGGTAAAAATGCGGCATACGCGCGGCGTAGTAGCATAGAAAATTATAAAACGCCATTGTTTTTGGGCGGATATTATTGCACGACATACTGCGCGCATTTGCAAGCTTTGGCAGCGCCGCCATAAGCTCGAGTCCAACGCCGTTGCAGCCCTTTTTCGCGCACCATATCGACACCCAAATATCGGGTTTTTCCGCTTCATTTGCGCGGATATAGCCCGCTATGGCGACAATTTCGCCGTCTGCTTCGGCAAAGGCAAATTGCAGCTTATCGCCGTTTTTATAGTAAAAATCGAAGTAATCTTCAAGGTGGATAAGCGGGTGCTTTGAGCCCCAGTTTGCGTCCATAAACGCTGTTATGAGCGGCTTTTCGTTTGTGCTTGCAAGGCGAAAGGTTGGCGTCATAGCATTTCGCTCCCGCCTGTAATGGGCAGCACAGCGCCGGTTATAAAGCCAGCATTATCGGACAATAAAAACTCCATTGCGGGCACAACGTCCTCAACGCGCGCGTTGCGTTTCATGGGGTTTGCTTCGGCGGCTGACTGGACAATCAAATCGCTTGTATCCGCCAAAAATTTCGTCTCCATCATGCTTGGCATAACGCAGTTTACGGTGATGCCATACTGCGCGTATTCGATGGCGAGGCTTTTTGCAAGCTGACCTAGCATCGCCTTTACCATTACATAAGCGGCGGTGTTTTTCGGCGGCACGCCAACGAGATAGCTTGTTAGCATGAACAGCACTCTGCCCTTTTTCGCCTTTGCCATCTGCGGCAAAAACGCCTTGCAGATTTTGACAGCGCTGCGCACCTGCACGCTTAAATCAAAGTCAAAACGCGCTTCGTCAAACGCTTTAAACTTTGTATTTATAACGCGAAGCGCGGGCAGATGTATGATGTGCGTCGGCAGCGGAAAGCGCTTTTGCACCTCAGCAATAAATAAATCGACGCTCTGTGCATCGGCTAAATTTACGTCAAAGGTGTTCACTGCGCCCTTGTATTTTTGGCAAAGCGGAGCAAGCTGCTTTAAATCGCCCGAGCCCTGCGCGATAAAAATGTCGCCTTCTTTATAAAGCCGCTCGATAAGCGCAGTGCCGACGTCGCTTGACGCGCCTGTTATCAGATATACGTTGCCCATATGTCCCCCTATTTTGCCACGCCCGCTTTGATTACGCCGCGCGTGACCTTTTTGCCGTCTGCGTTTGTGATGACGGCTTTTATTGTTATTTCGTTAAATGTGTCGTTAATTTCGCTCACAGTGCCTGTTACTGTCAGCTTGTCGCCTATGAAAACAGGCTTTACAAACTTGCACTCGACGCTGTGCAAAAGGCAGTGCTCGCCGGGCAGATATACCCCCGCAAGCGTTGAAAACAGCGACGCGGGCAGCATGCCGTACACAACTCTGCCCTCATACCCGCGCTGCTTTGCGTACTGCGCGTCCATATGTATTGGGCTGTTGTCGGCGGTGATGGCGTAAAACATATCCATCATTTCGGAGGTAATTTCGGTTTCAAAGCTCTCTGTTAAGCCTACGGTTATGTCAGACATGGTGTAGCTGTTCACGTGTTTTCTCCTTTGAATTTTGCTTTGTGCAACGCTGCGCGGGACGGATTCCATATCCTCCCGCAATTTCGCGACGGTGCATTTGTAGGGGTCGATGCCCACATCGACCCGCAGCCGCGGCAATGTGCAAACCCCTTGTCATTCTGAGCGCAGCGAAGAATCTTTTGCGCATTACCGCAGGTTTTAAGATTCTTCGTCGCTTCGCTCCTCAGAATGACGGATTATAGAGCTATTTCGCCTCCCGCCGGCGTGCACGGCTACGGCGGTGCCAAGGTCGTCACGCCCTACGAGGTTATTTCAACTTAACAATCAAATCAAGCAAATCTCCTACGTTTTCAAGCCCTCTTACGTCCTCCAACTTGAATTTTAGGCCAAATTTTTTCTCCATTGCGGTGAGGAGGTTTATCTGCTCTAGGCTATCCCAGTCCTCGATGTCGTCAGAGTTTGTCTCGCGTGTGATGACAAGTGTATCGTCGTCGAAATTGTCGCGAAAAATGTCCTGTACTGCGTCAAAAATTTCTTGCTCATTCATAATAAAAAGCTCCTTGTTTTTTATAAAATTATTGTGTCCATAACGGTGCACTGCGGCTTATAGCCGTCGAAGGCGGTGAACGCAAATTGCTTTTCTCCGTCTGCGTTTTCATGTATTTTTTCAAAACCGATTGTAGCATAAAAATCAGCCACAATCAAATTTTTTGCCGTTGGATAATACACGCCGTTTATGCGCGTTATTCCCGCCTGTGCACACACTGCGACAAGGCGGTCAAACATGGCGTGTTCAAGCGTGCGTTTAAACGTTCGGCAGCTCATTATCCACAAATCAATGTCAGCCTGCGTGCCGTTTTTAAGCGCGATAAGCGCCGTCACTATGCCGTTGTCGCCAAATTTATCGACTAATCTGCCGTAGAGCGTGATGTAATTGGGGTTATTTATCAGCCCCTCAATTTCGGTGGCGGAATAGCGGCGCGTTGTCATGTTGAACTGGTTTGTCTTGTTTATAAGCTGTGTTATGCGCTCGGCGTGAAGCGCGTCGAAAGCGCCTATTTCGCAGTGCATATCAAGGCTGCGCAGATAGTCGTCATAGTCGCCAAAGCTGTCCTCTAATGCGGCGCGCTCTAGGTTTTGCTTGTACATCTCGTTGCGCTTTTTGTCGTCTGCGGACAGCGTTGTCACCTCGAAAAAGCCCGATTTATCTATCGCACTTATGTACTGCTCGGGCGCTTGAAGCTCGGGGATGCTAATGCCGTCTATCTCGCGGCGGACGATTTCGCGCTCGGCGGGGTTGTCGTCCATAAACACAAAGCTGTCGGGCATTATGTTGATTTCTTTTGCAATTTTTGCAATGTTCAAATGCTTAGGCTCCCAGTTTGCTTTGAAGCACAAAAAGTCGTCGCGCTTCAGAGTGCTGTCGGCGCGCTCAAAGCCCTGCAAGGCGATGCTCTCCTCGTTTTTGCTGCAAACGTTCAGCATCACGCCAAGCTGTGAAAGCTGCTTTAAATACGCCTGAAACTCGCTATACGCCATGCCTGCGGGCGTTTCTTTGCCAAGCACAATGCCCTCTGCGCCGTCGTCACCTATGACTCCGCCCCAAAGCGTGTTGTCGAGGTCGAGAATGACGCTCTTTTTATTTTTGCCGAAAATGCTCTTGATTATCGACGCGACGCTGTGGCACAAAAGCGCTATATATTTTGTGTCCATTGCGTATTTATAGGCGTACCAAACGGCGGGCGAAAACCAGTTTTCGATGCCGACGCTCGCCGCGAGATATTGCAAATCGTGCAAAAAGAAGTTGGGCGTTTTTGAAGCATATTCGGCAAATTTCGCGTTTAATCTATTGACGAAGTTCACTCTGCCGTGCACATCGACAGCGTCCATGCTGCCCATTAGGCGGTAAAACGGTTGGTCGAAGTTGTTTTGAATGACAGGGCAGCCGAATTTGGCGGCGGCTTTCCACGCCTGCTCAAAGCGGCGGTACTCTGCGTCAAGCTTCGCCTCGACCTCATCTGCCGTGTCGTTTTGGCTCGGCCACTGCGCAATATTCTGCACGCTTGTGTGAATATATATCACTTCGGGCGCAAACGCGGCAAGGCTGCCGTCGTCAAACACAAGGTTTTCGTAAAAAAGCGAGTAGCCGCCGACGTGAAATTCGGGCTTTATGCCGTTTTCGAGCAAAAAAAGCTCCATTATATTTTTTATATCACCGACGGTGCTGCCGCTCATTATCGCAATTTTTTTAGGCGTAAGCCCGCTTTTTTCAGCAAACGCACGCTTTAAGCTGCGCTTTTTCTGCAAAATAAGCGCGCCGTCAAACGGATATTCAAGTTCCTGCATAGCAAACTCCTTTATGCTTATATATGTTTTCATTATAACATAAAGGCTGCAAAAAATGAAGAATTAAAAGTGAAAAATGAAAAATTAAGGTAGTACACCTTGTCATTCTGAGCGAAGCGAAGAATCTTAAAACCTAAGATAACGTGAAAAAGATTCTTCGCTTCGCTCAGAATGACAAGAAGCTGCGAACCTTTTAGGAACGCATAAAATGCGTTCCCTACAATCATATCCCCAAATCCTCAAGCACCTTTGATAATTCGGCGCGGTTATCTATGTTTATGCCGTCTTTAAGACGCTGCTGGTCGGCTTCGGGCAAAAGGTTTACGTATATGCCGTAATCCGCCACCTCTTCGCCCTCTTTTGTAAACAGCACGGCGCGCCCGCTGCTGCTTTTCAGCACATAGGCGGCATCGCTTTTGGCGGTGTCCTCCTGCGGGCTCACGCGGTAAAGCATCATGAGCCCCACGCCCACCCACAGCACAAACAGAGCAGCCGCGGCAATCAGCACGGCAAGCAGCTTTTGCATAATAATCATCCATTCCGCCGCTTCGCGTCGGCACAAATATTTATGAAAGCGTCATCTTGTCACGCGAAGCACAAGGAATGATAAGATGATTATTGCGCATTGGGGCGGGAGTGAGCGAAGCGAACGTATCGCCCTGCGCATCGCCCCGCGAGGGTTAGT
>RZZW01000057.1 GCA_009929695.1 Clostridia bacterium
AAAGAAAAACAGGCCAGTTGTTCGATACCTTAAATCAGGTATCAGTGACACTGGCCCAAGTCACTCGCATGATCGATCGGATTACTCCGTTTCAGGGATGCGAACCCTGCGTTGTCCTACTGCTTCTCGACCTCGATGACGTGAACACCGAGACGCTCCTTGTGCGCGGGATAGATCTCACGCAGGAGCTGGAGGGCAGCCGCCTCGTTGTTGACCTGCGGGACGATCTCTCGCCACGACTCGATCGCCAACATGTCAGCGAAGTTGTCGTAGACACGGATCGACTTGATCCGCACCACGCCTGACGTGTGACCGGTTTCGAGCTGCAACAGCTCACCAGCCTTCAGGCGCTTGATGCTGTCGTACCCGACACGAACCTCCAGGGTCTTGCGACCCGACATGATCGCGTCGAAATACGGACGCTTGATGCGCATCTTACGCACGGTTGCTCCTTCCTTGTTGAAGTTCAGTCCCCACTGCTGCACGACGCTGTTCGGTGCGTATCCGCCAGGGAACACACCTTCGAGCGTCCAGCCGTGACGCTGGAGGCAGGCGACCTGCCACGGCTCGGGAACGAGGTGAACATACAGCTTGTGACCGTAGTCCGCCAGCAGTCCCTGAAGGTCGATGACAAGCGCTTCGAACGCTGCCTCCGACGACGCCACGAGCGGCATCAGCTTGATGGGCTGACCCTTCTTGGGTGTAGCGCCAGCGATGCCGACCACCTGACCGCCGCACTCGGCAGTGAAGATGATCTTGTACTTGGCGTTCACGTCGCCAAGTTCCTTCCGCTTGTAGCCAGCGAACAGGGCGTCAACCCAGTCGTCGTCCACGCCACGGAAAACATCGCTCATCTGCGACAAGATGAGCTTCCGCGCGCCTTCAGCGTGCTTCTCCTCATCGAAGGGGATCACCGAGACATTGGGCGAGTCGAAACCCGCCTCGTCCACGAGCTGCTTGTACAGCATGTGCTCGTCGACACCCTGCTTGTAGTGATCCTTCGCCGTTCCAGTGATGTGGAAGCCCTTCCGGAGGAAGAACTGAAGCGCCTTCTGGTTGGGCGAAGCGACGGTGCAGTACAGCTGCCGAGCACCGAGGTTGCGGGCGAAGTCTTCGGCATGCTTGAGTAGCATGCTCCCGATCCCCAGCTTCCCACGGTAGTCGGTGCTGACGATCAGCGGGCTGATCTTCACCGTCTCCTGCTTCTTCTCCACGACGTGGATGATGCCGACTCGCTGCCCGTCCTGCTCGGCAATGAACATGTACTGTCCAGCCGAGAAGTGACCGACGTGGTCGACGCCACCCTCCATGTGGGTGTCGAAGATGCGCTGTGCGTGCGCACGGTGGTCGCCGTCATAGAACGGGCTGAGCGCCCGAACCATGAGGTCAGCGACCCATTCGAAGTCGTCAGACGCCGCAGGGCGAATGACAACGTTGTTAATGACCGTTGATGCGGTCATGGTACACCTCCCGATGATTGCTAGGATTTTTTGGTTGACCTAGCAGGTGGATAGGACGGTAGTGATTATAACAGAGTTTATGGTTTTATGCAACTTACA
>RZZW01000033.1 GCA_009929695.1 Clostridia bacterium
GCGCAAAACAGCTACACAATTTCAATAATCGAGCGAAGCTGCATATACGCCGTCGTCGCTGTTTCAATGAACCTGCTCACGGGCTTCACAGGGCTTTTCAGCTTGGGTCAGGCGGGCTTCATGGCAATAGGCGCATACGTCACGGCGATACTCACAATTCCGCCGCAGTCACGCGCGAGCGTTTATTATTTAAACGGCATAGCGGACTGGCTCGCAAACCTCTCGCTTCCGCTAGTCCCTGCGCTGCTTGTCGGCGGCATATTCGCGGCTGCTTTTGCGGCGCTCATCGGCATTCCGGTGCTTCGCCTTAAAAGCGATTACTTAGCCATAGCGACGCTCGGCTTTGCCGAAATTATCCGCGCGTTAATCGCCGCGCCAGCGTTTGACCGCGTCACAAACGGCAGCTACGGCCTTAAAAGCATACCGGCGTTTTCGTCGATATTTGTGCCTGTCGCCATCGCCGCCGTGTGCATTATCGTCATGGCGCTGCTTTTGCGCTCAAGCTACGGCAGAGCGTTCAAGGCAATACGCGAGGACGAGGTCGCGGCAGAGGCAATGGGTATAAATTTATTCAAGCACAAGCAGCTTTCGTTTGTCATAAGCAGCTTTTTCACAGGCGTTGGCGGCGGTCTGCTCGCCGTGTTTATGCGCTCGATAGACTCTAAAACGTTCCAAGTCTCACTGACCTACAACATTCTTCTCATCGTCGTTTTGGGCGGCATCGGCAGCATAACAGGGTCTATAATCGGCAGCTTTCTCGTCATGGGCGGGCAGGAGTGGCTTCGTTTTTGCGACGAGCCGATGTTCATCGGCAACTTCCAAATTCCGCTTTTCCGCACGGGCTTTCGCATGGTAATATTCTCCATTTTGCTCATGGCGGTCGTCCTTTTTTGGCGGCGCGGCATCATGGGCGACAGAGAATTTTCGTGGCAGGGCTTGTTCGATTTCTGTAAAAGCATACCGCGGCGGATAAAAAATATCCCCTCGCATTTTAAGCGCAAAAAGCAAACCAAAATGCCCGAAATACGCAAAGGAGGCGAGAAATAATGGCAGAAGCAGTCCTGCACGTAGACCACGTAACAATGCAGTTTGGCGGCGTTATCGCCGTTAACGACCTCTCGCTGGAAGTAAACAAGGGCGAAATAGTCGCGCTCATAGGCCCAAACGGCGCGGGCAAAACAACCGCGTTCAACTGCATAACAGGCGTTTATGAGCCGACAAACGGAAGAGTCGATTTCCTCGGCAAGCCGATGGTAGAAAATTATCCGTCCGGCAAAATGAAAAAGCTTTACGCCGGCAAGGACAACGGAAAATACACAAATAAACTAAGCCTCACGCCCGATAAAATAACGGCGCTCGGCATTGCCCGCACATTTCAAAATATCCGCCTTTTCAAAAATTTAACAGTGTTTGAAAACGTGCTTATTGCAAAGCATATGCACCTTAAAGCGAACGTTTTCACAGCCACGTTTGGGCTTAACGCAAAGGAAGAAGCCGCAATGCGCGCCGAGTGCGACAAGCTTTTGCACATCGTCGGGCTTGATGACGTAAAGGACGATATAGCTTCATCTCTTCCGTATGGCAAGCAACGCCATCTTGAAATCGCGCGCGCACTAGCCACAAACCCGTCTCTGCTTTTGCTCGACGAGCCTGCGGCGGGCATGAACCCGCAGGAGTGCGTTGAGCTGACAGGCTTCATCAGGCAGATAAAGCAGGAGTTCGACCTCACCGTTTTCATGATAGAGCACCACATGAACCTCGTCATGGATATCTCCGACAAAATCTACGTGCTCAATTTCGGCGAGCTTCTCGCCGCGGGCACGCCTGACGAAATACAGGCAAACGACGCTGTTATCGACGCATATTTGGGGGTGAGCGAGGATGAGTGAATTTCTGCATCTTGAAAATTTATCTGTATCCTACGGCGGCATAAAAGCTGTTAAGGGCGTTACACTCGATGTTCCGCAGGGCAAAATAATCACGCTCATAGGCGCAAACGGCGCGGGCAAAAGCACAATTTTGCGCACAATAGCCGGCCTTGTGCCCGCCGAAGCAGGCAGAGTGACCTTTGAGGGCGCGTATATCTCCGGCATGGCTCCGTATGATATAGTCGGGCGCGGCATCACGCTTGTGCCCGAGGGTCGCCACGTTTTTCCGGATTTATCGGTCGTTGAAAACCTCCGCATAGGCGCATATCTTCGCAAGGACGATTTAACGACGGATTTAGAGTACGTCTATAAGCTGTTTCCGCGCCTTAAAGAGCGAAGCTGGCAGGCGGCGGGCACGCTTTCGGGCGGCGAGCAGCAAATGCTTGCAGTTGGTCGCGCGCTCATGAGCCGCCCCAAGCTTATAATGATGGACGAACCGAGCCTCGGCCTTGCGCCGCTCATAGTCAAGGATATTTTCAATATAATCAAAACAGTAAACAGCGACGGCATAACGGTGCTGCTCATTGAGCAAAACGCGAATATGGCGCTGAAAATAGCCGACTGGGCATACGTCCTCGAAACAGGCGAGCTTACGCTTCAAGGCACAGGCGCAGAGCTTCTCGCGAACAGCGAGATAAAAGCCGCGTATCTAGGCTCAACCCGCAAAAAGTAACACATATTATAATAGGCTGTTGCAGGTGTGAAATACACATCCGCAGCAGCCTATTGTCATTCTGAGCGAAGCGAAGAATCTTTTGCGCATCGCCACAGGCTTTAAGATTCTTCGTCGCTTCGCTCCTCAGAATGACAACGGCTTGCAACTTTTACAAAACTTTTAAGTCGAAACCTCCTCAAAATAGGTAAGCTTTGTTGTAAAAAAAGCGCTGAAAGTGTATAATACTTAAATAATATATGTTAATTTAAGGGAGAAAAACTATGCAGGCAGAAAAAAGCAGGCTTGAGCACCTATTTGCGGTGCTGTTTGCGCTGTGCATATGTGCCGGCATTGTTATATGTATTGTCGTCAACGGCAATTTCAGCACAAACATAGAAAAGCTCGGCAGCGACACCGTTGAAAAGCTTAACAGCGACTGGGCACAGGTGACGGACGCGGGCGCTGTGAGCGTTACGCTGCCCGCAAACATCAAAACAGAGGGTGGCAGCGCCACGCTTGCGCGCGATATCACAGCTAAAAAGGGCACACAGCTTCTTGTGCCGACCTCTCAGCAGTCGCTATCCGCGTTTATCGACGGGCGTCAAATCTATAGCGGCGCTGAAATAACACACTCCGTCTTTGGCTACGCCATGGGCAAGGCGTTCAACATCATAACAATCGACGCCGACGTGACAGACGCAAAGCTGACGCTTGTTTTCACGAGCCAAACCGTCTTTAAAAGCTTTAATGAAAACGACATCTACATAGGCACGCCGCTCGGCATTATAATGCACATAATAAAAAGCAATATCACGCTGATGTCGATGTGCTTTGCGATAATGCTCATAGGTATATTGCTGCTTTTGGCGGATATAGTTCTGCGCGTCGCGGGCAAATTAAAGAAAAACAGCGGGTTTGGCTACATCGGCATTTTCGCAATGCTGTCCTCGTTTTGGATAGTGACAGACTCTGTTATGCTGCAATTTATAAGCGATAACCTGTCAACAATGTTCACGATGTCCTACTTCACCTTCATGCTGCTGCCGATACCGTTTTTGCTATATCTTCACACCATGCTCGAAAAGGGGCAAAAGCTCACGAGCGCGCTTTGCTGCGCCGCAATGCTCAATTATTTAATCACCATAATTTTATTTGTTGCGGGCGTCGCACTGCCGTATTTGTTGCTCATGACTCACGCTGTCATCATCGCGACAGCAGTTGCGTCTGTATACCTCTGCGTCACGGCAGACGAAAAGCAGAGCGGCACCGTGCCCTCGCGCGAGCTTACATACAGCATAATAGTGCTTTGCATAACAGGCTTTTTGGCGCTCATATCATTTTACATAAATCCTGACGGAAGATACGCCGTCGTGTTCTGCATAGGGCTTGCATTGTTTATCGCGTTTCTGATATTCGGCTCGGCGCGCAAGGCTGTTTTGCTGCTTTGCACAAATGTCGAAAACACTGTGTATAACCACATAGCCTACACCGACACGCTGACAAGCCTTGCTAACCGCGTTGCGCTTGAACGCGAAAACAACGCCACACACCAAAGTGCGGGCGTTGCAGTGTTTTGTATGGATATAACAAATCTGCGCGGCATAAACGCCAAAAACGGCTACGGCGCAGGCAATGATATTCTGCGTGAATTTGCCCGCTGCTTAACAAAAGCGGGCGCTGACGGCAACTATCGCACAGACGGCGACGAGTTTGCCGCCGTGCTGTACAACATGCGCGCAATGGACGTCACGCGCTACGTCTCGCGCCTTGAGGCGTGCGTGAGCGATTATAACAACCACGCGCTTTTGCCAATAAGCTACACCATCGGCAACGCAATAGGCACAAGCGGCGAGTCTCTTTTAAAGCTTCTCGACGATGCCCGCCAAATGCGCACAGCCAAAGGCCGGTAAAATGCACCGTAGGGCGTGACGACCTCGGCACGCCGCTAGTTGTGTGCAAAGCTTACAGCACGCCGAGTCGTCGTGCCCTACGCACTGTGCAAGATTGTAACGGACGCCATACATGGCGTCCGTTACATCGGTGAGCTTTCAATAATTTTCCTTGAAAAATTCCTCAAGCTCCTTGCAAACGGCGGCTTCGCCCTCTCCGTTGACGCTCACCGTCACGGTTTCACCGCATTTCACCGCCATTTCCATAAGCGCAAAAAGGTGCGCGGCGTTTGCTTTGCGCGCTCCGCAGGTCACTGTCACCTCGCATGGCTCTGCGATAAGACGCTTCACCATCATTGTCGCGGGGCGTGCGTGAAGCCCAAGCTCACTTGTTATAGTGTAATTAAATGATGTCATCGGCGCTATTTTCCTTTCGCTTCATTAGCTCCATTATACAACGCGCCGCCAAAATTTACACTGTGCAAACTGCACATTGTTTTGTAATTAAATTTGCCAAAATTAACAGTTTATATAATAGAAGGAGATTCCTAAAATGAAAAAACTAGCAGCGTTTATCACCGCCGTTTTTATGCTTGTCACGCTATCCGCCTGCGGGTCGTCAGCTTCGGTGAGCAGTGAAAATTATCTTAAAGCAGTAATTGTAAGCCATGCAGACGGCACTGTAAAGGTGTCCGCAAATAATCAAGAGCTTGCGTTTTCGGACAAAGAGCTCGCCGCCGCGCCCGAGCTTACGGCAGGCGATGAGGTCTTTTTGACATATACCGGAACAATCAAGGACGCCGACACCTCCGCCGCTCACCTCACAGCCGTAGCGCTTGTTGCCGAGCTGCAATCAGAGCAAGCAGAAGAGCCGGCACAGTCGGAAGAGGTCGTCGAGCCTGATTACACAAAGACAGCCACGTTCTACGGCATGGTCAAAAACGCGTCGATGAACAACTTCACAGTCGAAAACGGCAACGGCATGTCGGAGGATTTTCACATAAACGACAACACCGTTTTCAGCACAATAGACGGCTTCCTTGAGGGCATAATGGTCACCGTCACCTACACAGGCAACTACAAAGACGCAAACACCTGCAACGTCATAAGCGTCGCCGAGGACGCAAACAACGTCACCCCAAAAGAGGATGAGGCGGCCTCGTCGTCAAGCAGCAGCGTAGCCCCAAGCGGCGACGTCTCAAGCCTTGTCGGCACAATCTCCGAAGCGTCGATGAGCAATCTTGTAATCGACGCGCAGTCCGGCGAGCAGATAGTGTTCTTCCTCGACGACAGCACAAAAATCAACATCGACGGCGGAATTGCACTCGGCAAAACGGTCACAGTCGTATACACCGGCAAGCTTGACGGAAACAACGCCAACAGCTGCACCGTCGTGAGCGTCACAGGCTAAATTTAACATTAAAAGTAGTTAAAAGCATATACAATTATGCATTTATAATGTATAATAGTGTTAAAATTGTAAAATTATGTCGTAAATCTTAAATTGCGGGAGAGTTATGTATGAAAAAGAAAATCCTTGCGGTAACATCAGTCGCACTCGTAATGGTGCTCTGCGGAGTGCTGTTTTCGTCGTGAAAAAAAACATGCCCACCGTCGACACCGCGCCGACAGCAACGCCAATTTCACAGGGCACGCTTGAAAACACAATCACAACAATGTGCACAGTCGCCAGCGCAAGCAGCGTCGATGTCGCAACGTCCGTCAGCGCACCAATCAAAGAGATACTCGCGCACGTCGGCGACACCGTCGTAAAAGATCAAGTGCTTTGCCGCCTTGACTCAACCTCGCTCGAGACTGATTTGACGCTAAAGCAAAAGGCGCTCACAGCCGCGCAGGACGCGTATAATGCGTCCGTCACCGCCGCCGAGACAACGCTCGCACGCGCACAGGCCGACTTTTCAAAGGTCTACGACGCCCAAAACACCGCCCTCGCCGCGCTGAACGCCAAAAAAGAACAGCTAGCAACAGAGGACGCAAATAACGCGATAGCCGCGACGAATAGCGGTGTAAAAGATGCTCTGAACACGCAGTCAATATGGGAAGAGCGCTACAACAAAATCGTTTCCGGCGTCACATTTTATGGTGACAACTGGATTGAGGTCGCGTCTCCTGAGGCTGTTCCGACAGGTGAGACAATTAAGACGATAGTGGATGCAAGCAACGCCGTAACAGATGCGCGCAACGCCTTTGAAGCTGCAAAAGCCTCCGCGTTCCCTAATGCATACGCAACCTGCTACGCCCGCGTTGCCGAGGCTCATGCGGATGTCATCGCCCCGCTTCAAGAGGCATATAACGCAGCGGTAAAATCGGCTGAAACCTCCGCAACCTTAGCCAACCGCTCAATAGCCGACGCGCAGACGGCTCTCAACACAACAAAAAAAGCAACCACCAGCGTCGACACTGCAAAACGCGACGTTGAAGAAGCGCAGAAAAAGCTCACGGAATGTGAAGTCAAAGCGCCCGCCGCAGGCACAATCGTCTCCACAAAAGCGGCCATCAACGCCACACCTGTCGCGGCAGATGCGCTGTTCAGTATTTCCAACAACTCCGATTTCAAGGTCACAGGCTTACTTAATGAGTACGACTCAACGCGCGTCACAGTTGGTATGCGCGCAAAGGTCACAACAGACGCTACAGGCGAAGCTGTCATGGAGGGCACGGTGTCGCTCATCTCTCCGCAGGCGACGGACGCAAGCGGAAACTTCACCGTAACAGTCAACATCACAAGCCCCGAAGATCAGCTTCGCGGCGGCATGACGGGCAAGCTGCGCATAGTGCTTGAGGGCGCGGACGACTGCTTCTACGTCGCAGCCGACAGCATCGGCATGGACGAGGACGGCAACAGCGTGATATATGTAGTGCCCGCCGCAGACCCAAGCGCGTCCTCAACAGCTATAAAAGAGAGCGACGCAAAGGCAATTAAGGTCGAGACAGGCGTTGTAACAGACTACTATACGCAAATTATATCCGACGAATTGACGGCGGATATGCAGGTGCTAGACACCCCACTGATGTAACGGGTGACGTCAATGGATAAAAACGAAATTAAACAAAACCCCGCGCCAAAGCTATGCAGCATAGCCGCGTCGTGCCCTAATTTCAAGGAAGCGCCGCCTCAAAAAAGACGCAGCGCAAACGACGAGCCTGTCATGGATAAGCTGCCAACCGAAAGCATCACAGGCAAAACAAAGCTGCTTATCGAAGCCAAGGACATCATTCGCTCGTTCCAAATAGGCAAGGACGAGACGCTTGAGGTGCTGCACGGCATCAATCTTAAAATATACGAGAGCGAATTTGTCGCCATCGTCGGCGCGTCCGGCAGCGGAAAATCAACATTTATGAACATCGTCGGAGCGCTTGACCGCCCGACAAGCGGCACAATAATGCTCAACGGCGTAAACCTTGAAAAGGCGAGCGACGATAAATTGAGCTATATCCGCAGCAAGGAGATAGGCTTCGTCTTTCAGTCGTACAACCTCATCGGCCGCACAACGGCGCTCGACAACGTAGAGCTGCCCATGATGTACGCCGACACCCCGACCTCAAAGCGCAAGGACCGCGCGATGGAGATGCTAAAGCTTGTCGGCATGGATGACCGCGCAGACCATATGCCAAACGAGATGTCCGGCGGCCAAAATCAGCGCGTCGCAATAGCCCGCGCAATGGCAAACGACCCCAAAATTATCT
Source organism: Clostridia bacterium (assembly GCA_009929695.1). Classification (GTDB taxonomy): domain Bacteria; phylum Bacillota; class Clostridia; order Oscillospirales; family Ruminococcaceae; genus Ruthenibacterium. The sequence continues at coordinate 8,181 of RZZW01000033.1, forward strand.
TTGCCGACGAGCCAACAGGTGCGCTCGACAGCAAAACAGGCCATCTTGTTATGGATATCTTCCATACTCTGCACGAAAAGCAGGGCAAAACAATACTTTTCGTCACACACAGCCCCGAGCTTGCCGAGGAATGCGAACGCGTCGTCACCATAAAGGACGGCACGGTAATCAGCGACAGAAGGGGGGACGGAAAGAATGCGTGACAACATTAAGCTTGCCTTTCGCAGCATCCGCGCCAACAAAATGCGCGCCATGCTCACGATGCTCGGCATTATAATAGGTATAGCGTCCGTCATTGCCATCATGACAATTTCAAGCGCAATGAACCTCGCCATGGAAGCGCAAAACGCCGCAATGGGCTATAATAACCTCAACCTGACAGTCGAAGCCGAGGACGACTACGACGCGTCTAGTGTGCTTTTGTCCGTCCCCGTCGCTTCATCAAGCTCCAATCAGTATAAATACACACAGGGTATGCCGCCCGAGGCGCTGCTTGATATGGAGACGATGAAGGATTTTGAACAGCATTTTGACGACAGAATAAAGGGCATCTCATATACATGGGACACAGGCAGCGGCAAAACAACACTTGCCCATCAGACGACAAACGTCAGCTTGACGGGCGTTAACGCAAAATATCTCGATGTTGCAAGTTTCTCAAAAATAGAGCTTGAGACAGGCCGCTGGGTAACTCAGGAGGACGTCGACAAGGGCAAAAAGGTGGCTGTAATCAAAAACGACCTCGCCGCCACCATGTTTGGCAGCTCTGATGGGGCGCTAGGTCAGCAGATTGATGTGACGATAACAGAGCCGAACGTCACCACGCTAACTGTCACAATAGTCGGCGTATATCATTCAGTCGCCACAACAGGCGGCAATATTTTGACAGGCACGTATTCCTTTGACTTTTCGTCATTTGGCAACACTCGCATTTATTTGCCTGTCAGCACAGCGCTTGAAGTCAGCCGTTCAACAGGCATAACAAGCATAAGCCTTGCCGGTGTTGACGGCGTTGACCTCGCTAAATTTCAGCAGGATATCGAAAATTATTTTCAAAGCGTCTACACCTATAAGGGCTATCACGTGCTTGTCGAAGAGCCGTGGAGTTCAAGCAGCGACAGCAGCGACAACACCATGAAAACTCTGCAAACCGCGTTCAGCGTGACGGCTGCAATAAGCCTTCTCGTCGTCGGTATCGGCGTTATGAATATCATGATGGTGTCGATAACAGAGCGCACGCGCGAGATAGGCGTAAGAAAAGCCCTCGGTGCAAAACGCCGCGATATCCGCATGCAGTTCATCACCGAGAGCATAGTTTTAAGCTTTATAGGCGGCATAATAGGCATCATAATAGGCATGGTGGCAGGCAACATCGCCGCCCATCTCATGGGCTACCCCGCCACAGCATCAATAACAAGCGTGTTATTGTCATTTGGCGTTTCAGTCTCCATAGGCGTATTCTTCGGCTTCTACCCAGCAAACAAAGCCGCCAAAATGAACCCCATAGACGCGCTTAGATACGAATAATAAAATAAAAGAAAAGAGAAGAAAGAAGAATTAATGAGTGACGGCACCTCCGTCACTCATTCTTATTTCTTCTTTTTTCTCTCTTCTTTTTAAACTTGTTTAATTATGCCGTCATCTTACTGTAAATTGTCGCCGCCTCTATCATGTTCTCTGCAAAAATCGCATATCCGCGCGTGGGGTCGTTCACAAGCACGTGCGTCACAGCGCCTATCAAGCGTCCGTTTTGGATAATCGGGCTGCCACTCATGCCCTGCACTATGCCGCCTGTCGCCGCCAGCAGCTTTTCGTCGGTCACACGGATAATCATATTTCTGTTCGGATTATCCGAGTTGAGCGCGATTTTCTCTATCTGAACCTCAAAATTCTGCGGCTCGCGTCCGTTTATCGTGCACATTATCTGCGCCTTGCCCGTCTCAACCTCCTGCGAAAACGCCACAGGCAGGTCAACGCCAGAGAAGCTAGATATCGCGCGTCCGTAAACGCCTGTCTCGCTGTTTAAAAGTATAGTCCCAGTCGGCACATTACTCAAAAATGTTCCTTTTAATTCGCCGGGGCTGCCCGCCGTGCCTGTCACCGCGTCAGTTATCTCAACGTCAACTATCTCGCCTGACCGCAGCTCAATTGACGTGCCGGTGTCAACGTCGTGTATCGAGTGCCCAAGCCCCGCAAATATGCCCGACGATGTGTCGACAAACGTCAGCGTGCCGATGCCCGCCGAGCTGTCGCGCACCCACATGCCTGTGCGCCACATGTCGTTGCTTGTGTCAAGCACAGCCGTCAGCCGTGTCGATTTCTCGCTCCCGTTTTGCACATACACTATCTCCGCGGGGTTTCCGCCCACCTTTTGCAGCGCCTTTGTCACGTCCTCGTTAGTGCGCGTCGAAACGCCGCCTATCGACTTTATAACGTCGCCAAGCTTTAGCCCCGCCGTCCGCGCCGGATTTTGATAGCCCGCGTCAGTGTATATGTCGCTGAAGCCGACAACCATCGCGCCGCTCGCGAACATCTTTATGCCAAACGGCGTGCCGCATACGCGCACCACGCGACGGCTCACCACCTGCGCCCGCACTGTTTTAACAGGTATTATCCCGCCGAGCGAAAGCTGTGTGTTATATGATGTGCCTGTCGACGCGTCCGCCGCCATCGCCTCGTCGTTTGTCTGCTGCACGCTGATGTACGGCATATCCGCAAGCTGCACAGCCGTGTTTTCCGGCACCGTAAAGCTGTCCGGCAGCAGCGCCGCCGCATAAAGAGCAAGCGCATAAGCCGTCAGCATCAAAAACGACGACGAAAAGCAAACCGCCTTCAAAATCTTAAACAAATAAAAAGCCCCCTGTAAAATGCTTACCATTAGTATTTACAAGGGGCTTGCGTTTTAGTCATAAAATCATAATTCGTAAGCCTTCTCCCTCGGGAGAAGGTGTCGCGACGAAGGAGCGACGGATGAGGTAAGTTTGTAGCAATCCTCACGGCACGCCGAGTCGTCGTGCCCTACGCACTTTGCGGAAATGTAGGGACGCCATACATGGCATCCGTTGCTACGGCAATGTGCAAATCCCTTGTCATTCTGAGCAAAGCGAAGAATCTTTTGCGCACCGGCGAGGTTTTAAGATTCTTCGTCGCCTGCTCCTCAGAATGACAGATAAGAGCAGAATAGTTTGGCATAAACTCACCTCATACATATACTTCAACCTGAAACAAATTAAAAGTCAATAACCTGTTTCAGATTATATAATACTGTATATAGAGGTGAAGCCAATGAAAAACCGCTTGAGAGATTTGCGTGAGGATGAAGATTTAAACCAGACGCAGGTTGCCAAATATCTCGAAATGTCACAAACAGGATATTCAAAATACGAGACAGGGGAAAATGATATTCCAACCCAAGTGCTAATCAAGCTGGCTAAGTTTTATAAAACAAGCATTGATTACCTTTTGGGCGTGAGTGACAAAAAAATAATATTATTAAAGAAAAAAGAAGATAGAAGAAAGAAAAAGTAATGAGTCACCGCGTTGCGGTAACATTACAATAGCTAGAGCGTCTACGCAAGGCTTAATGTAAACTTGACATAGACGCTCTTCTTTTTTCTCTCTTCTTTTTCACTCGCTTTTCGTATGAATAATAAACCTCCAAATCGCCGTCGCTATCGGCCCGATTGACGCGCCTACAAAAACCGGCAAAAGGAAAATGCTGTGCACTGCTGACGTGCCGAAAATGCCTTGCAGGGCGGGAATGTAGATGCTGCATATCGTTGAAACAACGCTTGCCGACGCCGCAAAAATCAGCGCTGTATTGCCAAGAAAATGCAGCCCGACGCCGCGGCACTCGAAAATATGTATCATCTGCGACACAACTATCGTGAAAAAGCATGTGCTTCTTGCCAGTGACAGCGACGCGCCCATCTCAAGCGCCGCATAATACGCCCCGCACGACGCTATCGCGAGCATCGTGCCGCGAATTGTTATCACGCGCCACAGCCCATGCGCAAACAGTCCTTCGCTCTTTTTTCTCGGCTCGCGCCGCATTATATTTTCACTCGGCGGCTCAACGCCAAGCGCGATAGCGGGCAGACCGTCCGTAAATAAATTTACAAGCAAAATCTGTATCGGAGACAGTGACGCGGGCAACCCAAGCAGCATTGCGAACACCATGCTTAACACCTCGCCGAGGTTTGATGTCAGCAAAAAGCGTATGAAGCGGCGGATATTTTGGTATATCACGCGCCCTTCCTCGACGGCGGCGACGATTGTTGCAAAGTTGTCGTCAAGCACCACAACGCCCGCCGCCTGCTTTGTCACGTCCGACCCGCTGCCCATCGCAACGCCGATATCCGCCTCTTTTACAGCGGGCGCGTCGTTCACGCCGTCGCCTGTCATGGCGGCTATCTGCCCGCACGCCTTGTATGCGCGCACTATTCTAAGCTTGTGCTCGGGTGTAACGCGCGCGTAAACACTTGTTTGCATACATTCTTTGGCAAGCTGCGCCTCGCTCATTTCGTCAAGCTGCGTGCCTGTTAAAATGCTGTCGCCGTGGCGGTAAATGCCCGCGTCTTTTGCGGCAGCAAGCGCTGTTTGGCGGTAATCTCCCGTTATCATAACAGGTTTTATTCCCGCCGTGCGGCACTTGCGCACAGCCGAAGGCACCTCCGCGCGCAATGGGTCGCGTATGCCGAACATGCCAATGAAACACAGCGCTTTTTCGTCAGTTCCGTATGCGGCGGCAACGGCTATCACGCGCAGCGCCTTTTGCGCCATAGCGTCAAGACGCCGCGAAAGCTCATCCTTGCCACTTGCGTTAAGCGGCTGTGGCACGCCGTTTTTAAGCATAAATCGGCACATCAGCAGCAGCACATCGGGCGCGCCCTTGCATATTATGGCGGGCTTGCCGTTAGCTTTAATGCGCACAGTCATGCGCTTTCGGCGAGAGTCAAAGGGTATCTCCTCGCTTAAAATAATGCCCTTTTGAAGCCCTGTGCGCGTTATGCCAAGCTGCGCAGCGGCTTTTAAAAGCGCGTCCTCCGTAGTGTTCGGCTGCGCGGACGAGCACAGCACGGCGCACGACAAAAGCGTTTTAAGCTGTGTGTCGTTTTTGCGGTGAGCCGCTTCGTCAATGGTCAAATCGTCAAGCTGCGCAACGGTCATCTTGTTTTGCGTCAGCGTGCCTGTCTTGTCTGTGCAAATAACGCCCGCACAGCCAAGCGTCTCAACGGCGGGCAGCTTGCGTATAACAGCGCCGCGCTTTAGTATTCGCCCAACGCTCAAGGCGAGCGTTATCGTCACGATAGCGGGCAAGCCCTCGGGTATAGCCGCAACGGCAAGCGAAACGCCTGTCAGCAGCATTTCAAGCAGCTCGCCACCCTGCAAATATCCAAGCATACCGACGAGCAAGCACACTATAACGCACGCCGCCGCGACTATTTTGCCTAGCTGCTTTAGCTTTAGTTGCAGCGGGGTAGGGCTGTTTTCGGCCTTGTCTATAAGGCTCGCAATCTTGCCCATTTCTGTATTCATGCCTGTCGCCGTCACAAGTGCGCTAGCGTGACCGCTCTGCACAGTGCACCCCGCAAAAACGTTGTCGCCCTGCGATTTATGCACAGCGTCGCTCTCGCCCGTAAGCATAGCTTCGCCGCTTGAAAACGCTGTGCTTTCGATAATGCTCGCGTCGGCGGGGATAATATCACCCTGCGCAAGCAAAACAACGTCGCCCTGCACTATCTCTCTCGCGCTTATTTTGCACGCCGCGCCGTCGCGCATAACGTGAGCCGTCGGCGCTGAAAGCTCTTTGAGTGCCTCAAGCGTTTTTTCGGTGCGATACTCCTGCACAAAGCCCATGACGGCGTTCATAATAACTATCGCGAGTATGGTTATCGCCTCGGCACTTTGACCCATCAGCGCTGAAATGACCGACGAAACAGCCAAAACAGCTATCATAACGTCCTTAAACTGCGAAAAAAACATTGCGGCGGTGCTCTGCCCCTTTTGTGCGTCAAGCCTGTTTTCGCCCGACGCGTTAAGGCGCGCCGCCGCTTCGGACGAGGTAAGCCCTGTTTTTTGCATTGCGCCCCTCCCTTTCACAAACCTACTGTGTTATTTATATGAGCGCACGCAATAAAAAATGTGTCTGACACAATAACTGTGTCAGACACATTTTTTGAGAATTTGCTTGTCATTCTGAGGAGCAACGCGACGAAGAATCTTTTTGCAACGTAGAAAATAAGATTCTTCGCTGCGCTCAGAATGACAAAGCTCACTCACTTTTGCTCGTTTGAAAAAGCCCTGGTATCGCGCAAAGGGCTGCGGCGCCTACTATAATAAATATCGCGCGCGCCCAAAGTGTCTGCCCGCCGCCGAAAAGCCACGCCACTGCGTCAAAGCCAAACAGCCCGTACAGACCCCAGTTTATACCGCCGATTATCAGAAGTACACTGCATATTTTGTAAAAAACCTGCATGAAAACACATCCTTTCTTGCGATAAGTATGTGCGTTTGCGGGCGTTTATAAACATTTTATAAGCTGAAAAATGCACGGAATAAAAAATATTGCCAAAAATCCAAACGCAAATATGCCCCACACAGCCGCGCGTGCACTCGGCGCAAAATATGCCTTGTTCGCAAGCGTGTCAGCCGGAATGCCTTTTGCAAGAGGAATTTTAAGCGCAATATTCATCACAAGCGGCGCGGCAAACAGCACCGCCGCAATAGACTGCGAGAAGGGGAGAAGGTTAAAATAAAACGCGAGCGTTTGGCTGCCCTCCGAGCCTGAAAGCGAAAATAACGCCCCAATCGCGCTGCTTTTTATCATGTTCACCTCAAGCTGACCTTCAAATATCGCGTAAGATATAAGCGCAAAGCCCGCAAAAAACACCGCGTCGGCAATCCACCACGGCAGCTTGTTTTCTGCCTTCATCGTAGTGAGCACCATAAACGGCACAAGCAAAATAAGCCACTGCGGATGCCACAAAACAAGCAAGAATAGCGCTGAATACACGCACAGACACACATACATAGCGGCGCTCATCGCGGCTTTTTCATCGACAGGGTGGTAAAAATAGCACACCGCACATATCACACAGTACAGCACAAGAAAAATCGGTATCTGCGCCGCGCCGCCGTCTATTGACGATGTGAACAACCGCTCCGCAATTATTTTGTTAAAAACGCCCATATCGCCGTCGCGGTGTAAAAACAAAAGCGCCGTCGGAATATACGCCCACATGCTTATAATAAGGTATTTTAAAAGATGTAAAACTCTCTTTTGCGCAAGCATAAGCAGCGGAATGAGCAAAAACAGCGCGAAAAATTTGCACACAACAGCCGCGCCCATCACAAACGCAAACGCCGTATACCGCTTTTCAAAATAAAATAAAAGCGCAAGCAGCGTAAAAAACAGGCAGAGGGAGTCGTACTGTCCCATGCAAAACGCCGCGAAAAGCGTGAAAGGGGACAGCAAAAACAGCATTCCCGCCCATTTTGAATTACCATCGCTTATGCCGAGCTTTTTCGCAAGACGGTATGTAAACCACGCGCAGCCGACGGCAAACGCACAGCACAGCGCCTTGCACCAAAGCGTCAAAAGCAACGGCGCGGGCGTGAGCGCAAACAGCTTGCAGATTATATAAAGCGGCAGCGTCCACACCGCAAATAAGGCATACACAAGTATATTGTAATGCGCGGCGTTTACGTAGTAAAGCGAGTTTTCATGCGCGAGCGTGCGCGTGTAATAGTCCATAAAATTTCCGCTGAACGTGTCCTCAAGCAAGAGCCACGTGTGGTTTGCTGTCTCGAGAATATCATCGTGATTAAACATGAAAAATAGCAAAACAAGTATCACGCCCGCCGCAATATATTCCGCCTTGCACGGCGCGTCCGCACACCAAAATGCCGATTTTTTCTTATTGAGCTTAGAATGCATTTTAAAAACCTTTCAGTATTGTTGTTGCCATACAATTGTCTCTGTTATCGTTTGTCAAACCAATGCCGCCTGAACGTCGATGTCACAAACAGCTTTTTAAGCCCCTCGATGTCGTCGTCCACAAGCTTTTGGCGCAAATCGTTGAGCGACGCTTCAAACTGGTCAATTTCCGCAATAAGGTTTTTCTTATTGTGCAAAAAAAGCTCGCTCCACAAATTTTCATTTATGTGCGCAATGCGCGTCAAATCGCGAAAGCTGTCGCCTGTGTACTCGGCAAGGTGCTCGTTTGCACTGGCGTTCATCAGGCTCACCGCAATGGCGTGCGTAAGCTGGCTCACGTAGCCTATCATCTTGTCGTGCGCGGCGGGCGAAAGCGTAGTTATATGCGCAAAGCCGAGCGTTTCGGCAAGCTGTAAAGCAAATTCCTTGCCCGCCGCCGTGTTTTTTTCAGTCGGCGTAATAATAAAGTTGGCGGGCTTAAAAATGTCGCAGTTTGCGTACTCAACGCCGCTCACCTCGCGCCCCGCCATCGGGTGGCTCGCTATAAATTCAACGTCGCTGCGCAAAAAGCTTTGCACCTCGTCAACAACACCGGTTTTTACGCCGCAAACGTCCGTAATCATCGCGCCGCTTTTGAAATACTGCTGATTATCCCTCACCCAGCTTATGAGCGCCGAGGGGTACAGCCCTAAAATAACCGCGTCGGCATCTTGCAAAAGCTGCTCGTAGTTGCTCACTGCGCCGTCAGTAATTATGCCTTTTTCCTTCGCGTAGTCAATCGCTTCGCCGCGTATGTCAATCGCCGTGACGGTTTTGCCAGCACGCGTCAGCGCCATGGCGTAGCTGCCGCCAAGCAGCCCAAGCCCAACTATGCAAAAATTATTCTGCTTCAATAAAGCTTACCTCCGCTCCAAGCATTTGTATGTCCCGCCAAAAATCAGGATAGCTCTTTTTGACGGCATCCGCGCCGTGCAGCGTCACCTCAATGCCCGCTGCAAGCGCCGCCACAGCCATAGCCATAACTATCCTATGGTCATTGTGTCCGTCTAGGTCATCAGCGCCGCGCAGCACGCTTTTCTTGACAAAAATATCGCCGCTATCGCTGTGCATTATGCCGCCTATTTTGTCAATTTCCGCCTGCATAGTCTCTATGCGGTCGCTCTCTTTTACCCTGAGCCGCTGCGCGTTTGTTATGACTGTCTCGCCCTCGCAAAAAAGCCCCAGCACAATCAAAATAGGCCCTAAATCGGGGCAGTCGGCAAGGTCGATTTTTGTCGCCTTTAAGCTGCCGTCAGCCTGCGTGCAGCGCTTTACAATGTCCATAACAGCCATGTCACCCTGCAAGCTGTCCTTGCGCAAACCGTCAATTTTAACGCTGTGCGTCACCGCATTAAGCACCTCAAAAAACGCCGCCTGAGAGTAGTCGCCCTCGACTGTGTAATCGCAAGAGGTGTATTTTTGCTTGCCTTTTATACATATGGTATAATTATCTTTCCAAGTCAGAGAAACGCCGAAATCGCGCATTGCCTGCATAGTCAGGTTCACATAGCTTCGGCTTTCAAACGGCGGCGTTATTTTTACGGTGCTGTCGCCGTCAAGCAGCGGCAAAGCGAAAAAAAGCCCGCTTATAAACTGGCTGCTCACGCTGCCGTCAACAACATATTCGCCCGCCGTCAGCGCTCCGTCTATCACAATGCTTTCGTAGTTTTGCACAAAGCTTAAGCCGCGATTTTGAAAAATCTGCTCATACACGCCCTGAGGGCGCTGCATCAGCCTGCCTTGCCCTGTAAATTTTACAGCCGAGCCCGTCAGCGAAAAAAGCGGTATTATAAATCGAAGTGTGCTGCCACTCTCGCAGCAAAAAACCTCGCCGCAGGCGCTTTTATCGGGCGCACCGCCAATGCCTGTCACGGTTATTGTAGTGCCGTCAACCTCCGCCGCCGCGCCGAGCATACGCATTGCGCCAAGCGTCGCTGATATGTCCTGCGACATCGACACGTTTTTTATAACGCTTTTCCCGCCCGCCAAAGCCGCGCACATTATAGCCCTGTGCGACATGCTTTTGCTTGGCGGCGCGGTAATTTTACCCGCGATATTAGATTTTTTGATAATTGATGTCATCTAAATGTCTCACTTTTCCCACGCGTCGCAAATTTCATGTATGCGCGCCGCAAGCTTTTTCAAATCCTTATTAGGCGCGCCGTTTGCGCTGTTAAGCAGCTTTTCAAGGCGCTTGCCCGCCGCAATAAGCTGCGTATATGCCGCCTGCACAGGCCGCTCGGTTTGTGCGCCGCTTGCTTTTTCAACAAGCTTTCGCGCGCCCTTTTCAAGCTGTGTGTCTGTTTCAAGCTGCCACACATCGCCGCTGTAGGGCGCAAGCGAGGGGATTTTAAGCTCGTTTTGTATGCGTGCCGAAAGCGTTTCGCACGCTTCAATATCGCCGTGGTTTACAAAAATCCGCGTCGGCTTTTCTTTAAAAGCACGCGCCCAAGCCATAAGCCCCTCGTTGTCGGCGTGCCCTGAAACTCCGTTCAGCTTCAAAATCTCCGCGCGCACGTCAATTTCCTCACCGAAAATCTTCACCTTGTCAGCGCCGTCCGAAATAACGCGCCCAAGCGTGCCGTTTGCCTGATATCCCACAAAAAGCACCGTGCATTCGCCGCGCCATAAATTGTGCTTTAAATGGTGCTTTATGCGGCCCGCGTCGCACATTCCGCTTGCTGAAATGATGACCTTTGGCTCCTCGTCAAAGTTTATCGCCTTTGAGTCGTCAGAGCTGACAGAGGTCTGCAAGCCGTCAAAATGCAGCGGATTTATTCCTTTATTTATAAGCGCTTCCGTCTCCGCGTCAAAGCAGTCGCTTAAATTTTCCGTAAAAATATTCGTCGCTTCGTTCGCAAGCGGGCTGTCGACATAAACCTTGAAGCCGTCGTGACCGCGCACGAGGTTTTTCGTTTTTATCTCGCGTATAAAATACAGCATTTCCTGCGTGCGCCCAACGGCAAACGCGGGTATAACAAGGTTGCCGCCGCGGTCAAGCGTCTTTTGAATAATGCCCGAGAGCTCTTTGATATAGTCGGGGCGCTCACCGTGGCTGCGGTTGCCATAGGTCGATTCCATCACAACAAAATCCGCGTCTGTTATATAAGACGGATCGCGTATTATCGGCTGATTTATGTTGCCGATATCGCCCGAAAAAACAAGCTTTTTCGTCGCGCCGTTTTCGGTAATCCATATCTCAACGGACGCCGAGCCAAGCAGATGTCCAGCGTCTGTGAACCGCGCTTCAATGCCGTCGCAAACTTGTATTTTAGCGCCGTATTCCGCCTTTGTCAGCAGATTTATCGCCGCCGCCGCGTCCTTTTGTGTATATGCAGGCTCAACAGGCTCTCTGCCCGCACGCTGATTTTTGCGGCTCTGCCACTCGGCCTCGCTCTCTTGTATATGCGCCGAGTCCATCAGCATTATTCCGCACAGCTCCGCGCTCGCGGGCGTTGCGTAAATGCTGCCGCCGAAGCCGTTTTTAACAAGCAGGGGAAGGTTGCCCGAATGGTCGATGTGCGAGTGCGTCAGCAGCACAAGGTCGATATCGGAGGGCTTTATTGGGAGTTCGATGTTTTCGTATACGTTAGTGCCCTGTTCCTGACCGCAGTCCACAAGAATGTTTTTGCCGCACGCCTGTAAAAGTGTGCACGAGCCCGTGACCTCATGCACAGCGCCGATAAATGTCAGCTTCATAGCAAAACCCTCCATATATAATTACACATTATAAGTTTACGGCAAAGGGCGTTTGCTGTCAAGGGCAGGGGAGCAATTGACGGCTTCATTTATGGTGACATCAATTGACATTTTCGCGATAGCTGATAAAATAAAAAATGCCCTATAATAAGGGCAAAAGAGCACTGTAAAGCGTCAGGCGGTTGGCACTCTCCAAAATTGGAGGTGATGCCACATGCGTATTACGTTACATATCGGTAAATTTACCGTTACGATAATCGTGAAAAGCAGAAACCGCCACTCTGGTCAGTGACGGTTTCTTAGGCAATATGCTTAACTAATCTTCGCGAGCCAACCGCTTGTCGCAGTGCTCTTTACTTGTATTATACCACAAACGCACCGCTTGTCAAACATAAAAAGCGCATTTATTGTGACACCGATTGACATTCTTCGCGATACCTGATAAAATAAAAATGCCCCATAAAAAGGGCAAAAGAGCACTGTAAAGCGTCAGGCGGTTGGCAATCTCCGAAAACGGAGGTGATGCTAAATGCGTATTACATTACATATCGGTACATTTACCGTTACGATAATCGTGAAAAGCAGAAACCGCCACTCTGCCAAGTGACGGTTTCTAAAGCGCAAGTTTTAGACTCGAGAACTTAAAGAGTCAACCGCTTGTCGCAGTGCTCTTTCTATCCCTATTATGTCACAAACGTGTATAAATGTCAACACGCCTAATATAAATTTTCCCCAACCTCTCAAAAAATTCCCGCAACAAACGCAATATCAGCGCAACTTATTTTGTTGACAAATAATGCAAGTAGTGCTATTCTATAACTACTTCGTGAGGGAGTAGTTTGCGTAAATTATTACGTTTTAAGTCAACAGCATGGCGCTTTTGCGTCTGGCTTAAATTAAAGAACCAGACTCACGTGCAATACTGTTGCACGCGGGTCTTTTTTTATACCCGCGCGCGTGTGATGAAAGGAATCGCTTATGAAATTTTACTGCGAAGAAGCAAGTGAGGTACTAAACGAGCTCAAAACCACCCCGCAAGGCCTAAAGGAAAGCGAAGTAACCGAAAGACGAGCAAAGCATGGCGCGAATAAGCTTGACGAAGCCGAAAAACCGTCGCTTATCGCGCGCTTTTTTGCCCAAATGAAAGATCCAATGACGATAATACTTATTGTCGCCGCGGCCATTTCAGCCGCCACCTCGCTCTACAGCGGCGAAAGCTTTACCGACGTTATCATCATCATGTTCGTCGTCATAGTCAACGCCGTGCTCGGTGTATATCAAGAGAGCAAGGCGGAGCAGGCGATTGAAGCACTGCAAAAAATGGCCGCCGCCACAAGCAAGGTCTTGCGCGACGGTGTGCAGACAAGCGTAAAAAGCGAGGAGCTCGTGCCGGGCGATATAGTTTTGCTTGAAGCCGGCGACGCAGTGCCAGCCGACGGACGCATAATTGAGAGCGCGAGCCTTAAAATAGAGGAAGCCGCGCTGACAGGCGAAAGCGTGCCCGTCAATAAAGCAATCTCCGCGCTCATGCTCGGCGGCGCAAACGACGTTCCGCTTGGTGACCGCAAAAACATGGTCTACATGGGCAGCACAGTCGTTTACGGACGCGGCAAAGCCGTCATCTGCGGCACAGGCATGAACACCGAAATGGGCAAAATCGCAAGCGCCCTCGCAAATACCGCCGAAGGTCAAACACCATTGCAGAAAAAGCTTGCGCAGCTTGGCAAAATTCTAAGCTGGCTTGTGCTCGGTATCTGCGTGTTCATATTTGCGTTCAGCCTTATAAAAGAGGGCGATTTCCACGCCGAGGTCATTCTCGACACATTCATGATAGCCGTCTCGCTCGCCGTCGCGGCAATCCCCGAGGGCCTTACAACAGTCGTCACGCTTGTGCTCTCAATCGGCGTTACAAACATGAGCAAGCGCAGCGCGATTATACGCCGCCTGACAGCTGTTGAAACGCTCGGCTGCGCGCAGATAATTTGCAGCGACAAAACAGGCACGCTAACACAAAACAAAATGACAGTCGTCGAGCATTACGGCGAAGAAAAAACTCTCGCGCAGGCGCTCGCGCTTTGCAGCGACGCGGTGCTTAAAGCCGACGGCACAGTTGACGGCGAGCCCACAGAGGCCGCGCTTGTCACATACGCCGCAAAGCTTGAATTGCCGAAAAACGACATGGAAAAACGTCTCCCGCGCGTCTGCGAAGCGCCGTTTGACAGCGGACGCAAAATGATGAGCACCATCCATAAGGATAATGAGCGTTTTGTCCAGTATACCAAGGGCGCGCCCGATGTTATAATCGGCAAATGTACAGCATATCTTGAAAACGGACAAGCCGTGCCGATGACGGACGCAAAGCGCGAAGAAATTTTTGCGCAGAACAAGGCCTTTGCAAGCAGAGCACTCCGCGTTCTCGCCGCCGCACAGCGCATATATGACGTAGCGCCGCGCAGCGAAGAGCCTGCGGAGCTTGAACAGCAGCTTGTGTTTATCGGCCTTGTCGGCATGATAGACCCCGTCCGTCCCGAGGTTGCGCCCGCGATAGCGGAATGCCGCGCAGCCGGCATACGCCCAGTTATGATTACAGGCGACCACCGCGACACAGCCGCCGCCATAGCCATGCAGCTCGGCATTATCGACAGCCACAACGAAGCCATAACAGGCGCGGAGCTTGATTTGATAAGCGACGCAGATTACGAAAAAAGCATCGAAAATTACAGTGTCTACGCACGCGTTCAGCCCGAGCACAAGGTGCGCATAGTCAATATGTGGCGCAAAAAGGGCTACATTACGGCGATGACAGGCGACGGCGTAAACGACGCGCCGAGCATTAAGAGTGCCGATATCGGCATCGGCATGGGCATCACAGGCACAGACGTCACCAAAAACGTCGCCGACATGGTGCTTTCAGACGACAACTTTGCAACAATAGTCTATGCTGTTGAAGAGGGTAGACGCATCTACGACAATATTCGCAAGTCAATACAGTTCCTGCTCGCGTCAAATATGAGCGAAGTGCTCGGCATATTCGCAGCCACAATCATGGGCTTCACAATCTTAAAGCCTGTCCACCTTTTGTGGATAAACCTCATCACAGACTGCTTCCCAGCACTTGCACTCGGCATGGAAAGCGCCGAACCGGGCATCATGCAGCGCAAGCCGCGCAAATCAAACGACGGCATTTTCTCAGGCGGCGTTGGTATTGACGTTGCATATCAGGGCATACTCGTCACAGTTCTCACACTCAGCGCATACTTCGTAGGCCACTTCATGGAGAGTGGTGTGTGGGAGATAACAAACAGCGCCGACGGCATGACAATGGCGTTTTTGACGATGAGCATGGCAGAAATTTTCCACAGCTTCAACATGCGCAGCCAGCGCCAAAGCGTATTTAAGCTCAACACACAAAACAAATTTTTGTGGATAGCTATGCTCGGCAGCCTCGTGCTCACGACAGTAGTTCTCTACGTCCCGTTCCTCTCAAACGCCTTCGGCTTCGAGCATATCAGCATAGCTGAATATCTAGTAGCTCTAGCGCTTGCAGTCAGCGTAATTCCGATTGTTGAAATAGTGAAATTCTTCCAAAGAAAATTCGGAAAAAATAATTAAGAAAAAGAAAATATAAGAAAGAAGAAAGAAAAAGTAAGGTGTGACGCTGTCGCGTAATTCCAAACTTCTTCTTTCTTCTTTTTTATTTCTTATTTTATTTATGGTGCGGGAGAATATTTTTTAAACCCTTCGCCGTGCACTTCTGTTGCGTCAAGCACAAAAATAAACGCTTTCGGGTCGGCTTTTTTAATAAGGTGAAGCGTTTGCGACAGCGCTATGCGGCGGGTTATCGTCATGAGCACGTTTTTGTCCTCTCCCGTGTAGCCGCCCTTTGCGGGCATCACGGTCACACCGCGGTCTGTTTGGGTGTTTATGACGTTTGTCACCTCGTCGGAATGGTCTGTGACGATGTAGATAACCTTCGCGTAGTTCATGCCCGCCATCATGCTGTCAATCACCTTCGAGCTGACAAAAATTGTCACTATCGAGTACATCGCAACGTCTATGTCCTTGAACACAAATACCGCCACAGCCACTATCAAGGTGTCGAGTAGCATCAAAAGCGTGCCGATAGGTATGTTTGGGAAAACGCGAAGCATCATCACACTGAGCAAGTCCGTGCCGCCGCTGCTAAGACCGCGCAAAAATAAAATGCCGATGCCAACTCCCAGCAGCACGCCGCCGAGCACGGACGCAAGCAGAACATTGTTTGTATACCCCGGCACAAGCGCCGTCAACGCCTCAATCATTAAGGTTAGCATCACGGTGGCGATGCCAGTCTTGAAAAGCGCCTTGAAGCCCATCACACGCCACCCTGCAAGCATCAAGGGCGCGTTTAACAGCAGTGACCACCAACCTACACTTATGGGCGTAAAATGCGCCAGAGCCGTCGCCAAGCCCGACACACCGCCCGGCGCGATATTGTTTGGCACAGTGAATATAACAATGCTAGCCGCAGTGAGAAAGCACCCCACAATTATCGCCGCAGCGTCATATAAATCATCAATTCTTTTTTTGAACATAAAAGCACTCCTTCGATATAAGTTTACCCTAAAAAACAGATGAACCATAGCTAAAGCTATAATCCATCTGTTTTGTGATGTCTTTTAAAATGGTGGGATGCAATCTTACAAACCTCGTAGGGCGTGACGACCTCGGCACTCCGCTAGCTTTACGCAGACCATTAGTGAACGGCGCGCCGAGTCGTCGCGCCCTACAGAAAATAAAAAAGCGGCGGGGCATATTGCCTCACCGCAGGTAGCAAACCTTCCGTGTGCACAAAGATGCCAAGGAAACGTCACTAATATAAAAAAGAAAAAGCGATGGGGACATATTGCCCCACCGCAGGTGGTGGTGCGCCGGAAGGGATTCGAACCCCCGACCTTTTGGTTCGTAGCCAAACACTCTATCCGACTGAGCTACCGGCGCATAACACTCACAGTTGAGTGCAAGAGATATGATATCATAGTTATAACGCTTTTGTCAATGCTTTTTGACAAATTTTTTATAAATTCGCAAAAATAATTGATTTCGCCTTTTCCAAAAGCTGCTTGTCCGCGTCGTATGTAAGCCTTTCAAGCGCCGTTTCATACGGCAGCATCTCAACACGCCGAACTTCTGACGGCTGCGCTGTAAGTGTGCCTCCTGTGCGCTTGCCAACGAAAAATATCACGTCCTTGCTTATCCCGCGCCCAGGCGAATATGTCGTCATCTCGCGGTATCCGTCAAGCAGCTGCGCTTTTGCGCCCGTCTCCTCCTCAAGCTCGCGCAGAGCTGTCTCGGTTTCTGTCTCGCTTGCCTCCACGTGTCCCTTCGGAAACGCGCAGTGCCCGCCGTAGCGGTGGCATATCAGCAGTATGTCCGCGCCGCTCTGCGACGGCTCAAACACAATTACCCCGCATGATTTTTCATATTTCATATATAATAAACCTCCATTAAATAAAAATTATCAACTTAGACTATACCCCGCGCTGTTTTTTTGGTATACTTATAAAAACAACATTAAAAGGAGAGCTTACAGTTGATCGAAATTATCCTAACCGTTATAGTCATTGCAATAATATTCTTTGTGATTGCCTTCTCGTTTAAAGGTGATGAAATGCGCGCGCTTTTTTCGGGCAAGCAAAAGGATATGCCGCAGGAAAAAGCGGCGTCAAAGCCAATGCTTGCGGCAAAAAACTTTGCGGCAATGCAGCAGTACAAAATCGTCGCCCCAATACATATCGCCATGAACGGCAAATTTGCCGATGACGATTTTGCGATAGTGGGCGCGTTCGGCGTTTTATGCGTCAGATGTATAGGTCTTGGCGGAGAAATATACGCCGGAGACGGAGACTGGCTTCAGGTTATGAACGAACAGCGCAAGGAATTTAAAAACCCGATTGAAGCCTGCGCCGCAGACACAAGAGCCGTGCGCGAAGCGCTGTTTGCCTCAAAGCTGAAAAGCATACCTGTCGAGACAGTTTGCGTTTTCACAAACCCCAAAGCCCAGCTTGCCGTGCCGAGAAACGCGGGACATTACACAACAAAAACCTTTAAAAAGCTTCTCGCAAAAGAGAAATATCTCGCCGATAAAAAGGTAGATATCGAAAAGGTCGCCGAGGCTATCAAAGCACAGTAAAATATATTTGCATCTAGTATATCACAAATAAGAGAAAACAAAAAGAGGAGTATTTACAAATTATTCACAGCCCATTAACAAACCTCTCGCAAATAAGGGCTATACTAATAATCACAGAGAGGGAAGCCGCAATCCCCACTCTGTACATGATTCCTCCTCACACCAAAAGAGATACCCCTATGAAACGCTTCGTGTTTGTCCGGCACGAAGCGTTTTCTTTTTGTGTTTTTTTGCGTATAAATGCTTGCCTTTTAGGGTTTATGCAATTATAATGTAGATATTAAGATGGTAAATTATAGTGTAGCTGTTGTTTTTTGGAGGAAGCCTTATAATGAATAATAAAGAAAATTTTTCCCAAGCTGTAAAAGACCTGCTCGCTTCTGATGCCGAGGCCGCCGCACAGCAGTCGTCGCCCGCTTCAAAGCCTGTTGCGGCGCCAACGACACCGCTGCACCAGTACAATATTCCCGTCACAAAAATTGTGGACGAAGCCCCCGCGGGCGTGTCCACCATCGCGGCAGGCACGCTTATAGTCGGCGAAGTGCACTCAAAGGGCGATTTGAATTTGTTCGGCGACGTTCAGGGCAACGTCGAGACAAAGGGCAACGTCACAATGGGCGGCAAGGTCATCGGCAACATAACTGGCAAGGACGTCAACTTTACAAAAAGCTCTGTCAAGGGCAATATTTCGGCAAGCGGCTCTGTTCAGCTCGACGAAAAAAGCACCGTTGTGGGCGACATAACGTCGGTTATGATGTCGTGCAACGGACGCATAAAGGGCAACCTCAAAATAGAGGGCAAAGCGCATTTTCTCAACGAGACTATCCTCGTTGGCAATGTGTGTGCAGGCAGCCTGGTCATCGAAGAGGGCGCGCGAATAAAGGGCGATGTCTCAACGTCAAACAATTCCACCGGCGACATGGAAGACCCCTTCAAGGATTTACAGTAAGCAAACCATTCATGCGCCGCACAGGCTCTGTTTTGTGCGGCGCATAATTATTTGTGCAAATTTGCAATGTGTATTGTTTCCACACATTTGCAACGTGCACCGTAGGGGACGGGTTTCCCGTCCCGATAACTTTGTGCAAATCATCGGCTGCGGAGCGACGAGGGCGTCGCTCCCTACGTTGTAAATTTTACAAATGAGTAAAGAAGTCCCGCTGACGCACGCAGCGCTTTGCACAAATTCATAGCGTGCACCGTAGGGCGGGGGCTTGCTCCCGCCGCAACTTACGGCTTGAGGTTCCAACGGCGGGAGCAAGCCCCCGCCCTACAGTGCAACGCAAATTTCGTACAAATTTATTATTAAACACATCTGGAGAGTGATTTTTTTGGCTACACCTGACGCGGGTATATATATTTTGCTTGCTGTTTTGCTTGCGCTGTCTGCGTTTTTTTCGGCAAGCGAAACGGCGTTGTCGTCAGTAAATAAAATACGTCTTAAAAACATGGCGGAGGACGGCGTAAAGCACGCCAAAACCGCCATTTCGCTGTCTGACGATTTTGACCGAACGCTGTCCGCAATTCTCATAGGCAACAACGTCGTCAACAACGCGTCCGCGTCGCTTGCAACTATTGTCGCAACGGCAATTTTGGGCTCGTCCGGCGCTGTGATAGCGACGACAGTCATAACAATTCTCGTGCTTATTTTCGGCGAGATACTCCCAAAAAGCTTCGCAAAAGAAAATTCCGAGTCCGTCACGCTCGCGACAGCCGTTCCGCTGCGCGTTATAAAAACATTGCTCACGCCTGTTGTGTGGGTGTTTGTGCTGATAAAACGCCTGTTCACGGGCAGACGTTCGGACGAGCTCAACATACAGCCGAGCGTCACAGAAGAAGAGCTTAAAACAATCATCGATACCGTCGAGGAGGAGGGCGTTCTCGACAGTCAGGAGACTGAAATCATCCAAAGCGCCATTGAATTTGACAACATCTCCGTGCAGGATATCCTTGTGCCACGCGTCGATATGGTCGCCGCAGAGGTCAACACGCCTGTCGACGAGTTGCTCGCAATGTGTATTGAAAACGGAATCAGCCGCATACCTGTTTATGACGGCACAATAGATAACGTCGTTGGTGTTTTGCACGCAAAGGATATGCTCGCGTGCCTTGCAAAAGGGCAGGAGATTGTGCCCAAAACACTTATGCGAGAGATATTAGTGGTGTTTCGCAGCAAAAAAATAAGCAGTCTGCTCGCTGAATTTAGGCGGCAAAAGCAGCACATGGCAGTCGTGACAGACGAGCACGGCGGCACGGTGGGGCTTGTGACTATGGAGGACGTTTTAGAGGAGCTTGTCGGCGAGATATGGGACGAGAGCGACACAGCCGAAACGCCTGTCCAAAAGCAGCCTGACGGCTCATGGCTAGTCGACGGCGACGTGCGCACCGAGGACTTTTTTGAGATAATAGGCTTCGAGGATAAGGATTTTGACTGCGACTACACAACAGTCGGCGGCTGGGTGCTCGACGTTATGGAGCATATCCCAAGCGTTGGCGAGGGCTTTAAGTATAAAACGCTCGACGTCACAATAACGCATATGGACGAAAAACGCATAGGTAAAATTGCAGTGCGCAGCGTAGAGGAAAATCAAAAATGACAATAACAAAATTGCACCAAAAGCCGTACACAGGCGCGTTTTCAATGTCCGGCAGCGCCATAAAGTTGATAGCGTGCATATGTATGCTGATCGACCACGCAGGCGCGGCAATTGTTGAAAATTACGCCATTATAAGCGGCAGTGAAAATGTGTTTTTCGTTTATTACTTGATGCGATATATAGGCCGCATAGCGTTTCCGCTTTTTGCGTTTTTGCTTGCAGAGGGCTTTGTGCACACGCACAGTGTCAAAAAATACGCCATAAATTTGTTTGTATTTGCGTTTTTGTCTGAAATACCGTTTGACCTTGCGCTTCAGGGCGGCGCGCTTGAATTTGAGTCTCAAAACGTGTATTTTACGCTGTTTTTGGGCGTGCTTGCAATGGCGTCGTTTGATTATGTGCTCAAAATAAAAAGCCTGCCAAAGCCGTTTTCGTATTTGTTTTGCGCCGTATGTGCCGCGTTTTTTGCCGCCGTCGCATATTTTCTCAAAACAGATTATGACATATACGGCGTGCTTGTCATATGCGCCGCATACTTTTTGCGCCAAATCCGCACAGTAGGCTCGGTGGTAATGTACATAATCCTCATGATAGACAGCATAGTCGAAAAAACCGCCATCCTAGCCGCCCTGCCCATAACCCTCTACAACGGCAAACGCGGCAACGGCAATAAATATTTCTTCTACTTTTTCTATCCGGTGCACTTACTTATTCTGTATGGGATAAAACTTTTATTGATATAAATAAAAAAGAGGTTACCATCTACCCCCGCCGCCGCCGCCGAAGCCGCCGCCGGAGAAACCGCCGCCGCCTCCGAATGAGCCGCCGCTGCCGGAGTTCATTGTCTCTGTTCTCACGCTCGCTATCGAGTTTGTGAAGCTGTTTCGCATCATGCTGTCAAACATTATCATGTTAAACAAGCCGTCGTTTGTGTAGTACCAGCTTGGCGGCGCTATCGCAAGCGACTCAAACTGACGCGCCCACACGCTCGAAAGCCCAAACACATATGCGTAGGGGATAATATTGTAATAGTAGCTCGGGTCTTGCTCAACAAGCATTTTCAGCTTTGGCAGCTCGGCTTTTTTGATAAAGTCGCGCAGGCCAAGCAGCTTGCCTGTCATCTCTGTGCGGTAGGTTGTGTACACCGCAAGGCGCGGTGCAAGCAAGCAGCAGATGAGCGTCAAAACAAACGCTATTTGCAGCCATATCGGGTTCATCAAAACCTCGTCCTGCGCAAGCAACATAGACCCCCACGACAGAAGTGCCGCCAAAATTCCCAGTATTAAAAACATCACGCGTCCGCCGTGGCTTGCAAATGTCCAGCGCACGCTCGCGCAAATTGCCACAAACAGCACGCCCGCCATAAATACAGCCGATACGCACGGGAAAATCCCCGCCGCCGATGTGCTGCCCGCCGCCGCAAGCGACGCAAATATCGCCATAAGCACAACGGCAATTCCGGGCAGCGCAAACGCGATTATCTCGCCGCCCTTTTTATGCAGCGAGCGCTCGCCCGTAAATTCAGAGGCAAGCTCGGTTTTCGCCTTTGTAAAATCGTTGAAAAACCCGTCAGGCAAATCGTCAAGCGGTGTTCTCTCGCGGTTTCTGAACAGCGCATTGAAAATCGTCCGCTGATATTTTGGCGACGATGCGGGCAAATCCTTAAGCTTGTTTAAAATGAGCGTCTTTTTATCCTTTTGCTCTATCGAGAGATAGCCCTTGCTCGCAAACCATATCACGAGAGAAATAATGTCGTTGTCGTTCGACGCTTCGTCGATGATATAGCCCACCTCGGCGCTCGAAATATCGTCGGGCGGATAAAACTCCACCGTCTGCACAGGGCGCTTTGAGTGTGAAATAAGCGCCTTAGCAATGACAATGAGCTGCATTGCTGCCAAAATTATGCCGACAATATACGCGGGCGTAAGCGAGTATCCGCGCTCATTTGCAAAATAACCCTCAGGCAAATAAGTCTGCACAGTCACGCCTGTGCGCGCGGGCAGAGGCTGTGTCGAGTGTCCGCTGATGCCGTTTTCGTCTCCCGCCCACTCGATATATTCGTTGCCCGTGTAGCCGTATGACCCGCTGTATAGCGCCATCGACGCTGCGCTTTCGTCGGGAATAGGCTTTTCAAACGACATGTTAAACGTAAAATTTTCGATATACGTGTCCCAGTCAGGGCCGTTTATAGAATAGAAAATCTCATCGTAATCGGCAATTCTGTCGTCGCCGATATCATATACAAACGAGAGCTGATACGTCATGTCGCCACTCACATATTGATCCGCGTCGCCAAGCTTTATATAGTAATAATCGTCCTCGGTGTACACGTCATACGGCGCGCCGTCGACGCTCAAAACGTCTAGCTTAACGCGGTAGCTGTAGTCCTTTTGCGTGCCGTCGTCAAGCGTCCGCGTGATTTTCACCCATTCGGGAAACGCGCGGAAAAAGCCGTGGCTCGTCTCGGTGTAATGAAGCGTCAGCGTCTCTGTCTGCGTGACTGTGTTGTTTTCGTGCAGCACGCCGTTTACGTCGTAGCTTTTGATGTAATATCCAAGGTCGTCGGCAAACGACGGCACGCACATCAAAACAGCGACAAGCAGGCATACCGCCATACTTATGAGTTTTTTCATATTAGAATTGCACCTTCACGTTTTCGCGGTCAGATGCCGCCGCCTCAAACATAGCTGCCGGAGCAAAGCCGCCCACGCCCGCTATGATGCTGCTCGGGATAGTTTGGCACGCGTTGTTGTACTGCTTGACAACCGCGTTATAGTATTTGCGCGCGTTTGCGATGTCGTTTTCAGTCTGCGAAAGCTTATCCTGCAAATCGACAAAGTTTGCGTTTGCCTTAAGGTCGGGGTAATTTTCACTCAGTGCAAAAAGCTTTGACACAGCGTCTGTCAGCATATTTTCCTGCTTGACCTGCTCTGCAATGTTCTTTGAGCTGCTTGCGGCGTTGCGCGCGCTCACAACGGCGAGCAGCGTGTCCGCCTCGTGTTTTGCGTAGCCCTTAACCGTCTCAACAAGGTTAGGTATAAGGTCGGCACGCTTTTTAAGGTAAACGTCCATTGTTGAAAAACCCTCTTGGCAGTCGTTGCGCTTGCGGATGAGCGAGTTATAGGTTGCGAGTGCCCATATTGCAAAAATAACTACGATTGCGATGATTACATAAAGTGCTGTCATAATAAATGCCTCCATAAATTTAATAGTGTTCTCATATAATTGTATTGTATCACAAACTCGCGCAAAACAAAACTTGCAAATATCCTCAAAATAATGTAAAATTAAAAGGCAATCCGTTTTTTAATCAAGAGAGGAAAGCTTATGCTTAATTTAATGAAAAAATACGCAATAGTGTTTTTCGTTTCAATGGTACCCCTCATCGAGCTTCGCGGCGCAATACCCATTGGCGTTGTGGGGCAGCAGCTTCCGGTTTTCGAGACGCTTGTCGTCGCTGTCATCGGCAATATGCTGCCTGTGCCCATCATTTTGCTTTTTGCAAAAAAAGTGCTTTTGTGGTGCTGCACATTCCCGGGCAAAGCGGGCAAAATATTCCAAAAAATTCACGAAAAAGGCATGAAGGCAAGTCTTAAAATACAAGAAAAATCAGGCAAGGGCATATATTGGGGCGTTTTTGTGTTCGTCGCAATCCCTCTGCCCGGCACCGGCGCATGGACAGGCGCGCTCGGCGCAACACTGCTGGATTTAGACTTCTGGCCAAGCGTCCTCGCAATAATGGGCGGCGTAATAAGCGCAGGCTTAATAATGCTCGCACTTTCGTCACTTGGGGTTATGGCAATATATTAAAAAAAGCGCTGCTGCGGCAGCGCTTTTTTAGGCTTTACCGTAGGGCGGGGGCTTGCTCCCGCCGTGATTTACGGATAGCAGTCGCTACGGCGGGAGCAAGCCCCCGCCCTAAAGGAAGTTTGAAAATTTTTTATAAAAGTTGAAGAAAACTAAACCTTACTCGCGTTACATAAGCAAGGGACGCAAATCAAGAAAGATTGGGGGTGGAGCGATGACGTCTACGGAGTTCGGTCAGATAGCCGAGCAGTATCAGCGGCTCGTGTACACAGTTTGCTATCAACTTGTACAGGACGCCGCCACCGCAGAGGACCTTTCTCAAGACACCTTCCTATCCGCATGGCTCCACCGCGATGAATGTCCCGCACATCAATATAAGCCGTGGCTCGCACGTATCGCCTCAAACAAAGCCAAAGACCACCTTAAAAGCGCCTATCACCGACGCGTCGCCGCACAGGACGATGAAACTCTGGCACTTTTCCCCGCCGAAGCGCAAAAGTATCAGCCCGAGGACATCACCGTTTCAAACGACGAGGTAAACGCAGTAAGGCAGACGATACTTAACCTAAAAGAGCCATACGCCAAGGTGTCGCGAATGTATTTTCTCGAGCAAAAAAGCGTCGATGAAATAGCCGCGGCACTTGGCAGACCGCTAAAAACAGTGCACACACAGCTTTACAGAGCAAAAATAATGTTAAAGGCAGAAATTGCCGAAAGGGGGTCATGAGCATATGCAGCTTTTTAATGATGACGGTCACTTTACAGACGAAGCGCTCAAAGCCGTAATAGACGGCAGCTTAGATGAGCTTAACCGCCTTGAAGCCGCCGAGCATTTAAGCTATTGCGACGAATGTCTTATGCGCTATACCGACATGCTTTCGGACGACGAGCTTATGACGCCGTCAAAGCCGCTTGTGCCAAAGCAGCGCATACGTGAAAAAGGCGTGCAGATATTCCTAAACAGATATCTCCCTGCCGCGATGGCTGCGGTGTTTGCCTTTGTGCTGTGGGGCACCGGAGTGTTCGGAGCTATAACAGACACACAAGGCTTCCAAAAACGTCAGGAAAAGCGCGTAGAAAATAGAACGTCGATAATGCAAAAGGCCGACGAAGCGATGAAATATCTCGATTCCGCACTTTTGAATATAATAGACACCGTCACAATGCAAAATCAAACCAAGCCTCACGCTTAATTATTAAGGAGATTATAGTGTGAAAGAACTTTCACACTATCCTTCGCGGGGCGATGCGCAGGGCGATACGTTCGCTTCGCTCGCTCCCGCCCCAATGCGCAATAATCATCTTATCATTCCTTGTACTTCGCGTGATAAGATGACGCCTTTATTAAAATTTGTGCCGACGCGAAGCGGCGGAATGGATGATTATTATGAAAAAGAACGCTTTCTTCACCTTTTGCTTTGCCTGCATCCCCGGCGCGGGGCAGATGTACATCGGCTACATGAAACGCGGCCTGTCCATAATGGGCGCGTTTGCCGCTGTCACAATGCTGTCAAGTATGTTTTACGTGGGCGCGTTAGCCGTATTTTTGCCCGTAATATGGGCCTATTCCTTCTTCGACACATGGCATATCCGCAATCAGTCAGAGGAAGAAGCACAGGCTAACCCCGACGATTACGCCTTCCATATAAAAGAGCTTGCGGACGGCACGCGTTTTCAAAGCCTTTTCACAAAACGCCATACCTATATAGGTATAGGCTGCGTCGTGTTCGGCGCGTACATGTTGCTAAATTCAGTCGTGCGCCCAATTCTCAACGCGCTAGAGCTTTACTGGCTGTCCGATTTCTTCTACGAAGTGCCCACAATCGCAGTCGCAGTGCTCATAATAATGCTCGGATTGTGGCTCGTCAAAGGCCCGTCAGCGAAAGAGCCGACAGATACCTACACCGCGTTTAAAGGGGAGGGGGCGAGCACAGATGACAGCAAACCAGAACCCCCCACGCTCGGAGAATAACATGCCTGTGCGCAGGGTGGGCACAATAACCTCCGGCGCAACGCTCGTGATATTCGGCATAGTGCTGCTCGTGCGCACGTGCTTTGTAAATATCGACATCGACTGGCTGTTTCGCTTTTCACCATTAATGCTTGTGCTGCTGGGCGCAGAAATTTTGATGACGGCAAAAAGCTCGTCAAAATACGTCGTAAAATACGATTTCGCATCAGTCTGCATGTGTATTTTCGTAATGGTGTGCTCAATGTTCCTGACAGCAGGCAGCCTTTACTATACGGCGCATATATAATAATTCTAGGGCGGGGTGATGTCACTCCGCCCTGTTTGCGTACCACCGTAGGGCGGGGGCTTGCTCCCGCCGCAACTTACGGCTTACGGTCGCAACGGCGGGAGCAAGCCCCCGCCCTACAGTACAATGATAATTTAAATGTAATATTTTTATTAAAACCATTGAGGTTTTCGCCCTATAATGGTAAAATATATAAGTATATTTGTATATTTTAACAAAGGAAATGCTATGCCACAGCCTTACACTTACCAGTGCACCGCAAAGGGCGCATGGGAGATTATTTTTAAAAATGACAACGTCACGCCCGCTTGCAGGCTTGGTGCGCTTGGCGCACAGCCGCTCAGGTGCTATAACCTTTTTCATAAAAGCCGCACAAATGCGCTTTGCGGCGAGGCGGATAAAATCGAAAATCAAAACAGCGGAGATTTTCTCGACGCGCTTATTTCCGAGGCTCAAACTGAGATTGAACGCGACTACGCATTAGGCTTTCTTGCACACTACGCCGCCGACGGCGCTCTGCGCCCGTATCTCGCGGGTGTCGTGCAGGGTGACGCGCGCCGCACAAGGCTTGAAGCCGCGCTTGACACGTATTTTCACGCCCGAGAAACAGGCGTTGCCTACGTTCCGCGCGCCGACGCAATGCCCGACATGACGCCCGAAATGCAGACGGAAATCTGCGCGCTTTTGCGCCGCGCCGCCATAGTCGCCTACGATGATGAGCTTTCTTTAGAGCAGCTTTGCGACGCATTTTATGAGTATAAAGCGCTCTGCGGGCTGTCTTGCTCGCCAAATAATAAAAATGCTGTTAAAATTTTTATTTCCGACGCGCTTTTTATAAAGAAAAACGGCTACGTAAAAAGCCGCGTCACGCCAAGCGCCCCGCCAAAGGGCGGCTTTGCGCAGAACTGGCAAAACCCATACACCGCCGCAAGCTTCACCGATAACGGCCCCGACGCTCTGCTGCGTCAGGCAATCCGCGCCGCAACAGGCTATATGCACACCGCCCGCAACTATTGGTGCGGCCGCATAACCTTAAAAAACGTCCGCTCTGTAGTGGGCTCAAACGTATATGAAACAGGGCTGCCGTGCGAATAATTTCCTCATCCGTCGCTCCTTCGTCGCGCCACCTTTCTACGCGCTAAGTGCCGACTTCGTCGGTTGCGCTACGCATAGCCTGCGGGCTAATCTCCTAAAGGA
>RZZW01000004.1 GCA_009929695.1 Clostridia bacterium
AATGCGTTTCCCATGCGCCCTCTTAACTGGCAGTCTCCTAAAAAAATTCTCCATGATTTTATTGCTTTTGGTGTAACGTATCATTGACAAACCTACATACACATTTAAAAAAGAAAAAAGAAGAGAGAATAAAGAAGAGTTAAGGAGTGGCGCAGTAGCGCCACATTTTAGCAGCTTGCGAATATGTTCCGGTGTGCCGCAAACTGTTTCAATGTGATTGCGCAGCAATCACTCAATACTTTTTCTTTCTTCTCTTTTCTTTTTTCTTTATATTTCAGATTTAAACTGTCTGCACGCCGCCTGCGGCTATTGTTTTATAGCGCTTGACTGCTGTGCCGTGCTCAAGCTTTGGCTTTCCGCCGTTTATAGTGTCTGCGTCGACTGTCACCTTTGTGATTGTCGGGTCGCTTGGGATATCGAACATTATGCCGATAAGCGACTGTTCAAGCACGCTGCGCAGTCCGCGCGCGCCGCTTTTGAGCGCGATTGTCTTTTTGGCAATCTCATGCAAAGCCTCGTCTGTGATGACAAGCTCGACATTATCCATGCCCATAAGCAGCTTATACTGCTTAACAATGCTGTTTTTCGGCTCTGAAAGCACGCGCACAAGCGAGTCCTCATCAAGCGGGTTTAGCACTGTGACAACAGGTATGCGCCCGATGAGCTCGGGAATAAGGCCAAAACGAACAAGGTCATGCGGCTCTACAAGGCGAAGAAGATTTTGCGCCTTGTCGTCGCTTTTCTCTTTCAAAACGCTGCCGAAGCCGAGCGAGGAATTATCTGTGCGCTTTTCGATAAGCTTATCAAGCCCGTCGAACGCGCCGCCGCAGATGAACAAAATATTCTTGGTGTTAATCTGTATAAACTCCTGCTGCGGGTGCTTGCGTCCGCCCTGCGGAGGAACGTTGCTAACAGTGCCCTCAATAATTTTGAGAAGCGCCTGCTGAACGCCCTCTCCACCAACGTCGCGCGTGATTGACGGATTTTCGCTCTTTCTTGTTATCTTGTCAATCTCGTCAACATATATTATGCCGCGCTCGGCACGGTCTATGTCAAAATCGGCAGCTTGAATTAGCTTTAGAAGTATATTTTCAACGTCCTCGCCGACGTAGCCCGCCTCTGTCAAGGTGGTTGCATCAGCTATTGCAAACGGCACGTTGAGCATTTTTGCAAGCGTCTGCGCAAGCAGAGTTTTGCCAACACCCGACGGGCCGAGCAAAAGCACGTTGCTCTTTTGCAAGTCGACATCGCCGTCGCCGCCGTTTAAAATGCGCTTATAATGGTTATACACCGCAACGCTTAAAACGACCTTTGCCTCATCCTGACCTATGACATACTGATCAAGCCCTGCCTTTATTTCGGCGGGCGTGAGGATATTCATAAGCTCAGGCGGCATTTTGGACGAATGACGCACAGTGCCTTTTTGCTTTTGCTGCTGTGGCGGCGGCATATCGTCGTCAAGCAGAGAATGGCAAAGATCTATGCACTCGTTGCATATATTTACGCCGGGGCCGATTACAATGCGCTCGACCTCGTCTTGATTTTTGCCGCAAAAGCTGCATATCAGATTTTTTTCTTTATTATTTGCCATATGTTTTCCTTTATCGTGAAGTTACCACGGAGTCAATCAAGCCATAGGCTGCTGCCTCGTCGGCGCTTAAGAAGTTATCACGTTCTGTGTCAAGCTGAATTTGCTCGATGGGTTTGCCTGTGCGCTCTGCAAAAATTTTGTTAAGCTTTTCACGCGTGCGCACGAGGTGGTCTGCGTGGATTTTGATGTCCGTCGCCTGCCCCTGCAATCCGCTCATGAGTGGCTGATGGATCATGATTTCGCTGTTCGGCAATGCAAAACGCTTGCCCTTTGCGCCAGCACACAGCAAAAACGCGCCCATTGACGCCGCCATGCCTATGCACGTTGTCGACACATCGCACTTGATATACTGCATTGTGTCGTATATCGCAAAGCCCGACGAAATAGACCCGCCCGGGCTGTTTATATAAAGGCTGATGTCCTTATCTGGGTCTTGCCCTTCAAGATAAAGAAGCTGTGCGACGACAAGGCTTGCTGTCGCGTCGTTCACTTCGTCTGAAAGCATGATAATTCTGTCGTTTAACAGGCGTGAAAAAATGTCGTAGGAACGCTCTCCGCGCGCTGTTTGTTCAATAACATAAGGTACTAAACTGCTCATATTGTATAACCTCCTTCAATATGTACAATACAGCCGATACGCAATGCGTATCGGCCGCATTTTTAAAAGGATTTAACCTTATTATTTTGCGTCGCTGTCTTTTTTGTCTGCCGCCTTTTCAGTGACAGTGGCATGAGACTTGATGAAGTCGATAGCCTTGTTTACGGCGAGGTCTTTTTTGACTTCAAGCTCGGGAATGAGCGTTTTGACCTTCTCAACTTCCATTTTATAAGCGTCGGCAATGCGTTTGATTTCGTTCTCGAAATCTTCCTGCGTCGCTTCAATGCCCTCTTTAATGGCAACAGCTTCAAGCGCAAGGCGTGTCTTAACCTGCTTTTCGGCCTGCTCTGCAAAGCCCTCGCGGAACTTCTTCATGTCGTTGCCCATGTATTTGATGTAGTCTTGAAGCTTTAGACCCTGCTGCTCAAGGCGATACTCAAAATCGCGAACCATGTCATCGACGCGGCTCTCAATCATAGCTGCGGGAACGTTGACAGTCATTCCGTCAACAATCTGGTCGACAAGAGAATTCTCGACTTCGAGCTCGTTCTCTTTTGCGGCGCGTTCCTGCATGCCTGTGCGGATGTTGTTTTTAAGCTCGTCAAGTGTGTCGTGCTCAGAAACGTCCTTTGCGAACTCATCATCAAGCTCCGGCAACTCTTTTGCCTGAATTTCATGAAGCTTTACTTTAAATGTAGCGTCCTTGCCCGCAAGCTCTTCGGCCTGATATTCTTCGGGGAATTTAACATTTACGTCAAACTCTTCGCCGGCTGAATGACCGACAATCTGCTCTTCAAAGCCCGGTATAAACTGGCCTGAGCCGAGTGTGAGTGAGAAGTCCTCTGCTTTGCCGCCGTCGAATGCTACGCCGTCAACAAAACCTTCAAAGTCGATTTTAGTGATGTCGCCATCCTCGGCTGCGCCCTCGCGGGTGATTATGCGGGCATTGCGCTCCTGCATGCGTTTGATTTCAGCTTCAACCTCTGCTTCGTCAACAGTGTTGGCCTTTTTCTCGGCTTTTAAACCCTTGTAATCGCCAAGTGTGACTTCGGGCTTAACTGTGATAAGTACCTTTAAGGTGACGTCAGCAGCGTCTTTCTCCGAAATATCCTCTACATTGTCGATTGCGACAGGCTCAATTTTTGCTTCTGCAACAGCAGACTCATACGCTTCGGGGAACAAATCGTTGATAGCGTCGCTGCGGAAAACGTCGCCGTACATTTTTTCGATCATGTGGCGCGGGGCTTTACCCTTGCGGAAGCCCGGAATGCTGTATTTTTTCGCTTCGCGCTTAAATGCCTTTTCGGTTGCCGCGTTGAGCGCTTCTGCATCAATGCTGAATTGCAGCTCGTGCTGATTGTTTTCAAGTTTTTTGCTGTCAATAAGTTTCATTATATTTCCTCCAGTATTCGGACATAGCCATATATTTTATAGTATATCATACAATTATGAATATTTCTACAATAAATTAAATTTTAATTGGGCAAAACTGTAGTGCGTCGGCGCTTATAAGCTTGTATTCGATGCCGTCGACATTCCCCTGCACGGCATATTGTATAGACGCGCCGTGAAGATGGCCGTAAAAGCAGCGTTTTACGCCGTATTCATGCAGCACCGCCACTATATCCTCGGCGCTCGCGTTTGGATAAATAGGCGGATAATGTAAAAATACGACCTTTTCCGCGTCCCCCGCGGCATCGAGCGACGCTTTAAGGCGTAATACCTCTCTGTTCATCACCTTTTCGTCGTGAGGCTGACCTATGTCGTAAAGCCAGCCGCGCGTGCCGCAAAGGGCGATATCATCGACGAAAATGCAGCTATTATGAAGTATCTCGAAGCTTTCAAATTTATTTTCGGCAAACCACCGCTTCATTTTCGCGCTCGTGTTCCACCAGTAGTCGTGATTCCCCTTTACAAGAACCTTTTTGCCCGGTAAGGCTTCAAGGAAGGCAAAGTCCGCAAGGCTCTGTTCAAAGCTCATGCCCCATGATATATCGCCGTCGATAACCACGGTATCGTCGCTTGTTATAAGGCTTTTCCAAGCTTTCTCAAGGCGCGGAACGTAGTCGCTCCAACCCAAAAAAACGTCCATCGGCTTTTTCACGCCAAGAGACAGATGTAAGTCGCCTATTGCAAAAACTGGCATGAAACACCTCGAATAACTAAGCTCTCCACGGACAATATATTATAAAAGGAGGCGGTAAAAATGCAAGACGAAAAAATACTTGACGGCGTGCGCTGCGAGGTTGAAAGCTGCATTCATAACGAAAGCGGCTGCCACTGCAACGCGCCCGAAATACGCGTAAAAAACCGCATGGCGATTTTAGGCGAAGAAACAATGTGCGAAACATTTGAGGAGGTTTAACGCAATCACACCAAATACGATGTCATTCTGAGGAGCGCAGCGACGAAGAATCTTTGCCTTTAAAACAAAAGCTATAAGATTCTTCGCTGCGCTCAGAATGACAACCGTAGATGTTTATTAAAGCTTGAGCGCTGTTTTGATAATTTCGCTTGTCTCAATAATTTCGCTAAAGCGCACAGGCTTTGATTTAAGCTGTGCAAGGCTTTGCGGAATGGGCATTGAGGTTTTGGCGTTGAGCGCGTTCATAGCTTCAAACTCGTCCTGCGGGACGCTTTCTCCGAGGGCTTTCAGCACGTCGCACGGGAATTTATACGGACTTGCCGTCGAGAGGACAACCTGCGCCGCAGCGTCTGATTTTGTGTACTTTCTTACATAATAAGCGACAGCCGTGTGCGGGTCCATAAGGTATCCGTTTTCTTCAAAGCACTCGCGTATCTCCTGCGCCGCCTCGTCGTCTGACGCACAGCCGCAGTCGAATGTCTCTTTAATTTTCACGAGAACGTCGGCTGAAACGGTATATTTGCCGTTTTCATTGAGTTGCTTCATCAAATCAGCCACAAGCGCGCTGTCGTTTGTGATGTGATACAAAAGGCGCTCTAGGTTTGACGACACAAGAATGTCCATCGACGGCGAGGTCGTCTTATAAAACGGACGTTTTGCGTCGTAGGTGCCTGTCGTCAAAAAGTCTGTCAGCACGTTATTTTTATTTGACGCGCAAACAAGCTTGCCGACGGGCAGACCCATCTGCTTTGCGTAATAGCCCGCGAGAATATCGCCGAAATTGCCTGTCGGGACAATGAAATCGACCTTGTCGCCGCTCGTTATCGCGCCTGTTTTGACAAGCTGTGCGTAGCTGTAAAAATAGTAGACAATCTGCGGCGCAAGTCTGCCCCAGTTTATCGAGTTTGCGCTTGAAAGTGCGGCGTTGTCTGACTTTAAATCTTCAGCGAGCTTTGTATCTGCAAACGCGCGTTTTACGCCTGTTTGAGCGTCGTCAAAGTTTCCGTTTACGGCGTAAACAGCGACGTTTTCGCCCTCTTGTGTCGCCATTTGAAGGCGCTGTATCTCACTTGTGCCGGCGTTCGGGTAAAACACCGCAATCTTAATGCCGTCAAGCCCCGCGTAGCCCGCAAGCGCCGCCTTGCCTGTGTCGCCGGAGGTGGCCACAAGAATTTTTGTAAGCTCTGTTGAGCCGAGAATTTTCTTCGCTTCAACAAGCAGCTTTGGCATTAACTGCAAAGCATAGTCCTTAAACGCGCAGGTGGGGCCGTGCCATAATTCTAGCATTTGGGTGTCGCTGTCGGCTTTTGCGACAAAGCCAGCCTTGCCGTCAAAATTCGCTTCACTGTACGCGCTTTCGGTTGCAGCTTTGATGAAATCGGCGCTGTAATTTGTCAAAAAAGCGCCGAGCACCTTTTGGGCTGTCTCAGGATATGAAAGCCCAAAGCATTCCGTGTAATCAAGTGCAGGAAACTGCGTCGGGACAAAAAGCCCGCCGTTTGGCGCTATGCCTGTAAGTATGGCATTCGCCGCGTTTGTGCTTAAATTTGAATTGCGTGTGCTTGTATACTTCATTTATATTTCCCCCTATTTCCACTTTACACTCTATTATAATGTAAAAGCGTTTTCAATGCAATTGACTTGACGGTTAATTATTTCAACGACGTCAAAACGCATTATCGGCTCGCATTTGTTTTCAGACATATACGCTTTTGCGGCGGCAATAATGCGGCGCTGCTTTTGCTTTGTGACAAATTCTCTCGGTGAGGCTATTGTGTTTTCACTGCGCGTTTTAACCTCGACGAATACTAAAATATCATCGGTTTTTACAATAATATCTATCTCGCCCATGCGCGTGCGGTAGTTTCGCGCGACGATTTCATAGCCTTGCTTTTCATAATATTTCGCCGCAAGCTTTTCGCCGCTGTCGCCGAGCAGCTTTGAAAAAATCATTACACATACCCTCGCTTTTTCAAAAAGCTTTTGCGGTAAAACGGCTGAATGCCGTATTTATCAAGCAGCTCATAATGCAGCTTTGTGGGATAGCCCTTGTGCTGTTCAAGCTGGTACTGCGGATACTGGGTCGCAAGCTCGCGCATATATGCGTCACGCGATACCTTTGCCAAAATTGACGCCGCCGCGATAGATGCCGATTTTGCGTCGCCCTTTACAACTGCCTCACACAAAATCTCCGTATTCGGGCATTTGTTGCCGTCGATAAGCGCGATGTCGGGCGCAATATCAAGCCCCTCTATCGCCTGCTTCATGCCTAGCATTGTGGCGTTTAAAATGTTTATCTCATCTATTGTCGCCGCGTCTATAAATACTATTTTATAGGCGAGTGCCTTTTCCTTTATAACGTCAAACAGCGCTTCGCGTTTTTTCTCGGAAATCGCCTTTGAATCGTTCACGCCGTCGATTGGGTCGTTTGGGTTCAGCACTGCCGCCGCGACGCACACAGGCCCGCAAAGAGGCCCTCTGCCCGCTTCGTCAACGCCGCACACAACGCCGTATTTTTCGGCGTAGGCTATGTCAAATTCGTATCGTTCGTTCATCTGTATGGTCTTTCCAGCGTCACACGCCCAAATTTTGCGGCTCTGAACTCGTCCACAAACATTATCGCCGCGCGCTCGGTGTTCACAACGCCGCCGCTCATCAGCATTCCGCGCTTTTTGCCGACGGCGTCAAGTAAATCATACGCGTCGAGCTGCAATTCTTCGTCTGAAAGCTTATATCGCTCGGCAAGCTTTTCGGGGTACATTTTGCACATCTCACCAAGCAAGCCTGTCGCGAGAGATTCTATGTCGAGCACATCGTCTTTAATCGAGCCTATAAACGCCAAATTACTGGCGGTTTCAAGGCTGTCAAATTTCTTCCAAAGCACGCCGGGCATATCGAGCAGGTCGTAATTGCCGACTGTGACCCAC
Organism: Clostridia bacterium; assembly: GCA_009929695.1. Lineage (GTDB taxonomy): Bacteria > Bacillota > Clostridia > Oscillospirales > Ruminococcaceae > Ruthenibacterium. The sequence continues at coordinate 7,482 of RZZW01000004.1, forward strand.
TGCTTGCCGCGCGTTACACCGGGTTTATCGGCGGCTTTGGCCTTTGCCCCGCCCGCGAATGTGTTTATGAAGGTCGATTTGCCGACGTTCGGTATGCCGACGACCATAACGCGTATTTTTGAGCCGCTTGTGCCTTTTATTTGGCGGCGTTCAAGCAGTGCGGCAAGCTCTTTTTCGATGCCCTGCTTAACGCTCGCGACTGCCGCGCGGTTTTTGCTTGATATCGCGACGCACCCGCCTCCGCTCTCGCGAAAAAAGCTCACCCACTGCGCCGTTATATCAGCGTCCGCGAGGTCGCTTTTATTGAGCACGTAAAGCTGAGGCTTATTTGCGGTTATCTGCTGTATCTCGGGGTTTAAGCTTGAACGCGGTATGCGCGCGTCAAGAAGCTGCAACACAGCGTCCACGTTTTTGATGTCGTCCTGCATGAGACGCAGGGTTTTCATCATATGACCCGGAAACCACTGTATTTGCTTGTGATTTGTATTTTCGCTCATTCTACCTTACCGAAATTCGGCGCGACACGCCAAATTACTTTCCCTTGTATATCCCTTGTGTCGATGAAGCCTATCTCTGACGCACGGCTGTCGAGTGAATTTTCGCGGTTGTCGCCCATCAAAAACACCTTGCCCTCGGGCACAACGACGGGATATTCTACGTCTATCGGCTCTGTTATATTGCTGTATTTTAAATAGCTCTCGTCGAGCGTTTCGCCGTTCACCGTCACAACACCGCCCGATATATCAACGGTGTCGCCCTCTAGCGCAATGACGCGCTTTGCAAGAGGCTTGCCGTGCGAGATAAGCGCGTCTGTTGTGACAATATCGCCGCGCTGCGGAGTGTAAAGAAAGCCGCGCTCGAGCACTCTGTCGCCGCCCGAAAGCGTCGAAAACATCGAGCTGCCGTTTACATTTGAAAAATTGAAAAAGAACACAAGCACGCACATTGCGACGGTGAGCCCGAACACAATGCTGTCAAACCATTCAAACGCTTCGCTTTTATTTTCCTTAGCCATAAGTAAATCCTCCATTTGCGCAACGCCGCACTCGTAGGGCACGACGACCTCGGCGTGCCGTTTTCTTATAATTAGCGCTAACTATTACGGCGCGCCGAGGTCGTCGTGCCCTACGCTGTATCATATTAGTATACCCTTAAGCTTATAAGAAAAAAAGTGACAATTTACATTGCCACTTTCTTCTTTGTCTGATTTATTGAACCTGACCTTTAACCTTGGCTGCTTTACCTGTGCGTGAGCGCAGATAGAAGAGCTTCGCGCGGCGAACTTTACCCTGACGGATAACTTCAACCTTTTCAACAAACGGTGAGTTTGTCGGGAAAACACGCTCGATGCCTACACCGTAGGAAGAACGGCGGACAGTAAATGTCTCTTGAATGCCGCCGTGTTTCTTTGCGATAACTGTGCCTTCAAAAGCCTGAACACGCTCGCGCTCGCCCTCTTTGATGCGAACGGAAACACGAACTGTGTCGCCGACGTTGAATTTGGGCTGTTCGGCTTTAATCATGCCCTCGGTAATTGTCTTTAATGCGTCCATCAGATATCCTCCATGTTTATACGAACATTCATACCCGACGCTCTGCCGGCAGAGGACTGTCCTGTTTAATGTTGTCATTAACCCCGCTGTTGGCACAGCGGACATAACGCTTAAATATAATAGCACAAAAGACCTGCAATTGCAAGCCTTTTGTGCTGATTTTATTGCTGAAATAGCTACATTTTATCATTCTGAGGAGCTTGCGACGAAGAATCTTTTAAGCTTTAGTAAAAAGCAAAGATTCTTCGCTGCGCTCAGAATGACATTGTGGTGCTATTATTTTACAATTTCACCCTCGTTGGGGCTAAGTGCAGCGTTGCCCTCATCGGTGTCGATGTGCATTGCTGTCGCGAAACTGTCGCTTACGCGGATAACAACGTCGTCAAACGCGAGCTTGCGTCCGTCTTTGCCACAGACGACCTTTACAATTTCCTTGTTAACAACGCCCGCTGCGGCTGCGTCGGCAGGTGTCATATGTACATGGCGCTTTGCGGCGATAACACCTTCGGTGATTTCAACTTCACCGGCAGGGCCAACAAGCTTGCAGCCCGGTGTGCCCGCGATGTCGCCTGACTCACGCACAGGCGCGGCAATGCCGATTGAACGTGCGTCTGTAAGGCTGATTTCGACCTGGTCCGCCTTGCGTGTGGGGCCTAAGATTGATACGTTTGCAAGCTCCTTTTTGGGGCCGACAACTGTAACGCGCTCGTTAGAAGCATACTGGCCGGGCTGTGAAAGCTCCTTTTTGACAGTAAGCTTATAGCCTGCGCCGAAAAGCTTTTCAAGTGTTTCGTCTGTAACATGCACGTGACGTGCGGAAGTTTCTACTAAAATTTTCATTTATTAGCATCTCCTTAATAATATCTTCGGTTACATATATATTTTAACAAGCAATTGCACAAACTTCAAGTATATTATGATATAATAAGCAAGAAAAATCAATTTATTAGGGTGATTATCATGGAATACGAAGAATTAAAGCAGATTTGCCTGTCTTGTGAAAAATGTGAGCTGTCAAAAACACGCACAAACGTAGTCTTTGGCACAGGCAACCCAAACTCTGAAATAATGTTTATAGGTGAAGGCCCCGGGCAGATGGAGGACGAGACGGGCTTGCCGTTTGTCGGGCGAAGCGGAAAGCTGCTTGACCAGTATCTTAACGCGATACATCTTTACCGCGACAAAAATATATATATTGCAAATATAGTCAAGTGCCGCCCGCCGCAAAACCGCGACCCACTGCCAAACGAATGGGAGGCGTGCATGCCGTATCTTCGTCAGCAGTTTAAGCTTATACGCCCAAAAATTGTTGTGTGCCTCGGCCGCGTCGCCGCGCAGCGCATAATAAAGCCCGATTTTGCCATAATGAAGGAGCACGGACAGTGGTTTGACAAAGGCGGCACACTTTTCACCGCCACCCTCCACCCCGCTGCGCTGCTTCGCAACCCAAACAACAAGCCTCTCGCGTTTGAAGATTTTGTCTCGATACGCAAAAAAATAGAAGAAATCTGCGACCACACATATTAAAATTATTTGCCAAAAACATCATAAAGTAATAACAAAAACACCCCTTTTCGCATAAATTAGGCAAAAGGGGTGTTTGTTATGGAAAAGTGCAAAGCTGAGTTTTTCCTCGGGTCAATCTCCGCGAACGGGTTTGCGGGATATTACAAGCAGGCTGTGAAAAACGCCGACTGCGGCACGCCGATACTTATAAAGGGCGGGCCGGGGTGCGGAAAATCGACAATTTTGAAGCGCCTTGCCGCTCATCTTGAGGAAAAGGGCGCGTATGTGGAATACATACACTGCGCTGGTGACGCAAGCTCGCTTGACGGTGTTATCACAAGCGGCGGAATGTTTTGTGCTGTCGACGCTACAGAGCCGCACGTAATAGAGCCGCAATATCCGCAGACTGTCGAAAATATTATATCGCTTTACGACGCGCTTGACAGCGATAAGCTTTATGAAAACAGAGCCGAGATTATAAAGCTGTTTGAGCGCGAGCGCGGTTGGGAAGAGCGCGCAAAGCGCTACGTCACCGCCGCCGCAAATATCATGCAGGACACCTCGCGCGTCGCGATGTGCTTCACGGATTTATCAAAGGCAAAGGAATTTGGCGAGACGCTTGCGAAAAAATACATAACCGCGTCACAGGCGAAGCGCGCGAGAGCATACGCCTTTTGAGCGCCGTGACGCCGCAGGGGCTTGTGTTTTACTCAAAGACAATAGACGCGCTCGCTGAAAACGTCATAGTTCTCGACGACGAATTTGGGCTTGCGGGCAAGACAATTTTAAGCGTGATACGCCAAGAAGCGCTGAGCAAAGGGCACAAAATAATCACCTGCTACTGCCCGCTGTCTCCGTTTGACAAAATTGAGCACATATTTATCCCCGCGCTTAGTCTTGCTTTCGTAACAGCAAACGCGTTTTTGAAGATTGAAAACAAAGACGCGCGGATAATCCACTGCACACGTTTTTGCAACAAAGAGGGCATCACAAGCCGCCGCAAGCGCATACGCTTCAACAAAAAAGCGTCAGAAGAGCTTATGCAACAGGGTAGTGAAATGTTAATCGAAGCGCAGCGCGCGCACAGTCAGCTTGAAGCCTACTACACCGCCGCAATGACCTTTGAAAAGGCCGATGAAGCGTATGCAAGGCTCGAGGCGCTGACTGAACGGTAATAAAATCAAACCCTGAGCATCCTATATCCAACTCCGACGTGCATCTGAATATATTTGGGCGAGCCTGATTCCTTTTCAAGCTTTTTGCGAAGCGTCGCCATGAAAACCCTTAGCGACGCAACGTCGTTGTCCCACGCGCTGCCCCATATCTCGTGGGTGATGTAGGTGTGCGTGAGCACCTTGCCCACGTTTTTTGACAAAAGGCAGATTAGCTTATACTCAATCGGCGTGAGATGAAGCTCCTCGTTGTCCATGAAAACACAGCCTGCGGCGTAGTCTATTTTAAGCTCTCCATTTGTAAAAACAGCGGCTTCGCCTGTTGTTGACGCTGAATAATTAAGCCTGCGGAACGTCACTCTAAGCCGCGCGAGAAGCTCCTCCACGGAAAAAGGTTTTGTCAAATAATCATCTGCGCCTGCGTCGAGGGCTTCGATTTTATCGCTGTCCTCGCTGCGGGCGCTTATTACTATTATAGGCACCTGCGACCACGAGCGTATTTTGCGTATGATTTCAACGCCGTCGATGTCGGGCAGACCCAAATCGAGCAGCACGACCTCGGGATTATGCGAAACAGCTTCAAGCACCGCGGCTTCGCCGTTTGGCGCTGTGCAAAAACGGTAGTCGTGAGTTTCGAGCGTTGTCGAGATGAGATTTTGCACGGCTGTGTCGTCCTCAACTATAAGCACGAGCGGCTTGTTCATTAAGCGTCACCTCCTTAGCTGTGAGTGTAAATTCAAATATTGTTCCTTTTGGAATATTGTCCCGCACCGAAATAGTGCCGCCGTGCGCCGTTATGATTGATTTGCAAAGTGCAAGCCCAAGTCCTAAGCTGCGGCGGCTGTCGGTAGCGTGCGTGCCTGCGGTGTAAAACATGTCGAATATCTTCGCCTTTGACTCGTCGCTTATGCCGTCGCCGTCGTCTGAAATATCGACGACCACCCTGCCGTCCTTTTCGTCTGTTGTTATCTGTATTTCAGAGCCTTGCTGAGTGTATTTTATCGCGTTGTCAACTATATTTATGATTACCTGAACAATGAGCCGCGCGTCCATTTTGGCGAGGATAAAATCTTTATTTTGGCGCACCGTTATCTTGTGCTCGCAGCTTTTGCGGTTGATGTGCGCGAGCGCTTCGTCAACAACCTCCTCCATTAGCTCCGAGGTCATGCTCAAATTCATCGTGCCGTCCTCTATTCTCGTGACGGACAGCAGATTTTCGACAAGATTTATGAGCCACAATGAGTCGTCGTATATGTCGGCGTAAAGCGTCATGCGTTTTTCTTTGTCGATCGCGTCCTCGTTTGAAAGCAAGATGCCCGCGTTGCCGGAAATCGTCGTGAGCGGCGTGCGTAAATCGTGCGAGATTGAGCGCAGAAGATTTGCTCTGAGCTGCTCATTTTTAGCGAGCACGGCCGCCATTTCGCGCTCGCTTGACACCTTTTGATTTTCAAGTGCAAGCGCACATTCGCCCAAGATAGAAAGCACGATGCTATTTTCAAAAGTGTCTAGCGGAGCGCCGCCGACAGCTATGCCCGCGACGCCGTAAACTGTCTCGTTCACTCTGACGGCTAAACACAAGCATTTTGCGCTGCAAAAAGTATTTGTGCCCGCGCCGGCGTGCTTGTTGTTTTTAAACACCCATGCGGCGACAGCCTTTTCGTTTTCAGAAACATAGTTCTGCCGTGCTTCTTCGGGCGTGACCGAAAAAACATATGGCTGCGAAAGCTCGCCGTTTTCGACAAGGTAAAAAATAATATCCTTGCCGAGAAGCTTTGTGAGCTGATGTGCTGTCACAACCGCAACGTCTTTGTGCTGCTCTGCCTTTTGCAAAAGCTGATTTGTCTCAAGCAGCACCTTTGTGCGGTAGGCTGTCTGCGCAGAGCGTTTCGCGTTTTGCTTTATTTTTGCCGCGAGCGTGCCTGTCAAAAACGCCGAGATAAACATTATTAAAAACGTGACAGGATAGCCCTCGTCATACGCATTTAGAGTAAAGACCGGGACGGTGAAGAAAAAGTTAAATGTGAACACGCTTATCACGGACGAAATAAGGCTGTAAATGCGCTGTGAGGTGATGATTGCCGTCACGAGCACGCAGAGAATGTAGACGGTTATAATATTCGCTTCGCTGAAGCCGAGCAGAGAAAAAGCGTCGCCTATCAGCGTCGCCAGAATAAGCAGCGAAATGCTTTTTATGATATCTGACGGCATGAATTTAAATGCGGACTGCTTTGCTTTTTTGTGCTTGTAGCCGCCCGTCTCTTTGTCGGGAATTATGTAGATATCGAGGCTCGGCGCGGCGTTTGTGAGCTGCTCTGTGAGCGACGGCTTGCCGAACGTGTATTTGCGCTTTGCGTTATTTCTGCCGACAACTATTTTTGAAACACCGGACAGCCGCGCAAATTCCGATATCTGAAACGGCACATCATCGCCGTACATCGTCTCAATTGCCGCGCCAAGCTGCTGTGCGAGGGCAATGTTTGAGCGAAGCCTGTTTTTGTTTTCGTCGCTCATCACAGCGAAATCAGAAGTCTCGACAAACAGCGCCGTAAACCTGCCCTTAAAAGCGCTAGCCATGCGCGCGGCGGTGCGGATTATTTTAGCGTTTGACGGTGAGGACGAAAGGCAGACAAGAATATGCTCGTCTGTATAATAGCTGCTGCCCTGCGCCACGCGTGATTTTTCGGACATTTTATTAACGCGGTCAGCGCAGCGTCGCAGCGCAATTTCGCGCAAAGCGACGAGATTTTCGACGCTGAAAAAATTTCCTAGCGCCTTTTGCGCCTGAATTTCGCTGTATATTTTGCCCGCGTTAAGGCGCTCTATAAGCTCGGCGGGCTCTATGTCGACAAGCTCCACCTGATCTGCGCTGTCGAACACTCTGTCAGGTATGCGCTCTCTCACAAGCACGCCTGTTATGGACGCGACAATGTCGTTAAGGCTCTCTATGTGCTGCACGTTGACGGTGGTGTATACGTCAATGCCCGCCTTTAAAAGCTCGATGATATCCTGATAACGCTTTGTGTGTCGGCACTCCTCGGCGTTTGAGTGCGCAAGCTCGTCAACTAAGATAAGCTGCGGCTTGCGCGCCATTGCGGTGTCTAAATCAAATTCGTTAAGAGAAATATTTTTGTGCGCTATACGCATAGGCGGTATGCGTTCAAGGCCGTTTAAAAGTGCCGTCGTTTGAGGCCTTGAGTGTGGCTCGACATAGCCGACGACGACATCTATCCCCTGCCGTTTTGCGGCGTGGGCGGCTTTCAGCATAGCATACGTTTTGCCGACGCCCGCCGCATAGCCAAAAAATATTTTTAACTGACCGCGATTTTCAGCGATAGCCTCATCGTTTATTCTCTTTAAAAGCTCGTCGGGGTTTGCTCTTGTAGCGCCCATTTATTCACCACCTTTGCGTATAAGCATATCACACTATAAGATGCCGTCAAGCATCAGATTTACCTTTAGCACGTTGACTGTCTCTTCGCCGAAAACGCCGAGGAGTTTTTTTGTAGTGCATTTTGATATGATATCATTTATTTCTTTTTCCGTCATGTCATTCGCCTTTGCGAGCCTTGCCACCTGATAGCTTGCCGCGGCGGGCGAGATGTGAGGGTCAAGCCCACTGCCCGAGACTGTCACAAGGTCAACAGGAATTGGCGCATCCTTCATATCTGGGTTTGCGTTTCGTGTTTTTTCTGTGCGCTCGGCAATAAGCGCTTTATATTCCTCGCTCGCGGGGCTTAGATTTGACGGCGCGGCATACAAAAGCGGCGTGCCGTTTTCGTCTTTAAAGGTGGCGGTGTCCAAATTCATTATGCGTCCCCACATGTGGGCTTCATCTGTATATTCCTGCGCGAGAAGCTCGCTGCCGTATTTTTTGCCATTGACCTCTATAATGCTGCCGTTTGCGGTGTCTTTAAAAAATATCTGCGCCGCTGCTGTCACAACGCCTGTATATAAAACGCCGCACACCACCGTGCACAGCAAAAGCAGCAGCACGGCGCGTGGGAGTGTTTGTTTTATTGAGTTCATGATAAATTTCCTTTCATATGCCTGCTAAAACAAGAAGCATATCTATAAGCTTTATGAATACAAACGGCGCGATAATCCCGCCTACGCCGTATACAAGAAGATTTTGCTTTAACAGCCTGCCCGCCGACACCTCGCGGTACGGCACACCTTTAAGCGCCAGCGGGATAAGCGCGATTATAATCAGCGCGTTATATATAATGGCAGACAGCACCGCGCTTTGCGGCGAGTGAAGCCCCATTATATTAAGCGCCGCGAGGTTTGGATAAAGCCCTATAAACAGCGCGGGGATTATGGCAAAATATTTTGCGAGGTCGTTCGCTATTGAAAATGTTGTAAGGCTACCGCGCGTCATCAAAAGCTGCTTGCCTATGCGCACTATGTCGATGAGCTTTGTGGGCGACGAGTCGAGGTCAACCATGTTGCCCGCCTCCTTTGCCGCCTGCGTGCCTGTGTTCATGGCGACTGCCACGTCGGCTTGCGCAAGCGCCGGCGCGTCGTTTGTGCCGTCGCCTGTCATTGCCACAAGATGACCCTTTGTTTGAAAATCTCTTATCATTTCAAGCTTGCCTTGCGGCGTTGCCTCGGCGAGAAAATCGTCAACGCCCGCCTCAGCCGCAATCGCCGCCGCGGTGAGCGGGTTGTCGCCTGTTATCATGATTGTCTTTATGCCCATTTTGCGCAAATCCGCAAATTTTTCCTGCACTCCCTGCTTGATTATATCCTTTAAATGTATAACGCCGAGAATTTTATGGTTTTTTGTGACGACGAGCGGCGTGCCGCCCTGACGCGAGATGTCTTTCACAGCGTTGTCACACTCTGCGCTGTAGCTGCCGCTGTTTTCAAGCACGTATGCCTTGACAGAATCAGCCGCACCCTTGCGTATCTCGCTGCCCTCAAAATCAACGCCGCTCATGCGCGTTTTTGCGGTGAAGCCGATGAACGTCATGCCGTTTTCGCCGAGCGTTCTGCCGCGTATGTTAAACTTCTGCTTTGCGAGCACGACAACGCTTCTGCCCTCGGGGGTTTCGTCCGCGAGCGAGGACAGCTGCGCCGCGTCGGCAAGCTCCTCCGCCGTGCAGCCGTCAACAGGGATAAATGCGCACGCCTGACGGTTGCCGAGCGTTATTGTGCCTGTTTTATCGAGCATTAAAATGTCGACATCGCCCGCCGCCTCAATGGCGCGTCCGCTCATGGCGAGCACATTTGCCTGATTGAGACGGCTCATGCCCGCGATGCCTATTGACGAAAGCAGCGCGCCGATAGTAGTCGGCGCAAGGCACACAAGCAGCGCCACAAGCGTCGTTATTGATGTTGGGTTTGCTATGCCCGCAAGCTTTGCCGAAAACGCAGATTAGGTGTAAAGCGACATTGTGACGAGGATAAATATTATCGACAGCGCCACGAGGAAGATTTGAAGCGCTATCTCGTTTGGAGTTTTTTTGCGCGCCGCGCCCTCCACCATGGCTATCATTTTGTCGAGAAAGCTCTCGCCCGCCTCGCTTGTCACCTCTATTATAATGAAGTCGGAAAGGACTGTCGTGCCGCCTGTGACGGCGCTTCTGTCGCCGCCGCTCTCGCGTATTACAGGGGCGGATTCGCCTGTTATGGCGCTCTCGTCAACAGACGCAGCGCCGTCTATAACCTCGCCGTCAGCCGGTATCTGCTCGCCCGCGCTGACGATCACTATATCGCCTTTTTTAAGTGCCGCGGAGGACACCTCTGTCACGCTGTTCTTTTGCGCAATAGACGGTATTTTATGCGCTTCAACATCCTTTTTTGCGGCGCAGAGAGAGTCCGCCTGCGCCTTGCCGCGTCCCTCTGCTATCGCTTCGGCAAAATTGGCAAAAAGCACTGTAAACCAAAGTATAATTGCTATTGCAAAGGTGTAGCCCGCGCTCGCATCGCTGTGGCCGAAAAGCGCCGCCACCCAAAGCAAGCTTGTCATTATTGCCGATATGTACACAAGCAGCATGACAGGGTTTTGCGCCTGCGTTTTGGGTTTAAGCTTGACAAACGACTCTTTTGCCGCCCTGCCAAGCATATTTTTACCCGCAAACGCGTTTTTTGCGTTTATTGACATAATTTTATCTGCCTTTCTCTATGAAATGCTGCCGAAAAATTCAGCGATAGGCCCAAGTGCAAGCGCCGGAAAGAAGCTTAAAGCGCCTATCAGCAGCACTACGAATATTAGTAAAAACACAAACAGACCGTTTGTCGTTGAAAGCGTGCCTGCCGTTGTCGCGATTTTCTTTTTGCCTGCGAGGCTGCCCGCGATGGCGAGCGTGCCGACGATTGGCAAAAAGCGCGCGAAAAGCATTGAAATGCCAAGCGATATGTTTAAAAAAACCGTGTTTGCGTTAAAGCCTGCAAACGCCGAGCCGTTGTTGCCGCCGGCTGACGAGAACGCATAAAGCATTTCTGAAAATCCGTGCGCGCCGCCGTTTTTAAGGCTTTGCGCCACCTCCGGCACAGCCGCCGCTATGCCGCTGCCGATCAAGATTGCCGCGGGCGTTGCAAGGCACACGAGCACCGCCCATTTCATCTCAAACGGCTCAATTTTTTTGCCGAGAAATTCGGGTGTTCTGCCGACCATGAGCCCCGCTATAAACACCGTCAAAATGGCAAACGCAAGCATGCCGTAAAGCCCGTTGCCGACGCCGCCAAAAACGACCTCGCCAAGCTGAATGAGCAGCATTGTCATCATGCCGCCAAACGGCGTATAGCTGTCGTGCATGGAGTTGACAGAGCCGCTTGACGCAGCAGTTGTGAACGCCGCCCACGTCGCAGACGACGCTATGCCAAAGCGGGCTTCCTTGCCCTCCATGTTGCCGCCCGCCTGATTTACAGCCGAGATATCGACGCTGCCCGCCTGCGCAAGCTGAGGTGTGGCGAGGTGTTCGTTGACCGCTATCACAGAAAGCGATGCTATAAGGCATATGAGCATTGCCGCGAATATCGCATAACCCTGCTTTTTATTTTTGACATTTCTGCCAAACGTGAAGCACAGTGAGGCGGGGATTAAAAGTATAGACAGCATTTCAATTAAGTTTGTAACTGCGTTCGGGTTTTCAAGCGGGTGGGCGGAGTTAGCGCCGAAAAAGCCACCGCCGTTTGTGCCTGTCTGCTTAATGGCTATTTGGCTTGCTGCCGCGCCCAGCGGGACTATCTGCTGTGTGATAATTTCCGTTCCGCTCTCTGATAAAATAGTGACAGGCTCTAGCAAATCGACCTTTTCATAGGGCTTTACGCTCTGCACAACGCCGCCGCCGACAAGGCAAAGTGAAATTATGATGTTAAGCGGAAGCAAAATATAAAGCATTATGCGCGTTATATCCACCCAAAAGCTGCCAAGACCTGTCGATTTAACCTTTAAAAAGCCGCGTATGAGCGCAAACAGCACAGCGATGCCTGTCGCCGCCGACACAAAGTTTTGCACAGTCAGCCCAAGCGCCTGCGTGAGATAGCTTAGTGTGCTCTCGCCGCTGTACGTCTGCCAATTTGTGTTTGTGACAAAGCTGACGGCTGTGTTAAACGCCAAATCCCACTTTACGCCCGAAAGCCCTTGCGGGTTAAGAGGCAAAACACCCTGCAACAGCTGTAAAAGAAAAAGCACTACAAAGCCTACGGCTAAAAAAACGACGACGCTGACGGTGTATTTTTTAGCCGTCATCTGCTCGTCACTCTTGACGCGCATAAGCTTATACACTGCCTTTTCGCACGGGGTGCACAGCTTTGTCAAAAGACATTTTTCGCCGTTCATAACCTTGCCTATGTAAGCGCCGAGCGGAATTGCCGCGGCTATAAGCAGCAATATATAAAGTGCATATTGCAAAACAGCAAGCATCATTGTTTGTCACCTCTCATTAAAATCATAACGTAATAAACGAGCACAGCCGCAGCTGTGATACCGGTTGCCAAAATTATTATCTGCATGGCGATAAATTCACTCCTTTTATGCTGATAAGCATACAGCCTTATGTTTAAAAACGGTGTAAGCGTCTTAATGTTAATATTAAGACTGTATAAAGATATGTTAAAGCTGACCGAGTATTGCCAAAATAACCACCACAACTGTGCTTCCGCAAATAAAAACTGTGCTCACTATAAGCAGCGGCATTATTATAAATGCCGCCAAAAGTGATAAATAATCATGTCTGCACATAAATTCTTTTACCGCCTTTTCGCAATTTAAAACTGTGTTAATCATAGCCTTTTCCTCCTGCCTGTGATTTAATATTAAACCTCACGGCATAAAAAATGTAAAAACGAATAGGCGGCAAAATTAAAGAAGCATAAAGAAAAACACACCGCTGCGTGCTGCAACGGTGTGTTTTGTAAAATTTATTTATCTGTGTTTGCAAATGCGCTGAATGCCTTGTAGGTCATGTATACGTCAAGCTTTGAGACTATCTCAAACGGTGCGTGCATGGAGATTACCGGCACGCCTACGTCGACGGTGTCCACATTGCGGTTTGAGACATATTTTGCGATTGTTCCGCCGCCGCCTGCGTCCACCTTGCCAAGCTCGCCTGTCTGCCACAGGATATCGTTTTTGTCAAGTATGCCTGTGACGTAGCCCATCATCTCGGCGGTTGCGTCGTTTGTGCTGTATTTCCCGCCTGAGCCTGTGTATTTTGTGACGATTACGCCGCTGTTGAGGCGCGAACAGTTGAGCGGGTCGTAAACGTCGGGAAATGTCGGGTCAAACGCCGCGTCGACGTCAGCCGACACGCATTTTGAGTTCACGAGCATATCGAGATAATTTGCGTTTTGCATATTGGCAAGGCGCTGCAAATAATGGAAAACATAGTCGCCCTGCAAGCCTGTTACGCCCTCAGAGCCTGTCTCCTCTTTGTCTGTAAGTACAGTCACGCTTGTGAAAGCGGGCGTTTTTAGCGCAAATTCAGCCATCAAAGCGGGATATGCGCAAACGCGGTCGTCGTGGCCGTAAGCGCCGATTAAGCTTCTGTCAAAGCCGATGTCACGCGCCTTTTGTGCGGGGACGGCCTCGATTTCGGCGCGTGTGAAGTCGCGCTCTGTTATGCCGTATTTTTCGTTTATGAGCTGCATTGTCTTGAGCTTTACGCGCTGCTTTGCGTCCTCGTCCTCAAAAGGCAGAGAGCCGATGATTATGTTAAGCTCCTCGCCCTTTAAGCCTTCAGAAAGCGGGCGCTTGTTCTGCTCTTTTGAAAGATGCGGCAAAAGGTCAGACACGCAGAAAACGGGGTCGCTTTCGTCCTCGCCTATGCAGATTTCTACCTTTTCGCCGTTTGCTTTCATAACAACGCCGTGCAGTGCAAGCGGCATTACGCCCCACTGATATTTGCGGATGCCGCCGTAATAATGCGTTTTGAAAAGCGAAATTTCGCCATCCTCATAAAGCGGGTTCGGTTTTAAGTCAAGGCGCGGAGAGTCGATGTGCGCTATCATAAGGCGCGTGCCCTCGCTCAGCGGCTTTGTGCCTATTGTTGAGCATATGACTGATTTATCGCGGTTGAGAAAATAAATTTTGTCGCCCGCGTTATACTTTTTGCTCTCGTCAAACGGCTCATAGCCCTGCTGTTTTGCAAGGCGAACGATTTCCGCTGTCGCTTCGCGCTCTGTCTTTGCTACGTCGAGGAATTTTTTGTAGTCCTCGCAAAAATCAAACGCTTCCTTTTGAATTGACGGCGTTAAATCCGCCGCGTGCTTGCGCGTGAACAAAAGCTGTTCTTCAAGCTTTTGTGTCGCTGTCTGTTCTGTTTCCTTTTTCATGTATTACACTTCCTTAATAAAGCTTTGTATATATATCATACGCCGAGGTTACTCTGCGCACATATATGTTCATTTGTTTGTACGGAAAGCTGTTTAGCGTCTTTCCGTCGGCTGAATATTTGCCGTCGGCTATGAGCCTGTTTACAAGGTTTATGCCGTTGTGATACGCCGCCGCTGTTGTCGCGATGTCGTTATCGTAAAGCTTCATACAATATGCGAGCATAAAGCAGCCAAAGCGAACGCTCTGCTCGGGGTCATAAAGCTCGTCAAACGTAATGCTTTCGGTGGGGGCGATGAGGCTTTTTATCCACGCAAAGGTCTGCTCTGTAATCTGCATAAGCCCGCGCGCGTCCGCGTCACCTGAATTTGCGTCGGGGTTAAAGCGGCTTTCTGTGCGAATTATCGCATAGACCATACTCGGTTCAAGCGAGTATTTTTGCGCGTAATATTCGACATACTCGCTGTAATCCTGCGGATAAAGCGCTTTTGCAAGCGGAATTGCGCCCGCCGCCGCACTTAGCAGCAGCACCGCCGCAACAAGTGTCACGACAATGCGTTTAGTGGCACTGTTCTTTTTCATATTTATCTAAAAGTCTTTCCAGCACGCCTTGAGCCTGCTTTTCGAGATTTTGAGGTGTTGTGTTGTTTTCTATAATATAGTCTGCTGCGGCACGAAGCTCGTCGTCGCTCATCTGCGCCGAAAGCCTTTCGCGCGCGGCCTCCTTTGAGATGTTGTCTCTTATCATTATGCGCGAAAGCTGAACGCGCTCATTGGCGCTGACGACAATTATATCGTCGCAGTATTTTTCAAACATAGCGCCGACTATTACAGCGCCGTCCACAAAAACTATTTTTTCGCCGCGCGCCTGCGCCGCCGCAGCGCCGCTTAATAATATCTGCACAATCGCGGGGTGTGTTATATCAGTGAGCTTTTTTGCGCTTTCTTGCGTTAAAAACGCTCGGTTTGCAAGCTCCTTCCTGCGCAGTGAGCCTTTTTTGTCAAGGATATCTTTGCCGAAAGCCGCCGCAAGCTGTTTAAGGCACGGCGAGCCTGTCTCTGTAATTATGCGCGCGGCTTCGTCGCCGTCGAGCACTGTGTAGCCCTTTCTTTTGTAATAATTTGCGACAGAGCTTTTGCCCGAGCCGGATCGCCCTGTCACGGCAACGGTTTTTATGTTCATAGCTGTATCGCCCTGAATGCCGCCGCGCGAAGCAAGCGGTTATAAACTGCCATTGCCACGCCTGTACTTTTTGGTGCGCGGGCAAACACTGTTTTTGCGCCTATGTCGTCAAGCTGTCTCAGCGCCGAAAATAATTTGTGAGCTTGCGAAGCATCGTCGTTTTCTGCGCCGTAGGTCACACATTTTGTACCTATTAAAGCTTCCTCGCCATCAAAGCAAAGGCAGACGGTTTCATCATCTGCGTGGCTTTGCACATAATCATTATATGCGGCAAAACTGCCTTTTAAAATAGTAATTTCTGCTTTTGGCGCGTAATGCTTATATTTCATGCCGGGTGAGGCGGCTGTCTCGCCGTCTTTTAATTTATTGAGCACCGCATCCGACAAAAGCACCTCGCAGCCTAAAGCATTTTCAAGCTGTTTAAGCGTTATAAAGCCGGGTCTTAGCAGCATTGGCTTTTCTGTGGCAAGCGTTATGACTGTTGATTCAACGCCCACCTCGCACTCGCCGCCGTCTATTATGAGCGGAATTTTGCCGTCCATATCATCTAGCACCGTCTGCGCCGTCGTTGGGCTTGGGCTGCCTGAAAGGTTAGCCGACGGCGCGGCAAACGGCACGCCGCTTTTGCGAATGATATCGCGAGCCACCGAGTGGCTCGGCATACGCACGGCGGCGGTGTCAAGCCCCGCGCAGACGGAATCTGCTATTTTTTCGCCGCGCTTTAATATAATAGTAAGAGGGCCTGGCCAAAAAGCCTCGGCTAACGCATACGCGCCGCTTGGAATTTCCCTTGAGGTTAGCGCGAGCATGTCTATGTCCGCGATATGTGAAATCAGCGGATTGTCGCTCGGCCTGCCTTTTGCGGCGTAGATTTTGCGCACGGCTTCATCTGAAAACGAGCTTGCGGCAAGACCGTAGACTGTCTCCGTCGGAACGCCGACAATTTCGCCGTTTTTTATAAGCTGTGCTGCCTTGGCGTTGGCATTTTCCGACGCGGGCAAGAGTAAAGTTTGCAATATTATTCCTCCGAAGCTGCCTTTAGCTTTTCGGCTTGGTCTGCCATTATGAGCGGGTCGATAACGTCGTCAAGAGCGCCGTCGAGCACGCTGTCTAATTTATATAGCGTCAAGCCAATGCGGTGGTCTGTCACGCGTCCCTGCGGGTAATTGTAGGTGCGGATGCGCTCTGAGCGGTCGCCTGTGCCGACTTGGCTGCGTCTCTCGGCGGCGATTGCGCTGTCGTGCGCCTCCTGCTCTTTTGCAAGCAAGCGGCTGCGGAGCACCTTAAGCGCCTTATCCTTGTTTTTAAACTGGCTGCGCTCGTCCTGACACTCGACAACCATACCCGTGGGCAAATGCGTCACGCGTATCGCGGACGATGTCTTGTTGATGTGCTGACCGCCCGCGCCTGACGAGCGGAACGTGTCTATTTTCAAATCTGACGGATTAATGTCGATTTCGACATCGTCAGCTTCGGGCATGACCGCAACTGTTACTGTCGAGGTGTGCACGCGTCCCTGTGTTTCTGTCTCGGGCACGCGCTGAACGCGGTGAACTCCGCTCTCAAATTTAAGGCGGCTGTATGCGCCGTCTGCGTCAATTGAAAAGCTGACTTCCTTCATGCCGCCGATTTCGGTTTCGTTTGCACCGATGACCTCATATTTCCAGCCCTTGCTCTCGGCGTACATTGTGTACATGCGGAAAAGACTGTGTGCAAAAAGTGCCGCTTCGTCTCCGCCCGCGCCGCCGCGTATTTCCATAATGACACTGCGGTCATCGTTTGCGTCGCGCGGAAGAAGAAGAATTTTTATTTCTTCAGACAGCGTCTCCATTTTTTCTTTGTTTTCGTCGTATTCAGCCTGTGCAAGCGCCTTAAAATCAGCGTCAAGCCCGCCCTCGTCAAGCAGCGCTTTTGCCTCGTTAAACGCTGTTTCGGCGGCTTTATAGTCGTTGTAGGTGTTTACAATCGGCTCTAGGTTTTTATAATCCTTCATATAGCCGCGGTAAAGCTCGTTGTTATTTATAACAGTGGGGTCCTGCAGCTGACGGCTAACCTCATCAAAGCGTGCCGCGACGGAATCTAATTTATTTATCATGGTAATTACTCTCTTTCTTTCAAGCTGTCATTCTGAGCGAAGCGAAGAATCTTTTTTTGACAACGCTAAAGATTCTTCGTCGCTTCGCTCCTCAGAATGACAATACGATTGCTTCTTATTAGTAAACTCAACCCATGATAGCTATAGCCGATGCTCGTCGCGCAATATTTTTTTGATGTTGCGCTCTATTTTGCTGCGCGCAACCATAACCTCGTGTCCGCATTTTGTGCATTTGATTTTAAAATCAGCGCCGACACGAAGTATATCAAATTCATTTGAACCGCACGGATGCGGCTTTTTTGTAATTATTTTGTCTCCAACCTGTACGTCCATTTTATTACTCCGTAAAAATATTCCTCATTAGTATACCACATTCTATTAAACTCTGCAAACATTAACACATACTAAAGCTGTGCACCTCATATATTTATTTGAGGTGAAAAATATGCGCTACTATCCTGAGGGGTTCTGCAATTATCCGTCTAAATTTACAAAGGAATTTCTATTGCGCGCTATGAACAGCGGCACAGTGCTTGAGGGGCTTGCTCTTGCATACGACGGCGGGCAGCTTAAGCTAAAGCTTGGAGACTTTGACGCATTTATCCCGCACGACGAATGCGCCGAGGGCGTGCGTGAGGGCAAAACGCGCGATATCGGCGTTATGACGCGCGTCGGCAGAAGCGTAAGCTTTGTAATAACAGGCTTTTGCGACGGCGAGAAACCGCTATTTACTTTGTCAAGAGCAAAGGCGCAGAGGCTGTGCAAAGCGGAGTACATTGACACGCTTGAATATGGCGATATTCTGCCGTGCCGCGTGACGCATCTTGAAAAATTCGGCGCGTTTTGCGATGTCGGCTGCGGCATAGCGGCGCTGTTGCCTATCGACTGCATTTCCGTCTCGCGCATTGAGCACCCCCGCGACAGGCTGTTTGCTGGGCAGACTATTTATTGCGCTGTAAAAAGCCGCGACAACGAGGGCAGGCTTGTTTTGACAATGAAAGAGCTGTGGGGCACATGGAGCGAAAATGCCGCTAAATTCAGCGCCGGAGACACCGTTATAGGCGTTGTGAGAAGCCGCGAGACATACGGCGTTTTTGTTGAGCTTACGCCAAATTTAGCGGGGCTTGCCGAGGACTGCGGCGACGTTATGCCGGGGCAGGCCGTGAGCGTTTACATAAAGAGCATAGCGCCCGAAAAGATGAAAACTAAGCTTATTATTCTGCGCACGCTCGAAAAGAGTGCCACGCCTGTCTTTGACCCGCCACGCCCCGAATACAAGCACATCGACAAATGGATATATTCGCCCGACGGCTGCGAGAGAATAATTAAAACAGTGTTCGTTGACGACTTGTAATTTATGCCATTTTGCGGTATCATATTATTATAAATATGAAAAGTTGGTGGGAGACGAACCCGAGTTGGTTTTCACAGTGCGCATTTGCGCCTGTGCTGCGTTAATGCCCTTGCTAATGCGTCAGCATTGGCTGCGGGCCTTGCCTTGCCCAGCCACAAATGCGCAGTGTGAAAACTGCGAAGCACCTGTGGGCGTATAGCTTCGAGCTATTTTTGCCGAAGAGGATGCAGCCTTGCTGATGCAAGGCAAATCCGATGAGGTGAAAAGAGCCGAAGATAGGCGCCCACAGGCAACGTGTGTTCGTCTCCCACCAACTTAACGCAAAGGAGCAATTATGCCTAACAACGCATTTACAGCCGGTGTGAAGCCGGGCGGGCTGAACGACGTTACAGAGATACGCATTTTGCTGTGCTATCTTATACAAAACGCTCCGAAGCCGCTTGCAAAGGAAGAGATAGAAACAGCCCTACTTAACGAGCAGCTTGTCAATTATTTCGAGATGGGCGACGCGCTGTCTGACCTTGAAAAGCAAAAGCTTGTTGTGTATGAAAACAAGCGCTATACGACAACAGAAAAAGGGCGCGGCGTGGCGGAATCACTTGTTACAAACGTTCCGCTTACAGTGCGCGAGACAGCTTTGAGGGCGGTCATAAAGGCGCAAGAGTTCGCTATAAACGAGGCGCAGAATAAGGCGTCAATTGAAAAGATTGAAAATGGCTATATGGTAAAATGTCACATCGACGACATCGGCGGCGAGGTTTTTTCGTTTTCGATCTACATGCCCGATTACGAAGCGGCGCAGTTCGCCAAAAAAAGCTTCATAGAAAACGGCGCGCTAATCTACAAAATAATGCTTGCCTCAATGACGCTTGACGACGTTTTATTAAGAGAATTATTTACCGAAAGAATAAAAAAGAAATAACAATATCCCCAACGCGTTTATTGACGTTGGGGATATTTTTTATTTAATTCAGTTATTGCATTGGCACAAGCTGAAATCCTGCT
This sequence comes from Clostridia bacterium, assembly GCA_009929695.1. Taxonomy (GTDB): domain Bacteria; phylum Bacillota; class Clostridia; order Oscillospirales; family Ruminococcaceae; genus Ruthenibacterium. The sequence goes on from RZZW01000004.1 coordinate 27,128, forward strand.
ACTGTCAGCGCTTTTTTGATTTCTTCTATGTGCTCGTGGTTACGAGTTTCAAGCCCCACTGTCAGCAGGCAGCTTGTTATTGCCATGCTCGGCTCGCTTTGGTTGTGGTGAACGCTTATGACGTTCGCGCCGCATTTGCTCACGACTGCCGCCACGCCCTCTAGCTGACCTGGCTTATCTTCAAGCTGTATTTTAAGTATACACTTGCGCCCCGCCATAACAAGCCCGCGCTCGATTACTCGGCTCAAGATATTCACATCAATGTTGCCGCCCGAAACTATGCACACGACCTTTTTGCCTTTAACATCAACCTTGTTGCACATCGCCGCCGCAACAGACACCGCGCCCGCGCCCTCGGCGACAAGCTTTTGCTTTTCCATAAGCGCCAGCACAGCCTCAGCGACCTCGTCGTCCGTCACTGTTATAATGTCGTCAACATATTCGCCCACGAGCTTATACGTCAAATCTCCGGGGTGCTTGACAGCTATGCCGTCGGCAAAGGTTTGCACGGTGTCGAGCGTTATCATCTCGTTTTGATGAATTGAATTGCACATGCTCGGCGCGCCCGCCGCCTGTACGCCGTACACCTTGCACTGCGGTCGAAGATGCTTTATCGCATACGCCACGCCGCTTATAAGTCCGCCGCCGCCGATTGGCACAAAAACGGCGTCAACGTCGGGCAATTGGTCGAGAATTTCAAGCCCTATTGTCCCCTGCCCCGCGATTACCTCGGGGTCGTCAAACGGGTGGATAAAGGTGTAGCCCTTTTCCTTTTGAAGCTCAACCGCCTTTGCGTAAGCGTCGTCATATGCGCCTTTCACAAGGCAAACCGTTGCGCCAAGCGCCTTTGTGGCTTCGACCTTGCTTATCGGTGCGCCGTCCGGCATACAGATAACACTCGGAATATTGTTTGTCTGCGCCGCAAGTGCTACGCCCTGTGCGTGGTTGCCCGCGCTTGACGCGATAACTCCGTGCGATTTTTCCTCGTCCGTGAGCTGACTTATCTTATAATACGCACCGCGCAGCTTAAAGCTGCCGGTGTTTTGAAGATTTTCAGTTTTCAAATAGATGTGACTGTCAGCGTTAAGCTTTGGCGCGGCAATCATGTCTGTTTTGCGTGCGACTTCCTTCAGCACATACGATGCGTGATAGATTTTATCAAGCGTTAATTGCGTCTTTTCCATACTATCGTCCCCTTTTTTTACAATAATTTTAGTTTAGCACGCTAAAGGGCATTGCGCAAGTATAAATACGCGTGTATACTGTAAATAAATACAAAAAAGGGGTATTTTTAGTATGAATAATAGAGAAAATATGCTGGCGCAGATGAAAAGCCTAGTCGTTTTTCGTCCTTTGCTGCAAAATAAGGTCATTGAAAAGCTTAAAAATCTGCTCGAAACAGACACGCAAGATACGTGTAAAGCTGTTGACGCTTACAGTGCGTTTGCGGCGGCGCTTTACCGCCACGGCGATAATTTCAGCGATTACCTTTTAAAGGCTGTGCTCGACAGCGAAAATGTGTATATAACAGCCTGTTGCAGCGGCAAGCCCGTGAGCGGACAGCTTAAAAAATGTCTCGACGCGGAGCTTGACATTATGCACAGCCTGTCGCTTTTTGACGGTTCTGAATTGCGGTCGAAGATAGACTACGACGGCTTTTTGCCTGAGTGGAATAACACCGATTACAATTTTGCGAAAATTTATGCAGAAAGAATGAATAATCTGCATAAAGAAGGCTATGGAATTTTCGCAAAATATCATGTGTTTACCATGCGCGACGGCAAGCTTGTGCCCGTGAAGCACCCCGACCCGCAGAGCATGAGCGAGCTTTCGGGCTATGAATTAGAGCGCGGCAAGGTGTACGACAACACGCGTGCACTGCTTGACGGCAAGCCCGCGAGCAACGTGCTTTTGTACGGCGACGCAGGCACAGGCAAAAGCAGCACCGTCAAAGCCGTGGCAAACGAGCTTGCAAAGGACGGCTTGCGCATAATCGAGATAAAGAAAAATCAGCTTTATCAGATACCCGACATCATCGACAGCCTGACCGTCAACCCGCTTAAATTTATACTTTTTATAGACGATTTAAGCTTTTCGTCAAACGACAACGACTTCGCGGCACTGAAAGCTATACTAGAGGGCAGCGTGAACGGCAAAAGCAGCAATATAGCCGTATACGCCACCTCAAACCGCCGCCATCTAATAAAGGAAAACTTCTCTGACCGCAGCGGCGACGAAATACACCTAGCCGACACAATGCAGGAGCTTATGAGCCTGTCAGAGCGTTTCGGACTGACAATCACCTATTCGCGCCCCGATAAAGTGCTGTACGAGCACATTGTGACAAGCCTAGCCGCAGCATATGACATAAATGTTCCCCACGACGAGCTAATGATAAAAGCCGAAGCCCACGCCCTAAGAAACGGTGGCAGAAGCCCCCGAGTGGCAAAACAGTTTGTGGAGCAAATGAAGGCGAAGCAGTAGGTTATAAAATATAATATATTTCAACGAACAATGCAAAAACGTACACTATTCTAAAAAAATTATTGCGATTTGTTTTCCGCAGTGCGATTATTCATAAAATGTTCTCTAACCGTTTCGTTTATTGCTTTAAATTCACCTTCTACTGATTTATTTTCAGTAATCTTCCATGCAAATTTGCTATCCTTGTCTAAATCACGTTCAAATAAATACATGTTGTACACACCATTAAATTCCTTAGTCGGAGCAATTCCTTGTTTTGGCGCTACTCCTTTTGTGTTATCATTATTAAGGTAAATAGATAGTATTGAATCCCCATACTCGGACGGAATTTGCATTTTGATATCCAACAGTCGAAGGTCATCATATTCAGAAGTCGTAAATCCGTCTAAAGTATCAATCTTTCTATAATTGCTCAAATCAATTTCCAAAACTTCTCCCATTGTCTTATCCAAACTCAAAAGAAAAGCATAAAGCTCTTTATCTGCGGTGGTCTGCGTAACAGAGCCGGCGCTTTTCACATCATTTGTTTTTAGCAGTCTAACAAAATAGCAGCCAAGAATAACGCCTAGTATTATAAGCGTAATTATTGCAGCAACTAAAATGCTTTTTCTAATTTTTCTCCATTTCATAATATAAGTCCCTTTTTTCTAACTAGTGCAGCATATTACAAACTATTTTACAATGCTGCGTTTTGCAATAAAATTTAGCATCATTTTTATAAAAATCACCTCCTTTTGAGTTGAAAGCAATCAATAAGTTTGGCTGCAACCATTTCAAAAGGAGGTTAACTCACTTAGTTATTAGCGTCTTTAATAACCATCGAATACTGTCGCCATCAACCATATAGCTATATGTTGGAGGATTGGGGTTTTCTGCAAAATATTCCGTTACAGTCGGACTAATAGCTTTGTATTCGCCTTGAACAGTTTTTGTGCTAGTAATTACCCATGAGGAATCGCTGTCATTCCCGAGGTTGTATTCAAAGCTATATAAATAATATACACCATTTAAATCTTGTTTTAAAGCAATTCCCTGCGTATTACCAGCATTTAAATAGACTGACGGAACAGAATCGCCATATTGCAGAGGAATTTGTTTTCTTATATCAAGCAATTCAAGATCATCGTCATTACCTATGCTGTATGTATTCATAGTATCAATTTTTCTGTAAACTTTCAAATCAGTTCCAAACGCAGTGGATATTGTCTGACCTAATTCGTCTAAAAAGTTTTCAACGCTTCCGCTATCACTAAAACTGCTCACAGCTAAGCTCTCTGGTTTCTCATAGCTTGAACTCGTGCTTGGAGTATCACGGTAAGTTATCGGTGGCATGTATTCTGTCACTCCATGTACTGAAGACGAATAAACTCCGTATCTGGCATTATTATAGTTGTAGTGCGAACTCAAACTATTATATCTATGCTGAGTATCTCCATAGTTTGAAGTTGCTAATATCACGCCCATCCAACTATATTCGGCATAGTGATTTATTACGCGAATATTTGCCGGACTTGCATTACTATAATTTCTACTGTAGAAGTATATTCCACTTCCATCGGGACTTACACTTGCAGAAACATCGGAAGAATAAGCGTATACATTCAATGAAAGAGCGCATATTAATAAAATTACAAATATCATTGTTGGAATTCTTTTTACTTTTTTATAATCTTTCTCCTCATAATATACAAATTGTGCATGAGTTTCGATTGAGGGATTATCGGATTAGTCCGACAAATTTCAAAGTTGCCTAGAAAAATGAGAAAACCCTTGATTAATTTAACCTATACAACAACACCTCTTTTCAAATTTAACAATGTGAATATTCCCGCTACACCAACGCCTGTATACCGACGTTTAGTACCGCTGCTATAATTGTAACACTGCGGAGCGAAAAATATTACACAAATTACAAAATAATTTAAAAAGGAATTTAGCCCTTTTCTGGGGTGTATGTTGTTGAAGTCTCGATAAGCTTTCCGTTTTTGTATGAGGAAAACGCGAACTTTCCGCGATATTTTCTACCGCTTACAATGCTTGTTGAATCGTCAATAGTGCATGAAGTTGTGTTTGGCTTTTGAGAGTATGTTTTGATAGCTGTCCATGTACCGTCCGATTGTTTTTCTTGCAACTCGGCATATATCCCCGCTGTGTAGCCTTGCCTTACATAGTTGCCTGCTATTATTGTAGCTGTTTGTCCTGAAATGCTGCAATCGGCATAATAGGTTTGAATGCCTGTGAAGTACGGCTGTATTTCATTATCGCGATATCCCTCTGCGAACACCGTAAAGCTGCAAACCAATAAAACCATTATTGCGCTGAGAATACCTACTGTTTTCTTCATTTTCTTTTCCTCCGTTACATTTATTTTTTTCGGGGTTCATAATAGTAACGTACGGAGGAATGATTTTGTTACACTTAAATATCTTTTTTTACTGATTTTGCGATATTTATTATTTCGTTTTTGTCAAAGCTGCCTATAAGCATGAAAAAGTAGTCGCCGTTGCTAAAGCAAAGCGTGCTTTCTCCGTCCTTTATGTATAATTTCCCGGCATTTGAATTTATTTCAACATCATAATGCTGCGAATTTTCGCTGTCGACAGATAGGGTATCAATTGGGTTTTTAAACTGCATAAAGCTTAACGGCTGTGCGTTTTCATTGTTTGTGTCGGAATAAACAATATGCAAAAGCGTGGCGTTAGAAGAATATTCAGTCTGCACATAACCTGCGGGTAGTGATGAAATGGTATAGACATATTGCCAATCCTCGGGCACTTGTGTTTGCCCGCCAAAGCTGACATCGGTATGTGTAGGCGAACTATTAAAGCTGATGCCGAAGAACGTCCACCCATTGGCTGCGGCAGTGACGGACATGGCGGCAAAAACAGAAATAATTGCAGCAAAACAAATTATGATTTTAGTCTTTTTTGTAAAGCGACTGACGCTCTGCTTATTAAGCGAAGCTGTTATATCGCTCATCTTTTTGTTGAATTCTGCTGAATATTGAGGCTCGGGCAGCTTGTCGAGGTTTTTCTCTATATTCGCTTCCTCCTGCAAAACAGCAGCTTCGGCAATTCTGTCAAAATATGCGCTATATTTGTCGCTCTTATTCATTCTTTTCGCCTCCCTCTTTTTGTATATAAATTTCTTTGATTTTCTTTTTGGCACGATATAGACGTATGCCTACAAGGTGGAGCGGAATGCCGAGCTTTTTTGCAATTTCGGTTTCCTTCATGCCAATATAATATTTTAGCAAAAACGGTATTCGGTATTCGTCCTTAAGCTTGTTTACTGCGCTGACAGCTTCTTGAAATTCGATTTTGTCCGCAATATATTCATCTAAAGAATATTCATCAGCTTGGGCAAGCTTATCAGCGCTCACCTCGTCATACTCTATATGCGGCATTCTTGCGTGCTTTCTGAATGTGTCCGTTATGTTGTTCTTCAATATGGTAACGATGTAGTTATAGGCTTTGTTACTATCAATATCTTCAATTTTGTGAAGATTTTGCGAAATGTTAAGAAATGTTGTTTGCAGCGCATCCTCGGCATCTTCCTTATTACCTGTAATATGAAGTGCAATATAGTACAGCTTTTTATTGTATTTTTGAAATATCTCCTCTTGCTTTTTTGCCGCGTCAGACATTTCTTGATGGCTGCTTTTCAATATTGCTCACCTCTTTTTAATTACGTTGCACGCTGTTTAAAAGTCGTAATTTGATAGTAGCATACAACATAATAGGTGTCAATTATTTCTATTAAACCCCAAAATGCAATATAAATCATTTAACCTTGACGCGTGCGAAACTTTGTTTCCGATTTTCGGGGCGTTTAGCTCGGAAATTGTAAATTCGCGGATTGGAGTGAAGGACAGCTTTCCGTTTTTGATTGTGAAGTGCAGCATCAGTGTTGTGAAGTAGTCTTGCGTTCCTGTGCAGGCAAATTCAAGCATACCGACATTTTCGCCGTCTTGAAGCTCGTTTTTAAGCAGCCGCATTTTTTCCACTTCTACGCCTGCTGCTTTTAACGACTTTAGGGCAGCGCTTATTTGTTCTTTGTTGTAATTGGCGTTTGTGATGTATTTTGTTTGGAAATCATAAATACTTTGTGCGTCTTTGGTGCGCATTGCGGCTTCGTATTTTTGCGGCAAAAGCTGAACGGGAATTGACGAAAAAGCAAAGCCGTTTCCGCGCAATTGGTTTACGCTTAAAAATAGCGTAAACGCGCAAATTATAACCGCGCATAGAGACAAAATGACTTTTTTTGCAACGTTATGTTTAAAGCGCGAGACAGCCTTTTGTGCGCCTTTTGCTTCGTCTGTGCGCGGCGGTGTTTCGGTTAAAATATCCGGCGGTGCTTTGCGCATAAGGCGCTCGGTGTTTTGGCAGCTAGGGCACTGTGCAAGGTGTTCTTTTACAGCCTGCGCTGTTTTTTCGCTGCACAAGTCCTCAACATAGCTCGGCAATAAATCATTTATAATGTAACAATCAATTTTCATTTTCATGCATCCTTTCAAGTAAAGCTTGTTTTGCTCTGTAAAAATTGACACGCGCCCAGACCTCTGTTTTCTCGTAAATGTCTGCAATTTCGCCGTAAGACAGCCCAACAACGGCGCGAAGCTGCAAAATTTCAGCTTTCACAGATTCAAGCTGTGCGATTTTCTGCTGCAAAAGTATCATGTTCTCATGCGCTTCAATTGTTTCTTCGGTGATGTCGGCAATAAAAAAGCACTGTGCGGCTTCAAGGCTTATTTGATATTTGTTTTTTCGCGCATAGTCGAAATAAGTATTTTTATTTTTTGCAATTTGATAAATCCACGTCGACAGCTTACATCGTCCGTCGAATTTGCTTATGCTTTGAAACACCTTCAAGAAAACGTCCTGCGTCAAGTCCTCGGCTAAAAACGTGTCGCGACAAAAAGAGTAAAGAAATTTATACACACCCTGCCGATGCTCACTATATATTTCCTCCACAGTCAAAGCCATCAACACCTTTCTGTTATATAACACTATATTAGACGCATAAATTGCTTAATTGTTACAAGTATAGCATAAATAAAAAGCTCTGCACTTGCCGTCGGTAACGATTGACGGCAAGTGCAGAGCCTTTGTGTATTTTATTTTAATTAGTGTGTTGAGTCCGCCTGTGCGTCGTAGTCGGTGCCGGCGTCTTCTTTTAGCCAGCACATCATGCTGCGAAGCTCGGCGCCTGTTTTTTCGAGCTGATGCTCGGCCTCCATGCGGCGGGTTGAGAGGAATTTGGCTTTGCGGCCGCCCTTGTCGGAGAACTCTGTCATGAACTCGCTTGCGAATGTGCCGTCTTGGATTTCGCGCAGAACCTGACGCATTTCCTTGCGGGTTTCCTCTGTGATGAGGCGGCGGCCTGTGCGGTAATCGCCGTATTCGGCTGTGTTTGAGATAGAGAAGCGCATCATTGCGAAGCCGCCCTTGTTGATGAGGTCGACAATGAGCTTCATCTCGTGAATGCACTCAAAATATGCCATTTCAGGTGCGTAGCCTGCGCCGACAAGAGTGTCGAAGCCTGCCTTCATAAGCTCTGTTACGCCGCCGCAGAGAACTGCCTGCTCGCCGAACAAGTCTGTCTCTGTCTCTTCGCGGAAGCTTGTTTCAAGGATGCCGACGCGGCCTGCGCCGATGCCGCAGGCATATGCAAGAGCATACTCTTTGGCCTTGCCTGTGTAGTCCTGATAAACTGCAATAAGGCTAGGTACGCCCTTGCCCTCGACATACTGGCTGCGAACTGTGTGGCCGGGGCCTTTAGGGGCAACCATGATAACATCGATGTTTGCGGCGGGCTTTACAAACTGGAAGTGAATGTTGAAGCCATGGGCGAACAGAAGAACGTCGCCCTCCTTCATGTTCGGTGCAACCTGCTTGTTGTAGATGTCAGCTGCAAGCTCATCGGGAACGAGCATCATTACGAAGTCGCCCGCTTTAGCTGCGTCCTCAACGCTCATTACCTTTAAACCGGCTGCCGCTGCGCGTTTTGCGCTGGCGCTGCCCTCGCGAAGTCCGACAACAACATTTACACCGCTCTCTTTAAGGTTGAGCGCATGTGCGTGACCTTGGCTGCCGTAGCCGATAACAGCTACTGTTTTGCCGTCAAGAAGGCCTAAATTGCAGTCTTTGTCGTAATACTTTTGAATCATTTTCTTTTCCCCTTTTCTTATTTATGTTTACTTATTCTTTACCCCGAGTCACAGGCTTTGCGCCCATGACGGACGATAACAAATTATTGTGCGGTCTGCTTTTTATGGTCGTGCAGACCGCCGCGCTCCATTGCCGTGATGCCTGTGCGGCACATTTCAATGATGGCATACGGTGACAAAACGTCGAGAAAGCCGTCGATTTTTTCAGGCTCGCCTGTCAGTTCCATAACCATGCTGCCATGCGACAAGTCGATTATTTTTGCGTGGTAGATATCCGAAATTTCTCTTATTGCGCTTCGGCTTGCTTCGTCAGCTTCTACTTTCACAAGCAAAAGCTCGCGCAAAAGGCTTTGGGCGCTGTCGAGTGAAAATATCGCCTGCGTCTCTTCAAGGCGCTGTGTCTGCTTTTTTATCTGCTCCAAAACGGTTTCGTCGTCGTGCACAACGATAGTTATGCGCGAGGTTTTGGGGTCGTCTGTTGTCGAGACAGTCAGTGAGTCGATATTAAAACCGCGTCTGCCGAAAAGCGAGGTTATGCGCGTCAGCACGCCGGAATTATTGTCTACAAGCAAGCTTAAAACTTCTTTTTTCATGTGCGTGCCTCCTTAATCCATCATAATGTCGTCAATAGTGCCGCCTGACGGTATCATCGGCAAAACCTTTTCGTCCTTGTCGATAACACATTCTATCCACGCGGGCGCGTTTAGTGCCAATGCCTCGTTTAACGCGGCTTCAAACTGCTTCATATTTTCGCAGTGATAGCCCTTTAGGCCAAAGCCGTCGGCAAGCTTGACGTAGTCTGTTTTGCGGTGAGGGTCGGTGCTTGAATAGCGCTTGCCGTAGAACGATGTCTGCCACTGGCGCACCATGCCGAGCACGGTGTTATTCATTATAATAGTGATAACAGGCACGTTGTAGCTCACGGCTGTGCACGCTTCGTTTAAGTTCATGTGGAACGAGCCGTCGCCTGTGATGTGTATGACGGGGCGCTTGTCACCGACGGCGATTTTCGCGCCTATTGCCGCGCCGTAGCCAAAGCCCATTGTGCCGAGGCCGCCGCTTGTGATAAAGCTTCTTGCGCGGATGTGGCGCACATACTGCGTCGCCCAAAGCTGATGCTGACCTACGTCTGTGACGTAAACAGCGTCCTTGCCGGCGGCTTCGCATATTTTACCCATTAGCTGATGCGGCTTAATGCGTGTTGAGTCGTCCTTCGGGCGGTAGTCGCACGCCTGCCAAGACTGTATGCGCCCTATCCATTCTGTGTGCTTGGTTTCTTTAATTTCAGGAATAAGGCGCGTGAGTATCTCTTTTACGTCGCCTACAAGGCTGTACTCGACCATGACGTTTTTGTTTACTTCGCTCGGGTCGATGTCTATTTGAATAATCGTCGCGTTTTTGGCGAAATTGTCGGCGTTGAGCGCGACGCGGTCTGAAAAACGTGCACCTATCGCGATAACTAAATCGGCGTCGTTGACGGCTCTGTTTGTTGTGCGGTTGCCGTGCATACCGATAAGCCCCAGATTAAGCGGCTCGCCATAGCCGAGCACGCCCGCCGCCATCATTGTGTATGTTGCGGGGATTTGCGCCTTTTCCATAAACTGACGCAGCTCGTCGCCCGCTTCGCTCGATGTCACGCCGCCGCCGAAATAGATTATCGGGCGCTGTGTATAGTTGATGATATTTGCCGCGCGCGCGATTTCTTCATCTGTCGGCTGAGGTGCTTTCGGGATAGGCATTGGTGATTTTTTAGTGTATTCCGTTTTTGCGGAGGTCACGTCCTTTGGAATATCGACAAGAACAGGGCCTTTGCGGCCTGTCTGTGCAATGCGGAATGCGCTGCGCAGGATATCTGCAAGCTCATCGACGCTGCGCACGACAAAATTGTGCTTTGTAATCGGCATTGTTATGCCCGCGATGTAGACCTCTTGAAAGCTGTCGCGCCCGATGAGCGATGTGCCTACGTTGCCTGTTATGGCGACCATTGGCACGCTGTCCATATACGCTGTCGCGATGCCTGTGACGAGGTTTGTCGCGCCCGGGCCGCTTGTTGCAAGCACGACGCCTGTTTTGCCCGTGGCGCGTGCAAAGCCGTCGGCCGCGTGTGCCGCGCCCTGCTCGTGAGCCGTCATGATGTGCGTTATTTTGTCGCTGTATTTGTACAGTGCGTCGTACAAATTGAGCACAGAGCCACCGGGATAGCCGAAAATGGTGTCAACGCCCTCTTCTAAAAGCACTTCGGTGAAAATTTCCGAGCCTGTTAAAATCATATTGTTTCCCCTCTCTTACTTTCCAAATCAAACCCATTTAGGTATAAAAAAACGCCCTTGTCTCCCCAAAAACGAGAGACAAAGGCTTGAAAGCACTCTGCGGTACCACTCTGCATTGCCGCACAATAACGCGTCCACTCAAAGACCCTTAACGCGGATAAAACGCCATCGGCTATATTTCTAATCACCGACGAGACTCACGAAAGACTTTCACACGTTCTTATGCACTGCCTCACAGCAAACGGCAGCTCTCTGCGGCATGGTGTACGCGCTACTTTTCCGGTCATTGCCTTTACACATAATGATATTAAACTATATTATATACAACAAGCTTTGCTTTGTCAAATACTTTTTTCAACTTTTTATGAGTATTTTCTTGCTGCAAAGCGCAAATCGTTCTTGTTTGCATGTGGAAATCATGGTATGCTATGAATATATTGATATATAATATTAAGGCGGTGGTTTTAATGGGTGCTTTGACGACTGATTTTATACCTGCGGGCATACCGCATAATAAATATCCGCGCCCGCAGCTAAGGCGCGAAAGCTGGCAAAACCTCAACGGAATGTGGAGCTATGCCATAAACAAAAGCGAGGATATACCCGAGAAATGGGACGGCAGTATTCTTGTGCCGTTTTGCGCCGAGAGTGCGCTTTCCGGCGTGCAGAAAGCCGTCATGCCGGACGACCTTTTGTGGTACAGACGCATCTTTAATATAGAAGGCTACAGCGCCTCAAAGCAGACTATACTTCATTTTGGCGCTGTCGATTACTCGTGCCGCATATATATTAACGGCAAAAAAGCGGGCGTGCATTTTGGCGGATACACCTCATTTGAGCTTAATATTACGCCGTATGTAACTGACGGTGAAAACGTCATAACAGTGGCTGTGCGCGACAAAACCGACACTGCGGACTTCCCGCGCGGCAAGCAGACGCTAAAGCCCGACCACATTTGGTACACCGCCGTCACCGGCATTTGGCAGACGGTTTGGCTTGAACAGGTGGACGAAAATTACATCCACTCTCTGCGCATCACACCGTCGCTTGACAGCATTGTCATTCACCCCGAATGCTCTGGCGTTGGCAACGTTATAATTGAAATATACGACGGTGACGACATCGTTTATGCCTCGACAATACCTGTTGACACAGAGGAAAAAATAAGCATTGACGCGCCAAAACTTTGGACGCCCGAAACGCCGTTTCTTTATAAAATAACAGCCACAATGACGCATGCGGGGCGCATGACTGACCGTGTGCAGAGCTATTTTGGTCTGCGCACGTTTGGCGTTGAGCGCGACGATAACAGCTATGCGCGGCTTTTGTTAAACGGCAAGCCGTATTTTCAGCGCGGGCTGCTCGACCAAGGCTACTGGCCTGACGGACTGTATACAGCGCCGACCGACGAAGCGCTGAAAAGTGACATCGACGCGGCAAAAAGGCTCGGCTTTAACATGCTTAGAAAGCACATTAAAACAGAGCCTGCGCGATGGTATTATTACTGCGACAAAATAGGCATGCTCGTGTGGCAGGATATGCCAAGCGGCGCAGCATACCCCGGTGACGCGCTTGCAGTGGCGCTGCCAAACCTCGGTATACACGTTAAAGACAGCGACTATAAACGCTTTAAGCGCGAGGACGAGGCGGGGCGAAACGCGCTTATAAACGAGCTTCGCGGAATTATCGACCAGTTTTACAACACTGTGTGCGTGTGCACATGGGTGCCGTTTAACGAGGGCTGGGGGCAGTTTAACGCGAGCGAAACGGCATTTCTTGTGCGAAGCCTTGACTCGACGCGCCTTGTTGACCACGCGAGCGGTTGGCACGACCAGGGCGGCGGAAACATGGTGAGCGTGCACAAATATATTTTGCCTGTTCACGCGCCTAAAAAAGACGGCAAGCGCGCCTTTGTGCTCAGTGAATACGGCGGCTACAGCATACCGTCGGCAGGACATATGTGGAAAGAGACTGAAAATTTCGGCTACCGCGCATATAAGACAAAGGAAGCTATTTCAACGGCATATAAGCAGCTTCACGAAAAGCAGGTTATTCCGCTTATTAAAAAAGGACTGTGCGCCACCGTTTACACACAGCTCACGGACGTTGAAACAGAGATAAACGGCATTTTGACCTACGACAGAAAAATGTGCAAGATAGATAAAAATATTATCAAGGAAATAAACAAAAAGCTAAAATATTAAAACAAGCCGCTGTCATTCTGAGGAGCGAAGCGACTAAGAATCTTTAGCCTTGCAAGCTATTGCATAAGATTCTTCGCTTCGCTCAGAATGACGGTAGGTTGTTTTAAGCTTTGAAAGGAACGGCTGTCAATGCAAACTGTGGCGTTATCTGTGCGAGAGCTTGTTGAGTTCGTGCTGCGCCGCGGTAGCCTTGACAGCCGTTTTTCGGGCATTGACCGTGCGCTTGAAGGGGCGAGAATACACAGAAGGCTGCAAAAAGCCGCGGGTGACGGATATGAAGCTGAAGTTTCCATGCACGCCGTGCGCGTTGTTGACGACATTGAATATGTGCTTGACGGACGCGCCGACGGCATTTTTAAGCAGGGTGATTTAACAGTAATCGACGAGATTAAAACCACCGCCGCGCGCACAGAGCTCCTGACGGAGGACTTCAACCCGCTTCACTGGGCACAGGTGAAATTCTATGCGGCGTTTTACTGTGCCGACAACGCGCTTGACGAAATATGCGTTCAGGTGACGTATTTTCAGATAGACACACAGGAGATCATATGCCATAAAAAGCTTTTTACCGCCGTGCAGCTTGAAGATTTTTTGCTTGAAACGCTTCATTTATACACTCGCTGGGCGAAGCTTTCTTCGTCGTGGCGCGGCGTGAGAAACGCGTCTTTAAAATCGCTCACGTTTCCTTTTGAAAATTATCGCGACGGACAATACCGCCTTGCGGGTGCTGTGTATAAAACAATAGCTAGCAAAGGCAGGCTGTTTGCGTGTGCGCCGACGGGGACGGGCAAAACAATCTCAACTGTGTTCCCCGCCCTAAAATCTCTCGGCGAGGGCGCGGGCGAAAAAATATTTTACCTCACCGCAAAAACGATAACGCGCACCGCCGCTGAGGACGCTATTAATCTTATGCGCGAAAAAAGCGGCGACGGGCTTAAGCTTAAATCAATCACGCTGACGGCAAAGGACAAAATTTGCTTTCTTGAAGAGCGAAGCTGCACGCCCGAAATGTGCCATTATGCAAACGGATATTACGACAGAATTAACGACGCACTGTATGATTTTTTGGCGACGCACAGCCGTTTTACGCGCGACGACATAACGCAGTACGCCAAGGAAAAACAGCTTTGTCCGTTTGAGCTTTCGCTTGATTTAACTAATTTTTGCGACGTGATAATATGCGATTACAACTATCTTTTTGACCCTGTTGTGAGCCTTAAACGCTTTTTCACAGAGGGCGGAGACTTCATTTTTCTCATCGATGAGGCGCATAACCTTGTTGACAGAGCACGGTCTATGTATTCGGCTTTGATATCAAAAAAGGCGTTCTACGATGTAAAAAAGGCGATTGGCAAAACCTCGCGCAAGCTGACAAACGCGCTTACTAAAATAAATAACCGATTTATCGAGCTGCGCGGCAAATGTGAGGACGCCGAGGAACGGCAGCTCATAATCCCCGAAGGCGATGAGGATATGCCGAAGCTTTTGATGAAATTCACAGAGCAAGCGTCAGACTGGCTCGACGAGCACCGCGAAAACGAGCATCAAAAGGATGTTTTGCAGCTGTTTTTTGACGCGCGGTTTTTCCTCATGATTTGGGAATTATACGGCGAAGAATACACCTCGCTTGTCACGCTTCGCTCAAACGAGGTGACGCTTGAGCTTATTTGCCTTGACGCCGCGCCGTTTCTCAATGATTCAATGTTGCTTGGGCGCGCGAGCGTGCTTTTCAGCGCGACACTGTCGCCTTCCGATTATTTTATAAAGACGCTCGGCGGCGGCGAAGAGGCAAAACGCACGCAGCTTTTAAGCCCGTTTGCGCAAAATAATTACTGTCTTTTATGTGCCGATTACGTCAGCACAAAATATGCTGACCGCGAGCGAACATGTGACGAAATCTGCCGCCTTATAAACGCCGCAGTGACGGCGAAAAACGGCAACTATCTTGTGTTTTTGCCGTCGTACAAATATATGGAGATGGTTTACGAGCGCTTTTGCGAGATGTTTGACGGCGTTGAAACAGTTATGCAGAGCGCCGCGATGGACGAAAAAGCGCGTGAGGAATACCTTCCGCAGTTTGATGAAATTCACGAAAAGCCGTTTGCGGCATTTTGTGTACTTGGCGGCATATTTGCGGAGGGCATCGACCTCGCAGGCGAAAAGCTTATCGGCAGCATAATCGTCGGCGTGGGCTTGCCGCAGATAAACCCCGTGCAAAACGCGCTGCGCGATTACTACGCAAAAACAAGCGACGCGGGCTTTGAATATGCGTATCAGTACCCCGGCATGAACAAGGTTTTGCAGGCGGCGGGGCGCGTTATACGCACTGAAAATGACAAAGGCATGACGCTTTTAATAGACGCGCGTTTTGGCACATATGGCTATAAATCTCTTTTTCCCGCACATTTCAGCCATTTGCGGTATGTTACGAGTACGGATATGGCGAGTGAGATTTTGAAGGGGTTTTGGAAAGCATGAATTTATACCCCTCATCCGTCGCTCCTTCGTCGCGCCACATTCCCCCGAGGGGGAAGGCTTCCCCTTGAGGGGAAGCTGTCGCCCGCAGGCGACTGATGAGGTGTAGCTTTACGCAAAATAAAAAAGCGACCGCCGAAGCAGTCGTTTTTTTAATTATATTAAATTATGCAAAGTAGCGGTCAAGCAAGCCTTTAAGGCCACGGCCGTGGCGGGCTTCGTCTTTGGCCATTTCATGTACAGTGTCATGAATTGCGTCGAGGCCAAGCTCTTTTGCTTTTTTGGCAAGCTGCATTTTGCCGTCGCAAGCGCCGTTTTCAGCGTCTACGCGCATTTGGATGTTCTTCTTTGTGCTGTCTGTGACAACTTCGCCAAGAAGCTCTGCAAACTTTGCGGCGTGCTCGGCTTCTTCAAAAGCATAGCGCTTCCATGCTTCGGCAACCTCGGGATAGCCCTCGCGGTCAGCCACGCGGCTCATTGCAAGGTACATGCCGACTTCGCTGCACTCGCCTGTGAAGTTCATGCGCAAACCCTCGATGATTTCGGGGTCAACACCCTGTGCAACGCCGACAACGTGCTCTGTTGCATAAGTCATTTCGCCCTTCTGCTCGACAAACTTAGAAGCTGGAGCTTTGCAAACCGGACATACTTCAGGAGCCTGAGCACCCTCGAAAACATAACCACATACACTGCATACCCATTTAGACATAATAAATATCCTCCGTTTATTTTAATTTTTTTGTTTGGTCCTTTGCTGTGTCTATATAATAACACCTGTACTAACTAATGTCAAGTACTTATTGATAATTATTTCTATTTATTTTCAATTTTTTCAAAGCAGGTATAACACACTTAAGTATAAGCGAGGTCACCGTGCCCATAACGAGCCCTGATATAAGCAAAACAAGCGCATAATATAATGTATAGCCCGATTGCGTGAATATAAAGCTTAACGCCGCAAGCTGCCCGAAATTATGCGCTATCGCCCCCGAAACAGATGTAATAAATAAAGACGGCTGTTTTAATTTTGATAAAGCGACCATAATAATAAGCGACAGCAAGCCGCCCGCAAGCGACAATAAGCCCGCCGACGCGCCGCGGGTAAGCGTTACAAAAAACGCCTTTAAAATAACAAGCGCAAGCGCGGACGGCGTGTCTATAAACATGAGCGCAAACATCACGACGATATTCGCAAGCCCCGGCTTCACCCCCGGCGGCAGCCCAAGCAGCGGCGTTAACGTGCCCTCGAGCAGTGACAAGACTATCGCGAGCGCAAAAAGCATACCTGTCAGCGCAACACGCCTTGTTTTATCCTTTGTGTTTTTCATGCTAACCTCAAACAAAAATCACGTTGTAGCCGTCCTCTAAAAGCGTAAACGACGGCGAAAGGCTTTTTGAGACGTACAAATTATTATCGCCGTCAAGCATTATCCCCTCGCCCTGTGTGCTCAAATACTCAATTGCCGCCTTTGTACCTTTGACGTAAAGCGTTGTTGAGTAAAAATCCGCCACAGCGCCGTCATCTGATATAACTCCAACGGACACGACGTCACTCTCGACAGGATAGCCTGTTTCGGGGCTGAAAATATGTATATACCGCTTGCCGTCAGCTTCAAAATAGCGCTCGTAGCCGCCGGAAACGGCTATTGTTTTATCGGTGAGCGAAAACGACGCTATCGAGGACATCGCTTCATTAGCGGGGTCGCGAAAGCCCACCTGAAAGGCTTTTCCGTTTGGCTTTGTGCCGCAGGCGTAGACGTTGCCGCCTATTGAAAGCAGAGCGCTTTTAACGCCGTTGCTTGCGTAAATTTCTTTTGCGACAGCGCACGACGCGCCCTTTGCAATGCCGCCGAGGTCAATGCCCTGACCTTTTTGCGGAAGAAAAACGGTCGACGTGGATTCGTCTATAATTATGCTCTCGTCGTCCACAAGCGGCAAAAGCTTATCGGTTTCATCTTGCGAAAGCACGCGCGGAGCGTCAGAATTTATGCCCCAAGCGAGTGCTATCGGCGCGAGAGTTATGGCAAAAGCGTCCTTATTATCCTTTGACATCGATACGGCTTTTTTAATAAGCGCAAGCGTGCCTTCGCTGACCTTTACGGCGCTAATGCCTGCGTTTTCGTTTATTTGTGAAATCTCACTTCCACTGACGTAGAGCGAGAGCGTGTTTTCGATATCGGCGAGCGCGGTGTTGACCTCTGCCATTGCCTTTTCGGCGTTTTTGCCGTAGGCGGTTTGGCTTATGATAGTGTTCATGGCGTATGAAGTCTGGCGATATTCGCGCGAATTTATGGCGTTTACTATCAGAAAAGCAAGCGCCGCCAACGCAAATATTGAAAATATTAAATATATAAAAGTGCGTCTTTTTTGCATAACTACCCTCTTTAAAACAAGCTTACTATTTAATAATAAAGCATAAGTGACAGTTGTCAATAACGCAATATTACAAAACTGTAAATCTTGCTCAATCGCAGTAAAAATTCTTGCATATATACTTATAATAGTGTATTATATACTTAATTTGTGATATTTTGAAAGGGAAAGAAATAATATGAAAAAAGCTTTTTCGATTTTACTTTGCGTTCTCACCTTGCCGCTTGCTTTGACGGCCTGCGGCGGAAAAAGTCTTGATATAAATACTGTTGCAACGTCTATCGAGACAGTTTGCGCAATTCAAAACCCCGCCGCGTATACCGATGACGATTTAGTGTACGACATGAGCCTTGATATGGAGAAGATTGACAGCTACACCGGAAACCGTTCAAACATCACCGGTGCGTCGGCCTGCACGCTTGTGATAAAGGCAAAATCGGGCGAGGCTGAAAATATTAAAACAGCGCTTGAGACTTATATTGAAAAACAGACCTCGACGCTTAACAACTATGCTGAATTTGCCGAGGCGCTCGCGCAGGCAAAAGAAGCTCGCGTGGTAGCCAGCGGCGACGTTGTTATTCTTGCAATTGCGGCAGAGGGCGTGGATTACGCTACTGTTGATGCGGCTATAGCCGATGCCACAAAATAATCAAAGTGGTTTTTTGTGCCGGTACTGTGTACCGGCTTTTTTATAGCATTATTTTCGCTTTGAGGTGAATTATGGTTTTCAGCACTTTACTGTTTTTATTCAGGTTTCTGCCGATATCCTTAGCGCTTTATTACATTGCGCCCGCAAAGTTAAAAAACACCGTGCTTTTTATTTGTAGCCTTGTGTTTTACTCGTGGGGCGAGGTGCGCCTTTTCCCCATAATGATGGTCTTGATACTGGTCAACTATTTTTCGGGACTGGCTATTGAAAAATTTGACCACGACGAGAAAAAGCGCAAGTTTTTCCTCATTTTGAGCATCGTTGTAAGCATAGGTATGCTTTTCTTCTTCAAATATACCGACTTTTTTATAACGAATATAAACGCGATATCGGGGCTTTCGATACCGCTTTTAAAGCTCACGCTTCCGCTTGGTATAAGCTTCTACACGTTCCAGACGATGAGCTATTCGATAGACGTTTATCGCCGCGGCGTGCCTGCCGAGCATAATATAATCGACTTCGGCGCGTATGTCGTCATGTTCCCTCAGCTTATCGCGGGGCCTATCGTAAAATACCGCGACGTCGCAGAGCGTTTGCATGTGCTCAAAGGGCGCGTCACGCTTGACCGTGTTGACGAGGGCATATCGCTATTTATATTCGGTCTTGCAAAAAAAGTGCTGCTTGCCGACGGCATAAGTGCGCTTTGGTATGACGTGACAGGCCACTACGTAAACGGCAGCTTTGAGGCGGGCGTAGGGCTTGCAAATGCGTCAACGCCGCTTGTTTGGCTTGGCATTATTGCGTATACGCTGCAAATTTATTTCGATTTCTCGGGCTATTCAATGATGGGCATAGGCATGGGCAAAATGCTCGGGTTTGATTTTCCCGACAACTTCGATTTACCGTATATCTCGCGCAGCATAACAGAGTTTTGGCGGCGCTGGCACATTTCGCTTTCGGGCTGGTTTAAGGAATACGTCTATATTCCGCTCGGCGGCAACAGAAAAGGCTACAAGCGTCAGCTTTTAAACATCTTTATAGTGTGGTTTTTGACAGGCTTTTGGCATGGCGCAAACTGGAACTTCATCTTTTGGGGGCTTTACTACTTTGTGCTTTTGATGATTGAGAAAACGTGGCTGCTGCCAAAGCTTGAAAAGGGCAAAATTTGGCCGCATATATACACAATGGTGCTTGTGATAATCGGCTGGGCGTTCTTTGTCGGCAGCGACACAGGCGTCACGATGCCGCTGCTTTTCCAAAAGCTGTTTATACCGTCGTCCGGCGTTTCGGCGCTTTATTTTCTGCGAAATTACGGTGTGCTGCTCATCGTTGGCGTGCTTGCGTGTACAAGCCTTACGACTAAAATTTACGCGGTGCTTAAAAAGCACACCGTGCTTCGAGGAGTTGTGCTTGCCGCGGTGCTTGTTGTGACTGTGGCATATATGGTTGACGCGACGAACAGCCCGTTTCTCTATTTCCGTTTTTAGGAGGTGACGCTTTATGGTTAATAAAATCAAGCAATACCCTATTGTTCTAATCTTTTTTATATTTCTAATCGGCTTTTCTGTATTTGACGCATGGTACCCGAAGCGTCCCTTCAGCGAGCTTGAAAACCGCACGTTGCAGCAGTACCCAACTATTTCGCTTAGCGGCGTGCTCGACAACTCGTGGATGGTGAAATATGAGGCGTATGTAAAGGATCAGTTTGCGCTGCGCGATAACTGGATAGAGCTTAAAAGCTTAAGCGAAACAGCGTCGCTCAAAACCGAGAACAACGATATTCTTTTTGGCAAGGACAATTATCTTTTCAAAAAAACACTTGCCGTAAACTCTCGCTTTGACACAAACCTTGGCGCACTTGAGCGGTTTACACAGCGCCATGCGGGACAGGTGGACGTTATGATAGTTCCGTCAGCTAGCACCGTGCTCACCTCTTTGCTGCCCGCATATGCGCCGATAGCAAACGAGAACGAATACCTCGATAAGATTTTCTCAACTGTCGGCAGCACAGCTAACGTCTACGATATGCGCGAGGTGCTTTCGCAGCATTCAGGCGAATATATCTACTACCGCACTGACCACCACTGGACGGCGCTCGGCGCGTTTTACGCATATGAACAGTATGCGAGCGCAAACGGCAAGCCGGTGTTTGACAGGGGCGCAAGCGAAGCTGTTGAGGTACCTGATTTTTACGGCACAAGCTATTCGAGCGCGCGCAGAATTGGCGCTATCGCCGATACGATAACGTATTATAATTTGAGTAATGTGATGACGGTGTTCAACACGCAGACAGACGGCAGCGTAACGCAGGAGACAGGCACGCTGTACGACACCGAAAAATTTGCGACGCGCGACAAATACGCCGCATTTTTGCGTGGAAACAACGGCTACAGCGAGGTGCAAGGCAATGGCGAAGGCAGCATACTTGTTGTCAAGGACAGCTACGCGAACTCCTTTATACCCTATCTCACGGCAGATTACGCCAAAATAGGCGTTGTCGATTTTCGCGCAAACCTCACTAAAATAGACAAAATAATGCAGGACAGCGGATATGATAAAGTGCTGTTTTTATACAGCTTCGACGGCTTTTCGTCCGACACATATTTTGGGTCTAAAATTGCAAGCGAATAAATTGAAAGTGGCTGTGCAGACATCTGCAACAGCCACTTTTTTATATATGCGCAAAACCTGCGGGGCGTCGAGGACGCCGCCCCCTACATGCTAAACTGCTAATTTGCGTTAAATTGTAGGGAGCGATGCCCTCATCGCTCCGGTTCGGCTGCACAAAATTTACATTTTAACCTTAACAACAACCTTTTGCACAAGTGACGCTTCATGCAGCTTTAATTTCACCATGTGTGCGTCCTCCGGGAAAACTATGAGCACCTTGTGGCACGACATTTCGCAGCTCGACTGTGCTTCGCCGTGAAAGCCTATATAATCTGTGGCTTCGTCGCGCTCAAATTCCTTTAGCGCGTTCACGTCGGCAACCTTTATTATCTCCTCGCCCGAGAGCAGAATATGAATATCAGCGTAGTTTAAATGCGCTTCATAAAATGCGTCGGTTTCGTCGATTGTCGTGTAATCGAAACGGTTTATGTATACGTTGTCGCCGTCGACTTCGTTTCTGCCTGTTGCGAGCCTTGCCAAGTCGTGCGTGCGAAGATAGTTTATCGCTGTGTCGAGATTTTGCGACATGCCTAAATAGCGCCCTAGTTTTTTTGCGTCGGTGTATATCATTTGATTTGCCTTTCGTTTTATTCAAAATATGCTGTTATCGCTCCGTTTTCCATGCGCACAATTATGCGCTTTTGCAGGTTTACATCTGCATCGGGGTAATCTTCTCTGTAGTGCGAGCCGCGGCTTTCTTTGCGCAGCATTTGCGCCTTCAAAATTCCTTTTGCCAAATTAAGCTGCGCAAAAAGACGGCGTGAATTTGCTGTTTCGTCGGCGTTTTCGGTATCTGTCCAGCTGCATCTGCCAAGCGCTTCGTCAATAAATGAAACGGCGGCTTTCAGCTTTGCCTCTGTGCGTACAACCATACAAGTCTGCGTCATTGTCTCACGCAGCTTTTTTCTTGTCTCCTCAACATTATCAAGCTTTTGCGCTTTGTAAAATATTGGATAATCAAGCTTTTCTTTAGACTTCGCGGCGTAGCTTGCCGCCGATGCGCCTGCTTTTCGCCCGAAAACTAAGCCGTTTGCCGTCGATAATCCGCCAATGCGGTCAGCGCCATGCATGCCGCCCGTCACCTCTCCGCACGCGAACAGACCTTGTGTGTCCGTCTCTGCGTTTGGCGATATCATAATTCCGCCATTTGCGGCGTGGGCGAACATGGCTATGTGAATTTCATCGTTCGGCGTGAGGTGCTTATTTTCATAAAGCCAGTCAAAATATGTGCTGATAAATTCAGGCATATTTTCTTGTAAGTCTTTTTTATAGTGCACCGCAACGCCATTTTTTGCGTTTGCATTTACGATGGCGAAATCTATCTGCTTTGATGCAAGCCGCGAGGTGAACGGCCCATATGTTGAGCGCTGGGCAAGCAAGCTCTGTGCGTTTGGCAAATTTTTAAATATATCCTCTTCGTTGTCGTCCCGCATCTCTGTGTAGCGGAAGGTTCGCTCGTTAAAAATTGTTTTGCGGCACGGAGAAATATAGCCCGCCATCATCTGCATAAATTCCATATTGACAAGCTTGCAGCCGTGCTTCATAGCAAGGTACTGCCCTGTGCCTCCCACGTCGTCTGTCGTGAGCCTGTTTTCAAAAAGTCCGCCGTAGCCGCCTGTTGCGAGCACGGCGGATTTGCATTCAACAGCGAAAAGCTCGCCGTCTTTTTTGACGATAACTCCGCGCACACATCTGTTTTTGCATATTAAATCGACGACCTCGCACCTCGGCATAAGCTGTATGTGAAGCTTTTCCATATAGTCTGACAGCACATTTTTTGCGCTGTCGAAAAGTATTCCGTTCCATGCTCTGTGCTTGTGGTCAAAGCATGGAATGAAATCTTTTTGCGTGTCGTTTTGCGCCTTTTTCATTGAGACGCCGAGAGATTTTAAGTATTCTACAGAGGCTGAAATATCGCTCACAAACGCCCTTACCATTTTTTCGTCAGCCATGCCGCAGCCGACGTTTAATATCGTCTGCACGAGGTCGTCCTCGTCTGCTTTGTTTTCAGGCGCAATAAGACCAAGGCCCCATGTGCCTGGGTAAAAGCTTGAACCTGAAAATATTGCGCCGGTGCTTGACAAAATAACGTTTTGACCGTTTTCAGCCGCGGTTATCGCTGCCATTATACCTGCAATGCCTGCACCTGCGACGAATACGTCGCAGGTGCTTTTTGTTTGAATCAGCATAAAATGTAAATTCTCCTATTTTTTGTCGTACAAATGGCATGATACCATGTGACCATCCTCATTGCGTATCATCGCGGGGTCAACTGTTTTGCATATCTCCATGCAGTTCGGGCAGCGGTTGTGGAACGCGCAGCCTGTCGGCTTATGTATCGGGCTTGGCACCTCGCCCTCAAGCACCTGACGCTTTTTCGTCTTGTGGATATCGGGCACAGGAATTGCCGACAAAAGTGCTCTTGTGTATGGGTGAAGCGGCTCGTCGTAAAGCGCTTTGGAATCTGCAACCTCGACGATTTTGCCTAGATACATGACGACGATGCGGTCGGACATATACTGCACGACGGACAAGTCATGCGCGATAAAGAGATAGGTGAGGTTCATTTCCTTTTGAATATCCTTCATAAGGTTAAGAACCTGCGCCTGAATTGAAACGTCGAGCGCCGAGACAGGCTCGTCGCAAATCAGAACATCGGGCATAACTTCAAGCGCACGTGCAATGCAAAGACGCTGACGCTGACCGCCCGAAAATTCATGCGGGTAGCGCATTAGATAGTCCTGCTGAATGTTTACCATCTGCAAAACCTTTTGCATAACTGACTCGCGGTCTTTTTGATTGTTTACACCGTGGACAATAAGCGGCTCTTCAAATGAGGTGTAAATTTTCTTTTGCGGGTTTAGCGCAGAATACGGGTCTTGGAAAACCATCTGCACTCTGCGGCGGAATTTAAAGGTTTCTTCCTTGCTGAACTTTGTTATATCTTTAAATTCGCCGTCGTAATTAAACATAACGCTGCCGCCTGTCGGCTTTTCAAGCAGCATGACAGATTTGCCAAAGGTGGATTTTCCGCAGCCGCTCTCGCCAACTATGCCGAGCGTTTCGCCCTTGTATATATCAAGGCTCACGTCGTCGACTGCCTTGACATGACCTACCACTTTTTTGAAAGCGCCCTTTGTGATAGGAAACCATGTCTGCAAATTTTTCACTTTAAATATTATTTCTTTGTTTTCAGCAGCCATGCTTAGTCCACCTCCTTAAAAGAGTCATATTGCAGGCAACGCACGCGGTGTCCCGCCGAGACTTCATATGTCGGGATATCCTTTGCCTTGCAGCGCTCCTCGCAAAGAGGACATCTGCCTGCAAATTCACACCCGCCCTTTAGCTCTGCGGGGTTTGGAGTGATGCCGGGGATTGTCTCAAGCTTTTGACCGTCGGCAAGGCCGAGCACAGGCACGCTGCGAAGCAGAGCCTTTGTGTATGGGTGCGACGGGTGGTCAAAGATATCCTCAAGCGTGCCGAACTCGACGACGCGCCCCATGTACATTACGCACACTTCGTCCGCCATTTCGGCAACAAGCCCCATGTTGTGGGTAATGAGGATAATGCTTTTGCCCTCGTTGACCTGAAGCCCTTTTAAAAGCTCCATTATCTGAGCCTGAATTGTCACGTCAAGCGCCGTTGTCGGCTCGTCGCAGATTATCAGTTCAGGGTTGCAAATCATGGCTATCGCTATGACGACGCGCTGCTTCATGCCGCCAGAAAACTGATGCGGGTAGCAGTCTATTCGGCTTTCGGGGTCGGGAATGCCGAGCTTTTTGAACATGTCGAGCACCTTTGCTCTAGCGTCCTTTTTGCTCATGCCTGTGTGCTGAATAAGCCCCTCCGCCACTTGATCGCCAACCTTGTAAACAGGGTTGAGGCTCGACATAGGGTCTTGAAAGACCATCGACATATCAGGGCCGCGCAGCGCGCGCATTTCGGCGCAGTTATTGCTTTTGAATTTTTCCATGTGGTATTCTTGAATTTTGCCGTCGCGAAGCGCATTGTATTGAATGCTCTCGGCTTTTACGCGGGCGTTTTGGCCTGTGAAGCGCATGATTGAGTTCATTGTAACGCTTTTGCCGCATCCGCTTTCGCCAACTACCGCAAGTGCAGTACCGCGTTTTAGCTGAAACGAAACGTCCTTGACAATTTTAACTTCTTTTTTGTCGGAGATAAAGCTTGTGTTAAGCTTTTTTACATCTAAAATGATTTCTTTTGTATCCATACTGCACCTCCCTTACTGCTGCTTCGCATCGAGAACGTCGCGCAGACCGTCACCGAGGAAGTTAATGGCTAGTACAAACAAGGTTATCGCAAGGCCCGGGAATATCCATATCCACCACTGATTTGTGACAACGGATATTGATTTTGCCGCGTTTAAGATATTGCCCCACGTCGGTGTGCTGTCGGCAACGCCAAGACCAATAAATGACAGCGCGGCCTCTTGCAGAATGAAAAACGCGACGTTTGTCGTTGTTGAAACGATTATCGGGCTCATGACGTTCGGCAAAATCTGCTTGAACATAATGCTCATTTTGCTCATGCCAAACGCTTCGCAAACCTTGACGTAGGTTTCACCCTTTAAGCTTAAAAACTCGTTTCTCACCATGCGGAAGGTTGTCATCCAGCCTGTTATGACAAAGATTACAAGCAGGTTGCCAAGGCCGCGCTTATTGACGATAGCAACTATCATCATTACAAGTACAAGCTGCGGGAACGCCTGAAAGACCTCTGAAACACGGATGAGAGCGGTGTCGACCTTGCCGCCGAAGTAGCCCGAAATTGCGCCGAGCACCGCGCCTATGACAGAGCTTGCCACAGCGCAGAAAACGCCGATAAGTATTGAATAGCAGCCGCCGTAAAGCACACGTGCTAGCAGGTCGCGGCCGATTGTATCTGTGCCGAAAATATGTTCTGCGTCGGGGGCTTTTTTCATTGCGGTGAGCACAGGCGTGTTGTAGTCAACGCCCATAAGAGCGCCGATGATGCACGCAAGCGTCATCACAAGCACAACTATAAGGCCAAGCACGGCAAGCTTGTTGTTCATAAACTTGCGTATGTTCTTTTTGAGCAGCGAGGACGATGCGCTTTTGTTTTGCTCCTTGATGCTCACTGTTTTTGTATCACTCATCTATGTCCCCTCCTCTCATTCGCCAAGCCGGACGCGCGGGTCAAGCAAAGCATTGAATACGTCTACCATGAACGAGCATATGAGCATTGCCGCGGCAATGATAAGCGTCGTCACAAGCACTATGGGGTAATCGCCCGAGGTGATGGCGTTTGTCATTGTGAGGCCGATACCGGGATATGAGAACACGCTCTCAATGACAACCGAGCCGCCGACGAGCATCGGAATACGGAAAACCAAGATTACAAGCACAGGCTTCATCGCGTTGCGGAAGCCGTGTTTTAGATATACCTTCCATTCGGGTATACCCTTGCTGCGAGCTGTTTTTATGTAGTCGCTGTTCAAAACGTCCAGCATTGTGTTGCGCGCATAGCGCATAAGAACAGCCACCATGCCTATCGTGAGCGTTAAGACAGGCAGGAACAGATGTATAAACGCGTCCCAAGCCAAATTTGTAGTGCCCGGACTGACACGGTTTGCCGACGGAAACCAGCCAAGCTTGATAGAGAAAATCTCAATTAACATTATGCCGACAAGGAACTGCGGCACAGCCTGGCCAAGCACTGCCAAAACACGCCCAACGTAATCTATTACACCGTTTTGGCGTATTGCGGAAATGATACCGATACCTATGCCGATTATTGCAGAAAGCAAAAGCGACCATGCCGCAAGCTCAAAGGTATACGGAAGTCTCACTGCAATTATGGACGAAATTGACGAACCGTCAAATGAATAGCCCAAGTCGCCTCTAAGGCAATTTCCAAGCCAACGGAAATACTGGACAATCAAGGGGTCGTTCAAGCCCAGAGATTCTCTGAGTGCTTCTACGTTGCCTGCGTTTGCAGACAGCATTTCGGGGCTTACCATGAAGTTTATCGGGTCTACGCCTGTAAGCTGCAAGCCAAAGAACACGATAATACTAATAAGCAGAAGCATAGGAATCATCATGAGAAGCTTTTTAAGAATAAATTTAAGCATTATCTCACTCCCATCAAAAATACTTTGATAAAAAGGCAGGAGAGACGCAGGGCAAGGCCTACGTCTCTCCCGCATGGCTGTTAATTGATTTAAAGTCCGCGTGGATTATTTGCGTTATGCTACTTCCCAGTTAGCAAAGTCAAGGTCGCACATGTAAAGAGGATTGCAGAATTTCACGCCTGACGGAACTTTTACGTTGTCACTTGTGAATACATAAGTACCGACTGTGAATACAGGCACTTTATAAACGTTCTTCTGCTCCATGTCCTGAAGCTTTTTGAGAACGTCTGTGCGTGTTGCCTCGTCTGTGGCTGCATAGAGGTCGTCCACTAATGTGTCAAACGATGTGTCGCCACCGAAGATTTTGCTGAACAGCGCGTCGTCGGAAATATATTCGCTGTACCACTCTTCAAGTGAGAATGCAGATTTGCCCTTGAAGCCAATGTCGTATGCACGTGTTGTGAAGAGGTCTGTTGTGCCGTCGTTTGAAAGCGTTGCTTCAACCGTCAAGCCTGTCTGCTCAAGATAATACACAACTGTATTGATGAGGTCGATAGATGTCTGGTCGTTGTTATAGTAGCAGATGCGCAGTGTGCGGCTCATGTCGTAGCCTGCCGCAATAAGGTCAGCCTTTGCTTTTTCGGCGTCAAATTCATATGAGAAGCCGTTGTATGACGGATAGCTGTCAGGCACGCCTGAGCTTAGGACTGTCGCGTTGGGATAAAGTGTTGCAAGCGCTGCGCGGTCGATGGCTTCGATGAGGGCTTTGCGCACTTCAACGTT
Organism: Clostridia bacterium; assembly: GCA_009929695.1. Lineage (GTDB taxonomy): Bacteria > Bacillota > Clostridia > Oscillospirales > Ruminococcaceae > Ruthenibacterium. The sequence continues at coordinate 55,317 of RZZW01000004.1, forward strand.
CTGCATTGCCGCATTGTCGTTGCCGTCTGTGCCCTTCATGTTGAAGATGAAGTACTTATAGAATAGTACGTTTACTTCGTTTGCTGTGAAGTTGTCCATTGCTGAAAGCGCCTCAACCATGTCTGCGGCGTTGCCGTATACATAGTCAGCATTGCCGGACTGTGCGGCTGTGAGGTAGTCAGAGACAAAGGATACTGTCACCTTTTCAATTTTAGGTGCTGTGCCCTCGTAGTTTTCGTTGAGCTTAAGTGTGAAGTAGTTACCTACATTCAGCTCGTCAAGAACATACATACCTGATGTGACGGGGTCTTTCCAGAAAGCGTCAGACTCCATTGTGAGCGGATCTGCTTTTTCAAGAGAGTGCTTAGGAAGAATTGCAAACTGTGCAAGAACGTCAAGCAGAGCCGCATACGGTGTGTTGAGCTTGATTGTGATGACGTTGCCGTCTGCTTTCATATCTGTAATTTTTGCAAAGGCTGCTGTGTAGATTGAGTTTACAACTGCTGCCTTTGTGGCTGTCTCAATTGAGAAGATAACGTCGTCAGCGGTCATTGCTTCGCCGTCGCTCCATTTGAGGCCGTCTTTAAGTGTGATGGTGTAGGTCATGCTGTCGTCGCTTATCTCGTAGCTGTCGGCGAGATCAGGCGTTACACTTGTCAAATCGCTGTCCGCGATGAACAAGCTGCGGAACATGAGGTTTGTGGCAAGTGTGCGGTTGAGCCACGGTGAAGGAACCTGGTCGTCCTTTGACGAACCGTCTGTTGTGGAGAGCACAAGCTTCAATGTGCCATCGCCTGTTGTTGTGGTTGCGGCGGCTGATGAAGCAGGTGTTGTTTGCGTGGACGCGGCAGCAGAGCTTGATGAAGCGCCACAGCCCGCAAGGACGCTTACTGCCAACGTGGCAGCCATGAGGATTGCAAGTAGCTTTTTCATGTTTTCGTCTCCTTCGGATTAAAAATTTTTTTTTCGTGCGATTTATGACAACCCTGTCATTCGGTATCTTCATTCTATCAAAATCGAAATAATTTTTCAATACTATTCTTGCATAAAAATATTTCGATTTTTGTGCGTTATTCACAATAATATACATATTTAAGAGTTTTACAAATATTTTATTGTTATTTTTGCCGATTTACATTATACTATAGCCATAGAAAAACTTGTTGAGGGGTAAACAATGGATAGTATTTTAGAGAGAATGCACCAACACTACGAAAATTTTACGAAATCAGAAAAGAAAATAGCAGATTATGTTTTTGATCATAAAAAGGAAGCTCAGTATATAAGTATTTCAGATTTAAGCAGTGCCTGTGGCGTTGCGGTTTCGACGGTATCGCTGTTTTGTCGTAAAATCGATCTCGACGGCTTCAATGATTTCAAGCTTGAGCTTGCAAAGGCCACAATGCCGGTTGTCGGCGTGCCGTCAGTAGGCTCGGCCACAGGAGAAATATGCGAGAGCGATTCGATGGAGCAGGTGTTTGAAAAGACGTTTAACGTCAGCCAAAACTCGCTTTTTCAGACATACAAGCTTCTCAACAGAGACGCAATAAAGAAAGCTGTGCAGCTTTTGGCCGACGCGGGAAGCGTGCTGTGTCTTGGCAAGGGCAATCACTCCATTGTCGCGAGCGCCGCTTGGTCAAAGTTTGCCACAGTGTCATCAAAATTCAAAACAATAGAGGATTCGGATTTTCAGACGATAGGTGCTTCAACGCTTGCGAGCAACGATGTTGTGCTGTTTTTCTCGTATTCGGGCTCAACGCATGAATTTCTCGATTTGGCAAAGGTGGCAAAAGCACGCAACGCAAAAATTATACTTGTGACACGCTTTGCAAAATCTCCCGGCGCGGCGCTCTCCGACTGTGTGCTCTTGTGCGGCACCGATGAAGAGCCGCTTCTCTTCGGCTCAATAGCCGCCATTGTCGCCCAACTCTACGTCATCGACGTGCTTTTCAACAGCTATTTCAGACTAAATTTTGAAGAGAACGAAAAGACAAGAGAAAGCATAGCAAAGGCGTTAGCGCATAAGGTTATATAAAATTACAAATAAAAACACACTCCAAAAAATCGTTGTATTTTTTGGAGTGTGTTTTGTTTTTTAATAGCCTAATTCTTCCGCTACAAGCAAGACGCAGATGCGGTTTTTTGTGCGTTGGTGCTTTAGTGTCACATAGTCGCAGCATATGCGCGCGTCGCTTTGGCAGTCTATGCATTTTCCTGTGACGGCGCATGGCGTTTTGCAGCTTAGGCGCTTTGCGTTTGCGGGCGAGGCGTATGTACTTATTCGTTTAAAGGCTTCCTCGGCGTTTTCAACGATTTTATTATAGCCCGCGACGATAAACACATTTTGTGGTCCGTAAATAATAGCCGCGACACGGTTTCCGTTGCCGTCCACCTCGTGGATTTCTCCGTCCTCGGATATCGCGTTTGCGGACGCAAAATACGCATCAGCAAAAAATGCTTTGCGCATTATTTCTCCGCGCTGCTCCGGCGTCAAGCCCTCGGTGTCCCTGTTGAGATAATTGTATTCTCCGCTTGCGAGCAAACTCATAACGCCTGTCGCCGCAAGTGTCATGCTGCCGCCCGCGGCGACGGTATCGCCTGCTTTAAGGCGCGATTTTATATATGGCACAACTTCTTCGGCACTGGAAAGACAGACTGCCTCCATGTTGTTTTTTCTAAGAGCCTCAGCCGTGCGCTCCACGCGCTGTGTGATTACTTCCTTCAAGCTTTGATCCATGACACTTACCTCCAAATTTATTTTAAAATTTCGCGTAAATCGTCAATCACGCGCTGACCTGTTGCCAAAAGAGCTTTACGCGGACGGTGGCCGAGCGAGGACAAAATGCAGTCAACGCCCATTGCGGACGCGACCTCGAAATCGTGCTCTGTGTCGCCTATCATGACGGCGCTCGCGGGATCTATATTATTGTCGCGCAGCCACGCCTTGCCCGCGTCAATTTTGCTCACACCGTAAATATTATTTGAGCCGACAAGCTGTGTGAAATATTCATTCAACCCATAATGGCTCACCTGCTGTTCAAGATTGCTCTGCTCGCTCGCCGACAAAACTATCTGCGCTACTCCCCTGCCGCTTAGCTCGGCAAGGACGTTTTTGGCGTTTGGCACAATGCCGCATTCAAGGCTCGCGGGCATGTATATGTCCATATATTCATGCGCGAGCGTGTCAAACGAGCATTTGTCAAAATCAAATCCGGCGCGTTTATAATAATCTATTATGGGAAAGCCGAAAATCTTTTTATAGCTTTCAATTTCCTTTATCGGCTCACAGTCGTGGCGCTGCAAAAGCTTGTTGAGCGTTTCGCCGCACAGCGACAAATCGTCTAGCAGTGTTCCGTTCCAGTCCCATATTACGGTGCTGTAATTCATTGTTATTCCTCAAACCATTTTTTAAGTACAGGCGTGCTTTCTATGGCACGCACAAGTATAAAGCCTAGCACCACGCAAGAGAGCGCTTCGCCAACGCCCACCCACAGCGCTTCAATGAGAAACGCAGACAGCGTGTGCGGGCCAATCACCCGCCACAATTCTGCGCCGACCACTAAGGCGTTAAATAGAATAGGCGGCAGCACAGACGCGACAGGCAGCTTTTTTACCACAACATTTCGCAGTGCGCGGGTGCAAAGTGCCGCCGCAAAGGTTGCGACAGTGCCGAGAAAAATATCAAGTACGCCGAGGATATTTGCGCCCGTGAACACACCAATAAGGTTTGTTATGAAGCAGCCGAGCGTCACGCCTATTATCGCGTCAGGCGTAAATATCGGCAGCAACGTAAGCGCTTCGCTCACTCTCGCCTGCACAGGGCCGTATGAAATCGGCGCGAGCACAAGGCTTATAACGGCGTAGATAGCGGCAATTACCGCACAGCGTACAATTTTTTTGCTTTTCATATTAAACTTTCCGACGATGTATTTTACCCTTGCAGCCTCGTCACACAGCAGGGTGAACCGCACATGGCGGCGGGCACAAAATGCTAAGTTGCCCGAAATGTATTTTATCACATTGTGACAAAATATGCTAGTCTTTAAACGCCCAAAGTCTTTGCCCGATGTAATTTAATCCTGTGAATATCACCTGACCGAGCAGCATGGCTATGCGCGTGACCCAAACAGTGCTTATTGTGCTTGAAAACGCGCTGACAATGAGCGGCGTGACGTAGTTTGAAAAGCCAAATCCGATAAGGTAGCAAACGGCAATGACAACCGAAAAGCGAAAAATGCTCTGACCGAGCGGCGCTTTGCTCTCAAAGCTGTATTTGCGGTTAAAAATGAAGCTGAAAACACTGCACAGCGTAAACATTATCGCGGTGCTTGCCCAGTACGCCGCCGTCTCGCCCCACCACGAGGTCATGGGTGAGAGCAAAAGCTGACTGCCAACCGTGCTGACAACAGTGTTTATGCCGCCTATAATCAAAAAGAACACAAGGCTTTTGTCGCAAAAAAATGAAATTATTTTTTTCAAGAGTAAACTTCCTCCGATGTCAATTTAAGATAACAAACATTATACACCATTGGGCGTAAAAAGACAATTTTTACATTAAAAAGCGCAAATAATGATAAAAAATTAACAAAATGTTATTTACTTTAACTTAATTTAAGTGCATAATATACGTATAAGTAATGCGGCACGGCCGTAACAAAAAGGAGTAATGAAAAATGGCAAATCGTATTGTACTTAACACAATTTCTTATCACGGCAAGGGCGCGATTGAAAATATTGTCCCCGAGCTGACAGCACGCGGCTACAAAAAGGCGTTTGTGTGCTCTGACCCCGACCTCATCAAATTTGGCGTCACAAAAAAGGTCACCGACCTGCTTGACAGCGCAAGCTTTGCATATGAAATTTACAGTGAAATCAAGCCGAACCCGACTATCGAAAACGTGAAAACTGGCGTGGAAGCGTTTAAAAAGAGCGGTGCTGACTGCATCGTAGCCATCGGTGGCGGCTCATCTATGGACACCGCAAAGGCCATTGGCATCATTATAAATAACCCTGAATTTGCGGACGTTCGCAGCCTTGAGGGCGTTGCTCCTACAAAAAAGCACGCCATATTTACAATTGCCGTTCCGACAACAGCAGGCACAGCGGCGGAGGTCACAATTAACTATGTTATCACCGACGTTGAGAAAAAGCGCAAATTTGTCTGCGTCGACACAAATGATATCCCCGAAATTGCAGTTGTCGACCCCGACATGATGGCGAGTATGCCCAAGGGTCTAACCGCCGCGACAGGCATGGACGCGCTGACGCACGCGATTGAGGGCTTCACAACAAAGGCCGCTTGGGAAATGACTGATATGTTCCACATTGAAGCCATTGCGCTTATCAGCAAATATCTTCGCGCCGCCGTTGACAATACACCGGAGGGACGCGAGGGAATGGCGCTTGCGCAGTATATTGCAGGTCAAGGCTTCTCGAACGTCGGGCTTGGCATAGTTCACAGCATGGCGCATGGTCTTGGCGCGCTTTACGACACACCGCACGGCGTTGCGAACGCGATTATTCTGCCGACAGTTATGGAATATAACGCAGAGTGCACAGGCGAAAAATATCGCGATATCGCCAAAGCAATGGGCGTTGAGGGCACAGATAAAATGACACAGTCGGAGTATCGCAAGGCAGCCGTTGACGCTGTGAAAAAGCTTGCCTCGGACGTCGGAATACCCGCGAATTTGCAGGGCATCTTAAAGGATGAGGACGTGCAGTTCCTTTCAGAGAGCGCATATGCAGACGCGTGCCGCCCCGGCAACCCGCGTGACACAAGCGTTGAGGAAATAGCGGTGCTCTATCGCAGCCTTATTTAATTGAGAACACAGATGTAAGCGAGGAACTATATAAATGATTTTTAATATTATCGGCTGGCTTATAGTCGGCGCAGTGGCGGGCTATCTCGCAAGCGTAATAATGGGTATGCCGGGCGGCACAGGCAGAAATATCGTCGTCGGTATCCTCGGCTCATTCGTCGGCGGCTTCATAGCAAGGCTGATAGGCTTCTACACAAGCGGCTTTAGCATAGCTTCAATCTTAGTAGCTGTGGCAGGCGCGTGCCTTTGCTTGTGGCTGAAAAAGAAGTTTCTTAGATAATCAAAAGTTCATGTCATTCTGAGGAGCGAAGCGACGAAGAATCTTAAAAACTATGGAAATGCGCAAAAGATTCTTCGCTTCGCTCAGAATGACAAAAATGGGCTGTTGCAGATGTCTGCAACAGCCCATTTTTATTGTGCTTATTTAATTTTATGCCTTAAAATAGAATACGGCGTCAATTCCTCTTTGCAAGGGATGCTGAATTTCATGAGGGAATGAGGGGTGCTCTCGATATTCTCGCCGTCATTATTCAGTATAAATTCGGGGGTGATGTTTATGCAATCTCCGCCGGGGGTGAGGATTTCGAGCGGTTCGCCAAGCTCGAATTTGCCGCGTTGGGTGCAGCTTGCTATGCCATTGTCCCAACCGTCCACTATGCCGACAAGCTCCCAGTCGCGGATATAGCCGCCCTGCTGTGTGTTTTGCACCGCGCCCTCTGCGCCGAAATAAAAGCCTGTTGAATATGTGCGGTGTGAGGTGCGCGTCAATTCGTCGAGCACTCTTTCGGGGCATACATATTTATCGGGCGATTTCATATATTCGTCAACTGCGGCGCGATATGCGGCGGTGGTGCTTGCAACATAATAAAACGTCTTTGCTCTGCCCTCGATTTTAAGGCTGTCAACGCCTGCCTGTGCGATGAGGTTTATAAACGGCGCTGTGCAAAGGTCGTTTGCGTTTAAAATGTAGCTGCCGCCGTCCTCGTTTTCGCCTATGTCGTAATATCTGCCCTCGCGGTGCTCCTCTGAAAGCTTCCATTTCCATCGGCACGGCTGCGCGCATTCTCCCCTGTTAGCGTCTCTGCCTGTGAGGTAATGCGACAAAAGGCAGCGGCCTGAAAACGACATGCACATTGCACCGTGTACAAACGCCTCGATTTCAAGCTCGGGCGGCGTGTTGTCTCGGATAACGGCGATATCTTGCAGCGTAAGCTCACGCGCAAGCACAACGCGCTTTGCGCCTAAATCATACGCCGCATTTGCCGCCATGTAGTTTGCGATGCCGACCTGCGTTGAAAAATGAACGTCAATATCTGGCGCAAATTTTTTGACAAGCGCAAGCACACCTAAATCGGCGACGATAAAAGCGTCTATGCCTGTCTCGCGCACGCGGCGCAGATAGTCGGGCAGGCGTGCCACCTCGTCGTTTGTCGGAACGCTGTTGAGCGTAAGGTACAGCTTTCTTCCGAATTTATGGGCAAAAGCCGCGCCTTCCTCAAGCTGCTCTATCGTGAAATTTTTTGACGAGGTGCGCATACCGTATTCCTCGCCGCCGACAAATACTGCGTCTGCACCGTATAGCACGGCAAATTTCAGCCGCTCTAAATCTCCCGCGGGGCTTAAAATCTCCGGTTTTTTAACCATGAAATGCTCCTTAAATGTTATTTGCCAAGCGATGCATTGACAATCTGTGCAGCTTCATCGTTAGCCACGTGTTCGTTTGCGGTGTGTGCAAAATAATATTTTCCTGCTTTATCCGTGAGGAAGAAATAATACGGATTTGCCGTGTCCCAATATGGACTTGACTGATATTTCAGCGTGTTTGTCATAGCGTCAAGGCCTGGGTTCGATATTGGCCCTGCCGGCAAACCGACCTTTTCATACGTATTATAATTGTTGTAAACCTCTACGGGGATTGCGTCCCATCCACCATAGTATGGCGCTATTGTGTTGTAGATATAGTTGTTTTCGGCGTCCTTTTGCAGATAGCTGCTGCAATTGCTCTCAAGCTTGTTGACGATAGAGTTTTCGGCAAGGCGCGACATGAACACCGCTGCTACGTCACTTTGGTGGTCGACAAGCCCTGCTTCTTCTTGAACGATTGAGGACAGCGTGACAAATTCTGTGAGCGTGAAGCCCATTGACTCGACCTGCGCGTACATTTCGTCTGTGAATTTTGAGTCAAACTCGGTATAGATTTTGTTGACGATATCATATGCGGTGGCGTCCTTGAAGAACTCGTATGTTTCAGGGAAAAGATAGCCCTCGCACGCCATGAACTGGCTCGGGTTTTCGTCGCGCTTGCTCCAGAATTTAAGATGGCTGAAATCGCCTGTGTTGGCGACCTCTAGGAACTCTGCGGAGGTGCAAAGACCGGCTTCTTCAAGGCGCGCGCCGAACTGAACAGCCGTCGTGCCCTCTGGGAATGTGACGATGACGGTGTCTCTGTCCTTATTTGTCGTTTGCAGCGTCGTGATTATTTCGTCGTATGACATGGCCGAATTGAATGTAAATTCGCCATATTGCAGAGTTTCGGCAACGTCTTTTTGCTTTACGTAAAAGCGGAAAAGTATACCGTTTTTGATAATGCCCTCGGATTGAAGCTGCTTGCCGATTGTGGACGGCGACGAGCCCATCTCCACTATGATTGTCTTTTCAACCTCTGCGCCGCGTTTGCCATCGATATCGCCCTTTGCCAAGAAAAATGCTGCGCCTGCGGCAATTAAAATTATTGCCAAAAAGACTAAAATTGCGATTAAGCAGCCGTTTGGCCCGTTTCTTCTGCGTCGTCTTGCCATGTTTTACACCTCATATAATAACTTTTTACTGTAAAGTGATTTCGCTTTACAGATTGCTTTTTAATTTTTATACTGTAAAGGCAATATTCTTTACAAGTGTTTTTACATCAGAATGTATGTCCTCAATGCTTCGCATAGCGCCATTATCGCAGCATTTTACCGTAAGCCAACCGTATTTTTCGGCGCAATAGCGTGCGGCAGCTTGTGAATGAGCGAGGTATTCTTTGTCCTTTTCGTGGATATCCCGCTTGCTTTCGTCGCCGTTATAGCGCTTTTCTAAAAGCATTTGCGAGATGTCCGTGTCGACATCGAGATAAATAACAGCGTCGGGCTTTGGAATGGATATATATTTGTACTCAAATTCAAACAGCCAGTCAAGGTATGCGTCCCACTGCTCTTTCGGCAGCTTTGAACACTGATGAACGGCGTTTGAGGTGGTGTATCTGTCGGCTATGACGACACCTCCGCCTGTGTAAAAATCTTGCCATTTTGTTTTGTAGCTTGCGTAGCGGTCAACGGCATAAAAGGTTGACGCGGCGTATGCGTTTACGTCGTCGGCCTTTGCGCCAAATTCGCCCGCGAGGTACATTTTGACAAGCGCGCTTGAATTGCTTTCATAATCGGGAAATGTCACCTTGCACACGTTTGCTCCATTTGCAGAAAGCACGTCATAGAGAAGCCCTGACTGCGTGGCTTTGCCGCTGCCGTCAAGCCCCTCGATTACAATTAGTTTGCCCATATTTACGTCCTCTTTATCGCCGCATATTTTTCGCGCATTTCGCCCATTCTTCCGCAGCTCATTTTTCCCTCTGGACACGCACCTGAAGCGCATGGCGGGCCTGATTTAACAAACAAGCTCGGCGCAACCTCGCATACAAGCTTTAACATTTCATCGGCGAGCGCGCGGATTTCCCATTGCGCACGCTGACAGCAGCGCTCTTTGAAAAAGTTGTTGAGGCTGCGGGCGTTCATGGTGACAATCATCTTTGTTGTACATGCGTTTGGAAAAACGAAGCGTGCGTCCTCGATGGCGAGCTTTTCAGCCTTGCGCGCGGCTTCTTTTTCGTCCATGCCCTCTGCGATAAAGCGTGCGGTATGCTTTTCTTTAAGTATGCCCGCGAGGCGCTCGTAATTTTCAGCTTCACTTTTCATTGCGTCGTCAAACGCCTTTTGCGTCTCCGCGTCCTCGGAGACTGACGGCGGTGTGACGTATTCAAAATTTTCAAGGCGCACGTAGCGCTGGCTTTGAACGCTGAATGATGCTATGCGGTGGCGCGTAATCTGCGCGAGTAGGGCACGTGAAACGCCCTCGATTGCGAATGTGAACGACGCATGCTCGGTGGGGCTTTCGTGACCCATAGAGGCGAGCATTTTAACAAATTCCTTTGATTTTTCTTCTGTAAGCCCGTCGAGCAAATCATCTACGTGGGCGTTTGAATAGCATAGCTTTGCCGCCGCCGCGACAACCTTTTCGGGCTGCGGCGTGTGGGCTATAAGTAAAACCTTCATATAATAATCTCCTTATACAAGCGTCAGTGGCGCGTAGTTTGCCATTGTCTTTTTTATGCCGACGGTGTCAAAGCGTATCTCGACAATAGTGTCGCCAGCGACAGGTGTGACGCGAAGCACTTCTCCCCTGCCGAACGTTTTATGCTCGACAATATCGCCCGCCTTATATGACGAGGGCTTAGCTGCTTGCGGCTGTTTTGCCGCCTGCGGCGCACTGCCTATTGACGATGAAAAGCTGCTTGACAGCGTTGAGCGTGTTTGAGGCGAATAGGTGCCGCCCGATTGCGGTCTGCCTGCGCCAAGCCCGACGCTGCTTGTATAGCCTCTGTCGACATAGCTGTTTTGCTGCGCCTGATATTTTTCGCGCATTGCCTGCGCCTGTGCGGCGGCGGGGCTTATTTCGTCCTGCATTAAATCAGCGTCGATTTCGCCCAAAAAGCGCGACGGGCGATTGCGTTTTGTCTGGCCGAACAGCATGCGCATGGCGGCGTTTGAGAGGTAAAGCTCCTTGCGCGCGCGCGTAATACCTACGTAGCAAAGGCGGCGTTCTTCCTCGAGGTCGTCCTCGGAATAGCTGCTGCGGTCACTCGGAAAAATGCTTTCCTCCATGCCGACGATGAAAACGTAGTCAAATTCAAGGCCTTTGGCGGCGTGCATTGTCATCATTATCACGACGTCGGCGTTTTCGTCGTAGGAGTCGATATCGCTTATGAGCGCGACCTCTTCGAGGAAGCCCGCGAGGCTTGCTTCGGGGCCGTGCGTGTCGGCGTATGCCTTGACGCTTGAGACTAGCTGACCTATATTTTCAAGGCGCGTTTCGCCCTCTTCTTTTAAATCTAAAAGCATTTTGCGGTAGCCTGTTATGTCGATTATGTCGCTGACAAAAACGTCGAGCGGCATTGTGTCGTTTGACTCGCACAGCTTTCTGTAAATGCTCAAAAATGCGCCGAGCGCGGGGGCTGAACGTGCTCCAAGCTCGCGCGGAAACTCATTTAGGCGCTCGATAATTTCAATCATTGAGGTGCCGTTGGCGCGGGCAAGCTGCGCGACTGTTTCAATTGTCGTCGCGCCGATTTTGCGCGACGGCTCGTTGATTATGCGGCGCAGGCGCAAATCGTCCTGCTTGTTTGCGACGATGCTCATGTAGGAAATGATGTCCTTGACTTCCTTGCGGTCATAGAAGCGCTGACCTCCGACGATTTTGTACGGTATGCCCGCGCGCGTGAAATATGTTTCGATTGGGTTTGACTGCGCGTTCATGCGGTAGAGCACGGCGTGGTCGTGCAGCTTTGCGCCCTTGCGCATATTTTTGCCGATGATTTGCGCTATATGTGCGGCTTCGTCAAATTCAGATTCCGCGGCGTAGTGAAGAATTTTGTCACCGCTGTCGTTGTCCGTCCAAAGCGTTTTACCCTTGCGGCGCATATTGTTTTTTATGACGCAGTTTGCCGCGTCGAGGATATTTGAGGTTGAACGGTAATTTTGCTCCAGACGTATAACCTTTGCGCCTTGAAAACGCTGTTCAAAATTTAGTATATTCTCAATTGTCGCGCCTCTAAAACGGTAAATACTTTGGTCGTCGTCACCGACAACACAAACGTTGCCGTGGCCTGAGCCGAGCAAACTCACGAGCATAAACTGCGCTACGCTTGTGTCCTGATATTCGTCGACTAGTATGTATCTAAAGCGGTTTTGGTAATATTCGCGGACGTCTGAATAGTCGCGCAAAAGCAGAACTGTTTGATATATAAGGTCGTCAAAGTCGAACGCTCCGGCGGCTTTAAGGCGCTTTTCGTAGGTGTCGTACACCTTTGCGACCAGCGCGGTGCGGGTGTCTTTTCCTGCCTCAAGCGCGTCTTTAGGGCTTATCATTTTGTCCTTTAAACGACCCATTGCGCCGATGCAATTTTTGACAGGCAGCAGCTTGTCGTCTATTGAATATGTTTTGTATATGTCCTTGACGATGCGCTGCTGGTCGTCGCTGTCGTAGATTGTGAAGCTTTTCGGGTAGCCGAGACGATCGGCTTCGCGCCTTAGTATGCGAACGCACGCCGAGTGGAAAGTCGAGGCGTTTATGTCCTGACCTTTTTCTCCGAGCATCTTTTCAAGGCGGTTTTTAAGCTCGCCCGCGGCCTTATTTGTAAAGGTTATGGCGAGGATATTCCACGGCTTGACGGGGTATTCGCACAGCATTGCTTCAAGCTGTGAGGTAGGCTCGCCGCCGTCGTCAACTATGGCTTCAAGCTCGTCAACGTCTGCCTGCTGTAAATTATACGGTACATTTTGCGAGTTGTACGCGCTGCCGAATTTGACGAGGTTTGCAATGCGGTTTACAAGCACCGTGGTCTTGCCGCTGCCCGCGCCCGCGAGTATAAGTAGAGGGCCTTCGGTTGTGTAAACCGCGTCCTGCTGCATTTCATTCAAGCGACCAAATTGGCGCTCGATATATTTTTTTCTGAGTGATAGAAATTGCTGCTGTGTAGTTGTGTCCATATGTTCCCCTAAATAATGCATTAATAAAGTAATTATACCACATAATTTGTAATTTGAAAACACAAAACGCGCGGTTTGTGAAAACCGCGCGTTTAAAAGATGTAAAATTATTTGAGAAGCGTGATAAGGATACCGGCGGCGACTGCGCTGCCGATAACGCCTGCAACGTTCGGGCCCATGGCGTGCATGAGCAGGAAGTTTTGCGGGTTTTCCTTTTGGCCGACCTTCTGTGCGACACGTGCCGCCATAGGAACAGCCGAAACGCCTGCCGCGCCGATGAGCGGGTTGACTTTGCCGTGTGTTGCCCAGCACATAATTCTGCCGAAGATAACACCGCCCGCAGTGCCGAAGCAGAATGCGATAAGACCGAGAACGATTATATAGCCTGTCTGCAAATTGAAGAAGGTGTCTGCGCTTGTTGTGCAGCCAACTGAAATGCCGAGGAATATCGTGATGATATTCATAAGCTCGTTTCCGGCTGTTTTGTTGATGCGCTCAACAACGCCCGATTCCTTCATCAAGTTGCCGAGCATCAGCATACCTACAAGCGGAACTGCCGACGGAATTATGAGGCAGATGACGATTGTGCACAAAATCGGGAAAACAATTTTTTCAGTGCGAGAAACGGGGCGAAGCTGCTGCATGACGATGCTGCGCTGCGCCTTTGTTGTGAGTGCCCTCATTATAGGCGGCTGAATTACAGGCACGAGCGCCATGTAGCTATATGCCGCCACCGCAATAGCTCCGAGCAAATGCGGTGCGAGCTTACTTGTTACGTAGATAGCTGTAGGGCCGTCAGCACCGCCTATGATACCGATTGAGGCTGCCTCTTGACCTGTGAAGCCGAGCATTTTTGCGCCAAAATATGTGGTGAAAATGCCAAGCTGTGCCGCTGCGCCGAGCAGAAGGCTTTTGGGGTTAGAGATAAGCGGGCCGAAGTCCGTCATTGTGCCGATGCCGAGGAAGATAAGCGGCGGGTAAATGCCTAGCTTAACGCCAAGATAGAGCATATCGGCGAGGCCGCCCTGTTCAAAGACCTTTAAAAAGTCGGGATGGCCTGTCTCTGTGAGGAATAAATCCATATGAATAATTTCGCCGAAAGGCAGGTTTGCTAGAAGCATACCAAAGCCGATGGGCAAAAGCAAAAGCGGTTCAAACTGCTTTACAATTGCGAGATAAATAAGAACACAGGCCAGAATAATCATTATGAGATAGCCCGGATTCTGTGCCAAGCCGACAAAGCCGGATTGACTTGCGATGCCGCCTACTGCGCCTAAAAAACCTTGCATTATTTTACACTCCTAACTTTCAAAAAGGCTCGGTGTTTGATGAAACACCTGCGCTGCCCCATGCGCTGCGGCCTGTTTTTGCACGTTTTATACTTCTGATAGAAAATTTGCCGCTTCCCTCAGAAGCTGTAATGGCGGCAACTATTGCTGCGATCACTTCGCCGGGGATGCCTTTTTGGATTTGGGGTGCCGGTGCCTTTACAGGTGCTGCCGCTTTTGGCTGCTGCTTTGGCTGCGCAGGTGCGGATGCGCCCTTTTTCTTTTCGTCAATAGACTTGAAGATAACGCCCTCAAGAGTGATGAGAAGATAAAGCAGAACAAGAACAGCAAAAACTATGCTGATGCCCGATAGAAAAACAGTAGCAATGCCCGGTTCGTTCTCAAGCATAACAATAGCGGATGCAACTGCACTAAATGGAGTTGGATACATATGATAGCCTCCTAAACAATTACAATATCTTGTATTATTATACTTGAAATTGCAGGGATATGCAATATCATTTGTTAAAAAATACACAAATTTTTATGAAAATCATTTTAATGTGCTTAAAACGCAAAAAAAGCTGTTGCAGATGTAAAAAATACATCTGCAACAACCCATTTGTCATTCTACACGCGCTAAGAGCCGACTTCGTCGGTTGCGCGTTGCACGCTCGCTGCGGCTCGTGTTCGCGAAGCGAAGAATCTTTTGTGTGCTGCGGCAGGTTTTAAGATTCTTCGTCGCTTCGCTCCTCAGAATGACATTTGCTTAGTACATTCCGCCCATGCCTGCGGCTGCGCCGGCTGCTGCGGCAGCGGCTGCGGGGTCTTCAGGCTCGTCGGCTACAAGGCTCTCTGTTGTGAGCACCATTGAAGCTACGCTTGAAGCGTTTTCGAGTGCTGAACGCGTGACCTTTGTCGGGTCTACAATGCCTGCGGCAATCATGTCGACATACTCTTCCTTTTGTGCGTCGAAGCCGTAGTTTGTCTTGCCTGACGAAAGAATTTTGTCGATGATTACGCTGCCCTCAAGCCCTGCGTTTGCCGCGATTTGGCGAAGCGGAGACTCAAGCGCTTTGCAGACGATTTTTGCGCCTGTGCGCTCGTCGCCGTCAAGCGAGTCGATGATCTTCTGCACTGCGGGGATTGCGTTGATGGGCGCTGTGCCGCCGCCTGCGATGATGCCCTCTTCAACCGCCGCTTTGGCTGCGTTGAGAGCGTCCTCGATGCGGAGCTTTTTGTCCTTCATTTCAACTTCTGTCGCCGCGCCAACCTTGATCACGGCTACGCCGCCTGAAAGCTTTGCAAGGCGCTCTTGGAGCTTCTCTTTGTCAAATTCGCTTGTTGTGACGTCCATCTGGGCGCGGATTTGTGCAATGCGGTCTGCGATTGCCTTTTTGTCGCCCATGCCATCGACGATTGTCGTGTTCTCTTTTGTGACCTTGACCTGACGTGCGCGACCGAGCATTTCGACTGTTGCATCTTTAAGCTCATAGCCGAGGTCGGAGCTGACAACTGTGCCGCCTGTAAGTGTGGCGATATCAGTGAGCATTTCTTTGCGTCTGTCGCCAAAGCCCGGCGCTTTGACTGCAACGACCGTGAATGTGCCGCGCAGACGGTTTACGATAAGTGTTGAAAGCGCTTCGCCCTCTACGTCCTCAGCGAAGATTACAAGCTTTTTGCCCGACTGAACAATCTGTTCGAGCAGCGGCAAAATCTCTTGAATTACGGCGATTTTTTTATCTGTGATGAGCACATAAGCGTCGTCGAGGACGGCCTCCATGCGCTCGGTGTCTGTTACCATGTAGGGTGTGATGTAGCCGCGGTCAAACTGCATACCCTTGACTACCTCTGAATAAGTGTCGGCTGTTTTGCTCTCTTCGATGGTGATAACGCCGTCTGATGTGACCTTATCCATAGCCTCGGCGATAAGCTGACCTACCTCTGCGTCGCCTGCCGAAACTGTTGCGACGCGGGCTATGTCGTCTGCGCCTGACATCTTTTTGCTGTTTGCGGCAAAGGAATCCGTTGCGGCTTTGACTGCCTTTTGCATACCGCGTTTGAGATCCATCGGGTTTGCGCCCGCAGCGACGTTTTTCATGCCCTCTGTGACAAGAGCCTGTGCGAGAACAGTGGCTGTTGTTGTGCCGTCGCCCGCCGCGTCGTTTGTCTTTGTGGCGACTTCGCGCACGAGCTGTGCACCCATGTTTTCAAAAGCATCTTTAAGCTCGATTTCCTTTGCGATTGTCACACCGTCGTTTGTAATGACCGGTGAGCCAAACTTTTTGCCTAGAACTACGTTGCGACCCTTGGGGCCGAGCGTGATTTTAACTGTATCTGCAAGCTGGTCAATGCCGGCGCTCAAAGCCTTGCGTGCTTCTTCGCCGTGTAAAAGCTGTTTAGCCATAAATAATTACTCCTTTTAAATTAAAATTAGTCAACTATTGCAAGAATGTCGGACTGACGAACAATTACACATTCCTCGTCGTCTACCTTGACTTCTGTGCCGGCATATTTTGCGATGAGCACTTTGTCGCCAACCTTGACGTTCATGACGACCTCGTTGCCGTCTACAAGACCGCCGGGGCCTACTGCGACGACCTCGCATACCTGCGGCTTTTCCTTTGCAGAGCCTGCAAGGATAATACCGCTCTTAGTTGTTTCCTCGGCTTCGGTGTGTTTAATGACAACTCTGTCAGCGAGAGGTTTAATTGTCATAATTATCTCCTCCTAAAAATATTTTTATTTTTTAGCACTCGGCTTATCTGATTGCTAAGTATATTTTAACCACTATGTGATAAAAAATCAATAGGTAAAATTAAAAATTTTTTGTGAACAAGCTGTTAATAAAAAAAATTAATAGCGATGTGCGAAAAATACACACATCGCTATGCTTTAAACTCTTATAAACTGCTCTTTTTCGCCCTCAAATGCGTCAAAAAGCTTTTTGGGCAAAACAAACCTTGCGGCGGACGGCATGACCTCTGCCGTGAACTCCCGCGCAGGGCCACACTCGCCGTCGACATTCACTATCGGGGTGTGAGTGTCAAGGGCTGTCATTGTGATTTTTTTCGCTTTATAATAGCTCATTACGTCGCTTATTTTAGGCGAAACCTTGTCGTTCACAAGGTGTTTACCGTGCTTATAATAATTATTGAGCACGTCCATACAGCGAAGTCGGCTCATTCTTTTGACGACAATTACCTCAAGCATGCCGTCCTGTAAATCGGCATTGGGCGAGGCTCTATAGCCGCCGCCGTATGCCACGCCGTTGCACACTGTGGCGATTAAATAGCGGTCTGTGAGCGTTATTTTGTCGTCGAGCGTCACGCGCATATCGTAGCCCATGCGCCCGCAGATTGTTTGGATAATCGAAAGCTGATACGCCATTGTGCCGCCGCAAAAAGGTATGCGGCGAAACTTTGGTATGCCATAAGCTATGGCGGCGTCCATACCCATTGAGCAGATTGACGCCGCTATGCCGCGGTTAGTCTTTATCAAGTCTATGGTTATAGCAGTGCCCGCAATTAAATCGGGAATATCGAGGAAATCCTCTACCGAGCCGAAGCTGCGCACAAAGTCGTTGCCGCTGCCGCACGGCACGCTTGCCACTTCTAAACATTTATATGTATGAGCGCCGGTTATAAGCTCGTTTATCGTTCCGTCGCCGCCGATTGCATAAAGTCGCGCAGGCTCGCGCACTTCGCCGTACTCCTGCGCCATTTTTATGGCGTGGCCTTTATATTCTGTGCAGCGCACCTCATAGTCAAGACCCAGTCTTTCTGCCTCTGCGCTTATTTTTGGCAAAAGTGTCGTGCGTGCGTCCGTTTTACCCGAAACAGGGTTTACAATAAATACGTGCTTCACAAAATACCGCCCCTTGATAGTTATGTTATTACAATCATACATTATTTTCGTGCGATATACAAATATTATTTTCACAAATGGGCATAATCTATGAAACGGAGGGCTGTTTATGGAAATAATATTTACTATTTTGGCAAGCATATTGTCGCTTGTGGTGCTTTTTGTGCTGACTAAGGTCATGGGAAACCGCCAAATGAGCCAAATGAGCATGTTTGACTACATCATAGGCATTTCGATAGGCTCTATTTCGGCTGAATTTGCTACGGCGGACGACATAACAAAGCCGTTTGTGGCAATGATAATATATGCTATTGTGGCGGTGTGTATTTCGATATTCACGTGCGGGTCAATTGCGGCGCGAAAGTTTTTTAACGGCAAACCGACTGTGCTTTACGAAAACGGCAAGCTATACGAAAAAAATATGAAAAGCGCCAAAATGGATATGAACGAGTTTTTGACGCAGTGCCGCGTGAGCGGGTATTTTGATTTATCAAAGCTTGAGGCCGCGATACTTGAAACCAACGGTCAGGTGAGCTTTATGCCGCTTGCCGAGGAAAGACCCGTCACGCCCGCAGATTTGCAGATGAAGCCGACGCGCGAGGCGCTTGTTATTAACGTAATAATCGACGGCAAGGTGCTTGATGAAAACCTTAAAGTTAGCGGCAACAACGACGAGTGGCTTCGCAAAGAGCTTGAAGCGCAGCATGCCAAGGTTGAAGATGTATTTTTAGCCACGTGCGACATAGAAAATACGCTTGTTGTTTTTAAATATACAAACGAAAAATATGAGCGGGAGATATTTGAATAGAAGAAATAAGAAAGAAGAAAGAAAAAGCGTAACACGCCGCTGTGGCGTTGCAATTGCTTTCTTCTTTCTTCTTTTTTATTTACGAAGTATTATCTCTCCATAAAACGAGATAAAAACTCTTTTGTTTTTAGTTCTTTGGGGTTTTCAAAAATATCCTTTGGTGTTCCTTGCTCGCAGATTACGCCGTTTGCCATAAATACTACATGGTTTGAGATATCGCGGGCGAACGCCATTTCGTGGGTCACAACAAGCATTGTCATGCCCTCCGCTGCAAGCTTGCGCATAACTTCAAGCACCTCGCCCACCATTTCCGGGTCAAGCGCACTTGTCGGCTCGTCAAACAAAAGCAGCTCCGGCTCCATTGCGAGCGCTCTTGCTATTGCGACGCGCTGTTTTTGTCCGCCCGAAAGTTGGCGTGGCTTTGCATTTATATACGGCGCCATGCCGACCTTTGTCAGATAAGAAAGCGCGCTTTTTTTCGCGTCCTCTTTATTCTTTTTGAGCACCTTTGTCTGACCTATAATGCAGTTGTCGAGAACTGATAAATTGCTGAAAAGGTTAAAGCTTTGGAACACCATACCGACCTTTGAGCGGTATTTTGCGGCGTTTACATGACCTGATGCGACGTTGTTGTCGTGGAAAATTATCTCGCCGTGGGTGGGTGTTTCAAGCAGATTTATACAGCGCAAAAGCGTGCTTTTGCCGCTGCCGGACGCGCCTATGATGCTCGTGACATCACCTGGGCGCACCTCAAAATCAATGTCGCGAAGGACAATATTTGTGCCAAACGCCTTACTTAAATGATTTACCTGTAATATGGGAGCGCTCATCTTCTCGCCTCCTGTGGGTCATCGTTGCTTTCGGCATAACGCGCCATGCCACTTGTGTGGGCAAGGGTGTCTGTTGTGGCGAGGTCGAAGTTATCCGGACCGTCCATTCGTTTTTCGATTTTGCGCAGTATTATCGAGCAGGCAAGCGTCATTATTAGGTAAATAACCATAGTGACGGTGGCGCTTTCAAAGTAAGTATACAGCGCGCCCGCGACTGTTTTGTGCGTGAAGAAAAGCTCGACAGTGCCTATTACGCTAAGAACGCAGGTGTCCTTAATATTGATGATAAGGTTGTTGCCTATCTGCGGCATGATGTTGCGCAGAGCCTGCGGAAGTATGACGTATAGCATAGTTTGAAGATGCGTCATGCCTATTGCCTTTGCGCCCTCTGTCTGCCCTGCGTCGATTGACAAAATTCCGCCGCGCACGGTTTCAGCCATGTATGCGCCGGTGTTTATCGACACTATGACAAGCGCCGCCGTCCACATATCCATATATAGGTTGAATAGCTGCGCAGAGCCGTAGTAAATAAATACAGCCTGTATCATCATTGGCGTGCCGCGGAACAGCTCTACATAAGCCGTGAGCAGTGCGCGCACTACGCGAAGAAATCCGCGTTTTAGCAAGGGGTCTGTTTTATTTATAGGTATAGTTTGCACAATGCCGACGGCAAAGCCTATAAGACAGCCGACAGCCGTACTTATAAGCGCTATTATCAGCGTTGTGCCCGCTCCGCTAAGGTACGACATTCCGTACATTTGGAGAATATAAAGTATTCTGGCGCCAAAGGTTGCCGGCATTTAATCTACCTCCATCACGAATAAAAGCAAGTTCTTAATTAGAGAGCGGCTGAACGCTGATGGCTTCCTCCATCATTGATGTGAAATCGTCTGTTGTAAGCGTTGCAAGTGCGCCGTTGAGCTTGTCGAGAAGCTCTTTGTTGCCCTTTTTGACGGAGATGCCAATGTTGATTTCTTCCTCGCTGACCTTGAAATTGTCCTCGCCGTCTGCAAAGTCGAGCATCACCATGTCAGGATATGCAACACTTGCGGCAAGCGCTGTGGGCTGGTCTGTCACGACGAGGTTTACGCGTCCGCTCTCGAGTGCGACGAGCATTGCGGGGGCCGACTCCTGCGCAGCGAGAATGTCTGCGCCTTCAATCTGCGGTAGGCATACGTCATACCACACTGTGCCAAGCTGCGATGTGCAGGTGGCGTTTGCAAGGTCTGCTACGCCCTTTGCGTTTTCATAAGCGCTGCCTTTTAATGTAAGGCCAACGATAGATGCATAATAATACGGTGTTGTGAAATCGACCATTTCAAGGCGCTCTGAAGTTATGGACTGACCTGCGATAACGCAGTCGACCGTTCCGCTTTGGAGCGCGGGGATAAGGCTGTCCCAGTCGAGCTTGACTATCTGAACGTCGTAGCCGATTTTTTCCGCAAGAGTTTTCGCCATCATGACGTCGTAGCCGTAGGCATAGTCTTTGCTGTCGGCAATCTGTACGGCGCCGTTTTCGTCTGTCGGCTGCGTCCAGTTATACGGTGCATAGCCGCATTCCATAGCAACTCTGAGCACGGGCTTTCCCGATGTTGAACCGGCGGCTTGCGTTGTTCCGCTTGCGGCTGTTCCGCAGGCTGCAAGTGTGCAGACAAGTGCGATTGTGAGCACGATTGCAAAAATCTTTGTTAGCTTTCTCATTTCTTTTTCCTTCTCTTTCCCTCATTGTTTTCGACATAATAAAAGCCACAAGGCTTTTCGACATTGAAAAACTTTGTGGCCAATCAGCCGATAGCACTAATGCTTTGCTTATTTTATCACTAAAAACACACATTGTCAACCATTATAATGGCTCATTTCCCCATTTTATGCCCACAGCTTTTGCAAAGCGTAGTATACAGGCTTTAGGCGTTCGTGATACTTTACGTTGCTCCCCCAGCCCTTTAAAGAAAATGCATTAAGCGAAATTTTTTCATCCGCGTCGGCATTTGCACACACGCCCGCATAGAGCTTATCTATTTTGATATGCTCAACGCCGTAATTTTTATAATAATCGTCGTGTATTTTCATGTCGGACGGGTCTGAAAAGTTGAGGAGCTGCCACGGAATTTTTATCTCTACACAGCCTTTTCCATAGCAATAATCGGCGAGAGAATTGTAATCATGAGCGATTGGATTTGCGTTTCCGGAGATAAGCTTGCCAGTCTCATATGTCTCCGCGTTCGCGTCGTCGAGTAGAGATGCCGTTTGCAAAACCATGTCTATGGTGCAAAATTTTGTGCTGTCGATTGGCGGTGTATTGATATAGGAATTTTCGACGCCGTACACCTTGCCTCTCATTGCGCGAAGCGTGCAGTAGCGCTCTTGCACGACAACGCGGCTGCTTTCGCCGTCAAGCGCTATGACAAAATCTGCCGCGCGGTCAAAGCTCAAAGCATAATTATCGCAGTGCAAAGCGCCTGATTTCGGCGTTGTGTCTATGGGGATATACACTTTTTCGCCGCTGTTCAGCGCGGGTTTGCTCACTAAAAAATACACAAATTTTTCGTCGTACATCATTTTTAGCACAGTGTCGTTTTCACTTGAAACAGGCTTGACCTTTTGCCATTCTTCATTATTTCCGTCGACATAGCACACGCTTTTTGAAGCGCCTGGGTCAAACGCAAGCAAGCCGAAATGTTGCTCGCTTGTCTGATAATCGCTCCAATAAGGCGTTTTTGACAAATCGACAGCGTGCATGGTGTTCCATGAGGATTTATCCCAGTTGTCCTGCCACATATAAACTATGCTGCCGGCGCAGCCCGACGCTTTTATGTCGTTATAGCACTGTGCGACAGCCTCCGCCTGCCGTGTTTCGGACATTCCGCCCTGATTTCTGCCTGTGTTTGCGTCGCGCTGTGACATTCCGCGCGAGCTTGGCACGCCGTACGCGCTTATAACAAGCGGCATATTATGGTGAGCGGCAAGCTTTTCAAGATATGCGCGGTATGTGTTATTCTGCCCGTTTTCATCTTTATATGCGGCATATTCTCCTTCATAGCGAAGATAATCGGGATAATACGGATAGACGCTGTATGCCGCAAAGCTGCCCGCTTTGAAGCTATCTGTGGTCTTTATATTCTCCATATCCACCTGTGCGCTTTTGCGAAAATACACCTTCACCTGTTTTGAATATTCAAATGGATCTGTTTGAGGTGAATTGGAAAACGCGACAAGTCGCTGTGTACTGTATTTATCAGTTTCGTATTTTATAACGCTGTCGCCAAGCTTTGCGAGCACTGCTTCAAAAGCAGTTGCGTCAGGCGATGTGTACATGTATTCGCCTTGATAGCCCGCCGTTTGTGCTTCGTTTATTGAAACAACTGTCATGTCCTCCCAGTCGTCGCCGAAAATATATCCGAGCACCCACGGCGAGACGTCTTTTGCATAGCTGACACTGCCCGATATCCTTTTGCCGCGCACCGCATCAACGACAAGCTTTGCGTCAAATATAAGCCTGTTTATGCAGTCGTTATCAAGAGGGTCTTTTTGCAAAAGCTTTGTACAGTCGGCAATGCCGATGCCTTGCAAAAGATACAGCGGCGTTTTATTGTTTTTATTGTAGTCATAAACCGCCTCGTAAAAATCAGTGCTTTGAAGGGTATAAACGCGCACTGTGTTTGCACCCATCTGATTAATTTGCTCAAACCACCGAAGATAATCGCTTTTTGTAACGCTGTATTCTGCCGAAAATTCTGCGGGCAGTGACGTGCCCATATCTACGCTGCGAAGTTCAAAGCTTGAATATTCGCCGTCTTTTTGCCGCAAAAGAATATTTTCACCCTCGACGCGCGCAATTGGCTCTGAGAGCGACGGAACATACAAATGCATATATGTGCCCTTGTAATAAAGCAAATATGATGCAATTATTACCGAGGCAATAATTAGAATGGATGTTTTCACAAATTTTTGCACAGGCGATATTTCCGCCTTTCTTCACCGGTTATATTTTTTCACTGCCGACTCGTGAGAATATTGACGAAGAGTGTCTATATATTCATCGAGAAACTCGCCTCGCCGCTTTATAAAATCACAAAGTGCTCTCACTGCGTCGTCGTAGTTATCGGGATTTCTGCTTGACGGAATGAGCTTTATCTCTTTTTGAATTTCTTCGCCATACATACGGCTGCCCCAAAGCGAGTTGTTGCGCATTATCGCCTCGCCGAGAAAGGCCTCCGTATCGCTTATGAAATCGAGCAGATATTCCTCTGAAAACACCGTTTTACGAAGCTGTTTATAGCGTGCGATAACCTTTTCAACAAACGCGCTGTCCTTCATGAGCATCTTGAAATATGGCTTATTTGTCATTACAAAGCTGTTATATGGGAGGTCTGTGTCCACATCACAGCCGAGAGCGGAGTTAAAATCCCACACGGGGCCTGCGCAAAGCTTGCCTTTTGCGTCCTTGTAAAAATACGTGCTGTAGTCTCCTGCGTCTGCGTTTTGAAAAAACTCATTCAGAATAAAATAATCGACAAACGAGTCAACGTCTATATATTTTCTGTAGCCGTTTGACAAGTCGGCAAAGCCTTGAGAATAGAGCGCCTTTTCAAATTCGCTTATATTGTTTGCTATCGCGCTTTTGTAAGTGTCCGTCAGCTTTTCCTTGCCGGGATAGACGACATAAAGGCTGCTTTGCTCGGGATAAATCATTGCTGACTTTGCGATGTTCTCAACAGCGCTTTTTCCTTCGTCGTTCCAGTCTGCACATACAATATATGACAGCGCGTTGTTGCCATTTTTATACGCCGAGATATCAACTCTCCCGCTGCTTCTCGCCACCGTTTCAACGGCGAGATAAAGCCCCTGATACTCTCCGTTTAAATACACCTCACAGTAGCGGGCGTCGGGTGTGTATGGAATAAACTGTCCGGCTATATTGTAGCAAAGATAATTTCTCATAAGCGATCGGTCGAGATACGATCCATTGAGCGCCCATTCGTCGAATTTTTCCATACCTAAAAACGGCACAGTTTTATCCTCCGTGCCGTTTTCATCTGTAAAACAAATTTTGTACTGCTTTTTATCAAATTCCATTGAGGAGTGTCCGCGATAGCTCACTTGCGCCGTGTGGCAAAGCACTTCTTCGCCGTTTTCCCGCACGGAAATAACAGCGTTTACGCTAGATGAATTTTGCTGCATAAGGCCGTCACTTTGAAAAGTGGTGGTTATGACGGGCAAAGATGAATTTTCAGTTTCTATATAAACGCCCGGCATCACGGCGCTTTCTTCATCATGCTGTATGCTTCTTTTTAGCAGCTCTTCGCCAAGCGAGGAAACCGCGAAGGCAAAGCACAAAAGCAAAAGCAGTGTCGCCGCCGAAATAAGCTTATACTTCATACTCGCTCACCAAGCATCATGCTATGTCGTCTGTCTGCTCTACAATATTTATGCACTCTATTTTTCCGAGCGCATATATTCTGTCTAACAGATTGTTTTCGCTGCCGCTCTGCTTTTCATATAGGTTTTTTGGGATGTCGTATATAAATTCAACATCGTCGGGAGTTGAATTTTTCACCTTTAAAATTGCTTTTTTGCCGAATGTATCAAACACTACTGTCTCGATTTTCCGTTCAATCACACGCTCACTGCGTATTATCAAAAGACAGCGGTTATCATTTTTTACGCGGCCTAAAATGAGCAAAAGCGCAAATATAACTGCGCTGCCGCATATGGCTGTGAGATAATCTCCCGCGCCGCAGCATATGCCGCCGATTATCGCCCAAAATATGTATGCTGTGTCGCGTGAATCCTTGACGGCAGTTCTGTATCTGACTATTGACAGCGCGCCCACCATGCCGAGCGACAGTGCGACATTGTTGCCTATGACTATCATCACCGTGGCGGTGAGCACCGTAAGCATGATAAGTGAAACGTTAAACTTTTTGCTGTAAACTGTTCCGCTATGGCTGAGCCAGTAGGAAATATAAAGCACCGCACCTATTATAACGGACGCTGCAAGACGCAGCATTATATCGCGAAAGGATATCGGCTGCTGAGTTTCAAGCAGGTTTAAAATCATGTTTTTCACCCATTAAGCACCACCTTTATATTAATCCAAGTGTAGCCGAGCGCGCGAGCGCATACTTGCTCAAGGAAACATCTGTTTTGTTGCAGACGTTCACGGCGTCCTTGATATATTGCAACAAAAAATCCCGATACTTTACTTCAAGCGTAACAACCGACTGAGAACATACGGGATACATAGATAAATTATGATTAAATAGGTCAGTGCTGCTTTCCGTCGCCATCAAGCTGTGGTCAAATGTAATGCGGATATCATTGCACTTTTCAACAAACGCAAAACGCCTGTATTCGACAATTGCTTTAGGGCGGTATACGCGCTCGTTCATAAAGGCATAGCACTCCCTTGCAAACGCGTCGCCGCTGCTTAAAAGCGGGGCGTAATTTCCCTGCGAGAGCAAAACAGCGTCAGCTTTTGTGACGCAAAGCGAGCGTTTTAGCTGATATATCCCTTGCTTTTGCTTCATTTCAAACATGGCAAAATCATCGTGCGGGGAATAAATTCTAAGTCTAAGCTTGCGGCGTTTTTCAAGGCCGTCGGCTTTTTCGTGAAAATCGCAGTTATTCATGGTGTCAAAATAAAGTGAGCGCACGCGATATCCGTCGGCGCCGCAATGCGGGTCAGCTTTCAAATAAAGCTGCAAACGTGCGCAGAGCTTTCTGTATTCAATATACGAAAGCTGAAACTTATGTTCCTGTCTTAGAACCTTATTCATGGCTCCCTCAATAAACATGGTATATTATGGTACTAATTATACAGGGCAGTCATATGTATTGCAAGTAAAATATAAAATTTCTCACTTTTTACATTTTATGTGAAAGGCGGTATAAAGCTCGTGAAGTGCACCGTTTGCATGTCGCACGGCTCATTTATTCCGTGTGTGCCGAAGAGGCGGAATTTCGCGTGACAGCCGTGGTCAGGCGCAAAGAAAAGCGCGGTGCTGTGCGATTTCCAAGCTTTTGATATCGCCTTGTGCACATCTAAAAATGTGCCTATGTTTTCGTCAAGCGCACGCAGAGGGCGTTTTCCCTCAGGGCCAAAACGATGCATCCAGTGGTCATAATCTCCGTTATATGGGACAATTAAAGCATGTTCGTCGCGCTCTATAAGCTCGAGCGCTTTTTCGTTGCACTCCTCTTTTGTTTTGTATATAAAATAGTCGATATTTCTGTTTAAAAATATCCTCGAAATGCTGTCGCCCTGCGTGCTGACGATGGCGGCTCTGCGCCCCGCGCGTGGCAAATCGTCAAAAGCAGTGTCAACCGCTAAAACGGGCTTCGCGTATTTTTGTATACCGTGCTTTTTAGGCTCAAAGCCCGAATACATTGACGCAAAGCACACTGGCGTGACGGGCGGAAACACTGTTGTCGCCTTTGAAGTGAGCTGGACTTTTTGCTCAAGCTGCGCAAATTTCTGCGCATATTTTTCATAAACCCAAAGCGCGATTGCGTCGGGGTTATACATAAAAACTCTGTCGCACTGTTTGCCGTTAAAGTGTATTTTGGCGGCTTCAAGCACCTCTTGTATAGGCTGTGCTGCGCCGCTGTGGCATTTCACATCGAGCAGAGCGTCTATTGTCGCGGCTATTTGAGTTATAGAATATTCGTTCATAATTACCTCTTTATTTTATGGCGACAAGCGAGCCGATTGTGGACGCAAGCGACGCTATAACGACTAAAGCCTGCAAAGGCAAAGTGCCCGCGCGCCCGCATATTAGGCTGTGCCCTTCTCTGTGGCGCGAGCGGTTATACGCCACTATTACGCCTACGCCTGTGAGCACATGAACAACACCCGCCATGCGCGTGAAGCCGACAAAGCTTGCAACGCCCACAAGCGCCACGCAAAGGCTCGGCAGGCTTGCTACAGCCCAGCTTATGCGCGTGCCCCAGTGCATTTGCTCATTGACAATATCGCGCAAATTGAGCGTGTTTGCCCAAAACGACGTCGCGAGCGCGAGCATCGAAAACACGTAGCCCACTACGCCGACCCACCCGCCAAGCTTTGCCGAAAGGTCGACAAGCGCGCCGTTTTCGGTTATGCTGCTTCCAACGCCGAGCAGCGTAATAAGCGTGATGATGAGCACAAGAAAAAGGTTTATGCCTGTGCCCGCCGCGATTGCGCTGCGTATCTTTTTAACGTCGCCGTCAAGCCCTTTTACTACCTGCGGGACGCTCATTACAGCCGAAAGCGAAAATGAAATCATGCTGAAAAGCGCAAGCACATTGCCGCCCGACACAAATTTTGCCGATATCGGCTCTACGCCGTGCGCAAATGTGGCAATTACCAGTATGCCTATGACAGTCGCCATGCTGAACACGGCGATTTTTTCACAAAGCCCGACAAGCTTCATTCCGACGAACACAACTGACGCGGCAACAACGTAAAAAAGCAGCTTTGCGGCGATATCGGAAATCCCAAGCCACGCCGAAAGCACAGCGCCCGCGCCTGTGATGAAGCCGCTGACGTTCACAAGCACCGAAAAGCCAAGCAGTGCAAACGCAAGCCATGTGAATAATTTTTTGCAGCTTGCCTGTAAAAAACTCGGCTTCAAAGCATTTTATAAACTGTGCGCCGCCGTTATTTAATGAAAGCTCGGCAATCATAAAATGCAAAAGAAGATTTATTATGTATACGACAGCCATCGTTATAAACAGCGACGAAAGGCTGTTGCGCGAGGCAAGATATGGAATTGAAAGTATTCCGCTGCCAACGCCGTGCCCTATAATTATGCTCATTGCCTCGCCAAAGGTAAGCTTTGCTTCGCTTTTAATTTTCTGCATAAAACTTCTCCGTCGCTATTTATTATGTTAAAAAGAGTATATCGTATTTACTATAATACTTCAATTAAAAAAGCGACACAAAATGTGCCGCTTTTTTATAGTGCGTTTATAGATTATCGCTCTTCAAAGCTCTTGCAGAAATGCGGGGTCGCAACTGCGTCCTCTGATGTTACCATATGTGTGATCTCGACTTTGCCAAGGTCGCACTTTTCGCACGAACAATTATGAACACACTCGCAAACATCACATTTTACTCCGTTATTTTCCATTTATGCTCACCTCCTGTTGCTTTTATTATGCCCGCAAATGGCAAAGCTATTCAGTTTTTTAAAACTCTTGCAATTTACAAAGTTATATATTATAATAATAGCTACTCGGACAGTGCTAAGTGGTGCACTGTCGGGCATACAGTGGGCGGAGCTGCGCGATGAAGCTTCATGAACCATGTCAGATGGGGAACCAAGCAGCATTAAGTGAAACGCTTTGTGCGCCGCAGTTTTCTGCCCACTGTATGCCCGACGGCGCAGTGGGCGTATTTTCGCCGCAGCCTGTCCTTTGTTTTTGACAAAAGGAGGGGTTTAGCTTTGTACCGTGCACTTTACCGCAAATGGCGTCCCGCGACGTTTGAGGACGTAATTGGGCAAGCCGCCATAACAGACGCGCTGAAAAACCAAATCAGCCACGACAAAATAGGCCATGCCTATATGTTCACCGGCACGCGCGGCACAGGCAAAACCACCTGCGCAAAAATATTTGCAAAAGCAGTCAACTGCGAAACGCCAATAAACGGCGAGCCGTGCTGCAAATGCCCAACCTGCCTCGGCATAGACGACGGCAGCGTTATGGACGTTGTCGAGATGGATGCGGCGTCAAACAACGGTGTTGACGATATCCGCGACTTGCGCGACGAGACGGCCTACACGCCGAGCCAGGGCAAATATAAGGTATATATAGTGGACGAGGTTCACATGCTTTCAAATTCCGCGTTCAACGCGCTTTTGAAAATACTTGAAGAACCGCCCTCACACGTTATTTTTATTCTCGCGACAACCGAGATACACAAGGTTCCAGCGACTATTCTATCGCGTTGCCAAAGGTACGATTTTGCAAGAATACCGCCCGACGCTATCGCGAAACGGCTTTTATATGTAGCTTCACAGGAAAACATACAGCTTGACGACGCGGCGGCGGGGCTTATTGCACGCCTTGCCGACGGCGCAATGCGCGACGCGCTTTCTATCCTCGACACGTGCGCGGGCGTTTCAAGCGCAGTTGATGAAGCGCTTGTCAGGCGCATGGCGGGCGTTACGGATAAAAGCTATTTATTTGACATTCAAACCGCTGTTTCAGAAAAAGATGTTCCAAAAGCTCTCGCGCTTATTGCAGAGTTAAGAGAAAAATCAGTTGACGTAAAGCGCATGTGCGACGAGCTTGTGCTCCATTACCGCAATTTGCTTTTGGCAGGCTTCGCGAACGGCTCACAGCTTTTGACAGGTGTCAGCGCACAGGACGAGCAGAGATATATTGAAGCTTCAAAAGTCGTAAACCAAGCTGACGCACTTCGCGCTGTAAAAACCTTTTGTGAAGCGCTTGACAAAATGGGTAAAGGCACAGACGCACGCATTGAATTAGAACTTGCGGTGTTCAAGCTTTGCGGCGACGACGCTCCCCAGATAATCGCACAACCGACATTTAAGCCGGCACAGCCGCAAGCGTTTAGCCGCCAAAGCGTGCCTGAATATGTTGCACCCGCACAGCCTTTGCAGCAAGTGGCCGCGCCTGTTAAGGAGCAGCCTGTTGTCGAGGAGCTTCCGAAGCAGCCCGAACTGCCCTCTCCTCCCCCATTGCCTAGCGGCATTGAGCAGCAGGAATTTGAGCCGTGGGGACGCGTGATTGAGGCTATGCACAAAAAGGATATGTCTATTTACGCGAACATAAAGGACACAAAGGCATATTATGACGGCAAGCGCGTGCTTATTGACGGCAGCGAGTTTTTCCTCACGTTTATACGCACAAATAAGTTTTCGGTAGAAGTGATAAAGCAGGTTATTGGCGAGGTCACGGGCGCAAAATATGCGATTGGGCCATACAAACGCCCACAGACCGCCGCACAGCAAAACGGTGATACCGCCGCCTCGACGCTTGAAAAATTAAGCGCCGCGGGCGTAGAGGTTGTTTATAATGATAAATAAAGGAGTACAATAATTATGAAAGCAAGACTTCCGCAGGGATACGGCAAACAGAACATGAACCAGCTTATGCAGCAGGCACAGCAGGTGCAGGAAAACATGAAGGCAAAGCAGGCAGAGCTCGAGGAGACAGAATACAGCGTCACCTCCGGAGGCGGCATGGTTGAGATAACAATGAAGGGCACTCATCAGGTTACAAAGCTGAAAATAAACCCTGACGTTGTTCAGCCGGACGACATTGAAATGCTTGAGGACTTAGTTGCCGCAGCCGTAAACGAAGCAGTGCGCGTAGTTGACGAAGCGGGCGAAGCCGAGATGGGCGCGCTGACGAACGGGCTTAACATTCCCGGTTTGTAATTTATAAGGAGATAACTTCCCTATGGCTTATAACGCAGCGCCGCTTGAGCGGCTGATAGAACAGTTTGCGCGACTGCCGGGCATTGGGCGCAAGGGTGCAACGCGCCTTGCGTATCAGGTGCTTGCCATGCCGCGCAGTCAGGCGCTTGATTTTGCAAAGGCAATTGAGGACGCGCATACAAAAATCCACAGATGCTCTGTATGTCAAAATTTTACGGAAAATGACATGTGCACCATATGCACAGGCGACACGCGCGACAAAAGCATGATATGTGTTGTCGAAAATCCGCGCGATGTTACCGCGTTTGAGCGCACGAGGGACTACAAAGGTCTTTATCACGTTCTGCATGGGCTTATCTCGCCAATGGACGGCATCGGCGCGGAGCAGCTTTGCATAAAGGAGCTTCTCGCGAGGCTCAATGACGGCAGCGTTAAAGAGATAATAATGGCGACAAACCCGACTGTTGAGGGCGAAGCGACGGCGATGTATATAGCAAAGCTAGTCAAGCCGCTCGACATAAAGGTGACGCGCCTTGCCTATGGGCTTCCTGTCGGCAGCAATCTTGAATACGCCGACGAGGTGACGCTTGGCAGGTCGCTCGCAAACAGAAGCGAGTTGTAGGGGACGGTGTCCTCGATGTCCCGCCAAGTTTCGCCGCAATTTCACAAAATGGAGAGGAGCTGACAAAATGGCTAAGGAAAAAAGCGCAAACAAAGTTATATCGTTAAACCGCAAGGCGCGGCATGACTATTTTGTCATTGAGGCTCTTGAAGCTGGTTTAGAGCTTATCGGCACGGAGGTAAAAAGCCTGCGTGCCGGTGAGGTTAACTTAAAGGACGCATGGGTTGAGAACGACAACGGCGAATTATACGTGCTCGGAATGCACATCAGCCCATACGAAAAAGGAAACATTTTTAACCGCGACCCTGTGCGCAAGCGCCGTTTGCTTGTGCACAAAAGCGAGATACGCCATCTTTCGCAAGAGCAAAAGCTTCAAGGCTACGCGCTGATACCGCTTCAGCTTTATTTCAAGGGCGGCAAGGTTAAAATGGAGCTTGGACTTTGCAAGGGCAAAAAGGCGTATGACAAGCGTGCAAGCATTGCGGAGCGCGACGCGAAACGAGATATTGACCGCGCGATGAAATCGCAGTATAATGACTAGAGCGGGTTTGGGAAGTGCTCTAATATATGGGGATGTAAAGGCTTCGACGGGGAGAGGAAAACGAGAGCAGCGGGTAGTGTTGGGAACACACTTAAAACGTCTCAAAACAAATAGCTAACAACAATAAATTAGCTGTAGCAGCCTAAGGGCTGCTCGTTCTGCCCACCTTAGTGCCGGGTGGGGTCAGGGCGTCGATTAGACACTGAACGTGAACGACATCAAGCTTTGTTTGCCGTCATGAACTGATGAAGCTACCAATCAAGCGGCAGGATTGTCGGCCTGCTTGAAAGGGAATGTTGCAGACAATCTGCACCCGGAGATACTATCGCGGCCCTTTTTTCGGACACGGGTTCAACTCCCGTCATCTCCACCATAAAGAATGGTAGTAGAAGATGTCATCGGCAGAAATGCCGATGACATTGCCATTTATAAGCCTTTTTTCTCAAAAAATAAGCGTTTTTTTACAAGTCATTTTCGTGGATGTGAAAACCTCAATTTTCGGGTGTCAGTGTATTCGAA
The DNA here is from genome assembly GCA_009929695.1 of Clostridia bacterium. Taxonomy (GTDB): domain Bacteria; phylum Bacillota; class Clostridia; order Oscillospirales; family Ruminococcaceae; genus Ruthenibacterium. The sequence continues at coordinate 87,784 of RZZW01000004.1, forward strand.
CTATCACGGTTTTGAACATAATAAGCTCTAAAAACAAAGTACATAGTGGAAAAACAAAAAGTAGCTCCCTTTTTACACATCGCTACAAACCCAGTGTTTAAGCCACTTTGAGCGACCCTTAAAAAAAGGGCGCCACTCATTACAACCAAATAAAATGTAAGTAAGGCTCTGATTTCACAGATAAGAAATCAGAGCCTTTTTTGCGTTTTAGAAGAAAGGAATTAAATCTATGAATATGACCTAAAGTACAGCCACTTCACTCGAATATACAGGTAGCGCCCTTTTTAATTAAAGGATTTAATAGGTAATTTCAAAAAGGGCGCCACTTCAAATTAAGGCCAAGTCTATGGAGAAATCCAAGACTTGGTCTTTTTTAATTTCTACTAAAAACCGAAAGGATTGAGAACAATGTCACGCTATTTTATGCATGGAACAAGCTTGCAGGAATCAGAGCAGATGATGATGTCTGTTCCTAATTTTTTACCGAGAACGAAAGGGATGATTATAATGGGACAGAAAACAATTGACGAAAAGGAAGAATTCAAGAGGTGTATCTATTGCAGTGAATACAGCAAGGGCGGTTGCCGAAGGGCACATTGCCCCTATCTTTTGGAGAGAGCAGATTTTGGTCATATCGGATATGCCGATTTTATCAAGGATAGCTTTTGGGACTCAGATAACTTCTTTTTTAAGAAACGACTCCGAGGTTTGTCTCGCAGCTTCACCGGTGAATGGTTCATGTCCTCCTATCACAAGGATAGATATTTGTGTCTTGCACAAGGTAGCGCCCTTTTGCAAAGCACAAAGAAACAGAACCTTGCACTGCTGTATTTGCTGACAGCGAATGAACAGCTTTGGGATAGAGCCAAGGATCACATCTATTCAAACAAAATTGCACTATCGGAAATCCCTCTCACCGGCATTAACACAACCTGTTATGCGTTGTTCCAAGCAGCTAAAACCATTGCAAGCGGTAAGCTGCACATCGAGGAAAATGAGCTTGCCGACAAAAATCTGATTGGTGAGGTTGCTTTTAAAACCATTATACAGTCTTTTTTAATTGCGAGATACGGCGATGAGATTATGACTGTGAAGCAGTAAAAAGGAGCCTGTCGAAACAGACTCCTTTTTACCGATTGAGTTCTGGACACTCGAAAATGTCATTTGGGGTACATTCTAAGATTTGGCACAGAGCTTCAAGATTATCAAATTTTATGGATTTGGTTTCGTTGTTTACCATTCGACTAAAATTCTGGTAGCTCATTCCCATCTGCTTATATAACCAATACTTAGTTTTGCCCTTATGCTCAAGGATTTCTAAAACCTTTAGCTTCATATCACCACACCTTTCTAACGGTATAGTAAGATATTACTAAATAACTTACTTAAACATATAGACTATTGCATTAGGTAATGGTATAGTTAGTGTCCATAGAAAGGAGAGATAATATGCAAACAAAAGAACAATCACTCTGTTTCACCGGTCATCGCAGTGAAAAGCTACCAAAAACAGAAGATGGAATGGAAAAACTAAAATTAAAACTATGGGTGGAAATCGACAAAGCAATAGAAAATGGTATTGACACATTTTATTTCGGAGCTTGCTATGGTTTCGACTTACTGTGTGCGGATATTGTAGCAAAGCGAAAACGAGTGATTAAAATGAGTAATCCAAAAATCATTAAATTAATTGCAGTAATCCCATTCGAGGAACAGGCATCACGATGGAAAGAATCAGACAGAGAAATCTATTACGATATATAAGCACACCGACTGGCAAAGTCACAGTTATGTGGCTCTCTGTGGTTTGTCGGAGCAAGCAATGATGAAACAGCTTGATAACAATGAAAATCTAAAAACCGTTGTCCTCTGCCTTGATAATGATATTGCAGGAAATAAGACCGCAGAAAAGTTTGAAAAGCTACTTACAGAAAGAGAAATTGCGGCCACAAGACTGCTCCCAGTCCTCAAGGATTTTAACGAGGATTTGCAAGCACTGGTGCGTGAGCCTAAACAGGAAATGGAGCCGAAGATGGCGTAAACTTAGAGGGATAGCAAATCACTTGCTATCCCTCTAAGCCTTATCTGTTTTTGTTTTATAAATAATGACAGGCATCTGTTTTGTTTTTTTACCTACGGTTTTTCTTTGTAAGGCAAACACCATATCGCTTGTGCGTTCAAAATATCCGATATCCTTTTTCCAACTGATACCACAGTTACAATGCTGAAATCCGATAAATTGTTGTTTCATTTTCCTACCACAGTTCGGACAGATCTTGTTACTGTTTCCCAACTACACCACCTCAAGAAAAGTATACCATCAAAATCTATAAAAAGAAAGGAGTCCTCACATGAACGAACCTATTAGCATTTTAATTACCCTTGCATTTGTCATGTTCATCGTCATAGGCGGTCTTTCCATGATTGCCCATTTCTATACCCTAAACGGAATTAAATCCAAAACTGTTGGTGATGGACAGCATGGTGTTGCAAGGTTTCTCACTGGCAAGGAAATCAAAAAAGTGTACCAGCTCATAAAATACGATGTGAAGCATTGGCGAAAGGGCAAAAACCTTCCCACCGAGCAAGGCTTGGTGGTCGGCTCTGCCTCAAAGTCACTGGTGGATAGAATCAAAGGTAACAATGATGTGGTAGGATTGGTGGACAAAGGCGATGTTCACTGTCTTATGATCGGTGCCGCCGGTGTTGGTAAAACTGCATTCTTCTTGTACCCTAACTTAGAATACGCTTGTGCCAGTGGAATGTCATTCATAACAACCGATACAAAGGGAGATTTGGCTCGAAACTACGGAGCAATCGCCAAGGAATACTATGGCTACAACATAGCTGTTATAGACTTGCGTAACCCCACCAAGAGTGACGGAAACAATCTTCTTCATCTCGTCAATAAGTATATGGACATCTATCGTGCCGATAACACCAACCTTATGGCTAAAGCTAAAGCAGAAAAGTATGCCAAGATTATTGCAAAAACCATTATCTGTACCGATGGAGATAATTCCTCTATGGGACAAAATGCGTTCTTCTATGACTCAGCAGAGGGATTGCTCTCGGCTGTTATTTTGTTACTCGCAGAGTTTATGCCGCCTACTGAAATTGATGGACAAATGGTTGATAGACGCCATATAGTTTCGGTGTTTAAAATGGTGCAAGACCTTACTGCACAGGGTAAAGCCAAAGGTAAAAGTCAGTTTCAAGAGCTGATGGAATTGTTGCCTTCCACCCATAAAGCCAGATGGTTTGCGGGTGCAGCACTCAATTCAAGTGAGGCAGCTATGGCATCGGTTCTCTCCACCGTGCTGTCCCGGCTCAACGCATTTCTTGATACAGAGATGGAACAGATTCTGTGTTTTCATACAGCCATTGATGCAGAAAAGTTCTGCGCCGAGAAGTCGGCTATCTTTTTAATACTCCCCGAAGAAGATAACACAAAATATTTTATGGTCAGCCTATTCCTCCAACAGTTCTATCGTGAAATGCTTGCCGTAGCAGATGAGCATGGTGGAAAGCTACCCAACCGAGTTGTCATCTATGCCGATGAGATTGGCACAATACCGAAAATCGACAGCTTTGAAATGATGCTATCCGCAGGCAGATCAAGAAGAATTTCCGTTGTACCAATCATTCAGTCCTTTGCCCAGCTTGACAAAAACTATGGAAAAGAAGGCTCCGAAATCATAACCGATAACTGCCAGCTCACTATCTTTGGTGGCTTTGCACCGAACTCCGAAACTGCAGAAACATTATCAAAAGCCCTTGGTACAAGAACCGTTATGAGTGGCAGCATCAGCCGAGGAAAGAACGATCCGTCACAGTCTTTGCAAATGATGGAACGACCACTGCTTACATCTGATGAACTGAAGTCGCTGAAAAAAGGCAGCTTTGTTGTGATGAAAACAGGCACACATCCCATGCAGACGAGGCTGCGATTGTTCCTCGACTGGGGTATCACATTTGACAAAACCTATGAAATAGAGCAGCGAGCCAATCGTAAAGTACATTATGCTGATAAAACTGAGTTAGAACAAAATATCATCGAAGCCTTTGGCAACAGCAAGTCCTATTCCCAAACGCCACCTGCTACTGAAAGCAGAAAATCTAATGATAGCATGGTTCACAGTCCAGCCACACAGCAAGACAAGAAAGCACAAAGAGGCAAAGGTAGCAGTTATTCAGCAGACAAAGTCAATCAAAAAATGAGTAGCGAAGAAAGGAATTAACGTATGAGTTTTTTTGGAAATCTATATAAAGAAGAACTGCCCTCCAGGGCAAAGACGGTGTATATGTACCTTAAGGACAGGAGTAACAAAGACGGCGAGTGTTGGCCCGCAGTCAAAACCATAGCAAAAGACACCTCGCTGTCAGTCAGTACAGTTAAAAGAGCCGTGGCGGATTTAATCCGTTACGGCTTTCTTACTAAAGAGAGTCGATTTCGTGAGAATGGCAGCCACACCTCAAATCGTTATTTTATCAAGTGAGTAATTCTGAAAAAATACAATCTTTCCGCCAAGGGGGTAGTTTTGCTATTTGATGAACTCAGTGTCCGTTCATAGTGGACTACCCAGAAGGAAACACTCTAAGAATATTTATCACAGAGAAAGAAGTAATAATATAGCTTAATCTATAAATAGATATGAGATTAAAATGTAATCATATCTATTTACTTTTTACTGTGCTTCTGATATAATATATATTGAGTTATTATATAACGGAGGCGATTTTTAAATGGCTATAAAATGCAACCTATCAATTCTTATGGGAGAACGAAAATATAAGATGCAAGATGTTCACGAAAAGACAGGCCTTTCAAGAGCAACTGTGTCAAATCTTTACCACGACAGGATGGAACGCATTGATTATTCTACTTTGAATAAGCTATGCAAATTATTTGATTGCGATGTAAGTAAAATACTTGAGTATTATGAAGAATAACAAAAAATCCAAATAGGAGGTGCTACTGTATGTGGTGTAAAAAATGCAATAGAGAAACGAATAGTGGTATATGTGAGCTTTGTGGCACTCCTACCGAGCAAGATATTCCTGTACTGGTATATTGGTGCCAAGATTGCAAAACACCAATTATAAAACCATCAGATAGGATCGATAAAAATATCTGCCCTATATGTGGTAAAGAAACAAAGTATATGTGTGCAGATCTTCGACCAGTGTTTCCAGAGGAGCGGTTATTAGTTGAGATTTTATTAGCCAAGCCATTCGCATTTGCTGACAAAACAGTTTGGGCATCAAATAATCGATACTACATAGATGGAAAACCAAAGGCTCTCACAGGTAGTGCATATAAAAAGTACACGCCTGAGTATATTACAAAAGAACTGAATGCCAATAAGGATAAAAACAATTACGATGTATTTAATCAGACAATAGATAGATTTGTTTTAGCGAATAAAGAACGTCTTAATTACTTGTTTGATGAAGCAACAGATTTTATTAGAGATACCGCTCAAGATTATCAAGAAGAAAATATCGTCATTTCTTTTTCTGGTGGTAAGGACTCTACAGTTACAGCAGACCTAACAGTTAGAGCATTAAGCAATCCGAGCATTGTACATATCTTTGGTGATACCACATTGGAGTTTCCCACAACAATGGAATATTCAAAAAGATTTAGAGAAAATAATCCCAAGGCAATTTTTAAGATTGCCAAAAATCGAGAGCAAGATTTTTATACAATGTGTGAAGAAATTGGGCCGCCCGCTCGTATGCTTCGTTGGTGTTGTTCAATGTTTAAAACGGGACCAATAACCCGGGTACTAAACAACTTATATCGTGACAAAGATATACTTTCTTTTTATGGAATTAGAAAATGTGAATCGGTAAGCCGAAGTAAATACAACAGAGTCGAAGATAATGCAGAATCTGTGAAAATACAAAAACAAAAAGTAGCTTCACCTATTTTTCTATGGCAAGACATAGATATTTGGCTTTATATTTTAGGCGAAAAAATAGATTTTAACGATGCATATCGTTTGGGATATGATCGAGTAGGCTGTTGGTGTTGCCCTAATAACAACGAACGTGCTCAGTTTCTATCCAGCATCTATATGCCGGAGCAAGCAATGAAATGGAGAAAATTTCTCATAGACTTTGCCATTAAGGTAGGAAAACCAGATCCCGAGGTCTATGTCGATACAGGTAAATGGAAAGCTCGTCAAGGCGGAAACGGTTTATCTGCTGCAGAAGATGTAAAAATTAGATTTACTAATTGCACCGCTGAAGATAATGCCAAGATATACCGTTTGAATCGTCCCGTAGATGATATCTTTTTAGGAATGCTAACCCCATTTGGCAAAGTTTCAAAGGAACTTGGTAGAAAACTCATTAGCGAAACTGTAGTACTGGATATTAAAACAATGGTGCCAATTATATCAATACAGCCATTTAATCAAGATGGGTACGAGTTTTCAGTGAAAATTAAAACAATGAATGTCGCTAAGCACGATGACTTACAGCGAATGATAGGATATCAGGTAAGAAAATTTAACGCTTGCAGGAAATGCTTAAAATGTGAATCTCTATGCAAGTTTGGAGCAATTTCTATTATTGGCGATGAATATAGAATTAACGAAAATAAGTGCAGGCGATGCAAAATGTGCGTAACCGCAAAATATCTTGATGGTGGTTGCATGATGGACAGATACTTAAAAACAAAGGAATAAGTGTTTGTGGCGCATCGCTTTCATCTAATCAGAAAGAGGATCAGCATGGAAAAAATGAAATTCAGAGGACACGAAACCTTTTTTATACGAAAAGGTTGGTTATATAAAGGAATGAAAAATGTTGTTGCTGATAGCACAGTGTTCATGGGTAACAATGGGAATCCTATGGATATTTTAGGTATTGGTTCAAACATGGTTAAGTCTCTGAGATACTGGCTACAGGTTGTAGGTCTTACAGAAGAACCCAACTCAGGCAAACGTTATCAGCAACTTACTCCTTTGGGAGATATCATATACGAGAATGACAAATATATCGAAGAAATGGGCACCCTTTGGCTATTACAATACAAGCTGGCATCTAACAAAGAGGATGCTACTGCGTGGTACTATTTTTTTAATGAGTTTAACCGCAAAGAGTTTACAAAAGAGGATTTTGTTAAGCAACTTAATTCTTACATCTTGATCAATGAAAATGAGGTGTCTGAACGCTCCTTAGAAGATGATTTTAACTGCATAATTAATACCTATGTTCCAAGAGTCAAATCCAATCCTGGCAAAGTTCACCCCGAAAGTAACATTGATTGTCCCTTAGGTGAATTGTCATTAATTGACTTTGTCAACAAAAAATCAAAAATCTATCGGAAAAGCACTCCAAAAATAGATACCATACATCCTCTCATAGCCTTGGCAATTATCGTAGACCAAGCAAATGGTAACAAGCAAATTAAAATATCGTCACTTCAAAGTGACCCATGCAACATTGGAAAACTTTTTAATCTTGATGTAATAGCTCTTACCAGTTTATTGAGCAAGTTAGAGTTATTAGGATACTTAAAGGTAATTCGTACGGCAGGTCTTGATGTTGTAAATATCGAAAGAGAAATTGATTTTATAGGGTGTGCGATTGAGTACTATAATGCAATCAATCAGTAATACAACTCTATTAGATGGGGGAAAAACCATGTTCGAAAATAAGATATGGGTAGAGAAAGGCTTCCAAACTTCGGTTAATATAGCCTACGACCTACACAATGACGATAAAATTAGGAATTTCATTCCGACAAGCTCAGCGATTGATGTTATTGAAGATATTATGTTAAGCACCAGTATACCTGATAGAGGTAGAGCAAGAATGCTTGTAGGTGCTTATGGTAGAGGTAAATCTCATATTATTTTAATGTTAATGTCTCTGTTGTTTAAAAAAGATATTAACGTATTTAGTAATCTGCTCAATAAAATAGAAGCTCAAAATCCAAAGCTATGTAGCTTCATTACTGAGTACATCGAAAGCGATAAAAAGATTCTTCCAATTATCATTAGTGGAAGCAGCACAAGTATAACACAGTCTTTTTTAAGTGCATTGCAGTCCGCTCTTAGCGATCAAAATTTATCTGATTTAATGCCGGAAACCAACTTTAAGGCTGCTGTGACCACTATTGAGCGTTGGAAAAATGAATATCCTGATACATACCAAAAGCTTGTAAACGAGCTAAATGTTTCGATAGATGATTTTGTGATTTCGCTTAAGCAGTATGATGTGCCATCCTATGAAAAATTTGAAAAGCTATATCCCCTACTAACATCGGGCGGTGAGTTTAATCCCTTTGTTGGCTTTGATGTTGTGGAACTTTATGAAAAAGTAGTCGATAAATTAAAGGACAAAGGATATAGTGGTGTCTACATCGTTTATGATGAGTTTAGCAAATATCTTGAATCGAGTATGTCGAATGCCACCATTAGTGATATAAAGCTTTTACAGGATTTTGCAGAAAAATGCGAGCGCAGCAAGGAAAAGCAGATGCATCTAATGCTTATTTCGCACAAAGATATTGCAAACTATATTGATAATAATTTACCTAAAGAGAAAGTGGATGGTTGGAAAGGTGTATCTGGTAGATTTAAGCATATACATCTACACAATAACTTTTCGCAAATGTATGAAATTATATCTGCGGTAATTAAAAAAGAACCAAGCTTTTGGGAAAAATATGTGATTGATAACGGAAAGCGATTTGAGGATTTAACACAGAGATTTACCATAAATGGTATCCTTGATAAAAACACTCCTGATATTTCTGAAATAGCTATTCAGGGATGTTATCCTCTACATCCAATTTCAACCTTTATTCTCCCAAGGCTATCTGAAAAAGTAGCACAAAACGAAAGAACTCTATTTACATTTTTATCAGCAGACAACAACTACACCCTAACTGCATTTTTAGAAAATGCAAAGGGTGAATTTCCCATGCTTACACCTGATTTAGTATATGACTATTTTGAACCATTGCTAAGAAAAGAGCCATACACAAGTGAAATCCACAAGATATACGAAACAACATATAAAGTGCTTCAAAAAATTAATACTGAATCTTTGGCAACTAAAATTGTAAAAACCATATCCCTAATTTATATTGTGGAGCAGTTTGAAAAAATGCCGCCTACAAAGGATGTGCTTATTGATATATTCAAAAATATTGTATCAAGCATAGATGTAATTGAGGAAGCACTATCTGATTTAATTGAAAAAGACTGCATAGTTTATTTGAAAAGAAGTAATGGATTTTTAAAACTTAAGGAAAGCTCCGGTGTTGATATAGGTGCAGAGATAACTGATGTAATAAATAAAACAAAGCATATCGTAAGTGTTAAAAATATTCTCAATGATGCATCTTTTGACAGCTTTATGTACCCTACTGCCTATAATGATGAAATGGAAATAACTCGCTATTTTGATTTCACTTTTATTGATAGCATTGAGTTTTTTGCTGTTGAGAACTGGAATAAGAAAATAGAAGATTTAGTGGCTGATGGAGTTGTATATGCAATAATTCCATCAAGCAATGAGGATTTAGATAATATAACGAAAAGATTAAAATGCGGTGAATGTAACCATGACCGCATATTGTTTGCGGTACCTGAGCATTTTGCTGATATTGAAAAAATTGCATTTGAGTACAATGCAGTAAAGCTTTTGAAAAACAATGTTGTCGATGACGAGTTACTTGCAGATGAGTATGATATTTATATTGAAGATTTAGAAGAAGTTATTAGTAAATATATTAATGGGTTTACAAAACCGGAGCTTGGTTTGGCAGTGTACTATTGGAATAGTCAAAGACAACCGTTTAAAAGACGTGCTCAAATCTCTGCAAAGCTTTCACAAATCTGTACAGCTATCTATGCATTTACGCCTGTTATAAACAATGAATCTTTAAACAAAGATATTTTACCTACTGTTGCAATTAACAGCAGGAATAAGATTCTTATAGGGTTGTTAGAAAATGAATTGAGTTCAAATTTAGGACTTACGGGAAGTGGACAAGAAGTATCATTTATGAGAAGTTCCTTGATTCAAATGGGAATCCTTCAGAACAAAGCAGACTATGCTGAACTTAATCTTAATCCAAAAGACAGAAATATGAGTTTAGTATTGCGTGTTATCAAAGCCTTCTTTGATGGGGCAGGTAATCAAGGGAGAAGCTTCGGAGAACTATATAAGATACTTACAGAACCACAGGTCGGTTTTGGTAATCCTTTTAACGGGGATACAACTTTACCTTGTCATGGCTATGGGCTAAAAAAAGGTGTTATACCAATTTATATTGCGACAGTGCTTCATTCTTACAAGAAAAATACAGTCGTAAAAAGTAAGGGCGAGGAACTGAGAATAACAGCTGACCTCTTAAATAGTATAAATGAAAATCCAAATGATTTTACCCTTTACAGAGAAGATTGGAATGATGAGAAAGCCGCATATATTGCATCATTAGAAGAATTGTTTTCTGATTATGTAATTCAAAAGGAAAAAGATTATGGAACATTTACATATATTATTTCGGCAATGTCGAGATGGTATATGAGCCTACCTAAGTATGCCAAGGAAATGAAGAAAGTATATAAAGGCAATGATAATGAGCCTGTAGACCTGCCAAAGTATCAAATTAAATTTATGAATAGTCTCAAGCAAGGGAACATCAATGCACGTGAATATTTGTTCGGGAAGATATTTGATATTTATGGATACAAAGAATTTAGCCTTGGAATCATTGACAATATTAAGGCAACAAAAAGCACCTTCGACAATGCTAAAAATGGTTTGATTAAGCATCTGTCTGCTGATATAAAATCTATTTTTAAAAAAGCAAACACCACTGGTGCTACACTTCCATCAGTTGTAAAGGATTTTGTTGAACAGCTTAAACCAACTACATTAAATTATTTATTTCCTGACAATGAACATATTATTTTGCAACTTATGACTAATATAGGAAATGACGAAAAAACATTTGTTGAGAGGGTTGCAAAAGCTGTAACAAATCTTAGAGTGGATGACTGGACGAGCGAAACAATTAGCACTTTTATGTCTAATTTAGAAGGAATGAAGAAAAGCATTGTAAACCATGATCGGATTCAATCCGCTGAAAAAAGCAACACTCAAAAGGTTAATGGATATATGATTTCGTTTGTTGGATCAGATGGGCAAGATGTCGTCCGTACTTTTGAGAAAACCGAGTACAGTAAAAGAGGACAGCTTTTATATAACGAAATTGCTAATGCACTTGATGAGATGGGAACATCAATCACAGAGCAAGAAAAAAGACAGATTTTAATGGAATTTATAGAAAAAATGTGTTAAACAAGGGGTGATAATATGAGCCAAATTGCATACTTCAATAATGCAGCAACAACATATCCCAAGCCTGAGAAAGTATATGAGTTTACAGATAAATTTTATAGGCAATCCGGTGTGAACTCAGGTCGTGGACAGATAAATTCTGCAACTAAATTAACTTCAGCAACAAGAGAAATGCTTCTTGATTTATTCCATGCCAAAAATAAAAGAGTGGTATTTACCCCCTCAGCAACAGAAGCAATAAACATCATATTGAGAGGACTTCCACTAACAGATAATTATACTGTGTATGTCTCTCCATTTGAGCATAATGCAGTAATCAGGACCCTTCACTACTTACAAGGAATATATAAGGTTAATGTTGTCACTTTAGCAGTTGAGGAAGGCACGCTTAGATATGATGTTGAAAAAATAAAATATCAATTTTCAGAAGTTCCGCCTAATTTAGTAATAGTGAGTCATGCAAGCAATGTTTGTGGTGTTGTTGCACCCATACAAGAGTTATGCACTATGTCACATAGTTACGGAGCTATAAATGTAATCGATATGTGTCAAACTGCAGGATTGATTGATATAGACCTTAGTGGCGCAATATACGATTTTGTAGTTTTTGCCGGGCATAAAACATTATATGCCACATTTGGAATTGCAGGATTTATCTGCAATGGTGATATCGTGTTGGAACCGTTGATATTTGGTGGCACAGGTATTGACTCTGCAAATCCAGATGTTCCAAGCACAATTCCTGAGCGCTACGAAATTGGTAGCCAAAACATCTTAGGCATTGCCGGTTTGTATGCTGCACTTGAATGGAATAAAGAGATAGGAATTTCTAATATTTATGCAAAAGAGCAAGACAACCATAACAAGCTCTTAACTATTTTAAAAAAGTATGAGAATATAAAAGTGATATTGCCTGCAGATGATGTTCAGACAGTTGGTGTTGTCTCCTGCGTATTTGATGGATATAGCAGTGACAATATCGGACAAATACTTAGTGAACAAGGTATTGAAGTACGAACAGGATTACACTGTGCTCCCACAGCACATAAGTTTTTAGGTACATTTCCTGCTGGTACTGTTAGGTTTAGTGTGGGCTATTTTAACACCAATAAGGACTTTGAAAAATTAGACGATGCGTTAGAGTATATTTGTGAAAATAGTTAGGAGAAAATGCTATGAGAGATCAAGAGTTTGAAGATTATTTACTGCAAGACGATAATATTAAGAGCAAAGTGAAGGCTATTCGTTCAAGAATTAATAAAGCACGAATGATTGAACGACACTTTGATACTTCGCTTGACCGAATAGTTTCTAATGATGATACAATGTATGAAACTCTCGTTCGTATAAAAGCTGAAATGAAAGATACAAATGGAAACTTATCTAACTCTTTGAGAAAATACTATGCATTTATAAATGGAAAGTCATTTCCTACACTCGGAAACTACAAAAAATAAAGGAGGGGTACAATCTTGAGCTTTTTAGACATATCCATTAAAACTGAATATCGCTCCCTTATTGATGATATGGTCAATGATTTTTACACTCCTTTGTTGAATGAAGCGACTATATACAAACGAGCAGTTGGCTTTTTTTCGTCATCTGCTCTTATCGAAATCTCAAAGGGAATATCAGGACTTATAAAAAACGGTGGTAAAATCCAATTGGTTGCATCTCCGAAATTGAGCGAGGAAGATATTGAAGCTATAGAGAAAGGCTTTGAAAAAAGAAAAGAAATTATTGAAAACTGTATTGAACGCTCATTTGAACAGCCTAAAAATATATACGAAGAAAGAAGGCTTAACCTATTAGCAAACTTAATTGCCAATGGGCAGCTTGATATAAAAATTGCATTTTTAGAAGAAGAAAATAGTGTCGGTATGTTTCATGAAAAAATGGGGCTTATGACTGATACTGAAGATAATATGATAGCTTTTACCGGTTCAATGAATGAGAGTAAAAATGCCTTTTCTCATAACTATGAGTCCATCGATGTTTTTTGTTCTTGGACTCACGATAAAGAAAGAGTGTTGACCAAGGAAAGTGCATTCGCTTCTATTTGGGGTAATTGTGAACCTCATATTAAAACAATTGACTTTCCAAAAGTTGCAAAAGATAAACTGCAGAAATATAAAAAGGATAGTGTAATAGATACAGATATAGACCATGATGAAAATCAGCATTCAAGAAATACGGTAATCAATTCAACCTTTTTTCAAGCACCACAAGATATAGAATTTTACGATTATCAAAAAGATGCCGTGAACAACTGGGGCAGCAATAACTTCAATGGAATATTTGATATGGCAACAGGCTCTGGAAAAACATATACAGCATTATACGGATTATGCCGCCTATCTGAACTCCTAAAAGAACAATTATGTGTTGTGATTATTGCGCCATATCAGCATCTTGTTGAGCAATGGGTGGAGGATATTGAAGATTTTGGAGTGAAGCCAATTATTTGTTATTCTAACTATGCTCCGAAATGGAAAGAGTATTTTGGGGATGCCGTTAACGCCTATAACTCTGGCGTAATAAATAATTTTTGTGTTATAGCTACTAATGCTACATTTTCTACTGACGATTTTCAAAAGCATTTAAAAAAAATCAAAAAGGACTATTGTTTTGTGGTAGATGAAGCTCACAATTTTGGCTCAAAAAATCTTTCTAAGCTTTTACCCAATAATGCAAAATTTAGATTGGCATTATCAGCAACAATAGAAAGATTTCGTGATCCGGAAGGGACTAAAGAGCTCTATAGCTTTTTTGGAGATATCTGCAAATCATTTACATTAGCAGATGCAATACAAAACCATTTTTTGACACCCTATTATTATCATCCTGTTTTAGTTACATTAACAGATAAAGAATTAGAAGAGTACCAAAATATAACTCTTAAGATTATTAAATGCGGCGGAGCAAGCGAAGAAAACTGCAGGAATAACCCAACTGTTGAATTATTGTTATTGCAACGTGCACGAATTGTAGCAGGTGCGCATAACAAAGTACAAGCTCTTCTTGCGGCAATAACACCATTCAAAGAGGAAAGGCATATGTTAGTTTATTGTGGCGCTACAAAGTATGACAGGCAGGATATTGATGATTGTTCTGAAGTTAAGCAAATAGAAGAAATAACGAAAGAGCTTTACAAAACCCACAAAATGAAGGTGAGAAAATTCACCTCAGAAGAAGATAAAGCAGAACGAGCTGAAATAAAGGAACTATTTACAAATGGCGATCTGCAGGCTATTACAGCTATAAAATGTTTAGATGAAGGTGTAAATATTCCTGCTATAAAAAAAGCCTTTATACTTGCAAGTAGTACAAATCCAAAAGAGTATATTCAAAGACGAGGTAGAGTACTACGAAAAGCCAAAGGTAAGGAATTTGCGGAAATATTTGACTTTATCACAATTCCACGTGAAATTAGTGAACTGCAATATTGCGATTCACAACAAATAAAACTCGAAATTTCTTTAGTAAAAAAAGAAATTGAAAGAATGATGGATTTCGCTGAAACATCTCGAAACCCATGGGAAATTGATAGTTTGAGGTCGGATCTATTAGAAGCTTATGGTGTTTGCATAAATCGGCGCGAGTTTGCCATCTGCACGGAGAAAACCTGCCACAGCATCGGAGACTTTCCGCCACCTCGCCGGCCCCCCTTCCACCAAAAAGC
>RZZW01000058.1 GCA_009929695.1 Clostridia bacterium
AGCTCTTTTTCTCGACCGATAAGTTTTAAAATATTAGACATGAGACGCTTCCTGTGATTGACTAAAACAAACGGTTCCTACTTCAAGTCCTGCTTTTTTAATAAAAGATTGAACAAATAAAGCACTCTCTTTTCTTTTCATTTTCATATCTTCAGGACAAATAGCATACGATTTTATGAGCGATTTATCAAATATTTTAGCTAAAGTAAAAACAGCCATCGAATAGAACGAAACAACATACTTAGGTCGTATTTTTTGCTTCATAAAATATAATTCAATAGGCATGGTGTTTTCAAATATTTTAAAATTCTCATTTTCAAAGCTTTTTAATTCATCGGTAATGGTCTCACCCCGATGTGGAATATAAATAATCTTTTCACCTAAGAAACTATCTCTTATTACTTTTACATAATGAAGGTAAGCTTCATCCGAAGTTAATCCTGCATTAACAAGGCATTGTCCTAGCACATATACATTATTCGTGTGGCTAAAATTTTTACATATCTTATTTTTCAAATGGCTAAAACTATGATTGACAATCTCTTCTGAACCAAGCTGTTCTAAATCAAAAATTGTAAAATAACCAACAGGTTTTTTCCGCTTTATACTAAGACCTGCCAATAAAAACCGCATATCTCTGGAAGAAAAGCGTTGTTGAGGCTTTGAAAGTTCTATGTGATAAGAAAACGTACATGTTCCATCTTCAAATAAATACGATTTTTCATACTCCAAATTAGCTAATAACAATTTTTGAAAACTTCCTAAATTTCCAAAAAAGATAAAATTATAGTCATGTTTTTTGAGTTTCCTGGTTAATGCAACATAACGAAAGTAATTTGACTTACTAGGGGGCATCTCTATGAGCTCCTCATACTCACACATAGCAAGCATATCTCTCATTTGTTGATTATTTTTATCTAAATGATTTTGAACAATCAAAAAAATATTATTTTTTAATTGAAAATGCTCAATCGCTTCATACGCATTCAAAACTTGTAACGGTGACCTGATAATAAATAAATTTTTCATCGCCAATCTTCCTTTAACTTTTTTACAATGAAAGTTCTTTTAACGCTTTTTTGAGTTTTTCAAGCCCTTCACCTTCCAGACTTCCCTCTATTTTTTCTAACCACAAAGGGTGAATATGAGAGATAACAACGGGCATTTTCTCAACTCCAACGATACGTGCCACCACAAAACGGTGACGCCCACTTTTAGACTTGATAATCTCTCCATGACGCCCAATGCTTACTTCTGGCATATCCTGCTTAATATCCATACGATAGCCATCGGTATTTAAGCTATAAAAAAGTCCTAAAAGATACTTATCAAAAAAAGCATCTAGC